>CALHVX010000151.1 GCA_938036875.1 uncultured Pseudomonadales bacterium
GCAAGTCAGTGATGACACTGTATGGCGCTTGGGCGCTTACTACGTACCTACGATATTGACGCTGTGGCTCGGCATGATCGGCATGATCTCCATTTATGAACTAGATGAAGAAACCCATGCGGCCAACTTAGAACAGCTAGAACGCAACAGGGCGAATGCTGTTTAGAGGCCGGCCGTTGTAGCGCGGCTAACCCTAGTTATGTTGCAAACACTACTTGAACCTTGGGTTTGGATTACCCTGGCTGCCGCCTTTGCGCAAAACTTACGTTCCTTGCTGCAACGTCGTCTCACTCGTGAGTTGTCGGTGCAGGGGGCAGCTTATGTGCGCTTTCTCTATGCCATCCCCTTGGCGTATTGCCTGCTGTGGCTAGTTAAGCCAAGCCTTCCTCAAGGTGACGCCCTGTGGGTCTTTGTGGGCTACGCCAGCGTTGGGGCGGTGGCACAAATTGTGGGGACTTTTTGCTTGGTGCTAGCGGTGACTCGGGGCAACTTTGCGGTGGGCACCGCTTTGTCAAAAAGCGAAGCGGCCCAAGCCGCGGTTTTTGGCTTGTTGGTGCTAGGTGATTCAATTAGCTTGGCCTTAGGGCTGGGTATTGCCCTGAGCTTTGTGGGCGTTTGCTTGCTGCTAACCTGGCCTAGCTCCGGTAATACGGAGGTTTCAAGCAAATCTTGGATTGGCGCAGCGTCCTTTGGCGTGAGCTTCTGGGCGGGTCTAGCCTCTGGAACCGGCTTTGCGATCGCTGCGGTCAGCTTTCGTGGCGCAGCCACCAGCTTGCCGTCGGGTTCTGTGTTGGAGCGCGCCTTGTTGACCGTTGTAGCGGCACTGACGCTGCAAACCCTGCTTCATGGTGCCTATATTTGGCTGCGTGAGCCCGGCCAGCTGCGCAAAGTGCTGGACGCTTGGCCTTTGGGTTTATGTGTTGGCTGTATCGGTGGGTTGGCCTCTTTAGGATGGTCAGCAGCGATGACGATAGAAACCGCTGGCAAGGTGCGAGCGCTAGGGCAGGTGGAGATGTTGTTCACTCTGTTCACCAGCACGCTGCTCTTGGGTGAATCTATTTCTCGACGCGAGTTGGTGGGCCTTGGCTTTATCGTGATCGGATTGTTGTTATTGTTGCGGTAAGCAAAACTTCAGAGCAACGCTATGACCACAGTAACCTTATCAAAGCAAGACGGCTGGGCAGCCGTTACCCTAAATCGACCGGAACGTAAGAACGCCATCACCGGCGAGCTTGGTCAAGATCTGGCCCAAGCGCTAGAAGACTGCCAGCAAGATCAGGCTGTGCGCGCGGTGTTGCTTAGTGGGGCTGGTGGCGCTTTTTGCAGCGGGTTGGATATCAAAGAGTTTAATGCGGACCCAGCACCTGCCTGGTTAGCGGATTTTCAACAGATCTGGCGCCGTGCTCATAGCGCACTTTATAACTGCGAAAAACCCATTGTCTGCGCTTTGGAGCGTTACGCCATAAACGGTGGTGCAGCCTTAGCCTTTGCCTGTGACTTGGTGGTGATGGGGGAAACCTCTTTTGTGCAGGTAGGGGAGGTGCAGCAAGGCATGGCGGCACCCTACAACCTAGCTTGGCTAGCGTTGCGCTACCCAGAGGTAGTGTCAGCGCAAATGACTCTAACCGGTCGTCGGTTTAACGGCGAGGAGCTCAAGAGCTTAGGCATTGCTTATGCTTGTGTGGACGATGCACAAGTACAAAGCGAGGCTCAGGCGTTAGCCGCCCAACTTGGCGGTTTCCCGGCCGGGGCAGCGGTAGCGATTAAGACGGGGATGCGACGTGCGCACAGCGACAATGCTGATCAGTGGTTTGACCGTTTTATGCCGAGCCAACCGAATCAGGCACCTCAGCGACAGCAATAAACTCTACAACAGTTTGCCGGGTTTAGCTGTTGAGGGCGTAGTACTCGACCCCTTGATCGTCGATATTGGTCTTTGCATCGGGATTGTTGCCGCCGATGCGTTCTATGTAGAACGCATCCGACGCAATGCCGCTGGCGGGTAAGGTTTTAGCGTTGTCAGCACCGGTGTGGAGGTTTATGTACTCCGCTTCAGTAAGCTCAACGCTGGCGGTTAAGCTAGCTGCAAAGCCAATGCGTTGCGCCGCTGCTTCCCAACCCGGTACAAACTCTAAGGGTATGGCTTCTGCGGCATCGCCGCTACCGTAGCCGATGGTCAATATTTGTTGACCGGCAAGGTTCAGGCCGTCTTGCGCCGCTTGCTCAAGCCCGGCCGCCAGCCACGCGGGTAGGGATGCCGTGTACAGGTTGCCCACCTCTTGCATGGCGGCAACCCCAAGTGAAGTCTGCAACTCAGCAAACTGATTGCTACTACGGAAGCTGCGAGCGGCTTGGCTAGCCAGAGGGTAAGGGTCTTGGTCCGGTGCTATCAATGGGCCTGTTGTGAGCTCTTGGGTTAACGGCGCTGGGTCGACGCCCGCTTGCGCAGCGTAGGTGGCTAGCTCTTGCTGGTCATCAGCGCCGCCCATGGCTAGTGCTAATAGGTAACTCATGATCAACCCGGTTTCTGCCATTCGTTGATAGGGGCGGTGTAAAAACACGCCTGCCATACGTCGCAAAAATTTGCTAGGTTGCTCTTCTACTTTTAAAAATAGCTCGCGCATCGCGGCTAACACTTCGTCGATATAACAACTGGTTGAGTATTTGCCGTTGAATACGGGGAAGTCATTAAGCTGCCCGAAGGCGTTGGCTTGTTGTGCTGCAAAGCGACTGATCGGTTTGCGAAAATCCACGCCGCGATAGTCGCTGGAGCTACCCGCTAGCTGCAATTGCAGGCTCAGCATCTTTGGGTTGGCTTCCAGCAGCATGGCAACTGCGCCAGCGCCTTGTGTGGGCTCGCCGGAGCTACCGCGTTGGTACTCGGCAACGTCAGAGCTCACCACAATGGCTTGGTGGTTTTGCCCATCGAAAGCGAGAAAGCGAGCGGCTGCTTTCATGGCGTAAATGCCACCCAAACAAGCGTGTTTAAACTCAGGCACTTCACAAGCGCGGTGCAGTGGCGGCAAGCCGTGCTTGGCTAAGCCATCGTTCACCATTCCTTTTACAACAACGGCGCCGGCTGCGTTGTCGGTACTAGATTCGGTACCTAGCCCTAAAAAGCGGATGCGGGTTGGGTCGATGTTGTTTTGGCGTATCAGACGCAGCACGGCGGTTGCCGCCATGGTGTTAGCGTTTTCGTTGGCGGCCACCATACGGAAGCTGCTGCCAACGACGTGGCGAATTTTGTCCCATTGCTCCCCGGTCCAATCGCACCAGCTGTCCAATGACACGCGGTAGGCAGGAAGGTAGTTAGCGAAGGCGCTGATACCAACGGTAGGCGGGGCGCTGGTGGTTTGGCTGGTTGAGCTCATATGCTGCTCTCTAAAAAAATCGCTAAGTGGCTGTAGCAGGCAAGTGCTGAGAAAAATCTTGCTGCAAACGTTGCCATTCTAGTTGGAGCCAAGGGGTGTAGTGTTGTGGCTCGTTTTTGAGTGCCTGGGTTAGCTCTGCTGGGTCGATCCAGCGCCAAGCAGAAATTTCGTTGGCGTTTACTTTGGGTTGTGCATCGCTTGACCCAACAAACACAGAGCAAAGTTCGTGCTCGCTACCTAGGTTTTTGTAGTGCGCGGCGTACTCAAATTTGTAGAGGTATTGCAACGGCGCACTCAGCCCTAGCTCTTGGGTTAGGCGGCGATTTGCGGCGGCATCTAGGTCTTCGCCCCAGCGTGGGTGCGAGCAGCAGCTATTGGACCAAAAAGCGGGCCACAGGCGCTTACCCTCAGCGCGTTGCTGTAACAGCAGCTGGCCTTGAGAGTTGAAGATAAAGATTGAGAAGGCTCTGTGAAGCGTGCCCGCGCCGTCGTGACATTCGCTTTTGGTGGCGCTACCCACAGATTGGTCTTGCGCATCAACGCAAATCAGGAGTTCTTGCTCGGATGAAACGATGGGTGAGTCTGCTGGTGAAAACTCACCGCTGACCAGTGGCTTAGGCTTTGTCATGCGGCGAAGTTTAGCAGAGATTGGTGAAAGAGAGGCTAATCCGGCTTGCAATTGCGCGGGTTTTGCATGGATGCTCTAGGCCGCAATTTTTATCTTTCGGACGCTAGCAACGATTTTATGAGCAAACCCACCGCACAGCCACGTGAAGCAAAACTCACCACCGACGAACTAACCTTGACCTACTTTGAATGGGGCAATCCCAACGACCCAACGGTGCTTTTGGTGCACGCAACCGGGTTCCATGCGCGTTGCTGGAACCAAGTGGTGGCCCAACTACCAGACAATGTGCATGTGCTGGCACCCGATATGCGCGGGCACGGCCGTAGCGATGAGGTGCCACCCTACAACTGGGCGTCCTTTGGTCGGGACCTGCAAGCCTTTGCCACCGCGTTGGAGGTTGAAGGTGCGGTTGGCGTTGGCCATTCTATGGGCGGGCATTGCATTACCCAGCTTGCCGGTGAGCGTCCTGAGTGTTTTCGCGAGTTGCTGCTGCTAGACCCGGTGATCTTCGAGCCCGAGGTTTACGTCACCAACAGCGACCAGGGGTTTGCAACGGCGCAAGAGCATCCGGTGGCGCGCCGTCGAGAGCGTTGGGATAGCTGGCAAGACATGCAGGCATCACTAACCGGCAAAGGCACCTTTGGCCTTTGGGATCCGCAGGTGTTTGCCGATTACTGTCGTTATGGGGTGCTGGCTGCAGATGATGGTGTGGGTGTGCGTTTGGCTTGCCCGGCATTGGTTGAAGCCAGTGTGTACCTAGGTAGCAGCAAAACCGATGTGCACCAGCTGATCCCAAACATTGATATGCCGGTCACCGTATTGCGCGCGCCGCCTCGAGACCCTGGGTCGGTAGAACTCGATTTTTCGAAGTCGCCGACGGTGCCAGATTTGGCGTCCCGGTTTCCTCAGGCGCAAGATGTTTTGCTAGCAGAGCTAACCCACTTCATCCCTATGCAAGCGCCAGGGTTGGTAGCGGATTACATCAAGCGCGCGCTCTAGATTGCTTATGGGTTGGGTTTTGTTGTGGCGTCCAATGCCTGGGCGTCGTACTGCCATAAACCGCTTCGCCAAATGCCAATCCCAAAGATGATCAACGACATAAACATCCCAGGCACCATGGCGGCTAACGGATCAAACCCGAGAATTACATAGCCCAACAGCAGGCTGCTGATGGGTGACGACACCATAAAGCTGAGCAGCAAGATCGAGAGAATTTGCGAGCGCGTTTCCACCGGTGCCAGTTCTTGCACAATGGATCGCACCATAGTGGTTGTCACCCCCATGTTGAGGCCCCAGGCGAACATGGCAAAGTAGAACAACCACAAGCTGGGCTGCATCCAAACCAGTATCAATATGGCCACTCGCGTGAGCTGCATAAGCAAGAACAGCCGGCCTGGATTGCGCAGCGGCATCACCAGCAACAACACGATGTTCGAGCCAACGCTACCCACGGTAAACACCGTCATGACCATGGCAAAAAAGCCTGCATCACCCTGGTACACCTCTTTGACGATGTAAGGGATCGCGATGATGTAGGCACCGGCGTTAAACAGGCTAGATAAAAAGTTCAGGCCGATAACGTTGCGGACCAATGGCATTTGTTTCAATGCCGCCAGGCCCTCAGAGAATTTTACTGGTCGAGTGTTCGGGGCGGGCAATGCCGGTAGGCGTGCGATGGCAAAAGAGCCAACAAAAAATAGCGCTGCCTGCACCAGCAGCACCAATGCTAATCCCCAATTTTCCAGTTGTGCCCCCAGGGCAAAACCGGCTAACCCCACCAGGGTGGTCACAATGGTCATTAGTGTCACCGACCGTTGCACATCGATCCTTGTCACCCGCGACAACGCCGCCTGGCGCGCTGGGTCAGATAACGACTGGATGCTGGCCATCAATATCCCAAACAACACCACCCACCAGTAGGTCAGCGTGCCTAGCTTAAACACCAGGGCAATTAGCAATGGCGGCAGCGCCATCAATAGGTGCATGGCAATCAGATAGCTGCGTGTATCTCGACGGTCGCCCAACATGCCGCCCAACAGCAACACGGCCAGCGGTGGGAACTCGGCCAAGATGCGGGCGAAGCTGGTTTTGTCCGCCGGTAGCTCCAGCACGCCAACCAACAGCCAAGTGAACAAAAACCCTTGTAAGGACATACCGGCCATCCACAGCGAGGAGGCGGTGAGATACCAGGGGAACGCGGATTTTGGGACCAAGTGGGAGCTATTCATGCCTGTTGTACCTAGTCCCTTTGCCTGGTCGATGCTGGATTGCGTGCTGGGACATGCTACCGGTAACCTGAGGGCAAGGTAATAGCGAGGAGCAAGCGAAATGAAGATTGGCGTTACTATGGGGTTTAGTCATCACACCAGCCCAGATTTTATGGTGTCCAGCGCGCAGTTGATGGAGCAGATGGGTTTCCATTCGCTGTGGGTACCCGAGCACGTGCTGTTCTTCCCAGACTATGGGTCGACTTACCCTTACTCAGATACCGGCAAGATTCCGGGTGAACCGGACGGGGTGCTGGATCCCTTTTCTGCACTCACCTTTATCGCCGCACATACCAAAAAAATTCGGCTAGGTACGGGGATTTGTTTGGTCCCTCAGCGACAGCCCGTGTATACGGCCAAAATGGTGGCCGACTTAGATTATCTGTCCGGCGGACGCGTGGACTTTGGGGTCGGCATCGGCTGGCTCAAAGAAGAGTTTGAAGCGCTGCAAATGGACTTTGCCACTCGCGCTGGGGCCACGGCTGAGTACATTGATGTCATGCGTGCGCTGTGGACACCCGGTTTGAGCCAGTTTGACGGGCCAACGGTCACCCTGCCGAGCTGTCATTTCAATCCCAAGCCGGTGCAGCAAGGCGAGCGTTTTGCTGGGCCCCCAGTCTTCTTTGGCGGCGAGTCGGAACCTGCGTTGCGTCGGGTAGCCACACGAGGGGATGGCTGGTACGGCTACAACTTGAGCCCGGAGCAGGCCAAAGAGCGCCTGGCACGACTGGATGTGCTGTTGGCTGAGCAGGGGCGCAGCCGAGACGAACTGCAGATAGTGCTGGGCGCCGCAGGACAGCCGGTGAATGCCCAGACCATGGCCGGCTACCGGGCGCTGGGCATTGATCAACTGTTGGTTGGGGTGTTTGGGTCCTCGTTGGACAAGCTAGAAGCGCGGGCTCAGGGTGTGTTAGCCCTCAGCAAGGCAGCCTAAGGCGGGCGGGTGTAGCGGCCACTAACCCCTGGTGAACGATGCGGTGGGTTATTGGGGAATAAACACACTTCTTTACATCCTGCCTACAGACTGATTTTGGGTGCTGGTCGAGACTAAAGGTCAAGCGATTGAGACGAACAACCCATGCGAGCAGCGCGACAGCAAGAAGAGCACAGAACCTGGTTTCGGTCCGAGCGTGTTTTTCTGAGCGATGGAGAATGGTACTTCCATACCCGTGAAGGTGTGGATGTAGGGCCGTATCCGTCGCAGTTTGAAACGGAGATTGAAGCCGGCATGCTCAAAGAGTTGATGCGCAACGTAGATGCCGGTGAAGCATCCTTGCGGGTCATTCGAGAGTTTGTCTTGGAGTCTTACGCCATGGGCCGGCCGCTAACCCCCAACTTCTCTCGCGCCTTGGTGGCAATGCAGCGCCGCTAACGCGCTCTTGCCGCAAACCGCTTGGCCATCGATGTGGCCGTTATCCCGTGCAGCACGATGCTCAGCAGCACCGTAAGGACCACGCAAGCCTTTATCTCCTCGCCACCCGGCACCTCAAAACGCTCAAGAATAAGCAGTGCAAACAAGATTGACGCCAGGCCTCGCGGACCAAACCAGCCTAAAAATAACTTCTCGTAAAGCGACAAACCAGAGCCTAGTAGCGACAGCCATATCGGTAGCATGCGTACCAGGGTTAAAAACGCGATGGCCAGCACTAGTGTCTTCCAGCTTGCATGCTCAAGTCCTACTGGCGCTAAGATTGCCCCAAAGATCAAGAAGGTGGCGGTGGTGAGCAGCTGACCTTCACCCTCCATAAATTCTTTGATGAAACCGCCGGGCGCTTGCAAGCGATTGCCAAAGGTCAGGCCGCCAACAAAGGCGGCAATAAAACCGTTGCCGCCCAGTTGCTCTGCCGCCAGGTAAAGCACAAAAGCCACGCACAAAAAATAGATACCCTGAAATACCGTGGCTGCGGTGTTATGGACAACGGCGAGATCCAGCAGCTTGGCCGCTAGCCAGCCGATGGTGATACCAACAATGGGCCCAAGCGTAAGTTGCAGCAGCGTATACAGCGCAATGTTGTCTGGCAGTCCATCCGTTGCTTGCCCGGAAGCCTCTACTGCTAGGATGGCGGCCACCAAGACTACGGGCAGTGCGAGGCCATCGTTTAAGCCGCTTTCCACATTGATACTCTGACGAATAGACAGCGGTACATCCTCACTGGTCACTACGGCTTGACCTAGCGCTGCGTCCGTTGGCGTCAGCATCGCGGCGACCAAAAAAGCGATGCTCCAGGAAGCCTCCGGCGAGACCCAATGCGCAACACCGGTGCCGAGCAAGATGGTCAGTGGCATGCCGATCAGCAGCATCCGCAGGGGGATGTTGAAGCTCCCGGCCAGGGCTTTGAGGTCGATGCTAGCGGCATCAGAAAACAGCAGCAGGATCAGGGTTAGCTCGGCCATCAGATGAATGACCTCTAGCTCTTCGTGGGTTGGTCCAAGGCCGTGTGGCAGCAGCATCTGGCCGCTAGTGGCAAGCGCCAGCCCCACCCCGGTAAAGATCATCGGCAGGGTCACAAATGAGCTTTCTATCTTGCGCGACAGCAATGCGTAGAGGGCGACGCAAGCGAGTAGGCCTAGGACAACAATTGGGGCAAGCATAGGCAGATCCTGTGGGCAGCGGTCTAATCTGACCCGATCAGGTTGAGAGCGCAAGGTGATGGTCATTTAAGTCCGTCCAGGGCATCCATACTATCCGTCCCATCGGCACTTGGGCCTAGCTATGGGCTCACGTACAATGCGCGTCCGTTCTTATATGCAAGCGTACTCATGGCCGAAGCGGCACCTAGCAACGAATCCTCTGCATTCTCTTTTGTCTCGATGGAGCACGAAATTCTGCAGTTTTGGGAGGACCAGCAGGTCTTCCAGCAAACGCTTGAGAACACGCGGACCAAGAAGCCCTACATTTTCTACGACGGCCCGCCTTTTGCCACCGGCCTACCGCATCACGGGCACCTGGTCGCTAGCACCATCAAAGACATCGTGCCGCGCTACTGGACCATGAAAGGGCGCTACGTCATGCGGCGCTTTGGTTGGGACTGCCACGGTTTGCCCATTGAGCATGAGATCGACAAGCAGCTCAACATGTCGGCGGCGCAGGCGGTGGAAGAGCATGGCGTGGCCGGCTATAACGACCTGTGTCGCGGCATCGTGCAGCGCTACGTCGAGCAGTGGCGACACACCATCACGCGCTTGGGTCGGTGGATCGATTTCGACAACGACTACAAGACCATGGACCGGGACTACATGGAGTCCGTTTGGTGGGTCATGAAGCAGCTCTGGGAAAAAGGCTTGGTGTATGAGGGGGTCAAAGTGATGCCTTTGTCCACCGCGCTCGGCACGCCGCTGTCTAACTTTGAAGCCAATAGTAACTACATGGATGTGCAAGACCCGGCGGTGACCGTACTCTTTGCGCTGGAAGATGAAGACGCCTACTTAACGGCCTGGACCACAACGCCTTGGACCTTGCCTTCAAACCTGGCGGTCTGTGTTGGACCCGATATTGAGTACGTCAAAGTGCTCGACCCCGAGGTAGATAAACCGGTCTACATTGCCGCTGAACGGCTGGCCAACTACGGCGATTACGAGGTTTTAGCGCGGGTGTCTGGCAAAGCGTTGGTTGGCAAGCGCTACGCGCCGATGTTCCCTTACTTTGCGGATCAAGCGGAAGAAGGCGCCTTTGTTGTGATCAGTGGTGACTACGTCACCACAGAAAGCGGCTCCGGTTTGGTGCATCAAGCACCCGCTTTTGGTGAAGACGATTACCAGGCGTTTCGAGCAGCAGGTTTGAAAGCCTTTGTTTGTCCCGTAGATATGAACGGTGTGTTTACTGCTGAAGTCACCGACTTTGCCGGCCAACAAGTGAAAGAGGCGGATAAGAATATCATCCGCTATCTCAAAGAAGCGGGTGTGTTGTACCGCCAAGAAACCATCCAACACAGCTATCCGTTCTGCTATCGGTCAGACACCCCGCTCATTTACCGCGCCATTCCATCGTGGTACGTGCGTGTTAGCGAGATGCGCGACAAGCTGGTGAAGGCGAACTCGCAGGTGCGTTGGGTACCCGACCACATGAAAGAGGGGCGTTTTGGTAACTGGATCGAAGGGGCTCTGGACTGGAGCATCTCGCGCAACCGTGTGTGGGGTACGCCGTTACCCATTTGGATCAACGATGAAACCGGCAGCCAGGTTTGCGTTGGCTCCGTGGAAGAGTTGGCCCAGCTCACGGGGACCCAGCTAACCGATTTGCACCGAGAGCATGTGGATCCGCTGACCTTCACCAAACCCGGTGAACCCGGCACCTATCGTCGCATCAGCGAAGTGTTGGACTGCTGGTTTGAATCCGGCTCCATGCCTTATGCGCAGCTGCACTATCCGTTTGAGAACGAAGAGGTGTTTAACGCCGGCTTTCCTGCAGAGTTTATTGCGGAAGGACTAGACCAAACCCGGGGTTGGTTCTACACGCTCACCGTGCTGTCGGCGGCTCTGCACGATAAGCCTGCGTTCCGCAACGTGATTGTTAACGGCATGGTGCTAGCGGAAGACGGCAAAAAAATGTCGAAGCGGCTACGCAACTACACGCCGCCAGATGAGTTGATGGAGAGCTTTGGTGCTGACGCATTGCGCTTGTATCTGATCAACTCCGGATTGGTAAAAGCAGAAGAGCAGCGCTTTACCGACGCTGGCGTGCGTGACATGACGCGTCGAGCGCTCTTGCCTTGGTTTAATGCGTTTTCGTTCTTAAAAACCTATGCCGAGATTGATCAGTGGTCACCAGATAAAGGGCGGCATCGCGGTAACAACGTCTTGGATCGTTGGATCGTATCGCGCTTGCAGACGTTGAAAGCCAATGTAGGGCGCGAGATGGAAGCTTACCGGCTCTACAACGTGGTGCCTGAGTTATTTGCTTTTATCGAAGACTTAACCAACTGGTATATCCGCTTGAACCGGACTCGCTTTTGGGGCGAAGACATTACCCCAGACAAAATTGCGGCCTACAGCACCCTGTATGACACGCTAACCGAGTTGTCCATGGTGATGGCGCCCTTTGCACCTTTTTTATCGGAGTACTTGTATCGTGAGCTGGCCTCCTTTGGCGGCGGTACTCCCTCACCCATATCTGTACACATCTGTGACTACCCGGAGCCGGACGAAGCCTTAATGGATGCGGCGTTAGAAGATGCGGTGGATCGCGCGCAGCAGGTGATCTTGCTAGGCCGACAAAAGCGCGAAGAGGTGAAGATTAATCTGCGCACGCCGTTGGCTGGAATTACGGTGATCCATGGAGATGCTGACACCCTTGAGCAGATCAAAACGCTGGAAAGCTATTTGAAGAGTGAGCTTAACGTGCAGAGCGTGGCTTACGACACCAACGAGGCGGACTACATTGCGTTGGTGGCCAAGCCGAACTTCCCTGTCTTGGGCAAGCGTTTAGGTAAGCGGATGAAAGACTTTGCTGGCCAAATTAAACAGTTGTCGGCTGAGCAAATTGCGGCGTTACAAGCGCAAGGCAACATCGAGATCGATGGCGAGGTATTTGATACCAGTGAAATTCAAGTGGAGCAGCAATCTCGTGAAGGCACCAACGTTGTGTCGAACCGGTTGATTGCTGCTGACTTGGACTGCAACTTAACCGATGAATTGATTCGCGGTGGCTACGCTCGCGAGATGGCGAATCGTATCCAGCAGGCGCGCAAAGAGATGGGTTTGCATGTTGCGGACCGTATTGATGTGACCTACACGGCTAGCGGCGCCATTGCGCAAGCTGCGCTAGAGCATGCGGAGTATATTCAAGGGCAAGTGCTAGCGTTGTCCTTTGCTGAGAGCACTGACCAACCCGCGCAAGACGCCATGATTGATGAGCAACCTTTTGGGTTTACCATCACCCTTAGCGCCAAGCCCGCAGCTTAAGTCTTTGTTGTTGAGGAGTTTGTAGATGCCAGACCATGACTACATAGCGCCGGACCCGCAAACGCGAACCTTACACGTGGGATCTTACCGCCGCGTGTTGCCGGTTAGCTTGGAGCGTATGTACGAAAATACGTTGGACTGGGAACACTTGCCGCATCTGCACGATTCCAGCTTTCGTAGCATTAACTGCCTAGACAGTGGTGCTTGGGGCTGGCGCGCTGAGGTGGTGGATCACAAGGCACAAGTCAGTGAGCTTGAATTGCGTTTAGATCGCAGCCGTCGACGGTGGATTACTCGCAATGTCTCTGGCCCCAGCGAAGGAGCGGAGATCTGGACTCTAGTTTCACCTTTAGCCGAGCACCAGATTGAGATTGTCGTGGACTTTTTTGTGCCGGGTGTACCAGCCGAAGCCAAAGAGAAGGTAGGGCGTGCTTACGCCAAGGCCTACACCACACTCTATGATGAGGACGAAGCCATGATGGTGGCACGTCAACGACATCTAGATCAGCGGGTTGAAGGAAGTCGTGACTCAGAACTATTGGTGGGCGTGGCAACCGAGCTTGCTCAGCGACAGGTGGTTGCTTTTCGCGGGCGTGAATACGTTGTTTGTCGTGATCCTCAAGCCAGTTATGAAGTAGACAATGCCAAGGCTTGGCTCGCCTTTCCTGCGTTGTGTCCGCACCAGTTGGGGCCGCTAGCCGATGCCGAGGTGGTGGATGGAGCGGTGCGCTGTCCTTGGCACGGTTATCAATTTGATGCACGCACCGGCGCAAACCTCAGCGGGCAAGCCTGTCGCTTTACCCAAGTACCGCAGCTTGTTGCACGCGCTGGGCAGCTTTACCTGGTGGCGAGCGAGCGAACAACCTAGCCGACAGCGTAATCGCATTGGTGCATACTCAAGTTCTACCAGTTTGGGAGTGGACATGGCAACGCGTCGAATTTTGCTCAAAAGCGGTCTCGCACTGCCGCTATTACCTCTAGGGCTTGGGGCCTGCTCCGACTCAACATCCGATACCAATCCCTATCTGCAAGCCAACTTCAGTCCCTTAGATGTGGAGTCCACGGTGACTGGTCTGAACGTTATTGGCGAGCTTCCGGCAGAACTTAATGGTCGTTTCTTGCGGAATGGACCTAATCCCGGCGCTGATGTTGATCCGCGCAATTACCATTGGTTTACCGGGGCCGGCATGGTGCACGGGTTGCGACTACGAGAAGGTCGCGCTGAGTGGTACCGCAACCGTTACGTTGGGGGCAGCGGTGCGAATACTAACGTGATTGGTCATGGCGGACGTACTATGGCCATCGTTGAGTCCGGTGGTTTACCCCAAAATCTAAGCTACAAGCTGGACTCGTTGGGTGACAACACAGTTATTGGCGAAGGTTTCTCGGCGCACCCTAAGCTCGACCCTGATACCGGTGAGTTGCACGCCATGTGTTACGACTGGGCCAACTTGCGTGATCACGTGCGTTACGTTGTTATCGGTTCGGATGGTGAGCTGGTGCAAGAGCAGGAAATCCCTTTGCCAGGAATGCCCATGATTCACGATATGAGCCTGACCAAAAACTACGCGATTATCTACGACCTGCCAGTAACCTTAAGCCTGTTAGCAGTAGGTCTCGGTTCCAGCCTGCCGTTTCGTTGGGACAAAGAGTACGAGCCTCGGGTGGGCCTGTTGCCTCGGGATGGCTCCGCCAGCGAAATCATCTGGAGCCCCTTGAAACCTAATTACGCTTACCATCCGATGAATGCCTACGAAGATGCGGATGGGCGGGTTGTGATTGACATTGTGCGTTACGAAAAAATGTTTGAAGCCGATATCCAAGGCCCCTTTGGCGATAGTGCACCGCGTTTAGATCGCTGGACCATCATTCCGCACAACCGCAAGGTGACCGAAGAAATTGTGGATGCGCGCGGGCAGGAGTTCCCCCGCATACACCCCTCGTTAAATGGCAAGCCGTATCGCTATGGGTACACGGTGGCTTACGAGGATTATGGTTTTCCCGCCATCTACAAGCAGGATATGCAAACCGGTACAGCAACCGAATATAGATTTGGTGCGGGCATGCAGGGCGCCGAACCGGTTTTTGTGCCTAAAGAGGGTGCTACCGCTGAAGATGCAGGTTATCTACTCACCTATGTCTTTGATGAGGCTGCAAAGACTAGCAGTTTGCTGGTGTTAGATGCGCAAGACTTGTCGCGGGGTGCGGTTGCTTCGGTACCATTGCCCGTGCGTGTGCCATACGGCTTTCATGGTAACTGGGTGCCGGATAGCGTTGCTGGTCCAACCTAAGGTTTGTGGGCGGCTAACTAGTTGCCGGTGAACTCAGCGGGGCTTTTGCTTAGGTAGGCATCAATGGCAAGCTCGCGATCTTTCGTTTGCTGGGTAAACAGATTTTGATCCGCGTCCATGTGCATGATGGACCTATCCAAAGCTGACACTATGTGGTTAACGCTGCGCTTCATCATTTGTGCGGCAATAGGTGGCTTAGCTGCGTAATGTTGCGCGCAAGCTAGCGCTGCCTGGTGTAAGTCCGCACGTGGTACCAGTTCATCCAGCACGCCCCATTGTTCAAGCTGACTTGCTGGTATCCGGTCACCGCCGACCACTAAACGTTTTGCTCTAGCTGGGCCAACCAAATGTATCAACAGCGGCAAGCTTTGCCACATGAGGTTCATGCCGATATCTATTTCTGGGTATTGCATAAAGCAGTCATCAGCACCAATGCGTAGATCGCAAGCGGTTGCCACGCAAGCGCCGCCACCCATGGCTGCACCATTCCAAGCGGCGATGGTGATTTGGTCGATGCCATACATGGCGTTGATCGCACGTTCGCCTAAGCGGTTACGGCGTTGGCGCTGGAGTAGGTTGGTGGGTGGTGCCCCAGCATTTTCTCGATCAGGGTTTAAATCAGCGCCGGAGGAAAAGTGTTTGCCTACACCGGTAACAATAACCACCTTGGTTTCTACGTCATCGGCAAAGCTGAGCGCGGCGCTTTCGAGTTCACGCAAGCAAAGAGGGCTCAGCGCGTTTGCGGTGTGCGGGCGGTTAAAGCTTAGCCAGGCAATAGGGCCTTTACGGTCCAGGCTTAAGGTTTGATATTGGGTTTCGGGCATGGTGCGAGTGCTTGGGTGGCTTGGTTTACATGGCAGCCTAAACCGAAAACTGGTCTGAGCACACTGCGAGTTTGGGGCTTTCGGTAAGCTCCCCGCGTCTCAGCGGGGTCACTTCCGGCACTTCGTGTTTGAAGAAGGGTCGGCGGGGGAGGGATAGTCCCCCGCCGGGAATAAGGGAGAGGAGCACCTGAAGAAGGGAGGGGAGGGGATCTCAGGTACTCCTCAGAAAACTAACTAGAACCGGGTTGGGGTTCTCAGTAACGTTTTCGAGATTGCATGTTACCTTAAGTAACACTGGATGCAACCCTAGGTAACAAAAATGAGGTCTTTTGGTTAGATTGAAAATGAATAATGCGTGAGCTTTTTTGAATAATGGGCTGAAAGCCGCATTCCTAGGGGCTCTCTCAGGTCCAGCGATCGGCAACCCGGGGTTAGCTGGGTCTTCGTCAGTTGCTCCGACGTTGCCCGGATAGGCCCACACTTGGGCTAACTACCTCGGATTTGGCTATTGTTAGCCGGACTCTGCTAATCTGGCCTTATGGATGGGATACACGATTTAGGTGGAAAACGAGGCTTCGGCCCGGTGCAAATTGACGATTGCTTGCCGGATAACCGTGCTGGTTTCTCTGAACCTTGGGAGGCCAAGGTGTTTGCCATCTTGCGGGCCTTGCCTGAGGCGGGTGCACTGCAAAATTCTGATCAGTTTCGTCATGCGGTGGAGCGCATTGTGCCCAGCGCCTACCTAACCCACGGCTACTACGGCCGCTGGTTGGGCGGGCTAGAAACCTTGTTGGCAGAAGCTGGCGTGGTTTCGATCGCCCAGATTGATGAGCGTAGCGGCAATACCGAATCAGCAGCGCAACCTAAGGCCGTACCCGTGCGCGTACCGGCGAGCACGCGCCGCAGCGGGCCGCAGAGCGACGTGGTGCAAAGCCCGCGCTTTGCACTTGGGCAGACCATTCGTACCCTGCGTCATGCCAGTGCCGGGCATACGCGCTTACCGAGCTACGCACGAGGTTGTTGTGGTGTGGTTACAGCGTTACATGATGCCTGGGCGTTGCCGGATACTAATGCGATGGGTTTAGGCGAGCAGCCCTGTCATTTGTATACGGTCACCTTTGCTAGCACCGAACTATGGGGTCCGCTGGCGGAACCCAACATGTCGTTAAACCTAGATCTATTTGAACCTTACCTAACGGCCTGTGAACCTGGAGCGGACCATGAGTGAAGCATCCCCCCAAGCCTTGCGAGCGGAAGCCTTGGAAGCCATCTTGATCGAACGCGGGTTGTTAACCAGCGCGAAGGTGGATGACATTGTGCAGCGCTACAACGAACGCGTTGGGCCAATGAATGGCGCTCGGATTGTCGCTCGAGCCTGGACCGATCCGCAGTTCAAGTTGCAGTTGCTGGATGATGCCACTAGCGCTATTGGGCCATACGAGTTTGATGGTGGTCAGGTGGATAAGCTGGTTGTCGTTGAGAACACGCAGGCGGTACACAACGTGGTGGTCTGTACTTTGTGTTCCTGCTACCCCTGGGCTTTGTTGGGTTTGCCACCCACTTGGTACAAAGATCCAGCTTACCGCTCGCGCATTGTCCGTGAGCCACGCTCCGTACTTGCTGAGTTTGGCCTGGAACTGCCAAAGGCAAAATCTGTTCAAGTCTGGGATAGCAGTGCCGAGGTTCGCTACCTGGTATTGCCGCAACAGCCCGAAGGTAGTGCGGGGCTGAGTCAGGATGAACTTGCCGAGTTAGTCACACGCAATGCCATGATTGGTGTTGAAACCCTACCTGCAGTGAGTGGATGACTCGTGGCTGCAGTAGGTGAGTTTGACGAAGCGTCCGCGCCACCAATGGTCAACGGTGAGTTGCAGTTTGATGCACCCTGGCAGGGCCGAGTATTTGGCATGGCGCGGAGCCTGGCGGAAGCGGGTCTTTTCAGCTGGGACGAGTTTCGTGTTTCGTTGATTGCCCAGTTGGATGGCGTTGTCACCACTGGTGATAACTTTGCATACTACGATTACTTTCAACTAGCGCTAGAGCAGTTGCTGGCAAGCAAGGGGGTGGTTGCCAGCGATATGCTAGCGGAGCGAACCCAAGCGTTTGCCCAGCGCCCTCACGGCCACGATCACAACCACAATCACTAGCAGTTCAATTCAGCGCCTAGATCTAGGCGTCTTGCACGCGCAAAAAATCGATAAGCGTCTGTGCGTCACCCTGAATTTTTACGCGCGCCTGTTTTTTCTCTAGCTGGTAGTTGTACATGGGGTCGTAGTAGCGCTCGAGCAATGCCGCGATCCAGGGTCGATGGTCGTTGCTAGCAAAGCTTGCGGATAGCGCATCATCAATTTCTTTCCACAGGGCGCCACCCAAACGTCGTTTGATGCGCAGCAAGGCGTTGGCGTAGTGCTGATGCAATGCCTTGGGGTTGTAGCCTTGAGCTAGGGGCAGCGTTGCGTATTCAGTCGCAATATTCTCTACACGCTCGGCAAAAGGTACTTCCAACAAAGCGATGGGTGCACTTTGCATGGCTTGAAACCAGGCAGTTGGTAAACCCAGTCGGCCGATGGCACGACTTTCGTCTTCGACTACTAATGTGGGTTTGTGTGTTCCACCACTGGTTTTTGGTTGATATTGTTCTTGTTGGTTCTGCCAAGCGGAAGCTAGACGAAACTCAAAGGCAATAGGAGTGGGTTGGGGTTGTATCTGGGCGCCAAAGGCGGAGCCGCGGTGTTGGGCCGCACCTTCGAGATCAACGGCGTTGGCGAGTTGTTGCAGCAAAACGGTTTTGCCAGATCCGGTTCGGCCACCTAACACCCACCAGTTTGCTTGTTGCCCAGCCTCTTCAATCTTGGCTAGTGCGGTGCGCCTAAGTGCTTTAAAACCACCGGTGACTTGTTGTACCTGCACGTCGGCTTCTTGCAACCAGGTTCCGACTAGCTCGGAACGTAGACCGCCGCGCCAGCAGTACAGCAAACCTTGGGTGTGTTCTTCGCAAGCACGCTTCCAGCCGTTGATGCGTTGCGCTTTAAGCTCGCCGGTTACCAGCTTGTGTCCAAGCTTGATGGCGGCCGCTTGGCCCTGCTGGCGGTAGGTAATGCCAATACGGTGGCGTTCTGCATCGGTTAGTAGCGGCAGGTTGATCGCGCCAACCGGAGCCCCTTTGGCAAACTCAGTAGGTGCTCGCAAATCCAGCATGGGGGTGCGGTGTGCAAGCGCTGCGGCTGCGGTGATTTGGGGCAAATCCACCATTGGTGTCCTAAAAGCGCCGTCTAGCGCTGACTAGGGCACCGGTTCAGACAGTGAGCGGCGTGCGCTGAAGTCTTCTAGGTGTTGTTGCAACTCGTCGACCACCGCTTGGGCTTCGTCAACGTTGCTAGCTTCGGGGGTTGCCTTTGCTTGGGCTTCGGCGAGATCGCGAGTCGCCTGTTCCAAGGCTTCAATTTGCACCTCTACTGCCCGTTCGAACTGGTCGTTGGCGGCAAAGGTGGCGGCCCAGGTGTCCAGATAAGCAGAGTTGACGCGGGCGGCTTTGTCGCTTTGCATCATCTCGCTCATGATAGCCATGGCGTATTCAGCGCGCTTTAGCTTCGGCTGGTCGGTTACGGCCAAGGTCCAGGCCACCTCGTTAACGATGTTGGCGCTTTGCTTCGCCGCGGCGACCGCCTTTTCAAACCAACGTACGGCGCGTTTCGGGTTGCCGCGGGTAGCAATGCCACGAGCATAAAAATTACCAAGGAGCACCATGGCTTCGGGATCGTTTTGCTCGGCTAAGTTGTTGAGCCAAGTTAAGGTTTCAGGGTGAGGCTCTGCCCCAACCGCGTGCTCTCGGTCCAACAAAAACTTAGCGTAGGCCCGTTGCCCTGGAGCGCTCTCAAGCTCGGCGGCTCGGCGGTAGTAACCTTCTGCAACTTTGATGTTTTGCGGTACTTTTTCGCCGGCATAATTTAGGTGTGCCGAGTACAAGATGGCGCCTAGGTGATCAGCGTCAGCCGCCTGCTGCAGTAGCGGTAAGCCAGCCGTGACATTTTCAGCACCATAGTGCTCGTTTAGATATAAAACGCTCAGGGCGTAGGCCGCATCGGTTGAGCCTAACGCGATGGCGTGCATGTAGTTTTCGAGCACTTGATCTAGGGCTGCAGCGCGGGTGTCATCGTTTTTGGCAACGCTGGCTTGCTCCCAAAACACTCGTGCCAGAAGGTTGTTCGCTAAAACGTTACCGCTGCGGGAGCTTGCACGTAGCCAGCCGGTGGCGTCGTCATAGCGGTCATGGGACCCAAGATAGGCGCCAATGGCGGCTTGTGCTGCGGTGTCACCGTTGCGGGCCAGGTGTGCCATCAGCTCGAACGGCGTGAACTGTTCATCTTTTTTCTTGAGCGTTTGCGCAGATGCTTGATAGACGGTATCCAGCGTGAAATGCAGGTTTTTCAGGTTGCCTTGCTTGGGCTTAGCCAGCATCAACAGTGCAAAGGGTGTGTCTTTATTGGTGCGATAGATACTGCCAACAGGCACAAGACCTTCGCTGCGGGCGAAGGCAACGGGTTCAACCGTGGTGATTGCCGTGTAGGGTTGGTCGATGCTACTAGCTCCCTGCTTGCCCATATCGGCGCGGATTCTAGTAACCCAGTCCGCATGTAAAGCGGCCGTTTCGGTGTTTTCTACATGGTCGTAGAAACGTTGCATTACGTAGTGGCCCGTGAGGCTGCCGTAGTAGAGGTCCAAAATAGCGGTCCCTAAAGAGCCTAGCTTTAAGGGTTCGTCATCCACCAACTGCAAGGCTTGGGCTTCAAGCTCGGTCAGCCGCTTTAGATTGGCAGGCATATCCTGCGCGTCTATGAAGTCGGCACGCAGGCTAGCAACCGTAGGGTCGTCCTGGCGAGCGCCGGACCCGGTGCTTTGACAGCCAGCAAGGGTCAGTAGCAAGGCGAAAATTGAGCTGAACAGCAGCCGGTTCGTGACGTTGGAACTTGAATGAGAATTTTGCATAGCGGTCAGTTTAACGTATTTGATCCTTTGGATGAGGGTTAGCTCCGGCGGTTGACGGGTAGGACACAAAATGAAGACAGGATTTTGCGTGATTGTCGGGTTGGTCGGCGATTACTCGGCTGCCCAAGCCTTGCAACGAACCCTAACGGGCTGACGGGCGAGATAATTGACAAGCATCTAGTGGCCTTTTGGGTGGTTGGCGTTGGCTGGCATACAGGGTTAGAGGTGGGGAATGCCTAAAAGTTGCGTCGTGACCCGCAAGTCTTAGATTTAGTAACCCATTGTATTGGCCCGTTATACCTAAATGGATCGGTAGGGCTAGGTAAGCTCGGCTTTGCTCTTGCCACAGCGACTGCAGTGGCTGGCACTAACAAGCTTGCCTTGGCGCACGGCAAAAGGTTTGTCTTTGTCCACCACCCACTTATGGTGCCCACGACCGCACAAGGTATTCCCTTGAGCCTTGCTTTTGCGCTTCTTCTTAGCAGCGCTTTTTAATGATCGAATATTGCTCATCTTTGCATTCTACCCAACTGGGTGGCTGCCGTATAAACTCCCAAAGCTTTTGTGTCGCGCAGACGCGCAGCACCATTAATCCATCGATGTTGCACCAATGTTCTACAACCGAGAAGGGAAGGCAGATGTCTGAGAATACTAGTACGGCCGGGCCGCTGGCCGGAGTTCGGGTGCTGGATATGTCGCGAGTGCTAGCGGGTCCTTTTGCCGGTCGAATGCTCAGCGATCTAGGGGCGGATGTGGTGAAGGTGGAGCCGCCGGAGGGGGACGTTACCCGGTTATGGGGCAAACAGATTGCAGGCTTGGCTGGCTACTTTTTTCAGCAAAATGCGGGCAAGCGGGGTATGAGTGTGGATCTGCGCAAACCAGCGGGTACTGAGCTCATCAAACAGTTGGCCGAGCGTGCCGACATTGTTGTGGAAAACTTCCGACCTGGGGTGATGGATCGGCTTGGGGTTGGCTACGCCAGCCTCAAAGAGCGCAATCCCAAGCTCATTATGCTGTCCATATCTGGCTTTGGTGCAGGTGGCCCAGAATCTGGCCGCGCTGCATACGCCCCGATTGTGCATGCAGAGACTGGCTTGCTGCATCGCCAAGCCTTCTATACCGATGCCAAACCTGTGGATATTGCTCAGTCCATTGCCGATACCAACGCCTCGTTGCACGGATTGGTTGGTTTGCTGTCAGCGCTTTATGCCCGCGAGCAGACGGGTGTTGGCCAGCATGTGGATATGGCCATGATTGATGCCAGCGTAGTCACCGATGACCAGATGCACTACGCCTTAGAAGATAGCTATGAGACCCGAGGTGGCAATAGCGATATTTGGGATACCGCTGGTGGGACTATGTTGATATCAGGGGACCTGCGGTACATCTGGAGCTTGCTCAAAGAGAAGTATCAGTTAGTCGACCCTTCTGGGCCAGACGCCACCTTAGAGGAAAAAATCAGCGCTCGCCGGGCAGCAGCTCAGACGTTTTTTAAATCCACTTGTACCGATCGCGAGGCGGTGATCGCTGCACTGGCCAATATGAACCTAGCTTGGGGCGATGTACGTCCAGCAGAGCTGGCGCCTGAGCTACCCACGGCCAAGCATCGCGGTACTTTTACTCAGGTACCAGATGGCGCTGGTGGTATGCGTCGCGTTACTCAATCGCCGTACCATTTTTCTTCAGCGAGCGCCGGGGTGAAAGGGCGTGCACCCCATCAAGGGGAGCACAACGCATCCGTGTTAGAAGATTGGCTAGAGATGTCCGAGCAAGATCAGCAAGCCTTTGCGGACGTGCTGGTTCGGGTGGAGCGTTAGCAAGCCCATGCGCAAAGGGATCGGCATTGACTACGGAACAACCAACTCTGCGGTAGCGGTGTTTGATGGCAAGCGTGTGCAGCTAGTAGCGCTTGAAGACGACGAAGACATCATGCCATCGGCCACCTATATAGACCGTGCAGTGCAAACACAAACCGGCGCTAGCGCTATTGCCCAGTACATAGCTGACAACACTGGGCGCACCGTTGAGATGGTGCCGGAAGTGATTGGTGAAACCAGCTCGTTTGTTGAGCATGGTGATTCCGACAGCATAGCCCCGGTAGAAACGGTTACGCAAAAAGTTTACGGCGCGCCAGTAATTGATAGTGGCTTGCAGGGGCGATTGTTTCGCGGCACTAAACGTCTGCTAGGCGATGCAAGCGTACGGCGCCTTATGGTGTTTGAGCGTCCGTTTCGGTTGGTGGCCTTAATCACGCCGCTATTGCTGCGCATGCGGCTGGCGCTCGAAGCGGCGCTTGGTTCGGCAAACTATGCGCACTTGGGTCATCCGGTAAACTTTGAGGGGCGCGAGAATTACCGGAACACCACCGCATTGCAGCGTTTAACCGAAGCCTATAAATATGCGGGGATTACCGAGCAAACCTTCTATCCCGAGCCGATTGCAGCAGGCGTTAGCTTTTTACATGCCAACCCCGAAGTGGCTGGCTCTACGTTGTTAACCGTGGACTTTGGTGGCGGTACGCTGGACTTTTGTGTGCTCAAGCGGCGGGCCACCGGACCGGATGATCAACGGTTTGATGTGATTGCGACACACGGTATTGGTTTGGGCGGAGATCACATCGACCAATGTTTGTTTCGTGAGTTGCTGTTTCCCTTGCTGGGTAAAGGCGAAAGCTGGACCCGGCGAGGCATGGATCGTGAGATAGAAACCCGCTTTCCGTTTGAAGACTACGAAGACCTGCTGTTGAATTGGGCCGTGACCTACACCCTGAACCAAAACAAATTCACGACACCCGTTATGGAGTGCATCGAAGCAGGAGGTCCTGCGGTGGCCAAGTTTTCGCGGCTAAGGGAGCTTATCAAGCGCAACTTAAGCTACTCCGTTTTTCAGAAAATTAAAGACCTAAAGGCTGAACTGTCGGATGTGTCTGAGGCGTTGCTAGATATTCCAGAGTTAGACGTTGAGCTACGGTTAACGCGCGCCGAGTTCGAGCAGATAATTGCCGGACTTCTGACCCAGTTCACCCAAGCGTTAGAGGAGACCTTGGTCCGGGCGCAGCTTAACCCAGCAGATATTGATGTGGTGCTGCGAACCGGTGGCTCAAGCTTGATTCCCGCGGTTCGGCAAATCTTGGATGAGCGTTTTCCAAACAAGGTAGTTGAGCACGACCCCTTCACCAGCGTAGCCACCGGTTTGGCGATTGCCAGCTACTACGGCTACAAAGCCGGGGAAGGTTAGTCGATCTCTTGAGGTGGCTGCCAGTTGGGTAGCACGACATCGAAGAACGCCTTAAGCATGCGATAGGTTAAGCCCCACACAAAATGCTCGGGGCTAAGTCGATAGCCGTTAAAGGTAGTAGGGGTACCCATCATGGGTTTCACCTCGGTATCGTGCAGCGAGTTGAGCATCAAGGTGCCCAGGTTTGCCCACACTACATCCGCCACTTCGTAGTTCAAATCTAAGGGTGGCAATTGATGTAGCTCGTACACGTGCGGCTCAATGATCATGTCCAGCTCACGACCTTTGGGGTTGGCGCGCTGTTGATCAACCGCGCCCAGATAGCTGGCGTTTGCATCCAGATCTAGGCCTATCTCTTCTAGTGTCTCGCGGGCGGCTGCAGCGGCAAGGCCTGCATCGCTGGTTTCCAAGTGCCCGCCAGGGAAGGCCATATGTCCAGACCAGGGATCACCGGGTTTGTCGGCGCGCTTGATGAACAGGACCTCGGTGTGCTCAGTGAGCTTGGGTAGCTCCGCATGATTGCCAGTGCCGACATTTCGCAAAATGATAGATACCGCTGCCTGGCGGGTTGCTGGGCCGGGCTGAAACTGTTGACGCCGGTAGGCCTGCAATCTGGCTGCAACGGAACGGATCTGGATGGCGTTGGCAACCGCCTCCGGGTGGTTGCGTTCAGGTGCCGTGGAGCTTGAGTTTGTGGGCTTAGCCATGGTGCGCGGTGGGTGCTCCAACAAGTCAGGTGAACGAGGTTAATGGGTAATGATACCCTGTTGCCCCGCCGGAAGTAGAGGTGGGAACCGCTCTAGCCCACTTGGTCCGTGCAGGTGTCGCTCTTTGGCGGCAAATAAGGTGCGGACCGCTCAGGCTCAGCTACTCTGCTATAAGTGGCTGGCTAACCTGGGCAAGTGAGGACTAATGGATAGCCCCAATATAGAAGACAGCTCAGCATCCTCTGCAACCGACATCAGCAGGCTCAACGATGCGGCCAATGGGTGTTTTGTTTGCGGCCCGAACAATCCAGCTGGCCTGGGCGTCAACTTCCGTTTGGAAGGCGAGCTATGTGTTGCGCAGTTCACCCCCGCCAAAGAGCACATGGGTTACGACAACGTCACCCATGGCGGCATTATGTTCAGCTTGCTGGATGATGTGATGGCAAACTGCCTGTGGCTCCAAGGCATTGCTTGTTTTACTGGCCGTGCAGAGATTCGTTACCGTGAACAATTGCCCATTGGTACGCCGGTGCAGCTAGAAGGGCGGTGTTTGAAACGTAAAGGGCGATTGGCGCAGATGCAGGGCCGAATTGTCCGTGTGGACAGTGGTGCGGTGGTGGCAGAAACCACGGCCAGTTTTATGCTCACACCAGATGCATCAAAACTGTAGTGGAGCCGACAACAGCTAGGTACAAGCTGAGTCAGCTCGCTGTGTATTTTCACTTTTTTAAGATAAGGGTCCAAGATGGAATATGTCACTATCGTTGTCATGCTAGCGTTGCTTCAGTACATGTACTTTGGCATTTTGGTTGGTCGCGCACGTAGCGCTGCGCAAATTGATGCGCCGGCGGTTACTGGCGATGAGAACTTTGAACGCCATTTTCG
>CALHVX010000152.1 GCA_938036875.1 uncultured Pseudomonadales bacterium
CGTAGTTGATCTTTGGGCAGAATAATCGGTTAGGGGCGCAACTCGCGACGGGCTTACTGCAAAAATTGTTGCTAGCCCTTGTGATCTGAGAAAGATATTTCGGATATCTTGCTGTCGATAAATACCTGCACTACGTCCGCATCCAACAGTTGCAGATCTGCCTCTTTGTTTAGAACCGCTATCGCGCTATCAACGGACATAGCCGGCTTGTAAGGTCGATCCATCGCCGTTAGTGCGTCATAAATATCACAAACCGTCATCACCCGGGTGGCTAGCGGAATCTGCTCCCCTGCCAAACCCTGAGGGTAACCACTACCGTTTAGCTTCTCATGATGCGCGCCAGCAATTTCTGGAACACCAGCAAGCTCGGGTGGCCAATGTAAGGTCGCTAAAAACTCTTGTGTATGAACAACGTGAGATTGAATCTCTTGCCGCTCTTCGGTGGTGAGGCTGCCCTGCCGCACTGACAACGCCTGCAAATCGGACTCAGCAATTAGTCCACCCAAAGTGCCATCGGTTTCGAGAAACGGGTAGTCCCGGACTTCTTGCAAAAAATCAAAATCGGACTTGCTCAGCATATCCGGTTCGTTCGCTTGCACCAGCCATTGGTAGTACTGGTCCAGCATAGATAGCTGCTCATCCAGCTCGGTGCGCAACGCACGAACCTGTACCGCAACATCTTCTGAACCTTGCACACCTAAGCTGGGTCCATGACCGTGGTACAAATCTAGCTGGCGCTCAACAGCGCGCCGACGCAAACGTTCTTTTTGCAACTCAATTCGGTATTGCAGCAAAGCCAAGCGTTCATCGCTAACTTTGCGAGGTTTGATCAGTACCCGCTCACTGACCCCAATTTTTCCGAAGTCATGCAACAACGCCGCGTAACGCACTTCTTTCAGGTGCGCCTGGGTTACTTCGAGATCATCAAATCGCGCAATATTGCTATTTGGTAACGCCCGCATGAGGGCAACCGTGGTTTGCGCAACACGAAAGGAATGTCCACTGGTGGTTGGATCGCGTCGTTCAATCGTTTTCACCGAGGCTTGTACAAAGCTTTCAAACAGATCGTTAAAATCTTGCAGCAACTGATTCTTTTGAATAGAAACCGCTGCTTGACCCGCAATAGCGCGCAGCAATTCAGTGGTTTCTTCGTTAAACGCTATGCAGTCCTCACCACTTTCATCCAGCCGATTAATAAACTGCAACACACCAACAACGGCGCCCCGATGATCACGCATGGGGAGCACCAACATCGAACGTGTGCGATAGCCCATGGATTCATCAAATGAGGTGTTGAACTGGTAGGGCGTCCCCTCGGGCAACTGGTACACATCGTCCAAATTCAGCTCGTGCCCGGTTACCGCAACATAGCCTGCTAGAGATTCCGTTGAGTACGGCAAGCGCATCTCAACAAAAGGGACATTCAGGGAATCATTTTGCGACAACTTAAAGAGTAGCTGCTTGCCCTCATTCTTATTGCCCACTTCACTCTCAACGAGATACAGTGAGGCTGCATCACAGCCAACCAGCTTTCTGGCTTCAAACAAAATGGTTTGCAACAAATCATCGAGATCTCGACGCGATGATAGAGACGCGCCGATTTCTGACAGCTGGTGCATCCGCTGTCGCCCGGCACCAACCTCATGGAGTAAGTCACGTGCCTTAATACTGCGCAAACGGTAAGCGTGCGCATGTTGCAACAGGGCCCGAGTCACCTCAGCATCTGCACGTATCGGCAGCACCAGATCAACAAACTCATGCAACCCACCAACCGCGGGCGTCTGGTTAGAACCCAATACAAACAATGCAAAGGGGAAGTAGCGACGCAGCAGCCTTGCCTCATGCGCTTGCAACCCTAGGGTGCCATCGAGCAAAACCAAGGCCACGCTAGCGCCTTCGCTCTCTAAATCTTCTTTGCCTTGGGCATCAAGGTCTTGAAACTCTGCAAAGACGCTTTCTTGAATCGGCCAAGCATCGTTACTAGCAAATTCGATCAATTGTTGCGCTGCGGGCTCATCTAGTAGGCTTGTTGTCAGCACCTGGCCAGCGCGAGGCATTAGCAATGCTTGCACCGTGGTTTGGGTGCGCACATGGGGTGACCCCAGCACAGTTAACAGCGCTGAGGGCGATTTGTGTGCTGCCGTTACGGCTAGTGAATTCGGCGCGAGCATGGGAGCAAGTATGCCTACTGGCCCTTGCCCGGAAGAAGACGTCGGTCACAAGTTGGTCACCAAGTGTGCAACTCTCTAGCGATTTGAGCGGTTCTAGCCACCACTGGGTAAAGCTAATGCACGCTCCAGATCCGCAAGGCGCTTATTGAGTTGGCCGCGATAGGCATCCATAGAGGCAACCGCTTGCTCATTCTCTTCAACGCGATTGGTCAATCCGGCCTGCAAGCTAGCTACCGCTTGCCGCGCTGCGTTCACCCGCCCCACCATTTCTTGCTGGGTTGCGGCAACATCACCAACTTTCTTGTCAACACGAGCGATACTGGTGCTAAGTTTGCCCAGCTTGGCAACCGATGCATCCAGCGCTGTTAGCTGTTGCTGCAGTTTTTGCTGGGCGGCTTGCAAAGTCTTGGCTTGCTTAGCCCCCGCAGCTACTGCAGCTTCGTTGGCCTTGATCCAGTCTTTGTTACGCTCGTTAGCAACCGCCCAGAGCTTACGTATCTCAGATTCCCAGCGATTGATTTGCTTGCCAGTATCTGCGCCGGTCTCAGTTAAGGCTTCATCAGTGACGCGCAAACGGTCTTCTAGCACAAGCAGTCGTTGCTCCGCCGCTTTACGCGCCTGTTGCTCTTCGCTGAGCATTTGGTGCTGATTAGCCAAAAACCAGCCGGCAACCATAAGCCCAGCAACTAAAATGGCCAGCACCAAATTGATCGCAATCGACGAGCCACCACCAGAGCCACCAGAGCGCCGACGACCGGCATCAGCACTGCCTACACCACCCGCTCGACGCCGCCCCTGAGACTCATCAGGGCTAGTCGATAGAGTCGGGGTCGGTCGATTTTGATTGGAGTTATTGGCCATTAGAAATACCGCAGTTGCGTTAACTGCGCATCATTACAAAAAGTGAGGCAAAAAGCAGCGCGCAGCTCGAAAGCTGCGCGTGATGGAACAGTGCAGCGGCTAGAGAAGCTCTACAACAGCCCAAAGAACGGCAGTTAGAACAAAACCAGAGGTAATGACTCCACTAACACTGGTCAGCGGGCCTTGCTTGCCGAAGATCGCATTGAGCTCCAACACACCAATGATAGCCAAACTCACAATTAGCGGCGTTGAATTGCCAGACAAGCCACCGTGAGCGTAGTGCGCGCTCGACCCCATAAAGAACAACATCGGGATAGAGAACAGCGTATTGGTACGTGAAGCGAGCAATGCTTTTGGTGCCGCCGCAGCCGCTTCAGGCTTGGCTTCACCACCGGCTTTGATCTGCTCGTTAGAGGCAATCACAATACGCTGGTTAGGCCAAATAATTAGCCACACGTTTAAGAACATTAAGATGCCCATCACCGCACCAACAGTGATATCCAAGGTGATACCTGCACCGCGAATACCCAACATTACAAGGCCGGTGAGGAAGGTGAACATGGCGCCCCAACGAAACCACCACAAGGCTCTGGGTACCAACTTAACGAACGCATCTGTGCGAGCGTCACCATCTGCTTCTTTAAAATAGGCGCCTTGTACAAAGTTAAAGTAGTACAACAAGCCAATCCAAGTAATACCTGCTAGGTAGTGACCCCATCGAGCCAAGTAATCTAGTAAAACCATATCCATAGTAAACCCCCCCGGTTTATGTGTGTTGTGCTTACGCGAGGGACTATAAGGGTTTGATTTGCCCAGGAAAAGCCCCGAACGACTACCAAGCCCATGCAAACCGAGATAAATGAAGCTCAAACACCGTTTAACAAGGTAAAAAGCCGATTTCTCGCCACAAAAGTAGGAAAAGTGAAGAAAAGGCCTTAAATCAGGCTCAACTATGCGGGCACAAAAAAAACGGCGTGCCCAGCTATTGCCAGAACACGCCGCCTTTTTGTAACGCTCTAGCTAGGTCTAAACCAAGCTAAAGCGTGACACAGCTTGAGTAGGCAATGCCTACATCATGCCGCCCATACCACCCATGCCGCCCATATCAGGCATTGCAGGTGCGCCACCGCCAGCACTATCGTCAGGCAGTTCGCTGACCATCGCTTCGGTGGTGATCATCAAGCCAGCAACAGAAGCCGCGGACTGCAGTGCGGTACGTGTCACTTTAGCTGGGTCTAGGATACCCATGGCCAACATGTCGCCGTACTCGCCGGTTGCTGCGTTGTAGCCATCGTTACCGCTGAGTGCAGACACTTTGTCCATAACCACAGCGCCTTCATCACCAGCGTTAGCTGCGATTTGACGAAGTGGTGCGCTCATCGCGCGCAAGGCAATGCCGATGCCAGCCGTTTGATCTTCGTTGTCACCAGCCAGATCTTTGATCTTGTCCAGAACACGAACCAAGGTCACACCACCGCCAGGTACCACACCTTCTTCTACCGCAGCGCGAGTTGAGTGCAGCGCGTCTTCAACGCGAGCCTTCTTCTCTTTCATTTCTACTTCGGTAGGGGCGCCAACTTTAATCACTGCAACACCACCAGCCAGCTTGGCCAAACGCTCTTGGAGCTTTTCACGGTCGTAGTCAGAGCTGGTGTCTTCAATCTCAGCGCGGATCTGCTTAATGCGTGCTTCGATGTCACCTTTAGCGCCAGTGCCGTCGACGATGGTGGTGTTCTCTTTGGTCGAGCTGATGCGCTTAGCGGTGCCTAGATCGTCTAGGGTTGCGCCTTCTAGCGTTAGACCAACTTCTTCAGAGATCACGGTACCGCCGGTCAAGATCGCGATGTCTTGCAACATAGCCTTACGACGATCACCAAAACCAGGCGCTTTAGCAGCAGCAACTTTAACGATGCCGCGCATGTTGTTCACAACCAAGGTTGCCAACGCTTCGCCTTCGATATCTTCCGCAATCACCATCAACGGCTTGCCAGACTTGGCAACGTTTTCTAGTACGGGGAGCATGTCGCGGATGTTAGAGATCTTCTTGTCGCACAACAAAATGTACGGATCTTCTAAATCAGCAGCCATGGAGTCTTGGTTGTTGATGAAGTAAGGAGACAGGTAACCGCGGTCAAACTGCATGCCTTCAACCACGTCAAGCTCGTTTTCTAAGCCAGAACCTTCTTCAACGGTGATAACACCTTCTTTACCAACCTTGTCCATCGCGTTAGCAATAATCTCGCCAACCGCTTCGTCGCTGTTCGCAGAGATGGTACCAACCTGCGCGATCGACTTAGAGTCGGCGCAAGGAGTAGCCATTTCGCTAATGTGCTTCACGGCTTCAGCAACGGCTTTATCGATGCCACGCTTGAGATCCATTGGGTTGATGCCAGCTGCAACCAGCTTCAAGCCTTCGGTCAATACAGCTTGAGCCAGAACGGTTGCCGTGGTGGTGCCGTCGCCAGCTTCGTCAGAAGTTTGGCTTGCGACTTCTTTCACCATCTGTGCGCCCATGTTCTCGAACTTGTCTTTCAGCTCGATCTCTTTAGCAACACTCACACCGTCTTTGGTTACCGTTGGGGCACCAAAAGATTTATCTAATACTACGTTACGACCTTTAGGGCCGAGAGTGACCTTCACCGCGTTTGCCAGCACGTTCACGCCTTCCAGCATACGGCTGCGCGCGTCATCACCAAACTTTACGTCTTTAGCGCTCATTCTTAATTCCTCTGTCTTTTCGAAAATCTAGCCAGGCTTACTAGCCTTCTAGAACACCGAATATTTCGCTTTCGCTCAGAATGAGGAGTTCTTCCCCATCCACCTTAACGGTGCTGCCGCCATACTGGCCAAACAGAACTTTGTCGCCAGCCTTGACGTCTAGAGGGCGAACATCGCCGCTTTCTAGGATCTTGCCGGTACCTACGGCGATCACTTCGCCTTGTGAGGGTTTTTCGGTTGCAGAGTCGGGCAGGACGATACCGCCGGCCGTCTTGGTCTCTTCTTCCAACCGACGCACCACGACACGGTCGTGTAGAGGTCGAATCTTCATTCTTTTTTATCTCCCAGTTACTTGCAGTCACATGCGCCCCACCTGGGTTATTCCAGTTTGGGCCGAATGGGTCCTATTAGCAGTCTCGGTATGAGAGTGCTAACCCAAGGGCCGCATATAATAAGTGCGCTTCGCGCAGTTTCAAGGGGCAGCCGGCGATTCAGCTGAAATAAACTCAGATCGGCCAACTTTTGGCCCAAGCAGGACCGCTGGGAGGGTTAGTCGCGGGCTGTTTTAGTCTCGGCGCTCAAATTCGCCGTCAATAATGTCCCCTGGACTGCCATTTGGCGTGGGGCCCGATCTGGAACCCGGGCCGGCATAAGGGCCTGAATTGGGTGGCGAGCCGGGACCCGGCGACGCATCCGCGCCCAAGTTTGGATCGCCAAAGGGCCCCTGAGATCCAAACCCAGCCCCCATGGAACCTGCACCCACCACCTGAAAACGGCTAGCGACGCCCGCTGCAAATGCCGAGCGAACTGCCGGGATCAGCAGCGCAAATCCGGCTGCATCCGTGATAAATCCTGGCGTTAGCAACAACGGCCCGGCTACCGCTAGCAACAACCCCTCGGCCATCTCAGAGGCTGGTAACTGCCCTGCCGCCAGCTTTTGCTGACCTCGGGTTAGGGTCGCCAAACCCTGCCTACGCAGCAGCGCCACACCAACCACCGCGGTGAACATGACGGCACCGATAGTGATTAGCGCACCAAAGTACCCTCCGGCCTTCAATAGCAGGTACATTTCGATAATGGGCGTTAAGAAAAAGAGCAAAAACCAGCGTGACAAAAAAGTCTCCAGGAAAGCGGTGTCAACAGCACCGTCTAAACAACATGGGGGCGAGGTGGATGGAAGTCAACCGGACCCAGCAACCCGCATCTGGCAGGTGGTTGGCATGATTCCCAAGGGTCAGGTGGCCAGTTATGGCCAAGTGGCCAAGCTGGCCGGTATGCCCAGCCATGCACGCTTAGTTGGGCGAACCATGAGCAACCTGCCCAAAGGCAGCAAGCTGCCCTGGCATCGGGTGGTGAACTCGCAGCTGCAAATCAGCAATCCGCACAATCGGGACCTACAAATTCGACGTTTGAAGTCCGAAGGGGTGGAGTTTGTTGGGGCACGGGTGGCTCGGGGTTGTCGTTGGGATACGGACTGACAAGACATCCAAGGCTTGCTTTCACCACCATAAGCTGGGATCCAAATCCCGACCGGTCCCTTCAGCCACCGCCACCCATCACTTTCGGGCTAGGTGGCCAGATCATCAGACAAAGCACTAACCCAATGGCCGGCAGGCCAAGTCCAGCAGCTAGAACGAAGAAATCTTGGTATCCAAAACTATCTACCCACACACCACCGTAGCCACCGATGAACTTACCCGGCAATGTCATCAAAGAACTGAACAACGCATATTGGGTTGCCGTGTAAGAACTGCTGGTTAGCGAAGACAAAAAGGCGATAAAGGCTACGTTTGCTAGGCCACCGCTGAAGTTGTCGACGCTAATCGTAAAAGCCAAGAAGGTCAGAGACGGCTCAGAGGTAACCCCGGCCATAACCGCAAAGAGCAGATTGGTGGCAGCCACTAAAACGGCACCGAGCAACAAAATTTTCATTAGCCCGTAGCGTACGACCATAACGCCAGCGACTACCGAGCCCAAGATAGTCATACCAAAGCCAAAGAACTTTACGACGCTGGCGATTTCACTTTTGGAAAAACCCAGGTCCAGGTAAAACGGATTGGCCATAACACCCATGGTGATATCGCTGACCCGATAAAAACTGATGAGCAGCAGGAGGGGCACAACAAACCGGCCACATCGTCGCCAAAATTCAACAAAGGGGTTGATCACCGCGTCTAGCAAATTTTGCCCAAAGCCTTTGGTGTTCTCTAGGCCGCGAGGTCGGTTATCCGACTCTGGTCGCGCTACTGACAAGGTGGTGATAACACCTAAACCCGCCAGTGCCGCCATTGCCGTATAAGCCGTAGGCCAGGAAGCGAAATCAGCAATATACAAAGCGCCAGCACCCGCCACCAACAACGCCAGTCGATAACCTAGGATATAGCTCGCGGCAATCGCCGCCTGCTGCTCTACCTCCGCGATCTCGATGCGATACGCATCAATCGTGATGTCTTGGGTTGCTGAGCAAAATGCTATCCAGACACCAATGAATGCAAGCGCGGTAAGCTCGTTGGCGATATCAAGCCTCGCCATGGACAGCAAACCAAGCACAATGCCGAGCTGCGCAATCAACATCCAACTGCGTCGCTGTCCAAGCCACTTGGTGAGCAGTGGCAAACGCAGCCGGTCAACAACCGGTGCCCAGATCACCTTGACCGAATAGACAATGCCCATCCAACTAAAAAAGCCAATGGTGGAACGACTAACCCCGTAGTCGGTGAGCCAAGCAGACAAGGTCGAAAACACCAACAGGTAAGGTAGACCAGCAGAAAAGCCCAGAAACAGCAGCCCCAACACCCGAGGCTGCTTGTATACCGCAAAGCTCTGCCGCCAGCTTGTTCGCTCAGCGCTTGTCAAAGGAACAAGCCCAACTGGAGAGGGTCAATTTGAGGTGATCAAATGAGCGACGCAGGGCTAATCACGAAAATTGTTGAACTGCAGAGGGATAGGCAAGTCCGCCTCTTTCAGCAAGGCCATCACCGCTTGCAGATCATCGCGCTTCTTACCGTTGACCCGAAGCTCTTCGCCTTGAATTTGCGTTTGCACTTTGAGCTTAGAATCTTTGATCATTTTGACAATTTTTTTGGCGTTATCTCGATCGATACCCTGCTTCAGAGAAAACGTTTGGCGTTTCTGTTTGCCTGCCGCTTCAATTTTACCTTCCTCTAAAGCCTTAGCATCGATGCTTCGTCGGTTGAGCTTGTCATATAAAATGTCAAGAATCTGACCCAACTGGAACTCTTCTTCCGCTGCCAGCAAGATACCGCTGTCGTTCAGCTCCACATTGGTATCAATACCCCGAAAATCAAATCGGGTACCAATCTCACGCAAGGTTTGATCAACCGCATTGCGTACTTCTTGGCGATCTACATCACAAACTATGTCAAACGCAGGCACAAAGCCCTCCTCATTAACCACTTCTAAAGAACCACTTCTAAAGAACCACTTCTTAACATCAGCCGATGAACACCGACCCTCTAACTCAAACCTTACCCTGAAAGACAAATTATGCGGCATGTAAAGCTACAGCAGACCAACTACCTCACATAGGCTACAGCCCACACGTGTTAACATTCCACAAACCTCAACAAGTCACTCAGTACGGTAGCGCTGGTAAAATACATGGCTAACGAAGACATTCCAATATTGGTCGTAGATGACGCTAAGTTCTCTAGCGCGATCATCGCCAAGGTGCTTCGCGCAGGCGGCTTCAACAACGTACGCTTTACCAACAACCCCTTGCAAGCGCTGCGCTCATTAGAAAAGCGCCCTGCTCAAATTTTGATCGCCGACTGGTTGATGCCCGCACTAGATGGGGTTGAGCTAACCCGTCGGGTGAAAAAGCTCGACGAAGAAACCGATCATTACACCTATGTCATGCTGCTCACCGCGCGTGATGACTCGGACGAGATGGAGTCAGCGTTTGCTGAAGGGGTAGATGACTTTCTAAACAAGGGCAACATACGCGCTCACTTGTTAACTCGAGTGCAGTCCGCTAAGCGCATCTCTACCCGCTACAACGAGCTGCTCCACACCAACAAGCTGCTACGCAAAAACATTCAAGAGTTGCAAACCACAGACCTAGTGGACCCAGTGACTGGCCTAGGTAACAAAAAATTCGCCATCGACCGGGTTGATGACCTGTTGCGCCAGGCTGAATCTCGTGGCGGCGCTGCCTGCTTGCTTATGGTGGGGGTCAACAATTTAAGCGTGGTGCTCGAGCAGTACGAACAATCTGTGATAGACGAGTTGATGAGCGGCATTAGCGCAAAGATACGCGCGCTGGTTCGGCCTTTAGACGTAGTAACCAGACCGACGGACAATGCGTTTACCGTAATCACCCACCAACCGAGCTTAGAAAGCTGCACCTCACATAGCTTTCGGCGCATCTTCGACAACCTATACATGCAGTCCTTCAAAACCAGTGAGGGCTACATACCGGTAGTGGTTGGCGTTAGCATTTGTGCAGCCGCAGAAAGTACCGGCTACCCCAGCGCCAGCGGTTTCATGGACCTTGGCCTGGCAGGTCTAGAACGCTCCTTTGATACCGGCGTGATCAACGTTGAGCTATTCGATCCGTTGCTAGCCACCCAGGCTCAAGGTACGCTGAGCTAGTGAAAAAACGTATAACCCAAGTGACCACCAAAGGTGGTGATGCCGGTGCGTCCTCCTTAGCCGATGGCACTCGTCTACCCAAAACCCATGAGCGCTTCGAAGCCATTGGTACCATCGATGAGTTGAACAGCTTTGTAGGCTCGCTGCTTGTGCACCTTAAAACAGAAGCGACGCAAGCCGACAATGCGAGCTTCGTGCAAGACATTCAGCAGGCACTTTTTGATTTGGGCGGCGCACTGGCTTTTCCGGGCAGCGACAAATTTCCAACCCCCGAGCTTTTAGAAGAAGCCGTGGCTACCTTAAATGATGCGCTGCCACCCTTAACCGAATTTGTGCTGCCCGGTGGTACACAGGGCTCTGCGCTGGCCCATGTATGTCGCACGGTCTGCCGCCGCGCCGAGCGCTGTATGTGGGCTCTGCCAGAAGACACCGCACCTGGCGCCGCCTACTTAAATCGCTTGAGTGACTATTTCTTTGTACTGGCCCGAACCCTCAACGAAGGTACAAGGGAACAGCAATGGCGTGGCCCAGCGCCGCAAACCAAGTAGGTAAGCGGCGCAAGCCGGCTAGAGAACCAACTGTCGAACGTCACCAAGCAATTGGGTCAACCGCTGTACAAAACGTCCTGCTTCCGCACCATTAATCGCACGATGATCGTAGCTCAAAGATAGCGGCAACATCTTCGCTGGCACAAACTCGCTGCCGGTCCAATGCGGCTTCATGGTCGTTCGCCCCACACCCAAGATAGCAACCTCAGGCGCGTTAACAATGGGGGTAAAGCCGGTGCCACCGATAGCACCCAAGCTGGAAACGCTAAAGGTGCCACCCTGCATATCATTCATACCCAACTTGCGATCCCGGGCCTTGCCTGCCAGCTCAACAATCTCGGCAGACAGATCCCAGATACCTTTTTGATTTACGTCTTTGATGACCGGCACAACCAACCCATAGGAGGTATCAACCGCAAAGCCAATGTTGTAATACTGCTTCAAGATGAAGTTTTCTACTTGCGCATCAAGCGATGCGTTAAAGGTCGGAAACTCCTGCAAACAGGCACAACAAGCTTTGATAATAAAAGCCAGCGGCGTGACCTTAATCCCTTTGGCTTCACCTTGCGCTTTCAACGACTTGCGGAAAGTTTCTAGCTCAGTGATGTTGGCGTCATCGTGTTGGGTCACATGCACAACGTTTAGCCAACTGCGATGCAAATTTTGCGCGCCCAACTCTCGAACGCGACCCAGAGGCTCTAAGCTGACCGGGCCAAACTTGGCAAAGTCCACCGTAGGCACTGGTGGAATGCCGCTACCTTGCCCACCTTGGGGTGCACCCGAGGCACTGAGCTGACTCTTTACAAAAGCTTTAACATCGTCTTTGACTAGGCGGCCATTGTTACCGGTGCCTTTGACTTGGGTTAGATCAACGCCTAACTCTCGCGCTAGCCGTCGAACCGCTGGACCGGCATGCACGGGTGCCCCGGGTTTAGGCGTACCAGCTGCGGGTGCAGACGCAGGTTCAGCAACCGCCACCTCAGATTTCGCTTGGGCAGCGACAGGGGGTTCAGTTACCGCAGCAGCCTTGGGAGCTGGTGCCGCCGCTGGTGCAACAGCGTCACCACCCGCTACTTCTAAGGTCACCAACAATGAATCTTGTTGCACGGTATCGCCGTTGGCAACGTGCACTTTAATCACGGTACCCTCGTGTTCACAAGGCACCTCCATGGAGGCTTTGTCGGATTCCAAGATGACCAACAGGTCACCGTTGGCCACCGCATCACCAACAGCAACCGACACCTCAACCACTTCAACACCGTCCACATCGCCAACATCGGGCACGGCGATATCTAACTGGGAGCTGGCTGGGGCTGATGCCGCGGGTGGAGGGCTCGTTGCGGCCACTTCTGCTTCACCGGTATCTGCAGCCGGACTCGACGCGGCTGAGGTTTCTGCAGCAGGCTCGGGCGATTCAGGCTCTGACTGGGCACCTGCAGCATCTGCCGCTAAGGTCACTATCACATCACCCGTGCTAACCGAATCGCCTAGTGCCACCACAATGCTTTCGACCACACCGGCGCTGGTTGCCGGCACCTCCATGGAGGCCTTATCTGACTCAATAATAATCAACGGGTCATCTGGGCCAACGGTATCGCCAACAGCAACACAAAGTTCAATGACCTCTACCGAGTCAACATCACCAATATCTGGAATTTTTATTTGCACTTGAAAACCTTATCTATTGACTGGTTCTAGTTAGTTCTGGGATTAACCTTCTCTGCATCAATATCCATAGCCAGTTGCGCCGCGCGCACCTGCTCAACGGGTATCTTCTGCTCTTGCGCCAATGCAAAGAGGCTCGCCAAGGTCACAAAACGTCGGTCCACTTCAAAGAAGTGACGAAGTTGCTCTCGGGTATCACTGCGCCCAAAACCATCGGTACCCAACACTTCTACCCGAGCAGAAATCTGGCTACGCAAAGGTTCTGCCAAGCTTTTCATGTAGTCACTAGACACAATCACCGGCGCATCACCCGCCAAACACTGTGCGATATACGACTGCTTTGGTTCTTGATCCGGGTGCAACAGGTTCCAACGCATCACATCTTGCGCTTCGCGCGTGAGCTCCGTGAAGCTGGTCACACTCCAAACTTCCACGCAAAGATTGTGTTCGTTCACCAACATCTCTGCTGCGGCTTCAACCTCACGCAAAATGGTGCCACTACCCAACAGGCGCACGCGGTTAGCATTGCCTTCACCCAAGACACGCAGTTGATACATGCCCTTTAAGATGCCGGGGATCACCGTATCCCCTTCAGGTATAGCCGGCTGCACGTAGCTCTCGTTCATGACCGTGATGTAGTAATAAACGGGCTCCAGCTCAGCGTACATGCGACGCATACCGTCCTGCACAATCACCGCTAGCTCGTAGGCATAACAAGGGTCGTAAGCCACGCAGTTAGGGATGGTGGATGCCAACACATGGCTATGTCCATCTTGGTGTTGCAGGCCTTCGCCGTTCAGCGTAGTACGACCGGCAGTGCCACCCAGCAAGAAACCACGAGCACGCATATCGCCGGCCGCCCAGGCTAAATCGCCAATGCGCTGGAAGCCAAACATGGAGTAGTAAATATAAAATGGGATCAACGTATGCTGGTGGTTAGCGTAAGACGTTGCCGCCGCTATCCAGGCGGCAAAAGCCCCTGCCTCGTTGATACCTTCTTCTAACACTTGCCCGTCTTCCGTTTCTCGGTAAGCGGCAATCTCGCCCGAGTCTTCGGGCTCGTAGAGCTGGCCTACGGCCGAGTAAATACCCAGCTGTCGAAACATACCTTCCATGCCAAAGGTACGTGCCTCGTCCGGCACAATGGGGACCACACGTTCGCCAATGGCCTTGTCTCGGGCCAGAACACCCAGCAAGCGAACAAAAGCCATAGTGGTGGAGTTGGTTCGTTCACCAGAACCTTGCAACTGGGATTTAAAGGCATCTAGCGAGGGTACCGGTAGAGGCTCTAGATTGGGGCGACGCGACGGCATGGGGCCACCGAGCTTTTTTCGCGCGTTGCGCATGTACACCATCTCTGGCGCATCGTCCTTGGGTCGGTAGTACGGCACGCTTTCAAGCTCCGCATCCGTTAGCGGCACATCAAAGCGATCCCGAAAGTGCTTCAATCCATCTAGGTCGAGCTTTTTTACGCTATGGGTATCATTTTCTGCTTCTCCCGCATCCCCCATGCCATAACCTTTGACGGTCTTCGCCAAAATCACGGTAGGTTCACCGGTATGGTTTACCGCCGCATGATAAGCCGCATACATCTTGTAAGGGTCGTGGCCACCTCGGTTCAGGCGCATGATGTCATCGTCTGACATATCAGCGACCATCTCCGTCAGCTCATCGCTGTTGCCAAAGAACTTCTCGCGTACGTAGCTCCCGCCTTTGGCTTTAAAGTTCTGGTATTCACCATCAACGGTTTCATTCATGCGCTGTTGCAGGGTGCCGTTCTTATCTTTGGCAAACAAAGGATCCCACTTGCGACCCCACACCACTTTCAGAACATTCCAACCAGCACCGCGAAAAGAGCCTTCCAGCTCTTGAATAATTTTGCCGTTGCCGCGCACCGGGCCATCCAGTCGCTGCAAGTTGCAGTTGATCACAAAGATTAGGTTATCGAGCTTTTCGCGCCCGGCCAGTGACAACGCACCAAGGGATTCAGGCTCGTCTGTTTCGCCGTCGCCTAGAAAAGCCCAAACTTTGCGACCATTTAGGGGCACTTGGCCACGCGCATCGAGGTACTTCATAACACGCGCTTGGTAGATGGCCTGAATTGGACCTAAACCCATAGAAACCGTTGGGAACTGCCAGTAATCCGGCATCAAGTAGGGGTGTGGGTAAGACGACAAGCCACCGCCATCAACCTCTCGACGGAAGTTATCCATCTGATCTTCGCTGAGCCGACCCTCAAGAAAAGAGCGTGCATAAATACCCGGCGCGCTATGCCCCTGGGTGTACAGCAAATCGCCCGCGCTATCGTCGGTTGGACCTTTGAAGAAGTAGTTAAAGCCCACATCGTAGAGCGTGGCAGATGAGGCAAAAGAAGAGATATGGCCGCCCAAATCACCTGGGCGTTTGTTGGCACGCACAACCATGGCCAACGCGTTCCAACGAATCAAAGAACGTAGGCGCCGCTCCATGAACAGATCACCCGGCATGGGCACTTCTTGGGCAGAAGGGATGGTATTTCGATACGGCGTAGTAATGGTGTAAGGCAACCGCGCACCGGTTTTTGTCATCCGGGCAGACAGACGCTCCAGCAGAAAATTAGCTCGATCGACACCCGCATGTTCAAGTATGTATTCAAGCGAGTCGAGCCACTCCCGAGTCTCTGCGGGATCGTCATCCTTTACATTACGTGGAAAGCTCATTCATTCTCCTTTTAGGCCACCCATTTGAGCACCTTCGTTACTAACCTACGAGAGCGGCTGCGCCAAACACGCCGCTACTAGCACCACCCAATGGCGGCAAAATTTGCGTCGCACAACGTTCACGACTAAACAGGTACGGCGCAATGCGATTGGGCAACTCGTCATACAGGCAGGCCATGTTCGACAATCCACCACCCAAGACAATCGCCGGTGGATCCACCAGATTCACAATTTGTGCTAACGAACGCGCCAACATATCCAAATACAACGACATAGTGGCTAGGTGCTGCTGCTGTTCAGTCAAGTCACCGGACAAATTACCCATCCACTCAACGCTAGCTGCTCCAGCGACCCCTTCCCCATCCCTATTCGTCGAGTTGTGCGCTACCCAGGTTTTGCCCAGCTGTTCCGGTGACACCTCTTGATGCCACAACTCTTGATGCATGCTCTGCAAACCAGGGCCCGATAGAAAGGTCTCGAGGCAGTTCTTACGACCACAATAACAATGTCGAGTTGCCAGCTTTAATTCTAGCTCAAAGCAGGGGGTTCGCAGACCTGAATCGCGACCTAAATAGGGTAGCGGGGTGTGCCCCCACTCCCCAGAAAGCCCATTTGGACCGGCAAGTAGATGGCCTGCATGTACCCAACCACCACCCACGCCAGTGCCTAAGATAACGCCAAACAATGTGGCGCCCAGGTGCTGCTGCCCCGCCTCACTGCCCGCTTGATAACGCTGCCACTCAGATAGGACAAAACAATCAGCATCGTTTGCCAGACGAACATCGCGCTGCAAAAGCCTGGCTATATCTTCTTGCAGGGGCTTACCATTAAGGCAAACCGAGTTGCAGCTGGTCATCAGGCCGGTATCTGGCAACCGAACGCCTGGCGCACCCACCCCAACCGGGATTGGCTGGAGCCGCTTGCCCCGCACTGCTGGGATACTGGCTTCTAGCTCTCCAACCAAGCGACCAATAGCCGCTATGGTCCCCAGATAATCCCCTTGCGGTGTTGCCAATTGAGCCTGACCCACAAGGCGTTGCTCATGGTCCAACAGCACACCGGCAATCTTGGTACCACCTAGATCGATTCCAATGTGCGCTCCGCGCGGTTCTTCAACCATTACTTTGCCACCAATGACTGACTCCTGAGGCTAACAGTCCAAACCCTGCAAGCAGCGTACCCAATCAAATTTTGGGCCCGGGTCTCGCTTACGCTGGGGCGCGATTTCGCAGTGGCCAACAATGGCACCCGGATGCAGTCGCGGATAGCGTTCCAACAAAGCCGCCAGCAATCGATTTAAGCTGCGGTACTGACGTGCGGTATAGGTGCTGGTCTCGGTTCCTTCGAGCTCTATGCCAATGCCAAAGTCGTTACATCCCTGGCGCCGGTTCCATTGCGACACGCCCGCATGCCAGGCCCGCTGATCAAAAGGCACGTACTGAACGCAGCGACCTCGACGGTCGATCACTACATGGGCAGAAACACGCACCCCAGACAGATCCGCAAAGCTAGGGTGCACAGACGTATCTAGTCGCCCTTGAAACAAATCGTCAACATAAGGGGTGCCATAGCGACCCTGAGGCAACGAGATACAATGAATCACAACCAATGCTATGTCCTTTGGGTCCTGGCGTTGGTCCAGATGCGGCGAGGCGGAACGTTGTACCCGCGATATCCAATGCTGCGAGGTAATTCGCATAAGGTATGTGGCCCAAAAAAGCGTAAAATCATCCTCGCACGATTTGTTGGCTCCCTCAACGAACCAGCGCTAACTACACAGGATCCAAGTTATGAGCAAAGCACCCCGTCAGCCACTCACCCAAGCGGACCTTGCGCCCCACATTCGGGCTAACGTTGAAGCAGCATTGGAAGAAGACCTAGGTGTGGCCCAACTCGGCACAAGTAGCGGTAGCATTGCCTCTGGCGACATCACCGCCATGCTGATTAACGAGGCGCAAACCGCCAACGGTCGAGTGATTACCCGGGAACCTGGCGTTATGTGCGGTGTTGCCTGGGCCGAGGAGACGCGGCGCATGGTGGATGAGCGTATGCAGATCGAATGGCAGGTTGCCGATGGTGATGTACTGCAACCTAACCAAACCCTATTCGATATCTCCGGCCCCGCACGCTCGATCCTGACCGCGGAGCGCACCATGCTGAACTTCATCCAATTGCTCAGCGGCACAGCCACTCAAGCGGCGCACTACGCCAAGTTGGTCGCAGGCACCAATGCTCAGGTGTTGGATACGCGCAAAACCATACCCGGATTGCGCATGGCCCAAAAGTACGCGGTGACTTGTGGTGGCGGATCTAACCATCGCATTGGCCTGTTCGATGCTTTTTTGATCAAAGAAAACCATATCGCCGCCGCTGGTAGCATCACGGCCGCCGTAAAGATGGCGCACGAAATGCACCCAGACGTACCCTTAGAAGTTGAGGTAGAAAAGCTCGAGCAGATGTTTGAAGCCATTGATGCGGGTGCCGACATCGTCATGCTCGACAACTTCGACATTGCCGGTACCACTGCTGCGGTCAAAGCCAACAACGGTGCCGTTAAACTCGAAGCATCAGGGAATGTTGATGAGACCACCATCACAGACATAGCTCGCACCGGCGTCGACTATATTTCTAGCGGCAACCTAACCAAAAAGGTTGTTCCGCTAGATTTATCAATGCGTTTCACGAACCACTAACCAGAGCACACAGCAACAACATGGACAGCATCACTGCGGATACAGAAACACAGCTCAAGCCACGCAAAATGAGCCGGTGGCAAGCCTTTGGCATACACTTGGCGATTAGCAGCCTGATCTTTTTGGTGCTGGCCTATCTAGTACTAAACCACTGGTATCCAGACTTTTTCTTTGACACCGACGGTGGCTGGGAAGGGATGCGCATTATCGTGGCTGTAGATCTGATTCTTGGCCCCTGCCTAACGCTGATCGTTTTCAAAGCTGGCAAACCCGGCATGCGTAATGACCTGATCATGATAGGCGTCTTTCAAGCGGTGTGTCTGGCTGCAGGTGTTTACGTCGTCCACAACGAACGCCCCATTGCCCTGGTCTATGTAGACGGCCAGTTCAACAGTATGACCACAAGCAGCTACAGTGACGCTAATGTGGCACTACCCGATCTGTCTAGTTTCTCCGGATCTTCACCAAAGCGTCTGCAAGTCTTAATACCTGAACAGGCTGGTGAAGAAGTTGATCTAAGACGTAAGATGATGGAACAAGAGCACTTCATGAATCTTGCAACAGAACACTACCAAGATTTTGATCCAAACCAACCTAGCTTTATCGAAGCGGCGTTTGATCAAGACAACCTCCTGGATCGCGACCAAGAAGCCAACGAAATACCGCGTTTTTTAGAAGAACATGGGGGCACCCTAGACGACTATCGGTTCTACCCTTTAAACACTAGGTATACCTATCTATTTTTGGGGTTTCGCAAAGACAACAACAAACTCGCCGGACTGCTTAAGACACCAGGGCCTCTTTAAACCTAGCGCCCCGAGCGTTGCTCCATAAACCAAATCGGGTTGTGGCGTGCTTTAGGCCGCGCCATGATCCTCTCTCGAGTCGTTCGCAGCTGAGCAAAAAATGCTTTGTCATCCACAGCCAAAGCCCGACGCCCAAGCTCGGTAAGCAGTTGTTGCGCCTGCTCGGGATTGTTCTGCGAGATATGGTCCAACCAAGGAAAGGCGTATTGGCGCAACAGCGCATAGGCTTGCCCAGGCTCACCCACCAGATCGTAGTAATTAACCAATGCAAAGATCGCCGGGACATGGGTGGGATTGATCGCCAAAGCATGCTTTAGCAAGGCTTCTGGCGTTTCTTTTGTTTCGAGCCGCCGTTGCAAAAGATGGTCGGCAAAGTGCACATAGGCATCCGGATTCCAGGGGTCCTTTTGCAAAGCACGCCGAAAGCTCGATAGGGTTTGCTCTTGTAGATAATTGGAACCTGGCTCTTTGCTGAGTTGGGCCTGCAACAACAAGGCCTGACCCAATACTGGCAAACCCCTATCCCCATTTAAACGCTCACTCAGGCGTGCAAAACGCAGTTGGTCCGCAGGCGTTTTTCGGTACTGCTCCGTTAAGCCAAAACCTGGCTGCCCGGAGAACACGTTTAAGTTGGCCACATCCAAAGCTAGGTAACCCACCGCCACTATTCCAAGCACCAGGCCAAACAACCAACCAAAAAAACCACGCTTGTCGTCTGTGCTGGGCGGACGTGGGCGCCGGTGCGAAAGAGACCACGCAGCAACCACACCAGCCAACGCTGCAAGGGCCGGGGTGTAGAGCACAAAATTGACCATACTGTGCGCAAACAAAGCCGCCAGCGCCCAAAAGCCACCTAAGGTCTGCAACTCGCCAACCGTTGTTCGCGGATGCAACGACCTGAAGCAGCGATAGCCAACCCCTAGAGCCAACAGCAACAAAGGTACGGCCAACCAAATGCCACCCTCTAAAGCCAACTGCACAAAATCGTTGTGGACATAAAGCCCCGCAGTCGATTGATCCGCCAAGCTTCGATAGATGGGGTAAAGCACTGAAAAGGTAAAGATACCGCTACCCCACCAGCCTTGTGCTTGCCATGCCTGCCACGCAGAGCCCAACATTTCTGCACGCTGGTTCTGCACCACAGCACCCTCGCCGCTATCAGCCATGGCTACCAGCAATTCTGGCGAGCGCAGATAAAACAGCGCAAATCCCGCAGCAACGCTAAGCGCTACCCAAACCACCGGCCACAAGGACACGCGGCGGATGAGCGCCAGCACAAACCAACCAACCACCACGGCAACAACCAAGGCTTGAACCGCTCGAGATGCCGTTGCAAACAATGCGGTAGCACAAACCAAGGTGAAAACCGCCACAAACGGCAGCAACCAGGACCAACGCGGGCCATACCAACAGTGCACCAACAACCAATGGGTCACGGGGATCCATACCAAATAGATCAGCGCACCCAGATTGCCTGGATCCGCCAACGGATCGTAGGCGCGTTGCGCGTCGAGCAAAAAGCGACCAAAAGCAATCGCCGCAATCAAGGTCACCAAGCCGACTACTGTCAGCCACAGCCAAGATTGGCGAGCGATGGCGCTGGCCGCAAAAAACCAAAGGGGTAGCAATGCAATAATCCAACTCGGTGCGTTGCTCGAGTCGGGACTGATAGAAAAAATCAGCTGCACCAATAACAGGGCAACCAACGCATACAGAGCTAACAGAGCAGCAAAAGGGGTAGCCGCCATTCTCGCTACCAACAGCGTCGATCCAGCCGCTGCAGCAGCAGCTAGAGTGCAAAGCACACAGACAAGCAGAAAGACTAGGTTGTATCCCACGCCATAGAAAAAACAGGCGGCGGTAAAGGCCAATGCCAGCAGGGCGATGGCGAGCACATCACGCCAAGCGGCAGACGGCACCTGGGCTACATCAGTTTGGACGCTATTTTGGCTAGGCGACAAGGCGGCTTCTCAGATGCGATTAAACGATTCAATCAAACTATTAATGAGGGTTCAAAAGCGAAAACGCCGACGCTGCAACAAAATCGAAAAATGGTGCCGAGACGGAGACTCGAACTCCGGACCTACTATTTACGAAACAGTTGCTCTACCAACTGAGCTATCACGGCACTGGCCGCGTAATTTACGCGGTTTCGACTCCAGTTAAAAGCGGGTTTACCGACCCAGGCCTGATCACCTCAGGCCAAGTAGCAAAGAGCAAGATAGGCCCTAGGCTAGCAGCGATCTTTCTCGGGAAATTCGATGCATACGACCAATCCTGTGGGGCTGGTAGCGGTGACCTCATAGAGAGCCGTAGCATCCGCGCTGTCGGCAATCACATATTCGTTATCGTCTCTAGGATTCCAGTCAATCGCAGCGGTAATGGCCGCCTTATCTGCAAGGTTAACGGCGTAGGCACCGGTGCGGAGCCGGAAATCCTCTTGGAACAACTCCATTGTGGACATGCTGGCCGTTAGGGTTGCCTCCTCAGAGGTTTGGATATAATCGTTGTAGGCTGGCAATGCAACCGCACCCAAAATGCCAATAATCGCGACCGCAACCAACATCTCCATGAGCGAGAAGCCCGCTGTAGCAAGGCTGGGGATCGCTCTACGCTGCCGAGCTATTTTAAAAACCTTCATCATCTATCTCCTAACTGGCTAGAGGTATCAGTGGTCGTACCTTAAAGTAGTACCGGAAGTTTTACCCTGTTTCGGTCCCTATTTGGAGAGACTTGGGTCATGGTTCGAACCCATTTTTGTCGATCTAAACCCCTTCTGCAGCAAAACGTAAGTTAGGTTGCTTTGGGTCTTGAAGACCTGAGTGTAATATCCATTTGGTGTCCTGGCGAAAAACGCACGCCGTCAACAACCATCAAGAACAAAGGTAACCACTGAACGCTGTACTTAAACCAAAAAAGGCCCCTCGAGAGGGGCCTTTCTCAGATACTAGCTTGGCTTAGTTACAAGCTGGGTCTAGTTCTGGGCTCCAGCAAACCAGTACTACCTGGTTAGATTGGCCTCTGAACTGGCCGTATGCTGGGCGAGTAACGGTTACGATCAAGTCAGCAGAAAGGATCGCACCTTGCTGTGCCAAACCAACCGCACCAGTAACCACGCTTTCAGCCGTGTCGAAAGGGTCGCCGCCTTCAGGAGCGGTTGCGTTGCCAGTTTCGTTGTTCAGCAGGTCTACCCACTCTTGAGCAGAGTCGTAGTCGTCACTGATATCGGCACGTGGCTCAACCTGCATTGCTAGGTCAGTACGAACGCGCTGGTACTCACTACGAACGAAGCGGATAGCTTGCTCAAAGTGCGTGTTCATTTTTGCAGTGTTGGTCGTTTCGATGTAGTCCTGGTAGGCGGGCAATGCCACAGCTGCCAAGATACCGATGATGGCTACTACGATCATCAATTCGATGAGGGTAAAACCTTTTTGGATTGCTTTGTTCATTTGTTGAATCTCCAATTAACAGTGTTGAAATCTTGGCGAGCCGGATCCGATAGGCTGGCAATGCGTTTGCATCTAGCCAGGTACCGAGTCTGCGCCTCGAAACTCACTAAAGTAAAAGCAAGCGCCGTGCCAACTGACAATAATCGCTCACCTTTTGCTTCGATCCAGCCATCTTGTTTGAACTAAAGTGGCTCAATATCCTTGAAAATCAACCAGTTAGATAGGTTCCCCCTGAAACATCTACTGCGTCCGCTGCGTCCCTTACCAGCGACCGACCAATTTTCGGTGCATAGCTTAACACGTCACTAGGTGACCAAAACCGTCACCCGCACAGTTTAGTTTGCGACATCAGCCACAAATACAGGTGACACAATGGGGCGCCACATTCGTCTAGCAAAGCAGTCATTACCCTTAACCGACCACTATTCGCCAATATCGCACCCATGGGCAGGTAGTAGTAGAAGCTTCAAACTGTGATTGCTGTATCGACACTTCGGTGACACGTGATTAGACTGCCTGCGTGAAGCTGGCATAAGGTAGCCCTCGGGCAATCTTAGCCCCAGAACGCGAGGATAAAGAGGCAATCGCTAGCAAGCCGCCTCTACCCCGTACAAAAAAACGGACAAGGATTGTAGTAGCCCATATGGCTTCCGAACCCATACCACTGAGCGGTCTAGCCAGACGCTTAGTCGAAGAGAGCTTAATAGAAGCAGACGTTGCCTCCCGCGCTACTGACGATGCGCGCAAGCAAGGGCAACCTTATGTCTCCTACTTAGTGCGCAACAACCTCGCCAGCGCTCGGGCCATTGCGGTCAGCGCAGCGCAAGAGTTTGGCGTGCCGCTAATGGATCTCAACGCATTTGACCTGGACTCGGTGCCCAAAGATTTGGTTTCCGACAAACTGATCCGCCAGCACAACGCGCTACCTTTGGTACGTCGTGGTGTCCGTCTGTTTGTCGCCGTATCCGATCCAACCAACATCCAAGCGCTGGACGAGATCAAGTTTCAAACCGGCATCACCACCGAACCTATATTAGTAGAGGAAGACAAGCTCGCCATCATCATCGAGCAATTCCTCAATGCTTCCGAAGACGACGGTCTCGGCGGGCTAGATAGCGATGAGCTTGAAGATCTCGACCTCGAGAACATGGAAAAGGTTGAGGAAGAAGACGAAGCAACCGCCGCTGATGAAACACCCATCGTTCGTTTCGTGAACAAAATGCTGCTGGATGCCATCAAGTCCGGAGCATCGGATATTCACTTCGAGCCTTACGAAAAAAGTTATCGCGTACGCTTCCGTACTGACGGCATCCTGCACGAAGTATCCAAGCCACCGCAAAATCTTTCGACACGTTTAGCGGCTCGCCTAAAGGTCATGTCGGAGATGGATATCTCTGAACGACGCATGCCTCAAGATGGCCGGATCAAAATGAAGCTGTCGAAGACCCGTGCTATCGACTTCCGGGTCAACACCTTGCCAACCCTGTGGGGCGAAAAGGTAGTGCTACGTATTCTTGACCCCTCAAGCGCCAAGATGGGCATTGAGATGCTCGGCTTCGAAGAAGACCAGCGCAAACTCTTTATGGATGCCTTGGTTCGCCCACAAGGTATGGTTTTGGTGACCGGCCCAACCGGCTCCGGTAAAACCGTATCGCTGTACACGGGCCTTAACATCTTGAACACCCAAGAACGCAACATCGCAACCGCTGAGGACCCAGTGGAGATTAACTTGGAAGGTATTAACCAAGTTAACGTAAACCACAAAGTGGGTTTGGACTTCTCCTCGGCGCTGCGCTCTTTCCTACGTCAGGATCCCGATATCGTGATGGTAGGTGAGATTCGTGACATCGAAACCGCCGAGATCGCAATCAAAGCGGCGCAGACAGGACACATGGTCCTTTCAACCCTGCACACCAACTCGGCTGCGGAAACCCTCACCCGTTTGCGCAACATGGGTGTACCGGCATTTAACTTGGCAACTTCGGTTTCTCTTATCATTGCCCAGCGTCTCGCAAGACGACTCTGCACGGTCTGCAAGAAGCAACTAGACGTGCCAAAGGACCTGTTACTGGCAGAAGGCTTTACAGAAGAAGATATAAAAGGTGGTCTTGAACTCTACGAACCCAATACTGAAGGTTGCGATAAGTGCTCAGGCGGTTATAAAGGGCGTGTGGGAATCTATGAAGTAGTTAAAATTACTGATGAGCTTGCCCGTATTATCATGGAAGAAGGCAATAGTATCGAACTGTCAGATCAAGCTCGCGTACATGGCTTCAACGACTTGCGTCGATCTGGCCTTGAAAAGGTCATGCAAGGGTTAACCAGTTTGGCTGAAGCCAACCGGGTAACCACAGGGCACTAATGCAATTCATGTCGGGCTGAGCCAACGCTCAGCGCGCAGAAACTAGAGAGTACAGATGGCGGAAAGCGCAATATTTGTCTGGGAAGGCACAGACAAACAGGGTCGAAAGACCAAAGGAGAGATCACCAGCTCCAACCAGGCATTGGCGAAAGCAGAACTGCGTCGCCAAGGCATTGTTGCCAATAAGGTCAAAAAGAAGGCCAAGCCTCTAGCGCTCAAAGGCGGCTCGATCAAGCCTGGTGATATTGCTCTGTTCACACGGCAGATGGCAACCATGATGCGTGCCGGTGTACCGCTAGTACAGGCATTCGAAATTGTTGCTGACGGCGTCGAAAAACCCAAGGTTGCGGACCTGATCAAGACAGTTCGCACCGATGTATCCGGCGGTAACTCCTTTGCATCCGCCATCCGCAAACATCCTGTTCATTTTGACGACCTCTTTTGCAACTTGGTGGATGCCGGTGAGCAATCGGGTGCTTTGGAAACCATGCTTGATCGCGTGGCAACCTACAAAGAAAAGACCGAATCTCTAAAAGCCAAAGTTAAAAAGGCAATGACCTACCCTATCGCGGTATTGATCATTGCTGCCGTAGTATCCGGTATCCTGTTAATCAAAGTTGTACCTCAGTTCGAAGAAGTATTTGCTGGGTTTGGCGCCGAGCTACCCGCCTTTACCCAGATGGTTATCCGCTTTTCAGAGTTTATGCAGGCATCTTGGATTTGGATCCTAGTGGGCATCGCGGCTACGGTCTGGCTCTTCCAACAAGCCCACCGACGCTCCAAAGGACTCCGGGACTTCATTGACCGCGTTGCATTAAAGGCGCCGGTCGCGGGCAACATTATCGAGAAATCGGCCATTGCGCGTTTCTCCCGCACACTAGCAACAACCTTCGCCGCGGGTGTACCACTGGTCGAAGCGTTGAACTCAGTGGCAGGCGCCACCGGCAACTCGGTTTACTCCAACGCGGTACTTAAAGTCCGTGATGACGTATCAACCGGTCAACAGCTAAACTTCTCCATGCGCAACACGGGCGTCTTCCCCAATATGGTTATCCAAATGGTTGCCATTGGTGAAGAAGCCGGCGCCTTGGATGACATGCTGGACAAGTCAGCCACCTACTACGAAGAGCAGGTCGATAACGCTGTAGACAACCTAACCGCACTCATGGAGCCCATGATGATGGCTGTACTTGGTGTCTTGGTTGGCGGTTTGATTATCGCTATGTACCTACCCATCTTCCAACTGGGTGCAGTGGTCGGCGCATAACCGCCGATCGTTTCAACACACCAGGTGTTCGTCGAAAACCTCTTTGCCTTAGGCACCACCGGATTTCTGATGGTTGCCTTCATCGGCTTGTGCGTTGGCAGTTTTCTCAACGTGGTGGTGTATCGTTTCCCCATCATGCTGAACCGCGACTGGACCGAGTTCGCCCAAGAACACCTGGCAGAACAGGCCAGCGCGGCAGACGCAGCCCAGCTCCCCGAGCAGTCAACGCCAGCTGAACCCTTCAATCTTGCGGTCCCCCGCTCACGCTGTCCAAGCTGCAACAACTTAATCAGCGCCTGGCAGAATATTCCCGTGATGAGCTGGCTTATCCTCCGTGGCCGCTGCAAAAACTGCGCAAACCCAATCAGCGCCCGTTATCCGCTGGTGGAGTTGCTCACCGGCTGCATGAGCCTGGGTGTGATCGGCACCTTTGGCTTTACCGCCTTAGGATTAGGTGCCTTGATCTTTACTTGGATCCTAATCGCGGCCACCTTTATCGACTTCGATACCCAACTGCTACCGGACCAGTTAACGCTACCACTGGTCTGGTTGGGTCTACTCATCAACCTAAACGGCAACGGCATCGTGTCACTTCATGATGCGGTCATTGGCGCGGTCGCCGGCTACCTATTCTTGTGGAGCACATTTTGGGCGTTTAAGCTCATACGCGGCAAAGAAGGCATGGGCTACGGCGATTTCAAGCTCTACGCTGCCATGGGCGCATTGATGGGTTGGCAGGTGCTACCCGCCGTTATCTTGATTGCTTCTGTTGTTGGCCTAATCTTCTCCTTGATTAGCATCGCGCTAAGCCGCAGCACCAGTGGCCAAGCCTTTGCTTTCGGCCCCTATCTAGCCATTGCCGGCTGGGTCTGTCTTATCTTCCGTGATACCGTACTCTCTGTATTCGGCGGCGGCGCTTAAGCACAGCCACCCGAATTCACGCACAGATTCAGGCACATGCGAAAGTTCAGACCAAAGTAGGAAGATGTTGTGGCAGATTTTATTGTGGGGCTCACCGGTGGCATAGGCAGTGGTAAAACCGCCGTATCCGACCGCTTTGCCGCCCTAGGCGTTAAAGTGGTTGATGCAGACGTTGCTTCGCGGGTTGTTGTTGAGCCCGGTCAACCCGCACTCAAAGAGATTGCTGCCCATTTCGGCGAGCACATTATTGGCAGCGATGGTGGTCTTGATCGCGCTGCGCTGAGAAAAATTGTTTTTGCCGAGCCCCAAGAACGCACTTGGCTCGAGCAGCTAACCCACCCACTGATCAACGCCTACATTCGCGATGAGCTTGCCAGCGCCGAATCCGATTACGCGATACTCGCTCATCCGCTGTTGGTAGAAACCAAACAATATCGCATTTGCAGTCGGGTGCTCGCCGTTGATGTGCCCGAGAGCTTGCAGATCGAACGAACCATGGCTCGGGATGGCAACGACCGCGCGCAAGTGGAAGCTATCATTGCTGCACAAGCAACAAGAGCTCAACGCTTAGCGGTGGCAGACGATGTGTTGGTCAACGATCGAGACCTCAACCACATTGATGCCGAGGTGGCTAAGCTACACAAGCATTACCAACAGCTTGCACAGGCTGCACAGCAGAAGTAACTCGGTACTGAGCCAACCTTTTTTACCAGACAATTTACAGGCTAACGAGATGGAACCAGATACCACACCACGCATTGTGATGTGTCCAACTTGCAAAGAGCGGGTGAAATGGTCAGCCAAAAACCCCCACCGCCCGTTCTGCAGCGACCGCTGCCGGTTAATCGACTTAGGCAGTTGGGCCGATGAGTCCAATCGCATTCCGGGCAACCCCAGCGATGACGATCTACTTAGCGGGGAGCTCGACCCAAGCTAAAAGCCTGAATCTCATAATGTCTTCTAACTTCGATACTCAGCATTGATGCGAACGTAGTCGTAGGAAAAATCGCTCGTCCAAACCTCAGCACTAGCTGGCCCCGATCCAACGACCATACGCAGCTTAATCTCATCTTGAGCCAATACTGCCGCACCTAGCGCCTCGGTGTAAGCCTCGTGCACAACACCAGCGCGAACGACACAGAGGTCATCGAAGTATACGGCCACATCGCTTTGCTCAAACCCAACCCCAGCACGCCCCATCGCCATGCAAACGCGACCCCAATTGGGGTCAGAAGCAAAGAGCGCGGTCTTCACCAACGGCGAATGGGCAACGGTAAAGGATACTGCTAGCGCATCCGCTTCGCTCTTCGCGCCTTCAGTGGAGACGGTGACAAACTTGGTTGCACCTTCGCCATCGCGAACGATGCGCTGAGCAAGCTCTGTCGCCACCTCGATTAGCAACGCTTTGAGCTGTTGATACTCTGGGCTTTGTGCATCATCCACTAGCGTGGATTTTGCCGTGGCGGCGATAACAAAGCAGTCGTTGGTTGAAGTATCACCATCCACGGTTAGCCGATTGAAGCTAGCATCCGCCACTTCTCGACACAGCCTTTGCAAGACTGGATAAGGCACTTGTGCATCACAGCACAGGTAGCTAAGCAAGGTGGCCATATCTGGGCGTATCATCCCGGAGCCTTTAGCCATCCCGGTCACAGTTACTTTAGCTTGGCCAACCATACCCTGGACACTTACCGCCTTGGGCACCGTATCGGTGGTCATGATTGCCCTTGCAGCCGCAGCCCAACCATCGTCAGTAGCTGCAGCAAGGCACGCTGGCAATGCCGCACGCATGGCGGCTACCGGCAGTCGCTCACCAATGACGCCAGTAGAAAATGGCATAACAGCACCGCCGCCAATCTGCTCACTCAATGCTTGCTGCAACTCTCGAGCATCCGCTTTGCCCGCCTCACCAGTGGCCGCGTTGGCATTGCCACTGTTAATCAGCCAGGCGTTAACCGTTGTTGACCCAAGTAGCTCCTGACACAGCTGGACTGGCGCTGCGCTAAACCGGTTCTGCGTAAACACACCAGCCATCGTTGTACCGGCATCAAACAACACAACGGTGGTATCGGGTGCAGGCGCATCAGTGCTAGCCGCTTGATCAGGCACGCCAAGCGCACCAACCGTAGCCGCTTTGATACCAGCATAAGCAGCACCTAGGCGCACTCCAGGCACAACCAGCAACCCTTGCATGGGCGGAATGTTAACAGCCATTACTTGAACCTAATCAGCCGAAAAGTTCTAGGCTGCCTTACCATGACACTGCTTGAATTTTTTACCCGACCCGCAAGGGCAAGGTTCGTTGCGGCCAACTTTACGTTCGTTGCGCACAAAGGTTTCTGGTCGTGCATCCGCTTCTTGCTCGCCTCCAGGTCCGCCCGGACCAGGGCCTTGATTTGGGCCCGCAGCACCAGCCATGGCAGAAGCTTCGGCATGAGAGAAGTTCATACGCTCTTCTAAGGCTTCTTGGCGTTGACGCGCCGCGGCTTCTACTTCGTCGGGCTCTTCTATCTGTACCCGAGTTAGCAACCGAGTGACATCTGACTTAATGTTTTCCAGCAACTCTTGGAAGAGTTCAAACGACTCGCGCTTGTACTCTTGCTTCGGCTGCTTTTGTGCGTAAGCACGCAGATGAATGCCTTGACGCAAGTAATCCATGGTCGCCAGATGCTCTTTCCAACGCTGATCCAATACTTGCAGCATCAACTGCTTTTCAACCAAGCGCATATCCACGCCCTGGTTCTTCCAAGCACCCTCCTTGGCGGCGTACTCGCGTTCTATCTGGTCCAGTATCTTGGCTCGCAGCTTGTCATCGTCTAGCTCATCGTCCGCTTCGATCCACATCGCTACCGGCTGCCTAGAGTTGAACTCAGCCAGCAATGCCTCTTCTAAACCTGGCAGGTCCCATTGCTCTTCAATACTTTGCGGTGGCACATACTGGTCAACGAGGTTGTTCACCACCTCTTCACGCAAGCCTTCGATGGTATCGCTTATATCGTCTGCAGACATAATGTCCCGACGCTGCTGATAGATGACTTGGCGTTGGTCGTTAGAGACATCATCGAACTCCAACAAGTTCTTGCGAATGTCGAAGTTATGACCTTCCACTTTGCGCTGGGCTTTTTCGATGGCGTTGTTCACCATGCGATGCTCAATCGCCTCACCATTTTCCATGCCAATAGATTGCATCAATCCACGAATGCGCTCTGATGCAAAGATGCGCATCAGGTTGTCTTCCATGGACAGATAGAACCGACTCGAACCGGCATCACCCTGACGCCCGGAGCGACCGCGCAGCTGGTTGTCGATACGTCTTGATTCATGACGCTCGGTACCGATGATGTGCAAACCGCCGGCGGCCAACACCGCATCGTGACGTTCCTGCCAAGCGCTCTTGATCTGTTCAAGTGCACCGGGGTTGGCAGCACTGCCGCCCTCGCCTAAAGCCGCAGCCTCTAACTCCCAGTTACCACCCAACACAATGTCAGTACCACGACCGGCCATGTTTGTTGCAATGGTGACGCTACCGGCACGACCTGCATCAGCAATGATTTCGGCCTCACGTTCGTGCTGCTTTGCATTTAAGACGTTGTGCGGGATTTTGCGCTTTTGCAGTTCTTTTGAGATGAGCTCTGATGACTCGATGGAGGCCGTACCAACCAACACCGGTTGACCACGTTCGATACAGTCACTGATGTCCTCAACGATGGCGTCATACTTTTCGGCCATGGTGAGGTACACCAAATCGTTTGCGTCCACGCGAATCATGTCACGGTTGGTTGGAATCACAACCACATCCAAGCCGTAGATTTGGCGGAATTCAAAAGCTTCTGTATCTGCGGTACCTGTCATACCCGAAAGCTTGCTGTACAAACGGAAGTAGTTTTGGAATGTGGTGGACGCTAAGGTTTGGGTTTCATGTTGTATGTCTACCCCTTCTTTTGCTTCAACCGCTTGGTGTATGCCTTCACTCCAGCGGCGACCCACCATGGCTCTTCCCGTGTGCTCATCAACAATGACCACTTCGCCACCGGTGACCATGTAGTCAACGTCGCGCTTAAACAACGCGTGCGCCTTTAACGCCGCATGCACATGGTGGAGCAGGTTAAGGTTGCTGGGGGCATACAGAGAATCGCCTTCCGGCAGCAAACCCGCTTGGCTAAGATGCTCTTCCACCTTTTCGTGGCCGCGCTCGGTGAGCTCAACTTGGCGGTTCTTCTCGTCAACCACAAAGTCACCGTCTGGCTCAACACCTGGGTCTAACTGCTCGATCACGTGTACTGGCTCTAGCAAGGGAGCAATTTTGTTCATGGCCAAGTACATCTCAGCGCTTTGCTCAGCGGGGCCAGAGATGATGAGTGGCGTTCGCGCCTCATCGATTAGAATCGAATCCACTTCATCGATGATGGCGTAGTGCGGCTCGCGCTGAAATTTTTCTTCGATAGAAAACGCCATGTTGTCGCGTAGATAATCGAAGCCAAACTCGTTGTTGGTGCCGTAGGTTATATCGGCGGCATAAGCGGCACGCTTCTCGGCAGGGTCTTGGTTCGACTGAACAACACCCACCGTCAACCCTAGGCCAACGTAGACAGGCTCCATCCACTCGGCATCGCGTTTTGCGAGATAATCGTTGACCGTGACCACGTGCACGCCTTTGCCCGGCAGCGCATTGAGGTAGGCAGCCAAGGTTGCCATCAAGGTTTTACCTTCGCCCGTGCGCATCTCGGCAATGCGGCCTTCGTGTAGGGTCAGGCCACCAATCAGCTGAACATCGAAGTGGCGCATCCCTTTGTACCGGAGCGCAGATTCCCGCACGGCGGCAAAAGCTTCCGGGAGCAAATCGTCAACAGTGGCCCCTTCCGCAATTCGTGACCGAAACTCAGCGGTCTTGCCTGCCAATTCAGCTTCGCTCAAGGCGTTGAACGATTCTTCCAAGTTGTTAATTTTTTTAACAACTTTACGCATTCGTTTTAGCTCACGGCCGTTTTTCGTGCCGAACAGCATTTGAAGCACCATGTTGGATGACCCTATGTTGTGCCTGAGGTAGTTAAAGCAGACAGCGGCGGGCTTAGAAAAGTTCGATCGCCAGCACCACTACTGAGAGCGGTGCGCAGTTTAACCCGTTTCGACGAGGCGCGGGCCTGTAATGCGTTGATTTTGTGGCGCAATACTCTGTGTATATCCCAAGCGCCAGGGCTCTAGGTGGGGATTGTTGCTGGTGTCCCGCGTCAGGGTTGAGCTGGGGTCTTTGTGGGGCTTTTACTTACGCAGAGCCACGTATTTGGCTGGGTCCACCCGACGGCCATTTTTGAACACTTCAAAGTGCACATGAGGTCCGGTTGACCGACCGCTGGACCCCATCAAAGCAATCACTTGGCCTCGTTTTACCACCTCACCAACCCGTACCGAAACCTCTTGATGGTGACCATAGCGAGTGACGTAGCCATCACTGTGGGTAATTTCGACCATCAACCCATAGCCATAACGCTTGCCGGCGAAGGTGACGAGACCGCTAGCAACGGCCACCACGTCTGATCCCGCCTTGCCGGCAAAGTCGACGCCTTTGTGCCACGCCTTCTTGCCGCTGATTGGGTCCACCCGCTCACCGTACGGGGAGGACATCCAGCCCCACAAAATTGGTCGCCCCGCCAGTGACTTAGCCTGCTGGTAGTCTTTGTCCCGAAGCAAGGATTCAAGCACTTCAAGCTGCTGCTCAGCACTTTTGGATGCACGGCTTAGGCTTTCCAAACTGTGATCGAGACCTACAAAGGGGAGAGCTGGAACCGCTGGCGCCTGAGAGGTGAGGCCGTAAGCTTTGCCCACTTCTGCTTCGCTTGCAGCATTGTTGCCCAGATCGGCGGAAGGTCCGCCTAAGGCTGGCGGCTCTCGAAAGCTAAACTCCGCTGCATCTAGCTGAGCCACTTCTGCTACCCGCAAGCCTAGGGCTTCCATACGGGTCAATCGGGCCTGCAACACAGCCAACTGTCGCCCCATCGCTTCGGATTGGGCTTGAGATCGTAGTCTTAGGCTGCGTATTCGGGATTTTTGTTCGACCAGCTTGTCACTCCATTCAACCACCATGGGGTGTTCACTGAGGTCAGCGGGTATCTGATGGGCAATTAGCGCCAACATCAAGGGCAAGGTCAGGACCGTCGCTAAGAGCACATACACCCTTTTGCGCAGCCGGAACGTACGAGCGCCGCCGCTATCGCTAAGCAGAATAATCTTCACGAGCGTTCCGTCCCCTCAAGCCGCAAAATATCGGCTAAACCCCAAGTGGACACCGTTTCCTCAATTACCTGTTTGCATTGCTTTTCTCGTGCTAATGCCAGGCTATTGTTATGCTGTGACCCGCAAGCTTTGAGCTGCTGGGCCGAAAGAGGAATACAATGCCGACGCGAAAGATAGAGGATTTCCTGACTGAAGACCACCAGCGTTTCTCTCCACTGCAAAAGTTACTTACCAAAGATCAAAACCGAGCGGCTTGGACCCAAGAATTCAAAGCTGTCTTACCGAAAGAGATACGATCTCAATGCCAGGTCACGGATCTACGCGGCCCCACCCTCTTAGTGTCCTGTAGCAGCGCCGCTATAGCAACTAAATTGCGGTTTTTAACGCCGCAACTCCTACCAAAACTTAGCGCTTTAGGGCACTTCTCGGAGCTAAAAGCACTGCAAATTCGGGTATCTGCTGCAACCTTTTAACCGGATCACCGCAACTTATCTATAAACGGTATAACGGCTAGAGTGCCTCATTTTTTGGGGACATTCTGCGACCTAATTCGGCATCAGGGCAGAAGCTCAGGCTTCACAAGGGAGGGAATGGCAGGATATGCGACTATCGTTCGTTGAGAGGGATGCTCCTCAGGAAGTCGGCTTTAACGAACTCGTTAGGCGATAGCTGCCAGTGGCGGTACAGCATACCCACCCGGCGCAGCGGTATCGTCCGCAAAACTGACCAGCTCGTAAGATTCCGGTTGCGCAAGCAAGGCGCGCAACAGTTCGTTGTTATGACCATGGCCAGACATGTGGCCGCTGAACTCCCCGATGATAGGATGGCCCAAAAGATACAAATCCCCAATAGCGTCAAGGATCTTATGCTTAGGAAACTCATCTTCCAGCCGCAAGCCTTCATCGTTCAGAATTTGGTAATCATCAACCACCACTGCGTTTTCTAAACTGCCACCGCGTGCCAGGTTCAATTCGCGGAGCTTTTCATAATCGGCTAAGAAGCCAAAAGTGCGAGCGCGGCTCACCTCACGAATATAGGTCATGGTTGAAAAATCCACCCTTGACTGGGTGCTGTGGCGCGCGAACACCGGGTGGTCGTAGTGTAATTGGTAGTCTAAGCGAAACCCTTCGTGGGGGCTCAGTGAAACCCAGGCGCTATCTTTGCTTGAAGCACCTGCATCGTTAGGGTGCCGATAGGCGATAGGCTGCAAAATTCGAATAAAGCGCTTTAACGCGCTTTGTGCTGCGATGCCGGCAGACTGCAACAAAAACACAAAAGGGGCTGCACTGCCATCCATAATCGGCAGCTCATCGCTGCTGACTTCAACCACGGCGTTATCAACCCCTAGACCCGCAAAAGCACTCATCAAATGTTCGATGGTACGGATTTGCACCCCGTCTTGCTCAAGACAGGTGGCCATTGTGGTTGTGCCCACATTGGCTGCTGACGCCACAATGCTCACCGGTTGCGCAAGGTCCGTACGCACAAAGGTGATACCCGTATCCGGGCCAGAGGGGCGCAGCGTTAAAAACACCTTCTGCCCGCTGTGCAAACCAACACCCGTAGCACGGATGCTGTTGTTTAAGGTCTGTTGGTAAATACCAGGCATAAGGGTTTGGCGTGCACTGCTTCGGCTGCTAGATCGGCGCCAAGTATGCCCGAAACACCCGCTTTTCGCGGGTATTTTCTCTCAGTTTTCTGTGCAAATATCGCACAACTCTAGGCAAGCAACACCTAAGCCCACCCTAGCCTGACTCTACATAGACATGCAGGCAAAGCGGGTGAGCTGATGACTGGGTTTGAGCCTAGTCCGCTTGGCGACGCAAAAATGCGGGAATATCCAGGTATTCCATATCCTGCTGCTCCACGTCTTGACGGTCCAAACCCTGGCTCTGCGGTTGGCGCTCCAAGCTTCTTTGATCCACATTACCGCGTCCCATATCCACTTGCGGTGAGCCGACACTACTCTGAACTGCGTGTTGAGCAGACTGCTGCCCTGCATTTAGACCCGAACCGCCACCTTGGTAAGAATCACCAGCGCGTACTTGGGGTTGCTGAGCATTGGCATGTTGACGCGCGTAAGCAGGTCGGTCCAACTTTGCGTAGTCCACAGCGCCACCACTTTGCAACGCCGCTGTGTTATCCACCACTACGTTAGGTCGACCCGAATCGGCTAGACCAGTGGCCACAACGGTTACCTTCAAGTCATCACCCATTTCAGGATCGATTACCGTGCCAACAACCACGGTTGCCTGGTCCGAAGCAAAGTCATCAACAATGGAACCCACATCGGTGAACTCACCAATATTGAGGTCGGGACCAGCGGTTACGTTCACCAAGATGCCACGAGCACCGTGCAGATCCACATCCTCAAGCAAAGGAGAGCGAATCGCCGCTTCAGCTGCGTCACGTGCGCGGCTTTCGCCACTAGCACGCCCGGTACCCATCATGGCCATACCCATCTCAGACATGACGGTTCGTACGTCCGCGAAATCCACGTTGATCATGCCAGGACGGATAATCAGGTCAGCAATACCTTGCACTGCACCCAACAACACATCGTTAGCGGCGCTAAACGCCTCTAACATGCTGGTTCGCTCACCTAGCACAGCCAGCAACTTCTCGTTGGGAATAGTGATTAGCGAGTCAACGCTCTGGCCCAACTCACGCAACCCGTTCTCGGCGATCTGCGAACGCTTTTCAAACTTAAAGGGACGGGTTACAACGGCCACCGTAAGAATGCCCATCTCTTTTGCTACATCCGCCACAATTGGCGCAGCACCAGTACCCGTGCCACCACCCATACCAGCGGTAATAAAGACCATATCTGCACCAGCTAGCGCCTCGGCAATACGTTCGCGGTCTTCAATCGCTGCTTGCCGACCGATATCTGGGTTAGCCCCAGCACCCAAACCTTTGGTTAGGTCGCTACCCATCTGCAAGATGGTTTTAGCTTGGATGTTTTTCAACGCCTGAGAATCCGTGTTTGCCGCGATGAAATCCACGCCTTCGACACTTTTCTTCAGCATGTGCTGCACCGCGTTACCGCCGCCACCGCCAACACCAATTACTTTAATTACCGCACTTTGAGGTGCACTATCAACGAGTTCAAACATCATGTTCTCCTAATTAACATTTCGATCAATTTTCTATTTTGGTGAGTTACCGTTTTACGTTTTTGTGCCCACTAAAAATCAGGGCTAAAAATTTTCTCCAAACCAGCGCTTCATACGCTCTAATAGAGAGAGCGTTCTTACTGGCCCCCGCACCCCCACTTCTTCTTCGCGTTGCTGCCCATACAGCAACAAACCAACACCTGTGGCGTACACAGGGTTACGCACAATGTCCTTCAGACCAGCAACATTGCGTGGTGAGCCTAAGCTCACCGGCATATGGAAAATCTCTTCTGCTAGATGCACAACGCCTTCCATCTTGGCTGCACCTCCGGTCAAAACGATGCCTGCAGCGATCAGGTCTTCGAAGCCGCTGCGTCGCAGTTCAGCCTGAATAAGCGTGAACAGCTCGTCGTAACGTGGCTCTACCACTTCCGCCAGAGCTTGACGCGACAGTTGACGGTCTGGCTTGTCACCAACACCGGGCACTTTGATGGTGTCTTCCGCCTGAGCCAGCGCGGCTAACGCACAGGCATATTTAATTTTGATGTCTTCAGCATTTTGCGTCGGCGTACGCAATGCCATGGCGATATCGTTCGTCACCTGATCACCAGCAATCGGAATCACCGCGGTATGCCGAATAGCACCGTCGGTAAAGATGGCAATGTCTGTAGTGCCCCCACCTATATCTACTAGGCAAACACCCAGATCACGCTCATCTTCGGTTAAGACGGAGTAGCTGGACGCAAGCTGCTCCAAAATAATATCTTCAACCTCTAAGCCACAACGCTCGATACATTTTTCGATGTTCTGCGCAGCATTCACCGCGCAAGTCACCACGTGCACCTTGGCTTCAAGCCGAACGCCCGACATACCCAAAGGCTCTTTTACGCCCTCCTGGGAATCGATGACGTACTCTTGGGGCAAGATGTGCAGAATTTTTTGGTCCGCAGGAATAGCCATCGCCTGGGCAGCATCGATAACCCGCTCCACGTCCTGGGGGTAAACCTCTCGGTCACGGACAGCCACGATGCCATGTGAGTTCACCGAACGGATATGGCTGCCCGCAATACCAGCGTAGACGCGATCAATGTGACAACCCGCCATCAATTCCGCTTCTTCTACTGCGCGTTGGATGGACTGCACGGTAGATTCGATGTTGACCACCACACCTTTCTTTAGCCCCCGGGATTGATGAGAGCCAATGCCAATAATCTCGAGCTCGCCATCGCTGTTCATCTCGCCAACAATAGCGGCAACCTTGTTGGTTCCAATATCTAGGCCAACGATCTTGCGCGCGCCGTTGTCATTTTGTTTACGGATTCGTGAGCTCATCCATTGTGTCCTGTGGCAACCAAGGGCTGCGTCTCTTCGGTCAAATCATCCCAACGCAAGGCTATGCCGTTGGCGTAACGCGCATCCGCTGAACGTAACTGGCGCCCGGGTTCATCAGGCCGTTGCGCTCGTACGATAAAAAATCGTTGTAGACGCAACGCCAGTTCGCTCGGCAACTCAGCCTGGCCTAACATCACTCCAAGGCTCGGCGCTAAGGTCACACGCCACTCCCCCACACTATTTTCGTTCAGCGCCACTAACCGACCACCCTTGAGCGTCGCCAGCGCTGCTAAACGTTGAAAAATTGCCAACGCCTCTTGGGGATCCGCGGCTGCACAACGCAATTTTGGCAACGACCTAGGCGCATTAACCAAACTAACAATTTGACCTGTACTGGTGAGGTAGCGGTCATCATTCCAAGTTGCCACCACCTGTTGCTTAACAACGCTGACAATCACTTGGTCGGGCCATACCCGACGTACACTGACACTTTGGGGCCAACTTAAAGATTTAACCTCCCCAACCAATGCAGCCAAATCCAAGCTTAACAATCGTGTTTGTAAAGACGGCGTGAGCACCTGTTGAACCGCCGTGCGCTCCTCTACCGACAAGCTACCCTCAACCACCACCGAGGCTAGCGGGCGATTAACGATTAACCAAGCTGCTACTGAACAGCTGACAAAGACTGTGAGCCAGCCTATTCGGGCTATCCAAGGCAGCATCGATGCCACCACTGATGTTGATCCTTTGCTCATGCTGAACCCGCCTTGGGCTGCACCAATAGTGTTGTGGAGAGTTGGCTCACGTTGCCAGCACCTTGGACCAAGACAACATCGCCATCGCGTACCAAGCTTGGCAACAACTCCAGCGCCTCATCACAATCTTGAGCAAAAATTGGGCTAACCGCCGCACGCTGTCGCAATCCCTGACACAACGCTTTGCCATCTGCTCCGGCAATCGGCTGTTCACCTGCGGAGAAAACATCAAGCAGCACCAACTCATCCACACCAGAAAGCACGCGTACAAAATCATCAAACAAATCTCTGGTGCGGCTATACCGATGCGGCTGGTAGGCCATGACCAATCGCCGATCCGGCCAGACAGAACGAGCGGTTTGAATGACGGCAGCAACTTCTGTGGGGTGGTGCCCGTAGTCGTCAACCAAGGTCACGGTTGCTGCACCTACTTGAACGTCATCCGTTACCTGGAAGCGGCGCCCAACGCCGCGAAAATCACGCAGCCCACGCACAATGGCGGTATCGGGCAACCCTTCATCGGTAGCAACAGCGATAGCGGCCAAGGCATTGCGTACATTGTGTTCGCCGGGGAGCGACATCTGGATCTGCAGATCCGCATGACCCTGCGGGCGGCGGACGGTGAAACGCCAGCGACGTCCATCCACCTGTAAGTTTTCAGCTCGATAGTCTGCGTGCTCAGAAAAGCCGTAGGTCACTAGGGGGCGCGAGATGTCCTCAAGCAAACCGCAGAGGTTTTCGTCATCCACACACACAATTGCCGAACCATAAAATGGCAGCCGGTGCGCAAACTTAATAAAGGTGTCGCGTAAGGTCTGAAAATCATGGTCATAAGTTGCCATATGATCCATGTCGACATTGGTGATCACGGCCAGCATGGGTTGCAGGTGTAAAAAGCTTGCATCGCTTTCGTCCGCTTCGACCACAATAAAACGGCTTGCGCCAAGTTTGGCGTTGGTACCTGCACTGTTCAAAAGGCCACCGATAACAAAGGTGGGATCTAATGACGCCGCCTGAAAAATAGAGGTTACCAAGCTGGTAGTAGTCGTTTTGCCATGGGTACCCGCAATCGCGATGCCATGTCGGTAACGCATCAACTCGCCAAGCATTTCTGCCCGCGGAATAACCGGTATGCGCGCAGCACGAGCCGCCTGTAGCTCAGGGTTATCCGCACTGATGGCGCTACTGGAAACCACCACATCACAGCCTTCAAGTAGCTTGGCTTCATGCCCAATGTGTACCGAGGCACCCAACTCAACCAATCGTTGGGTCACCGCGCTCGACGCACGGTCTGAACCGGAGATTGCATAGCCCGTGTTTAGCAACACCTCGGCAATACCCGACATACCAGCACCACCGATACCAACAAAGTGAATACGCCGCACCCGGCGCATCTCGGGAACTTGATATGCAGCGACTTCAGACATCGGTTGCCTCCGTATCCATGGCAACACGAAACACTAACCCCAACATGCAATAGCTCACCATCAAGCTATGACCGCCGTAACTAACAAAGGGTAAGGTCAGACCTTTGGTTGGCAACAGGCCCGTATTGACACCAAAATTGATCAGGCATTGGACCCCAATCAAAATGCCAATCCCGGAGGCTAAAAAACCACCAAAATATTGCTGCCGTTGCAGCGCCAAACGGGCCACGCGCAGGATGCGCAGCACCAATATGCAAAACACCAAAATCAATAAGAGCGCGCCAACCAAACCTAGCTCTTCAACCACGATGGCAAAGATAAAGTCGTTGTGTGCTTCCGGCAAATAGAAGAGCTTCTGCACGCCCTCCCCTAAGCCCAGCCCAAAGTAACCACCACGCCCAAAGGCAATTAGCGCCTGGGTAAGCTGATAGCCGCTACCGTAGGCATAAGCCCAAGGGTCAACAAAGGAAGTTAAACGGTCGAGCCGATAGGGTTGCGCCACCGCCAGCACTGCAATGGCTCCAACAACCAACAAGGCTAGCAGCAAAAATACCCGCAAGCGTATCCCAGCAATAAAGATCAACGCACAAAAGGTCACCGACAAAACCACCAACGAGCCAAAATCTGGCTGCATCAATAGCAGCCCAAGCACCAAGCTCACCAGCATCAACGGTCGTAACAATGCCCAAGTTGTTGGCGCCTGCACGCCTTTACGAGTCTGCGCCACCAACGGATAACGGGCCAGATAGCCGGCCATGTACACCAACAACAGTAGCTTTACGTACTCAGCAACATGGATACGAGCAATACCAATGTCAATCCAACGCACCGCACCATTCACCTGGGCACCGAGGCCCGGCACAAACACAGCGCAACACAGCAACAAAGCAACAAACCAAGCAAACCGGTGCATGCGTTGCCACAAGGCCAATGGGAGAAGCGCCGCAGCGATAAAAATTGCCACTCCCAAGCCACTCGAGACCAAATGCTTAAGCCAAAAACCATCTCCTTGAGCAATTGACGCAGAGGCAACCATAACGGTGCCAAAAGCCACAACGGCCAAGCACAAGGCAAGCAGTACCACATCAAGCTTAAGCGTCATGTTGCACCTCGGCTTGCAAGGTTTGCACAAGCGCCGTGAACTGCTCGCCACGATCGGCAAAGCTGCGAAACATATCAAAGCTAGCGCAGGCGGGAGACAAGAGCACGGTTTGGCCTGGCTGAGCAAGGGCGTAAGCTTGCCTTACCGCCTCGTCTAAACTGGAGACCAGCAAAACCGGCATATGTGGGTTCAGCAACTGCTCTAACTGTGGCGCACAATCGCCAAAGACCAAAGCATGGCTACAACATTGGGCAACCACATCCCGCAGCGGGCTCATATCCACACCTTTACTCTGCCCACCAAGTAACACCACCAAGTTAGCGGTATCCTTGGCCACAGGGGCAGCAGCCAAACCCTGGAGCGCTGCAATGGTTGCGCCCACGTTCGTTGCTTTGGAATCGTTCACAAAGCGGACGCCGTCTATGGTCCCAACGACCTCGCCACGGTGGGGCAAGCCTGCAAAATCTGC
>CALHVX010000153.1 GCA_938036875.1 uncultured Pseudomonadales bacterium
CATGCAAGCGGCCAAAGTCATGGAGTTGGTGTGCCATCTAAAGCTAGACGTTGAGCTGGTAGCCCGTCGTTTGCTACCTGAAGTGCTATTCAAGCAGCCGGTATCCGAAGAAACAAAAACCGCCGTTAAAGCAGATCTCGCCAAAGGCATGAAGGCGGTGGATCGCCTATTTGTCGGGGCTCCTTATGCGGCGGGCGCTAAGGTTACCTTGGCCGACTTCTACACTTTCTACTGCTTTGGTTTGGCTAGCGGCATGGTAAAAACCATCTACGGCGAAGATCTGTTGGCCGATTATCCAAACATTCAAAAAGTCATAGCCTTGATGGCGGAGCATCCCAGCGTAAAGCGGGTTGAGACGGAAAAGGCAGCAAAGTAACCACCCGGTGAGGCAAATGGTCTTGGAACTCGAACATGAAATATAAAACGTTCGATCATATGAACTGTTCGCTCGCCCAAACGTTAGACATCGTTGGCGAGCGTTGGACCCTGCTGATTTTGCGAGACGCCTTTTTAGGTGCTCGCAAATTCAGCCAGTTCCAAGAAAGCCTAGGCATCGCTCGCAACATTCTAACCGCTCGACTCACTCGGTTAGTTGACGAAGATATCTTCGAAAAAACTTCTGCTACCGAAGGTGGCCATGCTGAATATCGGTTAACCAACAAAGGACTCGCATTGCAACCAGTGCTGCTATCAATGGTCCATTGGGGTGATGAGTTCAAAGCAAATCCAAAAGGTGCTCGCCTAACTTTTGTTGAACGAGATACCGAGTTGCCGATACGGCCTATGTCCGCTATCAGCCAAGATGGCCGGTCATTGTCACCACGCGACATCAAAGCTATCCCAGGCCCGGCCTTGGAAAACATGGCCAACCTAACTAGGAGAGACAAATGAAACCCGTATGTTTAGTGATTGGGGCTGGCGCCGGAATCGGCGGCAACGTCGGCAAACTCTTTGCTGCGAAGGGATACCACTCGGTCCTTTGTCGTCGCAGCGATGAAGACGGCTTAAACAAGCTGGTCAACGAAATAGAAGAAGCGGGCAATAGCGCTAGCGGTTTCTTGATGAACGCTATTGAAGAAGGCGCTATCGAGGAGCGTATTAGCGCAATAGAAGACGGCATCGGCCCTATTGAGGTTGTGGTCTACAACCTAGGGGCACAAATCGGTAACCGCAGCTTAGCGAACACCAGCTACAAAGCCTTTGAGATGGGGTGGAAGATGGCAACTTTTGGTTTGTTCCGCGCTGCCAATGCCGTCTGCCCCTCTATGGTGGAACGGGGCAAAGGCACCTTCTTGGTTACCTCCGCGACTTCAGCCGTACGCGGTAATGCAGGACAACATTCCCACGCTGCCGCTATGGGCGGCCGGCGCATGTTGTGCCAGTCGTTAAACGCGGAGTTTGCACCCAAAGGCATTCACGTAGCGCACATCGTTGTGGACGGTGCGGTGGATGCCCCAGACACGTTGGGCAAAATGTTGGGCGAGGAGCAGTTCCAAAAACTTCGGCAAACCAAAGGGCTTGAGCACGATGGTTTAATGCTGCCAGAAAAAATGGCGGAGACGTACTACCATATTGCGCAGCAGCATCGTTCGGTCTGGACCCACGAGCTCGACATGCGCTCGTTCACCGATCTAGCCTGGTGGAATCACTAGGCTAGTAGTAGGCCACCCTAAAGCCATTGTCCTGCGCCTCTTGGCGCGCGCGGGACAGCTTGTACTCCGCTTCTTGAATGTCACGTTTCAGGTGCTTGCGTTCACGTCGCAAAATACCCAGCTGCTCATCCGTTACATCAGACCGAGTGGCTCGATCTATTACTTTATCCAAGGCAACCTGCAATTCGGATATCCGTTGCGAATGGGTTCGGATAGCTCGACCAAGCTGGTAAGCACTAAAGAAGCCATCGTGCAGCGCTGCTGGGCAGGTATTGCTGTACCCGTTGCCCTGCACACCTTCATCAAAACCGTTGTCTGCAGCGCAGTATAGATCGATCCCATCTTCCCAACCGACCTGGTAAGCATTGGTATCAACGTCTATGGCAAACTCAGAGCAGGCTTCAACGTAGTTTTTGTAACTTTGCGAATCTCTACCTTGCCCACCTTGGGTGCGCCCCACTTCATACCAGTCGGCAACCGCACACTGATCTTGATCCATAGCAGCACAGCCGCTCAGCAGACCAACCAACAAACCAACACATCCGATTTTGGATGCCATTGCTCGGTTTAGCATAATCATCGATACAGGGTCCCATCATTTTGAATAAGTGAATTTGAAATCTGAACATAGACAAGGGTTAAAACTCAGCCGGGCTTCGTCAGCCTCAGCATTAGATGATATTCTGCCTGAATGCTCAATGAACTTGGCACCAACATCTGGACTATTGATGGCCCTGAGATAATATTCGCCGGAGCCGCCATGCACACCCGTATGACGGTGGTTCGGCTGAGCAACGGCGGTCTTTGGATCCACTCCCCCATAAAGCTATCGGAGCCGGTGCTTGCCGTAGTCAGAGAGCTAGGCGGAGCCGTTAGCGCCCTAGTTGCGCCCAACAAGTTTCACTATCTGTTTCTACCCGCCTGGCAAGAGGCCTATCCTGACGCCCAAGTCTACGCAGAACCTGCAGTGCGCAAAAAAGTAACCGCACTGTCCACCGCTGAAGAGATCACCAACACCACACCTGAACACTACTCACAGGATATCGATCAAGTGTTATTCAGCGGCAATCGGCTATTTCAAGAAGCCGTGTTCTTCCACAAATCCAGCCGCACGCTAATATTGACCGACCTCATGCTTAACCTGAAAACAGAGCGAGTGAAGTTTTGGCCGCGCCAATTCCTAAAGTTCGAAGGGGCCGTCTACCCCAACGGCGGGGTAACCCGTCTCTACCGGTGGCTAACGCTGGATAGGGCCAAAGCAAAACAAGCGCTCAGCCAAATCCAAGCTTGGGAACCGCAACAGATCACCTTCTGTCACGGGGTGACCTTCCCCGACAATGCCACCAATATCATCAACAAGGAATTTCGCTGGCTGCTGCGCTAGGCTAAGTGAACCGGCTAATGCCTGTCCCAAGCTCCCGGCATCCGCTACTCTAAAGCCCACGTTTCATTTACCGACACCTTTCGGGGAGATTCTCTTGATTCACAAACTCAGCTCACGGCCAACACTCAACGCGGGTCTTGTTGTTCTTCTTGCGGTGCTAACCACGGCTTGCAGCACCAACTCAAGCACACCAGCAACACCAGCAACACCGGCTACACCTGCAACACCCGCTACCGCTTTAGAGCGAGCCCAAGCGATACATCGGTCGGCATTAACCCTTGATGCACACGCCGACATCGAAATTCCAGGCAAACCTTCGGCTTACGTGGGTGACGACGGTTTATCCCAGGTTGCGCCAGCAAAGATGCGCGCTGGCGGTCTGGATGCCGTGGTTATGTCCGTTGCAGTTGGCCCTAAGCCACGAACCCCTGAGGGTTACGCTGAAGCCAAGCGTATCGCGGACGGCAAGCTTGTCGCAGTAAACGCGCTGGCAGCAGATCCGGCCAACAAGACAGTTATCGCACGCACTGCCGACGAACTGGTAAGCGCACATCAAAACGAGCTGTCTGCGCTCATTTTGGGCTTTCAAAACGCGCTGATATTGGGGACTGACCCATCCGGACTTAGCGACTTATACGACGCAGGGGTACGCGTCTTTGCCCTCACCCACATGGGACACAACGACTTTGCCGATTCATCTCGTCCATTGTTCAATGGGGCAACCGGCGAGCACGAGCCAGATGCTGAGCACGGCGGCTTGTCTGAGCTAGGCAAAGCGGCGATCACCCAAATCAACCATCTAGGTGGCGTGGTTGACATCTCACAGCTCTCAAGCCAAGCCGCTCTGCAGGTGATGGAACTTTCTACCACCCCGGTTATTGCTAGTCACTCCAACGTGCGCGCGCTAACCAGCGTTAGCCGTAACTTATCGGATGCTGAGATCGATCGTATCGGCGCCACCGGGGGCGTGATTCACGTTGCCCCCTTTAGAGGTTATCTATTCGATTCGTCCAACCCGCAATTGGACGCTGACATTCGCGCGGTACGTCGCACAGCAGGCATTGCAGAAGATTACTTATATCCTTTTGAGTTGTACTGGGAGATGACCGACCCGGATGCAAAAGCGTTGTTTCTCAAAAGTGTGAGCGATCTGCTCGGTCCTATTAGCTTAGTAGAAATGCTGAACCACTTGGACTATATCGCCAAACGCATTGGCGTTGAGCATGTTGGCATAGGTACAGACTTTAACCACGGCAGCGGCTTGCCCGGTTACCAAGATGCCAGCGAGGCATTCAATGTAACCGCTGCTTTAATTGAACGCGGCTATAGCGAGAGCGATATCAAGAAAATCTGGGGTGGCAACTTCTTAAGGGTGTGGCGCGCAGCGCAGGCTGGCGCCCACGCCAACTAAAGATTTGGGTGCAAGCTAACGCTTGGTAAAGGCGGCGATGCGCTCTTTCATGTCAGGCCCTACCCCTTCGCTCTCCATAACCTCCCATTGCAACCCACTGTCTAGTGGGTTGCCGTCGGTGGCTTCAAGCAAGCGCTTGTTGGCTGCATGACTGAAGGGGGAGTTCGCCACAATGCGCTCTGCCAAAGCTGTAACCTCGGCCTCAAACTCAGCCGCTGGAAACACCCACTCCGCTAAACCAATACGCAACGCCTCTTCTGCGTTAAACATGTCCGCCGTGAACATCAAACGCTTAGCGGTGGCGACACCCACACGGCGTGGTAGCCGCTGGCTCATACCCCACACTGGCGTTAACGCCCACTTAGCATGGGTATCACCAAACTTTGCGTTATCTGCAGCGACAATAAAATCTGCAGCCAACGCCACCTCTAACGCACCGGTGTAGCAGTGACCGTGTACCGCTGCGATCACAGGTTTGGGGAGTTTTTCTAGGAGCCGCAAGGTTTCAGAATGCCAACCTGGCGAGGGAACCACCTCCCCAGTAGAAATATCGTTGAGGTCATGGCCGGCGGAGAAACACTTGCCCGCACCTCGCAGCACCACACAATTCACCGAGGCGTCTTTGCGTATCGCCAAGATGTGATGGCGCAGCTCTTTGAACACACCCACGGTAAGCGAGTTCAGCTTATCTGGTCGATTTAAGGTTACAGTCGCCACGCCATTGTTGTCGTCACGCAATACCAAATCGCTCATCGCCATCTCCTAACAAGGTTGAACCCACATGTTAGTCCTAGGCACCTATAAAGGTCGAGTAGTTCAAGCCTTAGTTGACCGCAGTATCGGACTTACCCTTAAAGCGATCCACGATGGGATCATAAACGCGTGTCACTAGAGGGATTAACAGCAGACCGACCACCAACCCGAAGATGCCATCCATGGTTGCTTTAGCCGCCCACTCCACTGCACCACGCCCAGCCTCAACCAAATGCCCAGCGGCTGCGGACCAATCATGGATCAAATGGCCAGGCCCAACGACCCCTAAGCTTTCTAAACCGTGCACAATGATCGAGCCGCCAACCCACAACATCGCTGCGGTACCAACTTTGGTCAGCAAAGATAAAAACCCAGGCATGCCACGAACGATCGCACTACCAATGGCACGCGTTACACCTAATCGGCCTTTGGCAGCTAGGAACATACCCACATCATCCGCTTTAACAATCAGCGCAACTCCACCGTAGACAAGTACCGTGATACCAATAGCAACAGCGGCTAAGGTTGCCCCTTGCATAAATAGGTTCCCAACCGGTATAGCGGCCAATGCGATTGTCATAATCTCGGCAGACAAAATAAAATCTGTTTTGATCGCACCCGAAACCCGCTTTTCTTCGAGGTGAGCCACATCCCCCACATCTAGATCTTCTTCTACTTGCTCGTTAGCGTGCGGAAAAAACGCATGATAGACCTTCTCAGCGCCCTCAAAACAGAGATAGCCGCCGCCGCACATGAGCAAAGGCATAATGGCCCAAGGCGCAAACGAAGAAAGTAGCATCGCTACCGGCAGCAAGATCAGCAGCTTGTTTTTTATCGAGCCTTTGGCAATACGCCAAACAATGGGCAACTCTCGATCCGCCTCAAAACCGTGCACAAACTTGGGCGTGACCGCCGCATCATCGATCGCTGCGCCCGCAGCTTTCGCTCCGGCCTTAGCGGCCTGTGCTGCGATGTCATCAATGGAAGCCGCCGCCACCTTGGCAATGGCTGCCACATCGTCCAATAGCGCTAACAATCCGCTCATGAGTATCCCTTACAACCCTGAAGGGCCAATGATAACCTGAATCAAAACCCAAATTACCTATCCCTAGTATCTATCCCTAGTACCTATCCCCATTACCTAACCAGAGAGAAGCCCATATGCAGCTAGTCCAAGAGTTCGTCTTTAACGCCACCCTGAAAGAAGCATTGCCCATAGGTCCCGGCCCAATTGGCACACGCTCCTACCTAGACGTCATCAGCGGCGAGGTAAAAGGTGAACGACTCAACGGCAAGGTGCTGGGCGGTGGCGAATGGGCCCTCATCGGTCCAGACGGTTATCTACGCGTAGATGTTCGCCTGCAGGTCACCACCCACGACAATGCACACCTATACATTCAATATACGGGTTTGCTAGAACTGAGCGAAGCGGCTCAAGGTGCGCTGGCCGAAGGCAAAGGCACGGAGTACGGCGATCAGTACTTTTACACCAACCCACGCATAGAAACAGGTGATGAGCGCTACGCTTGGCTAAACACAACATTCTTTGTTGGTGAAGGCCGATTCCTAGCCGGCGGCGGCGTCGAATATCGCGTTTGGCGTCCAGCTTAGATGCTGAACAGGGATTCCAAGATTCAAGCCTAAGCTTCGAATAACAGATTTTCCGATTCCATGAGATTTAGTTTTGCGCAACTTAAGCAGCAGCCCTAGCTAGACATCAACCTTCAAGCCCCGACGCAGCCCATGCAGATGGTCTTTCACATAACGGTCACCAATAACGGTTCCAGGCAACGCTTGGAACGCATGGCAACCACCGGGATAAACCAATAGCTCAGTTTCTACACCGGCCGCCAGCAAACGCCGCGCATACTCAATATCTTCATCGCGGAATAGATCCAAACCCACGGTCAGCATCCAAGTAGACGGCAGGCCGCTTAGATCGTCAGCACGAGCAGGCACTTGTGGCGCGGCAGCGGGTGCACCCCCCAAGTACCGACTCCAACCAAATTGGTTTGCCTCTCGGGTCCAAACAAACTCACCCACCAACGGATCACCAGGCACTTCTGGGGTGCCAGTACGGTCATCTAACATGGGATAGGTCAGGTGTTGGTGACACAACGCATAGTCGCCCGCGTCACGCGCTTTTAATGCGGTTGCCGCCGCAAGACCACCGCCTGCACTTTCGCCACCGATACCAATGCGCGAACGATCCAAACCTAACTCGGCTGCATTTTCATGCATCCAACCTAAGGCGGTATAACAATCATCCAGCGGAGCCGGTATGGGATGTTCGGGCGCCAAACGATAAGCAACCGCCACGATGGTAATGCCCAGCTCTGCGCATATCCTAAGGTTGGCTTCGTCGGAACCTTCGGGCGCACCAAGCACATAACCACCACCATGGACGTGCAGATAACCTGGGTGCTCAACGGCGGCCTCTTTTGGTTGATAGACCAGACAACGCACAGGCTCGCTGTTGCCGTTTTTCAAACTCACTTGGCGTTCAGTACGGATCACACCTTGAGCGTGCGCATCACCCAATTCAGCCCCACCGCTGAACCCGGTGCGAATGCCCGGCAGTGCTTCATCAGTGAAACTAAAGGCGGGCAGCGCATCAAGCAGCGGCAACAATTCCGGTTCTAGTAAGTGTTTAGTACTCATGATCGGTGCAGCACGTTGCCGCAATACGAACTAAGCACAACAGATCCTCGAAAAAACTTTCCCATTGGAATACCCCTAAGCCGCAACAGAATTGCTGAAGCTAAAATCTAGAGTAGGTCCTACGGATTTGCAATGATAATTGACACTCGGCTCGAACAAGCCGGGCGGCTTGCTTTACTTCTCTTCAGCCAACCTAAGTTTGGCTCGATACACGGGTGTCGCAGCACAGCGCTGTATATTCGTGAGCTCGTAACCCTCGCTGAGTCGAGCAGCCTGACTGGACGTATCGCGGCTCCGATAGCGTCTTGAGCAAACCGCCTTAATGGTAGTGAACTGAGCTAAAGCGGGGGCCACCTCTTCACCTTTGTCTGTGGTTTCGAACACACGCAACGCAAATTTGGTTCGCAACGAGTAGTCAAAGTCGTTGCGGGCCGCGCCATCAACAAATTCAGACGCACGCACTCGCATAAAACCTCGATAACCCGCTTGTCGGAAGAACTGAGATTCATCGATGTCTACCGGCTTCTCACCTTCGGGTGTTACTCGGCGCGCCAACTGGTTGTCCCGCCATTGGGAAAACTCTGATTCACGGATGGCGATACCGGTGACCCCAATCTCCTGCGAGAGCATGGTAACTAGTTGCTCTGTTAACGGCATCACTACCGGCTCGTGCATTGACTTGGAATCCGCCGGAGTAAAGGTAACCAACACACCAAACTTATCTGCTGCGGTGAAATTGTAGGAAGACAAATCCGCTTTATCGGTAAACTTCTTCAGCGAGCTATCGAACAGCTCTTTGGCCTGGCAGCCACCCAAGAGCAAGCCTACTGCCAATAGGGTTGCACGCAACACGGCCGTCTTTTTGAATGGATAATCCATCGTTCGACTCTCAATGTTCACTGAAGACTTCAATGCACCAATGTGCCACCCCAAGTGCAGGCAGTCAAAAGCGACCTTGTAACAATAACGAGAATTAATCGTTCAAACTGCTGACAAAGACAGCGCACAAAAACTGCATAGCTCGCAGAAATAGACCACTGAACCCGATACCATTCGCCTATGGATATAGTTAACGCAATCATCCTTGGTATTGTCCAAGGCCTCACCGAATTTTTACCCGTTTCAAGCTCTGGTCACCTAGTTATGGCTCAGAACCTGCTAGGGGTAACGCCGGGCGGCGGTATCGTGTTTGAAGTCGCCGTGCATCTGGCGACCTTGGTTGCCATTGTTATCTTCTACTTCAAGCGCATCATGACGCTGGTGGTTGGCGCTTTTACTGGCCAGGCGGACGCTTGGCGCTATGTCGGCAAGTTAGCACTCGCTACCCTGCCCGCTATTGTTGTTGCCTTGCTGGCCCGCGACCTTATTGAACAGCAATTTAATTCACCAGTATTGGTGGGCTGCTTACTAATAGTCACCGGCTTTATTGTTTGGACAACCCGTTACACCATTGCCAATGGCGACGCCTTAGAGCCAAGCTGGCGTGATGCCTTGATCATTGGTTGCGCCCAAGCCTTTGCGATCTTGCCTGGCATTACCCGCAGCGGAACCACGGTTGCCGTGGGTATGGCCTTGGGCATGGCGCCACTGGCGGCGGCTGAATTTTCTTTCTTGATGGGTATCATTGCGATGGCGGGTGCAGCGGTGCTGCTACTACCAGAACTCACTAGCGCCTCACCTGAATTGATGGCCAGTATCCTTGCCGGTGGTGCAGCCGCTTTAATCTCGGGATTGTTGGCCTTGATCGCCTTCGTTTGGTTGCTGAAGTCGCAACGCTTCTACGTCTTCGCTTACTACGCTTGGGCTGCCGGTGCAGCCTTCCTGTTATGGGTAACCTTAACTTAGGTTTTAGACCAGCGCCGGTGGGATGGCCCTTGTGGACCGCGCGGCTGGCCCGCATGTTCGGGATACACGGTTGCGGTGTAAATATCCCCATGGGAATCCATGGCCATCTGATGAATATAGATCGCTAAGTCATCAATACGATCTACCTCTACTCCAGTTTTGGCATCCAAAATAGCTAGGTTACGCATCTTGTCGCTGGCGTAGATGCGGTCGCCATACACCGCCAAGCTTAAAGGCATCAGGTGGGTCCACTCTTCAATGAAGTTTCCCTGCGCATCCAAAACCTGAATGCGGCTAACACAATCTGGTTGCGCTTGTGTTCGATGGGGTTCTATCTGGCCCGGCAGCGTCATGTAGTCGTGAAAGTTACCGCCACATAAATCGGCAACCAGCAAACGTCCATCTTCAGTCTGCGCTAAGGCGTGCGGGGTGTTGAACTGGCCTGGACCGCGCCCCCAACCACCAACCTCTTTGATGAACTCACCTTCAGGCGTGAACCAAACCAAGCGTGAGTTCCAATAACCGTCTGCCACCACAATGTTGCCGTCCGCTTGGACCAGCACGGCTGTTGGCCCATTAAAATGCTTGGGGCCATCACCCCACTGCGCAAAGGTCCCCAAGGTGAGCAACAAGGTGCCATCTGGATGGAATTTTTTGACCACATGGCCATCACGATCCGTGGTCCAGAACATGCCGTCTTTTTCTATGTACAAAGTATGACCACCCAGCGCAAAGCCGGGCTCGTCCGATGGCCCCCACTTACCTAGGTAGGCACCCTCTCGATTAAACATGGAGATACTGCTTTTACCCATCTTGCTGGACATAGCCAAGGGGTGCGCGGCCCAATGCTCTATATCCCGGGTGAAGAGGTAGATGATGCCGTCAGCGTCCACGGCAACACCGGAACCCATTTCAAACTGCATGTCATCGGGATACTGGGGCCAACTCATCGCTTGAGAGTAGCCACCGCGGTTCACCGGTTCTGGCGCCGGCGCGCTCTGATCATGAGATTCACACATGCACTGAGTGTACGACTACCGCTGGGTGTGATCAAAGTCTCGAATGCAGCCTTCATCCCGCCATGCCTGGAGAGCTAACCTAAACTTGAGCTAGCCCAACGCATAAGGCTTGCCCATGGATATTTCACAGGCACCAAGCATCACTGCCAGCGCAACCTACGGTTCGAACAACAGCGCTGCAGCAAACCGAGCCGCAGACATGGCCCAGCTTGCCCAGCAGCAGGCGACCATTCAACAGTTAGCGCATCGAGACCGCGAGGTCCGTGCCCACGAACAAGCCCATGCTTCGGTGGGCGGCTCTCATGCGGGGCATCCAAACTACCAGTTCACCTCCGGACCAAACGGCGTTCGCTACGCCAGCAGCGGACACGTCAACATCGACATAAGCCCGGTTAAAGGGGACCCACAAGCAACCGTGGAGAAGATGCAGCAAGTGCAGCGTGCAGCGCTTGCACCCGCCAACCCATCGGCACAAGATCGAGCCGTTGCCGCAAAGGCCACGGCCCAGGCGGCTGAGGCGCGGGCAGAGCTGCAACGCAGCAAAGCGGATGAGCGGGTTCAAGATCCAAACGCTGCGCAAACGAAAGCAGAAGCGGAAGAAAAAACTCAATCCAACAGGCCAAGTACTCGGGCATCCGAATTTGGTTCCACCAGCGGTAGCTTGATCGATACTCGGGCCTAGCGCTCAGCCATGGCCACCGGTTCATCCAGCGGATAGGCGACCAACATAACGCTGCGATTAATACGCAACTCACGTTCCGGCCCTAAGGTCCGATAGAACGCATCCAACTCGTAACCTTCGATCATTGCTGGATGAATTTGTGGGGTTTGCTCTCCTAGCCAGATCAATTTGACGCTATCTTCAGCTAAACCCTGACCAATCAATGCGTTGCGAACCGTATGCGCACGTTTATAGGACAGATCGTAGTTGTGGGCAGCGGCACCATCACGACTCGCTCGACCAATGACGGCTACTTGGTACTTTCGAACGCTAGATTCCGCAACCTTTTGCACAGAGCGCACAAATCGATTGACGGACATCGGGTAGGACTCGCGGATGTGATCCCTTGTGTGTTGGTTAATATTGAAAGTGACCAAGGACTTGAGCTCAGCGTTACTAACGGCCCAAATGTGGCACTGCGCCAAACGCGCGATCATAGCGCCACAAACATCCCGACACTTGTGCAAGTGGGTGAAGACCTGATTGGGGGACAAGGACCAGCCCTTAGCGCTCCAGCTTTTTTTCATCTCTTGCATATGCGACTGCATGCGCTGTTGCGCGCTTTTAAACGGCATGCTCTTTTTTTGCGCCAAGTTTTCGCTGACGGCTAGCATCACATCATCGCGACAGGCTTGCGGAATGACCGGCGATTGCGGGACAACAATTGGGGCACCCGCTTTGGCAAACACGGTGTGTTCATCCGCCTCACCTGCATCGGTTGCTAGCGGTTGCAATGCTAAGGTCCCAACATCAAAGTCCTTGATGTCCTCATTGCGCAGCACCCAATCCATGACACAGCTTTGCAACACCGGGCAGCTACCTTTGAAGCGCAGGCACTGCTTGGGTACCGACTCAGAATCTAGGTTGCAAACCTGTGCCAGCGCCAGGCTTTGCAGGGGCGCTAAGGAGCAGCCTACTAGCAGCAACCCTATTAGACGGTTAGATATTGTTGAGAACAGTTTCATTGTCTTTACTCCTACGCGCAGGGTAAGCAAACCTTTGCTTTAGCGCTTTTGAACCAATGTTTGAAGATTCTGGGTTACCTGCGGCGCCAACCACTCCATGGGGCCATAGGCCAACACTCGATGCGGCGCATTCGGTTGCAATAAAAAGGTGGCCGGCAAAGCGACCTCATGGGTCTGTGCTATTTGCCGATACAAATCAAAATTTGGGTCGTGCAACACCGGCAGTTGGCCAATGTCTACAGCTGCGTCAAAGGTCGGGTCGTTGTTGATCGTCACCAGCTCTATTCCAGCCGCTTGCAAGGCTAGATACTGCTGCGCGTAGTAAGTGGCCACTTGCGGAAGCTCTTTGCGGCAAGGACCACACCAGCGCGCCCAAAAATGCACCACCAACGGCTGTGTCAGTTGGTTAAAGTTGATGTTAGCGGCCTGTTTCTGCAAATCTGGCGAAGGCATCAACCTAGCTCCAGCAAATTGTGGCAGCTGCGCTTGCGGGTTCCAGCCCGGCAGGCCGGATAACAAACCCCATTGTTGCAGGCTGTCTAACACTCGAGCGCGATACACATCATCCGGCGCATTGGCCCATAGCTTCAAACCCAGATTACGCAGCTCCAACGCTTTTGCCGCACTTACCTCCGGGTTCTTAGACCCAGCCACAACGGCGAAGGAGAGCTTGCGCTGCAACAGCTCTAAAGCAGTATCAGCGTCAATGGGATCCAGCTGTGCAGGGCCAACCCTCTCACTCGTTTGCGCTGCCATGACTAGGTTAGCGAACAACAACAGAGCCAATGCCAAGCTTTGCCCAAACCAACCTCTGAGCCCAAACCGGGTTTGCCTTGGATTACTCACCGCCAAGCCCAAAGACTTTTTCGGTCCGCCGGACCGAGTATCGATCCCGGGCAAACTCCACCCGGCTCGGTATGGATAAGCAGTCGGACAAACTGCGCAGATTGTGGCCGAGGTCCGTTGCGAGCAAGGTGGACGCATAACGCATACGAACGTAGTCCGGGGTGTCTTCTTCAACCCGATGGCTTTGATAGCCGGGGAAAGCCCGCAGCTCATCCTCTAAACGTTGGCGCTCGGTTGAGCTGAAACCGAAGAACTCCAACGGATAGCTACGCCCTAACGCGTTGACTCGTGGTGCAAGCTGACGGCCCACCGTAGCGCCCAAGGGGCGGGCTGCATCACCCACCAAACCCGTAAAACAAGCCGCATCGCAAACCTCGGGTAAGTTGAGGACAACCTCATCACTTGCCTCAAAGCTACCAGAGACCAGGTTGCCGCCGGGCACTTCGTAGATCCGCGCAGCTACCCGAATGCTGGCACGGAACCCTCGATCTTGCGGGTAGGTGTCCGCAAACACTGAGTACAAAACCAGTCGGTCAATGGGCTCACGGGCATCGTTGCTCGCCAACTCCAACAGCTCACGGTCTTGCAGGCGACGCTTCTGAGGCATCGGTGCCGTCAGACCACCTTGATCAAACAGCCGAACCCCGGGCGCCATCAATTCGTCGGTGAGCGCACGACCAACACGATCCACCAAGGCTAACCCGTGGCGCACTGCCTCCAGGTGTTGATCACCCGGAAGCACCATGACCGCACGCTGGGCATCTTCGGTAGAGAACACGTAGCGACTGCTCGGATCTACGCACCCTATGGGCGCCGCGCTAGCCAACGCGGCTTGCTCTACAGGAGCAACACAGCCCGTTAGCCAACATAGGAGTAAACCCATCGCTGCAGACATACAGCTGCGCTTGGTAACTAGTCTAGCGTTCACGGCTAAGTAACCCCATTCGGATCAACTGACGAGTGCCACGCTGCAGTTGTTGGTCATTTTTGTAGTGCATGGCGACAGCAAAACCGCCGCTAGTTTGCTTGAACCAATCGCAGCGTACCTGGGGCGCACGCTGACGTAACAGCTGCACCAACTCTTGCGCCCGAAACGGCATTGCAAAAGTGATGAAGACTAAACGCTTCGGCTCTGCATAGTCACCGGCCGCCCCCACTTGGGTATCTATCACAAAACCCAAGTGGTCCCAGACATAGTTGCTATACCAGCTACGTTGAGCCAATTGGTTGGATCGCAACAGCCGATCTACGTTTGCCGGCCCTCGGTTGTAGGCGATAAGCGCGGCATGCAAATTGTTGTCGTAGCGATCTAGCATTTGAGCTAAGTAACGAGCACCGGCATCGATGTTGGTGCAGGCATCAAAGGCCTGTCTTTTGGTCGTGATACCAAGGTCTTTGGCAGTACCTGGCCACAATATTTGCATCACGCCTAAGGCGTTGGCATGGGATACCGCTTTGGGGTCAAAGTTGGATTCACCGCGAGCCACCGCCTGCAACAAGGTGATGGGTAGCTGCGTACTTTGCGCCGCTTGGGCAAAGCAATCATCAAAAGGCAATCCAGGCGCAGGGCTAAGCGCAGCACCAGCGGCTAGGTAACCTTCCCACTGTCGCTCTAGGCCTTTGCTGGAACCGGCAGGCTCCCACAAAAAGGCATTGGCTTGTTGGGTTACAACACACCAACCAAAGGCAACAAAGAGCAGATGACCAAGCAGTTTGAACAAAACGCTACTCCCCCATCTTAAGTCGAGTGGCCGATTCAAGCTTGGCCAAACGCTCTAAACGTTGGGCCTCACTGTCGTAAGGCAAAACCACCCGGTAGTGTCGACCCGAATCGGTGTCCTCACTGATCACACTGATGGGCACCTCGGCGCGTGCGCTCAATCCCTGGGCAAAACCCTGAGCTGAGCCACGACTGCGAAAAGGTTGCCAAAAGATGAAGACCTGCTCGGCCTGCGGCTCGGGTGGTTCTTCAAGCCTTTCAGGCGGCTGCGCAATGGCGATTTCTGTTGCGGCAGCGGAGACCTCAGGCACATCCACCGCATCCACCGATACCTGCTTTTCAGGCTCAACGGCTACCGGTGCTGTGGCAACATCTTCAGGCGCATGTATCGGTGCTTCAGAGACCACCTCTTCGGCTTTGGGCGTGGTAACCGGGGCTTCTTGCTTTGCTTGCAACGGCGCTATGGGACGCTGCACCTGCAAACCGAAGCCATAAACCAACACCGTACCGGTGGCAGCAATGGCGCAACACAGGCCTAAAAACTTCATCAACATATCTCTACCCTCACTATTATTGCGCCCTTCTATTGGATTAAGGCGGCAGCGTCCGCAGGCTGATGCAGGACTTGGCCGTTGGCTTGGATGACCAACTGGCCGGTGCGGTGCTGATCTAGATGCGCAGAAATCTGGCTAACGATGCTGCTGTCTAAGGTGACCCACCACTGCACCCCAGAAGCGGATAGCAATCCAGAGCCTCGGCGAAAGCGTTGCATCAACAGTTGCCCTGGGCTTTCTGTTAACTCGTAAGGGCGCACAGGCTTTGCGGTTGCAACAAAATCGCCTTGGGGTGTGGAGCGCCAAGCGCGATCACCGCTGATGCCATACAAAACCGTTCGTTTGCCGGCAATGAGCCGCTCAATGGCTGCAGTGGAGGCATAACGCATGGTCAGGCTCGGCGGTTCACTGCTAACCGCAGTTGGGGCGGTATTAGCAACAACGGGCGTCTTCGCTTGCACAGGCAGAGGCTGGGGTTCAACCGCTGAGTCCTGAGCCGGAGTTTGGGTTGCTGCTTTCGTTGGCGCTTGTGTGGCAACTGCGGCCACAACCGGCGCTGGCGCAACCTCCTTTTCTAATTGAGCAAGCGCACGCTCGGTACTCTCCACCCGTAGCTGCTCCCGGTATGCTTGCCGTTGCAAACGCCGCACTTGGCTTTGCGCACTGGCTAGTGCGTGCCGTTCATCTTGCAAGGCTTGCACTAACTCCTGGGCGCCGACCAACTGCTGCAACAGTTGTGCTTCGGACCGGGATAACTGCTCGGCTAACGCTTGGCTGCGCGCCTGCCACTGGGCATTGGATTGCTGCAGCTGCTCTACTTGTGCTTGCAAGCTAGCAACTTTGCCTAGCAGCGAGCGTACTTGATCGTGCAGCCGGGTTAGCTGCTCTTCTAACATCGGTTGAGTTTGCAAACCAACACCTCCCGTTTGCTGGCTAACTGGAATCGATTGAATCAGCGCGAATACGGCCATCAGGCAAAAACCTAAGATCGCCATAAAACGCATGATGTCGGTTTCTAGCGCACGATCGTCATCGATCACGCTGGGGCGCGCCCAAGCGGAGCTCATCATGAGCCTGGCTCTTGGTCGCGAATGGCTTTTTCAATCGCCTGCAAGCGCAGCAACACTTCATTTTCTGAGCGCGCGCTAAGCTGCGCGTAAAAGCTATCCAATGGTGACCCTAGATAACCCATCTTCACCAAGCGCATGAGGTAGCCACCAATACCACCCACAATGGTGGTTGAGAGCGCGAGCAAAATGCCTTCGTCTACCATGGCCTGCAGCACACCAAAAGCGCCCAAGCGCGCGGCCGATTCTGCATCCAGCCCGCCCAACGCACCAATCAGCGCGCTACGCATACCGATAGCTGTCCAAATAACGCCAATGCCAAAGAACAAGCCGATAAGCAGGTCTAACCGCTTGTCTAGGCGATACACCAACTCGTAGCTGGCTGCGGGCAGGGTTAGCACCGACTTTAGGCTAACCAAGCTGTAGGCAAACCAGGCCAACACCAGTGCAAAAGGCACCACCGAGCTGCGCAGATTTTCGTAGGTCCAGTACCACAGCTCCACCACATCAGGGAATCGGGCCAGGGTGACCTGCACCACCCCGGTCATCGATGCCAGGTACAAGAGCAACAACGATAGCAACGCGCTCACAACAAGCCCGCGCACCAAGCCCGCACGAAAGTCACCAACCAAGTTATGCTGAACCTCATGCTGAGGTGTTGCGGCATTGCTATCTGAGGTGGTTGTGGATTCCATCATCTAGGATTCAAGTTGCCACTACTGGCAAGCTGACTCCATTGCGCCCAAGATTTGAACCAGCGAGGCTTGCTCACGCGCCGCTTGTGCGTAGGTGGCATTGTTACCTGCAACGCCCACCAAACCGCGATACTTATCTCGCAGCTCAAGCTCTACCTCTTTATTGAGCTTGGGATTGCTGCGCACTGCCGAGCACACACTGCGGTCATTGGGCAGCGACACAAAGTTTGGCGAGAAGTACCGAGTAAACAACTCGCTACCAGCAACTTTGGTGACCACACCGCGCTCAATGCTCCAGCCCACAAAATCGCTGAATCGCTCCACATTTTCTTGCTTAGGGTCACCTTCTGCCGCTGTTAGCAACGCATCGAAGTAGGAACCAAACTGCCCCCAACATTCGGAGTACGCCAAGGAGCTTTGGGCGCGAGAAAAAGCGGGGGCAACCAACTTACCCGAAGGGGCAATACAGTTGCTGGGGACCGGAGTGCTGGTGCAACCCCAAAGGAATAAAACGGTAGCACCGACAAAAGCTGCTTTTACCAAGTTCATTTTTGCTGTGATTTTCATATTGATCTCCTAAAGCTCCCAGGGGCTACTAAATTCAGG
>CALHVX010000154.1 GCA_938036875.1 uncultured Pseudomonadales bacterium
GTATTGTTGGTATGCAAGTACTGCAGCACATCCATCTCCCGACGAGTAAAGCGAATGCCTTTGCCCGCCGCGGTATCGCCTTGCAGATTTTGGGTATCAATACGGTACTCACCCAGCTCTATGCTGGGATCGCTGGGCTGGATCTGTGTTGCACGACGCAATACCGCGGCAATACGTAGCAACAGTTGCTCCAAAGAAAAGGGTTTGCCGATGTAATCATCCGCCCCTAGCTTCAAACCCTGGACAATGTCTTCGTCGCTAATTTTTGCGGTTAGCATAATGATGGGCTGCACTGCATCCTGCTCGCGGATCGCCTCACAGATATCAAAGCCGTTCATGCCAGGCAACATGACATCCAGCACCACCAGGTCAAACCGACCGGTGCGCGCTAACCGCAAACCCTCGATGCCGTTGTCTGCACTTTCTACCGCATAGCCATGGAACACGAGCAGATCAACCAGACCATTACGAATGGCCACCTCGTCTTCAACAATCAGCAGTTTTTGCTTGTCAGCGCTCTCGCCCACGTCAGCGTTCTCTAACTAGATTTTCCAGCCTTAAGGCTACCCCGTCGCCCGCGCGAGCGCATGTAAAGTTTGGGTAAACCGGCGCCGTTTTGTTTACCAAGCGTTGCCTAGAGCCTGCAATAGGCGGTCTGCATGATGTGGCACATCAACCCTGAAGGAGATTCACCGATGGCCATTTTAACCCGGGTAAGCCGCTTGCTAGCAGCGGACCTTCATGCGGTCATTGACCGTCTAGAAGAGCCCCAAGCGCAACTCCAACAAGCCGTTCGCGAGATGCAGCACCTCACTACCCAGCTTGAGCAAGAGCAACAGCGCAGCACCGCCAAGCTGCAAAGCCTGGCAGAGCAACAACAAAAGCTCAGTGCGCAGCAAGCGACAACCCAGCAAGAGCTGGAGCTGTGTTTGGACGCGCAAGAAGACAAGCTGGCCCGCGCTGTGGTTCGACGGTCATTGCAGCTTGCGGCATTGCTTGAACAACTTAACGCTGAGCTAAAGCTAACCGAAGCACAACACAAAAACCGAGCCGAGCTGCTGGCAGAACACCAAGCAGAGCTCGACGCACTAAAGACCCAAGCACAATTGCTGGCCGGATCCATGCAAGACACGGCGACCACCAGCCCAACGGCAAATCTAGCCAGTACCGGTATTACCGAAGCACAGATCGACATCGCGCTGTTGGCACATCAACAACGTCATCAACAAAGTAGGGGGCAATCATGAACACCCCAGCTACGGCGGAGCAAAATGTCGGGCCTAGCTTCGGTGTTGGGGTGCTGGTTGCGGCAGGCTTAACGGTTCTAGGCACCGTTGCAGTCAGCTTCAGTGCCTCACACCTAGGCACCTACTTAATGGCCTTTGCTTACTTGTGCCACATCCTCTACTACAGCCCAAGAACAACCGGTCGCGTGGCGCTACTGGCCGTTTGGCTAGCAGGCAGTGCCGGGTTAAGTGTTTTGGATGTCAGCATGCTCACTATGCTGAGCTTCCACATTGGCAGCTTGTGGCTAGCACGCAGCTGGTGCCACTTAGACACCGTGCTGCAAGCACTCACGGACCTAGGCCTGTGGATTGCCGCTTTAGCACTAGGCAGCGTTGCGATCATGCACAGCGCCAGCTACCCCTTGGGAATTTGGACGTTTTTCTTGGTGCAGGCCCTGTGGCCATGGCTGGCTCGTAACGCTGCAGGCTGGACGCTTAGTGAGATCAGTAACGCCACTGAAAACAACGTTCATAACAAATTCCAAAACAACACCGACACCAATCAAACCGCTTTCAACGAGGCCAAGCGCAATGCGCAAAGCGCGCTTCGTCGTCTGCAATCACAATAGGATTAAACACTATGCAATCAAACAAACTACGTAAGCTCTTAGGCGCAAGCCTGTTTGTCGTCACCGCTGGCGCGGTTGCCGGTTACGATCAACTCGCCGGCTTAGAGCACAAGCTCTTTCCACAACACCCTCAACCGGTACCAGCAATCGTAGCGCCGGCCGCTCAAGACATTGAGGTAGTCTTTGCCATCGACACCACGGGCAGCATGGGCGGCTTGCTCGAGGCGGCAAAAGAAAAAGTCTGGTCTATCGCCACCACCATGGCGTCCTCCAAACCGGCGCCCAACATCAAGATGGGGTTGGTTGCCTACCGAGATCGTGGTGATGCTTATGTCACCAAAGTGTTTGATCTGAACAGCGACCTAGATTCGGTCTACGCCGAGCTGATGGAATTTCAGGCTCAAGGTGGTGGTGATGGCCCGGAAAGCGTGAACAAAGCGCTCAGCGATGCGGTGCACCAGATAAGCTGGGGGCAAAACTCCAACGCCTACCGCGTTGTATTTTTGGTAGGTGATGCCCCGGCGCATATGGATTACGGCAACGAGGCCCAGTACCCCCAGCTAGTAAAACAAGCCAGCGCACGCGGCATATTGATCAATACCATTCGCTGTGGTGGCGATCTGAAAACCGGCCAGCAATGGCAACAGATTGCAGCCTTGGGTCAAGGCAGCTACTTCACGGTCGACCAAAACGGCAGTGCGCTAGCCATCAACTCGCCTTTTGACACCAAGCTGGCGCAGCTTTCTGCAGAGCTAGACGGCACACGCCTTGGCTACGGCGACGCGGCCAGCAAAGCCAAAGCGGAGCTCAAAGAGGCCGCAACCAGCAAATTGCGTAGCTTTTCGAGCGCCGCTTCGCAGGCGCGCCGTGCGGCTTTTAACGCCCTGGATGCTGGCGCCAAAAATTTGTTTGGCGACAAGGATCTGCTGGTCGACATCAGCGAAGGAGAAGTACGCTTAGATGAGGTAGCTGAAACCCAGCTGCCTAGCGCCATTGCCAAGCTAGCCCCAGCGGAACGTCAGGCTGCCGTGAACGAGATTGCTAGCAAACGCAAGCAGCTCCAGGCAGAGATCCAGGCACTCAGCGGTAAGCGTGATGCTTACCTTGCTGAGCAAGCCGCCGCTGCGCCCGCCGCCAGCAGCTCGTTGGACTACAAAATATTGGAGTCGGTAAAGGAGCAGACCAAAGACAAAGGCTTGGTCTACGACGACGTGCCGCGAATGTAACCCTCCCTTCGTCCCTGTGCGAAGATAGCGGGATGCCAAGCACCCCTAACCTTCGCCAGGCTCAAGCCACGGGCAGCTACGACAACAAGACCGCGCTGTCCGTGGTCATCGCCAACATGATTGGTACCGGGGTGTTCACCAGCCTCGGGTACCAACTGCTGGATATTCAATCGGGTTTTGTCATTCTCACTTTGTGGTTTATTGGGGGTATCACCGCGCTCTGCGGCGCGCTGTGTTACGCAGAGCTGGGGGCGGCGCTGCCCCGTTCCGGTGGTGAGTACAACTTCTTAAGCCGCATCTATCACCCTGCTGCCGGTTTTGTCTCTGGCTGGGTATCCGCCACCGTTGGCTTCGCCGCGCCGGTGGCCTTGGTTGCTATCACCTTCGGGGTTTATCTAGAGCAAGCGATCCCTCACCTACCCGCCAGCGTTAGCGCCTGCTGCATCATCATCGCCATGACCTTGGCGCACAGCTTTTCACGCCGCACCAGCAGCAGCGTGCAAAGCAGCTTTACCGGCATCAAAATTTTGCTGATCGCTTTGTTCTGCATTGGCGCCTGGGCTTTTGCACCGAACCCACAGAGCATTAGCTTCTTGCCCATTAGCGGCGATGGCAAGCTGCTAACCAGCAGCGCCTTTGCCGTGGCCTTGATCTACGTCAATTACGCCTACACCGGATGGAATTCGGCCACCTACATCACGGGTGAACTAACCAACCCGCAACGCAGCCTGCCCAAGATCATACTGCTGGGTACAGCGACCGTGATGTTGCTCTATATCGCTCTACACGCGGCATTTTTATACCTCGCGCCCATTGCCGAGATGCAGGGGCAAATCGAAATTGCGTACATTGCTGGCACCCACCTGTTTGGTGAGCTCGGAGCCAAGATCATGGCTGTGGTGCTGTCCGTCCTGCTGATCTCTAGCGTTAGCGCAATGACCTTGGCCGGCCCCCGCGTGCTGCAGGTACTGGGTCAGGATATCCCTGGGCTAAAGCTACTCGCCAAAACCAACGACGCGGGGCTGCCTAACTTAGCCATCTACGCCCAGTCATGCTTGGCGCTGCTGATGGTGCTCACGGCTTCTTTTGAAGCGATTTTGGTTTTCACCGGTTTTATCTTGGGTTTAAACACACTCTTTGCTGTGGCTGGGGTATTTGTCCTACGCTGGCGCCAACCGAATTTGCCTCGCCCTTTTCGCGTCACCCTGTATCCACTGCCACCCCTAATCTTTATGGGGATCACCCTGTGGACCTTGGTACACCTGCTGCAACAACGGCCGCTAGAAGGTTGGCTGGCCCTGGGCATCGTGGCGGCTGGACTGGTTGTTTACTCGGGGTTACGGCCCCGACCCTAAAACTGCCCGACCTTCTAGTTGCCTTGCGAAAAATTCAGGGCCATATAACCAAAAACGATTTCCCGGTAGGATCATAGACACAGATACAGACCGGTCCCGCTATGAGCAGCACTGCATCCGATGCCAACAACACCCGTTTGCTAGACAGAATCAAAGGCAAACGCGACGAGCTCATCGAGCTAACCCAAGCCATGGTGCGCATTCCCACCACCAACCCGCCTGGGGATTGTTACACCGAGTTTGCTGAGTTTCTTGGGCAACGCTTGGCCAAGCGTGGGTTTGAGCTGGAGTACGTTCGCGCGGTGGGTGCCCCTGGGGACTCCGACCGTTACCCAAGAACCAACCTAGT
>CALHVX010000155.1 GCA_938036875.1 uncultured Pseudomonadales bacterium
TTATAAGCATCAACAACAAGCCAGTGACCTTGAACGACATTGAGCACCGCATTTTGCGCCCGATCTGGAAGGATCATCGAATTCACTATGTGGTGAACTGTGCCAGCATTGGTTGTCCGAATCTAAGCGACACCGCACTGACCGCAGCCAACCATCAAGTGCAACTAGAACTGGCTGAACAGAATTTCATCAACCACCCCAAAGGGGTAACCGTTAATGCCCAAGGAAAATTGGTATTGAGTAAAATCTACCAGTGGTACCGTGAAGACTTTCCGAGTGATGACGACGCATTCATCGACTATCTGGGGGAAGTCATAAGCCGGGCTTCGCAACCTAAGCTGTCGGTGGAGGATATCCGTAGCAAGTTTGATAATGTTCGCTATGTTTACGATTGGGATTTGAACGGGGCTCTATAGCGGACTTTGGTTAGGGTATCGAACGCCACTTCTGTGTGCCCGTAGCAGACACCGACAAGAAGTTAGAGTATCTGTGTATCCTCGATGCACCAAGTTTCCCAGAGAGCGCTAACGGATGGATCTAAACGAAGTCGATTGGACACAGATTCCAACGCCGTTAGATGACGGTGGAGCCAAGCATTTGCCAGGCGCACAGCTACCTTCGGTAGCACTCCCGGCCACAAATGGCGAGATGGTAGATCTTGCAGCTCTCAACGGGCGCACTGTCATCTATACCTACCCCATGACCGGTCGCCCGGATACTCCGCTGCCAGATGGTTGGGATATGTTGCCGGGCGCACGAGGCTGTACACCTCAATCATGTGGCTTTAGAGATCACTCAAATGAGTTGACCCAGCTTGGTGTCAGCAATCTATTTGGAATATCCACGCAAGATACCCACTATCAGAAGGAGGCCGCTGATCGCCTCCATTTACCCTTTGCACTTTTATCGGATTCAAACTTGCTATTGCAAAGTCAATTGAACCTTCCTGTTATGACAGTCGAAGAAGTCACTTTGCTAAAGCGACTCACGATGATCATCGACGACGGATACATTACGCATGTTATGTATCCAGTTTTTCCTCCGGATGAAAGCGCAGCAAGCGTTATTCGGTGGCTAACTAACTGGAGCTGAGCGCCCGCTATTGAGAAAATTTTGGGTTTCTCGTGATCTAACTCAAACAAGCCCGCAAAGCAGGCGGTTGTTCTGGTTCGAACAGGTGCTGGATTGTGACTGTATCGAACATTTAAGCCCTGAGCAGCTGTAACAATAACTGGCCCTCAACCTGCGCTAATATCTCTGGCGCGCGATGGCGTTGATCGGATCGTAGTCTTCGTTTTATCCAATCTTCCCAGTCCTGCAATATCTGTTTAGCCGTCTGTCCATAAGGCTCAGTTCCTCTAACCGCAAGACCCACAATTTCAAACCATAACCGAAGGGACGCTTGTAGCTGGGGGTTTTGGGTGGAGGCCAAAGCGGTGCTAACAATTTCCGCGGCAGGTGTTTGCCGTTCGGGTAAGAGTTGATCGAGTGCCGCCGCCATATTCTGAGTCAAAAGCGCAAGCGCTTCAGCGATGAGCTCTTCCTTAGTCTCGAAATAGTACATGAGCATCCGGTCACTCAGGCCAGCACTTACCGCCAAAGCGCGAATACCGCTGTTGGTGAACCCTTCGCGCACTAGGTGGTTCGCCACAGACTGTACAATTTGTTCGCGTTTTGCCTTTCCTACTTCCTGGGTCACAACCACTCCAACCGTTTGACGGGATAGTTTCACGTAGTATACGCTACGCGATACGTAGCAAGTGCTACACTTCGTAATCGAAAAATGATTCGAGCAGCAATTCAATACGCTATGGTCACTCTACTGGAGCAGTCGAAATGAATACGTTTAGAGCACTTTTGCTCATCATCCTGGTGACAATTGTCATTTACACAATCCCGGTTGTCTTGGACCAAGGCCTAAATCTGTTTTCCATCTTTTTTGGAGATATAGCAAAGATGGGGTGGCCTGGTCAGTTTAACTTGGATTTTCTTGGTTTTTTGGTGTTGTCTGCTCTTTGGACCGCCTGGCGGAACAAATTTTCGGCCGGTGGCTTAGGTCTTGGGGTACTGGCGTTCTTTTTTGGCGCTCCATTTCTAACCGCATACTTACTCTATCTGAGCTTTGCGACCCATGGGGATGCAAAAACGATGCTCATGGGCGAGCGTTAGAATGCAAAACGTCCGTTCGCATCGCGTCCATAAGTCCTGGCTCAAAGTTTCATCCGTGTTGCTTGGTGTCTTCGGGCCGGTATTCTTCTTAGGCACGATGGAAGCCACATCAGAACCGGTACGCTGGGGTATGGATTTACTAAGTTGGCCAATTGACGGGCAACAGTCCTACCAGGATCCAACCCTTCGATTCCTATCAGCACTAACTGGTGGGTTCTTGCTAGGTTGGGCAGTACTAATTTGGCGTCTCTCTGGTACGGCATACGATGCCGCATCCGAGAGTATTCGGCGATCTATTGTAGCGGGGTTTCTTGCTTGGTTCGTGCTCGATAGCGCCGGCTCAATCGCATCAGGTAACAGCTCGAATGCGTTGTTTAACGTCCTTGTTTTATTCATTTTGGTCGGGCCATTGTGGGTACCCGCAAAGAACTAAGCCGACCGAAGCAAGCTGGCCGCTGTTGCCCGAATTTTGCCCAAGCTAGCAGCGTCGGCCTAGGAGCAATTCACCGGTTTCTTGCGATCTCGGTCAAACTACCTAGCTTGATAGACTCCCAACAACACAAGAACACCCCATTGCACTATTGAGGATAGGCAGGCGAGTGCCTTCGCTTCGGTTTTAGATAAGCTACGTACCAAAGACGCCGCTAGGGCACGAGCAGCACACGACCAAAGGATCCACGCCCTTCGATATAGGCATGCGCTGAACTTGCATCACTCAGCGAAAATTTCTGATCGATTACCACCTGGAGTTCACCCTTGGCCACATCAGCTAGCAGACGTTCGATCATTTCCCGACACCGCTCCGCATTCACCCCCATCTCTGCACCAAGAAATACCCCCGTGAGCTGAGCATTCTTCTGACCGAGCCCACCCAAGTTGGCCGGGCCTTCACGCCCGGCATTACCAACCCAACTGATTCGCCCACGATAAGCCAGCGCACGAACACTATTTTCAAGCGTCTTGCCGCCCACAGAATCAACGATTAGATCAGCACCACGACCGTCCGTCAGCTCCATAGTCCGAGCAACAAAGTCTTCGGTCTTGTAGTTGATACCCTGGTCCAAACCAAAGTCGCGCAGCCGGTTTAGCTTCTCATCAGTGGACGCTGTCGAAAGCACAATAGCGCCGGCGCGCTTGGCGAGTTGGATGGCAGCAAGACCAACACCACCGCCACCGGCCTGAATCAGCACCGTTTCGCCTTTCTTAAGATGACCAAACTCAAACAGACAATCTGCAGCAGTACCGAATTCGATTGGTACGCCTGCGGCAAGTTCTAGGTCGAGTGAGTCCGGCACGAGGTAGCTAGAGGAGGCGGCAACCGATACCAACTCGGCGTGGGAGCCATGAGCCATAGTTGCAACCACTCTGTCTCCAACCTTGCGGTCAGATACCTGGTTGCCAACTTCACGGACAATACCAGACGCTTGGTAACCGACCACGTGGGGTTTGGAAGCCATCATGCCGCCAAGTCGGTTGAGTGTGTCGCCGCCTTGGATGCCGATCGCTTTGACCTCTATAAGTATGCCCTTGGGTCGGCATTCCGGGTCGGCAACGTCTTCGTACTGCAACACGGATGGGTTCCCAGTCTGGTAATAAACGGCTGCCTTCATGGTGATTCTCTATGTGTATTGATAAGCCTTTAGTTTCCCCTTTCCCGGCGTAAACACAAGTCTCAACCGTTTCCACAATTTTTTCTTTTGGGCCAAGCGCCAGCAGTTTAAGGTTTCCATAAAACTTAACGCTTAAGCAGCCTATCAGAGCTGATCGGCGAAGCTGGCCACTTGAAGTTTCGAACTCAGTATGTGGACCCGCATTACCCCTTGGCAGCGATTCGCGAGGGCCAGATCATCTGCGGGCACCCGCTTACGATTCCGCCAATTGCGCCAAACGATTCCCCACTCATCGCTAAGCCGTTGCAGCGCTGACTCTTCGCAACCATCAGGTAACACGGATCCTCAGTCCACGCTTGAATGCACGCCATGAACAGACCCACCAAGGTGTGGCAAGAATAAAAAGTGTATCCGCTCGCTGAACAACTAGCGCATCATCCACATCGTTGCTATCCACAATCCAGCGTTCACCAGCAAGCAGGATCTGTTGTTTCTCCAATAGTTCACTATCGGACACCCGGACCCAGCCGGGATTCCAGATATGCAGATCCAGATGGATCAACGGAAGACCCGTCTTAGCTGCTAGCACTCTAGAGAATGTGCTCTTGCCTGCGCCGGCCATACCGGCCACAACAATCCGTTGACCAACCAATGCACGATTCTGGTTGTTGTTCATTGCCACCGATTACTTTTCGAGAAACCGTTGCACAAGTTTCACGATCTCCGGCAAAGGCATCTCTCGATCTATTACTAAGACTCGCGCGCAGTTCGACTCTAAAAACCTTCTTTCCACAGGTAGGCTTCGACCCTCTAGCTCGCCAGATTCATAGTGCGCCGCCCACTGTATAAATTCGGCGTGCTCTTCATACATATCACCGCCTTTGTTGATTCGAATTCCAAACCGTTCCCGCTCTCGCCTTCGCAAACGATCCATTCGAACTTGGACACCAACGTTAAGCACTACAGCATGGCTGAATAAAACATCTGCTATACCCCAAGCAGAGATCGACCCACTAAGAACCCAAGAACGGCAGCTAGCAACGTCTTTATGTAGAAGGTCGGAACGCTCCTGTGCACAGTACTGCTCCTGAAACGGAGGGTTGGTAGGTTTGTGGAAGTAATCGTCAGAATCAAAACAAGGAACCCCTAAAGCAACGCCAATCGCCTCTCCGGTTGTTGTGGCACCCGAGCCTGGCCCACCGGTCACTAATAGCTGAAAGCCCTTCATCGCCTACCTTGTTTGTTTGCGGTTCTTTTAATAGCCTTATCGAATGAAACTACGACAATCAAGCGTTGCGGAACTTGCTTATTTTGCCGAGATGGAAACCCAAGCCCATGCAAACAAATTTGTAAATCGACTATCACTTCGTGAGCATCGAGCAGCATTCGAATCTACTGACTTAGTTTATCTGACCGTCATCGTAAACCCTGACATTGTTGCCGGATTTTTTGTTCTCTGCGTGGATGACGATCATGAATCTGTGGAGTTTCGTCGAGTGGTTATTGATCATATGCACCGCGGCATCGGCCAAAATGCAATACGCCAGATGGAGGATTACTGCCGAGTCACTCTCAACAGATCAAGAATATGGCTAGATGTCTACGAGGATAATTGCATTGGTATCCACGTCTACGAAAAACTAGGCTACCTTTACGAGCGGACCAACCAGATAAAGGGTAGATCCATACGATTCTACTCAAAGAAAATTGCCTGAATATAAGAGCTAGCAATGGATGAAACTCTAATTCAATAGCTGCTTGAGCAATTTAGAACAAAAGCAACAAGGCTAAAATACCAGCAATACTATTTCCGAAGCCAACATCTCCACATTGGGTTGAAGTTCGTTCTATATTCGCACCTTCGTCAACAGGTTCAAACGCAGACCAAAACAGATCTAGCTTTAGCCAACGATATGCCCAGTGCGAGAATCCGTGTAACCGGAATCTTGTGAGTAAGCAAGCTCACCATTAACCCAAACCGCTGCCACCCCAATACCATCACGCACATAACGCATGCCACCACCGGGAATGTCGTGCACCATGCGCTCCGTGCCACGGGCAATAGTGTCCGGATCAAACATAGTCACATCAGCGGCGTAACCTTCACGCAGCAAACCACGATTGTGCAAACCCCAAATGGCAGCGGTGTCCTGGGTAATCTTCTTTACCGCATGCTCTAAGCTCAAGGCGCCGCTTGCGCGCACGTACTCGCTGAATAGAAACCCGGTATCGCCGTAAGTCGCAAAAGAGGCAATGTGCGCCCCGCCATCACTAGCACCCACATGCACCAACGGATCGGCAAGCAAAGGACCAACACGATCGGCCACTTCATGACCCATATTTGCGGCCAAGAAGTGCACTTCTAGATCATGTGCTAAGGACAAATCGATCAAACACTGAGCGGCGGTTTGACCGCGTTGGGTTGCTACCTCTATAACCCTTTGGCCTTCTAGCCCTTCGTTGTCTCCATCAGGCACGGAACGAATAACCAAAGACCCAAGCCAATGCTCACCACCGTTCGGTCCAGCAGCACCTATCAACTCCGCGCACTTGTCCGCATCATTAAACAGCGCAAGCTTTTCATCACGCGGCAAGCGCATGGCTTGGAACCACAACGGGTTGACCGCAAAAAACAGGCTAGGCAGGTTAAAGCAAAAACTAATGTCGATGGGGCGCGTTTGCACTTGGGGCCAAACCCGCGCACCGCGCTCGGTTTGCTCACGTACTCGTGCCATGACACGCGGCACGTTGTCTGGCGTTGCCGAGTTATCAAACAAAGGCGAGAAGGTGGTGGGAATGTTGTACTTAAGCGACAGCTCCGCAAGCTGGTCGATCCGAGCTATGGTGATGTCGGTGGCATAAAACTCTGGTACCACCTGCAGCATACGCCCACTTTCGCTAAGCACCGCAGAAAGCGCATCCAGCTCGTCCCTGTGCGCCCAACGGCTAGGTACCGGTTGCAGATCGGCATCCACATCCACAAAGCTAGTGGATAGGCCAATGGCACCGGCCGCAAGACATTCACGCAGCAGGACCTGCATCTCGGCAATCTCGGTCGCATTGGCTGCACGTTGATTGGCCGCATCACCCATGACCCAAAGACGAATCACGCTGTGACCAACTAAGGGCGCCACGTTGATCGCTAGCTGCGCCCGAATCGCATCCAAGTAACCGTCAAAGCTTTCCCAGGTCCAAGTAAAGGCACTGCCATCTAAGGTTTCTTTCGGCAGCTCTTCAATTTGCCGAAACATCCCGCTCAGCAATTCACGATGCTCCGCCTTTAGCGGGGCCAACGATAGCGAGCAGTTACCCGGAACCACGGTAGTAATGCCATGTTCTAACGCTGGTTGCGCAGCACCATCCCACAACAGCTGGGCATCAAAGTGGGTGTGAGGATCAATAAACCCCGGCGCAACCGCCAACCCTTTGGCGTCGTGCTCCTGCTTAGCGGATCCGGTCACCGCACCAATTTTGGCCACCTTGCCATCTTGCAGTGCAATGTCACCCTTAAACGCTGGCAGGCCACTTCCATCAATAATACG
>CALHVX010000156.1 GCA_938036875.1 uncultured Pseudomonadales bacterium
TCTAGCTGTTCTAAGTTGGCCGCATGGGTTTCTTCATCTAGTTCATAAATGGAGATCATGCCGATCATGCCGAGCCACAGCGTCAATATCGTAGGTACGTAGTAAGCGCCCAAGCGCCATACAGTGTCATCACTGACTTGCTCCACCGTTGCCCCTGCGGGGAAATCGGCAAGCACCAACACAAAAGATGCAACCATCAGCCCTAACCCTTGCACGCTCTTACGCACAAAGGTCACGGTTGAAAAGAAGACACCCTCCGACCGACGCCCGGTTTTTAGCTCGCTTTGCTCAACCAGGTCGGCTGTCATGGAGGCGTAAAGAATTTGGAAGCAAATGATTAATCCCACATCGATCACACCGGCCGTAAACACAAACCAAAAGACAAAGGGCGTTCCATTTTCTGGCAGGACACCTATCAGGCGCAGAAAGATGGGTAGCGGCGCGCCTAAGAACGCAATCAGACCGATGACCATGGCGCCCTTCTTCTTGCCCATCCGTTTGGTCACTATGGGTGCTAGAACAAAGCCAATGACGGCGGCCAAGAACACGCCCATGGTTATGATACCGGTCTCGATGGAGGTGAACCCCCAAAAATAGGTGTAGAAGTAGAATGCCAGCGCAGCAGAAAGGCCCGTGGCAACCGCACCCAGCAATGCGCCTGCAAATAATGCAATAAAGGATCGGTTCGCCAGTGTCTCGAAGATTTCTCTGAAGATGGTACCCAGCGTCATCTGTCTTGGCGGCGGTGGTTGTTTAAGGTAGGGAATTTGCCCGTGGGTGCCTAGGGCTGACACCATAATGGAAACAAAGATAAGGGCAGAACCAACCACGCCCAATATTTCATAGCTCTCACGGTTAAAACGCCCATCCGCAATAGTGGCTGTCACCAATGCGGGAAAGATAAAGAAGAACATCATGACCGTCATCGCATTGCCGCCGGTCCAACCAAAGTAGTAGCGAAAACTTAACAACGCGCTGCGTTCTTGGTAGTCGTCCGAAAGCTCTGGCGCCAGTGCAGAACTCGGCGTCTCATACAGCGTTATACAAGTACGGATGAATACAGCAAGCACCAACAGGTACCAAAACAAGCCCGTTTCGCTCCAGTCCAACGGTGGGTTCCACAACAAGAAGTAACTTAGCGCAACCGGGATCGCAGAGGCGTACATAAAGGGGTGGCGACGCCCGAAGCGTGAGCGCAGGTTATCCGACCAGTAGCCGACCACCGGGTCGCTGATCGCATCAAAGACCAACGCCGTGGTAATGGCCAAACCCACCAACCGAGCATCGAGCCCGATGACCTGGCTGTAGAACAACAAGAGAAAATAGTCGAACCCGTTGTTCTTAACGCCGTAGGCAACAGAACCAAATCCATAGGCTATCTTTAGACCGATGGACAATTTTCTCCCTTCCTCAGCCATGCCGTACCCCCATCAATTAGCTGAAGACCATAGCATTGAAGGTGAGTGTGTAAAACCGGCACCTAACAATCAGAGTTTTTCTCTGATCTCAACTCACGCTTTGTGTCCAACATAAGACAAAGCTACCTACCCCTAAGGATTATATTCTTTGCCAATGTAGGTCGAGTATCGGCTTTGGAAGCTTCGGTGGGAGTCAATTGCCGATCAGCCTCACTTTCAACTATCAGAGTTAGAACTGTGACAAGAATTTGATGATCAAAATAACGGCAAGAGACCGAATGTTCTGTTGACTAAAAGTTGGATCAATTTCCATTTTGCGTTTCGCAAATGGAATCTGTTGGTTAATTGAGTTCGTTTTCTATCGCTCGAAAGGAGAGTGCCAAATGTCTAAGAGTTTGAAGCACTTCCCAAATCAGGATATTAACCGCGCGCGAGAGCGGGAAACCGGGGAAAGCATGATAGACATTGAGCAAGCCATTACCGCTTACAACGATCAACGCGAAAGCTTAGCTGCACTACGTAGCAAGGCAAAACGCAAGCAGCTATATCTATTCGCAACTCTGGCTGTCTTGCTGGCCGCCATGGGTTTATGGATTTACTTCAGCGGTAGTGATAAGGGCCTGTACCTCGTCCCGCTAGCAGGCATATTCGGTCTTATCTATGCTTTTGAGATGCTGAACCGTTCGGCTGATCAGCCTGGTGAAGACTTGCAGAAAGCACTGCTAGTGAACATTCTTCCTACCCTCTTCAGCAACGTCCAAGACCTGCGCTTTCACACCATTACCGACGGCTTTTTCCAAGAAATTCCCGATACCATCAAACCGGACGCAAAGAGATACGAGTGTGGCGACATGATCGAAGGAATGTATCGGGGACAATCATTCGCGATCAACCTAGTCACAGCTTTCAATACAAGGGGACTCGCTAACGACAGAAACGTCGTAAAGATCTTCAGGGGCCTTGCGTTGCGGATAGGCCTGGATCACTCGGTGCCAAACCTAACTGTCTGCTCAGACCCTGGTACATTCCAGCAATTGATCATGGAGCAATATCGCGCAGGCGGAGTTGAAGCGCAGCGCCCCTTCGAAGACGAATATTTTGAGACGATCTTCGATGTCCACTGCAAAAACGAAGCGTTCGCAAACTCAATCTTTTCAGACGCGGGACGCGCAACATTTATGAGCTTGCAAGGCATCGTCAGTAAATCACCGATAGACTTAGCAGCAATTAAAAGTACCGCCTATGTGTTACTGAGCCTAGGGGATGAGAATGAATTTTTGCAGTTACCATCCATAGACCACGCTTTCGACGTGAGGACGGACGGGCAGCGATTGCAGAATGAAATGCAGAGACTTCTTGATCTGATCGAAGGGGTTCGTGACCTGCTCAAGACAGGCTCAACCATCTAAAACCCTGCCATCAGACCTGTTGCTTTGGAACCAATTGAACTCTGAATAGCGCTGCAAAACAGTCAGTTCTAGCAATTTACACCCACGAGCGCACTCCCTCCGCTTCCTCACCTCCGTGTTTTCATCGCTTTTTCTGCGAAAGGTTAAAGCTAGATATAGCTGCCAGTCGAGCAAAGGGCTATTTCGGCTAGGAACGACCATGCGAAAAGTCGTACGGCGGTCACTACGGCCTTGCCTGCCTGAAAGCGCCTATCCTAGTAACTGCTGCGCTCAATCAATGCGTCTTTCGCAACATTCATTTTCGATTGGTCATACATTGCCAGCAAGGACGCCTCGAAGGCTTTAACAACATCAGAGCGGCAATCATGATCTCTGCTGAAATCGTGCATGCGAGACGTTAACTCTGCCAGCAAACTATTTCCATTAAAGCCCTGATTGATCATAAGTTGCCACGCTTGCGGCCCTCGAACACCGCATAAATCCCTGCAGGCTTGTTCGAACTCCTTGTTTATTCGGTAAAAGCCTTCTCTATCGATGCCCGACATTCTATCCACTTCCGTGCCGAATCCGTTCTGGAAAACAATGTCGGGTGTTCGATCCTTGAAAGTGGCCTCTATAGCTCCGGCTTCAAGACACTGGGCCGGACGGTTCTTGTAGTCGTGCATATACTCATTTATCAGAAAAGGAATTGCACTGGCATGCACGGTTTCTCCTGGTGCGAGCTTCAAAAACTTATTCATCCGATTGCCCTGCTCAATTATTCCGGCAAACAGAATCTCTTTCTCCGTTTTACGCAGAGCACTAACGTTTCGATCGAACAAGTTCTGCAAATAAGCGTGCTGTCCGTACTCACACAATGGCCCTGAAGGACAGCTCGCACCTGTCTCCCCCACCCAACTTGCGGGGTCTTCAGACAGCGTCTTGAAAATTGCTTTGGCAACATCTAAATCCCGCACAAGAACGGTGTAGGTAAGCCTATCTTTCATCGGGCGCTCATCGACACAGGTCGCTATGTTGAGTTTGCCTTTCCACTTGATACAAACGGGTTCGTCCACCTTGCCCCAAACGAACTTAAAGACATCTACCTCGTATTGGTCAGTGACTGCTTGATCAAGCTGAAACTGCGCACTTTGTTGTGCAACAAAGACATCAATCACCGATGCACCCGTGACTGAATTTTTAGCAAAAGGTCGCGACCTAAATCGCCCGGATTTTTGGTCCCAACTCATCTTGTGTGTGACATCACCCGGCCCGAATGCATTAGTTTTTCCGAATTGACGGATGACCTCACCATTTGCACTGGTATTTTTTCCCAACAAACGGATTTTGCCAACACCGAAACGGTCAACCAGATACTGGTTGTCGGGAGTTTCAACAATTTTGAAGTCACCTTGCGCGCCGCTGCCTTGATCAGCCTTCACAAGGGATTGCGAAGCTAAAGCATCAGCAAAAGCGTTAAAAGCTGTCGCCCTTGCGCAATAAGCCGATGTGTCGCCCACATGATTATTATCGAGCAGAAGGTTGGGCCAATCGATTGTGGTGCTCTTCTGATAGGCCTGTTCCCTGTCTTTCATTTCATAAACGTTAAAATCACGGGTTTTCACCAATACCGCAGCATCTGATATCGGCGTGGCTGAAACCGTATCTATATCGATCATTGCCAATCGGTACTGACCCACTAAATACTGTTGGTAGCATTGGCTGATTCGACTAGCCGATGATTGCAGCGAAAAAGTGGGGTCTTGAATCGCCTGTAATTCCTGTGGTGTTGGTTGAGGCTTCAGGTTTTTCACCATCACCAACATTTCTGCCGTAGCTTTACTCCGCGACACATTCTGGGGACCCAATGATCTAGTTGAACCGCGTTTTTCTTCGGACAACTGCATCTTGTTGGTCTTCAAATCTTTAAAGAGTTTATAAAACCCGGGAATTTTTTTAAATCGGCAGTGTTCACTGTGCGTGATCCATTGCTTCCAATCTGCTTGGTTGTTCGGTTTAGGTGTTAACGGCTTAGCGGCCGAGATTCTGATCGAACTAAAGTGCCGCCAAAAATCACCCTTGGCAATCGCTTTTCCCTGCAGAATTCGAGGGTTTAGATGTTGGTTGAAGGACAATGCACAATCACCATCGAGCGTTCTCACAATACCGGTAAAAGCGGTTCGCTGACCGGTTTCCCACAGTGCAATTTCCACAGGCGTGCCTGCCATTTTGGCCTGCCATGTTCCCACGTAATCACTGGCGAAGCTGTTGCTCGGCTCGTTGGCATTCCCCAGCGCGCTGGTAAAGGTAACGCAAATAAGCAGCATCAGAGTAATGAGTCTTAGCATAGATAGCTCGATCGTTTCGAATTAGCGGGTGTGGATACTAGCAGGGATGTTCTGCGACCGAGCTAGATTCGCAGGATGTAGTTACGTCTCCAGAACAGGATCATTCCGGTTTCTTTGGTGATAGTAGAGTTCAACTCAGGCTGTCGCTTTGAACTGCCAAAAGACAGTCGAGGTCTTCCAGCGCCTGACCGGCCAATTCGTCATCCCACAACGCTTCGCGGCAAGCCCACCAGAGCAGTTGTCCGAAATTTAGGCGAGTAGAGCTGTCCAACTTAAGCACGGCTGGATATTTATCAGCAAGCTGAAGGTTAACGAATATTTGTTGAACCTTTGCACATTCCTGTGCATTCGGCATCATCATGGCCTGGTCATAGTGACCATCCATCATCATCTCCATCGCCTCAAGAAATGCGACCACTTGCACCGATTGTACGATTATATTCGTTGTCATGAGAACTACCAGATTACTTTAGTCGTAGTAAGTGTCTACATCGATACTAGCGTCTAGGTTACTAAGAAAACTAACCACCTCTGGCGTGAACCCAATTTCGACCCCGTCTGCGGTCTCATGATCAACCACCTTGTGTGGTGCAAGGTCGACTTTCACTTGGAGTTGTGATTTCAACCCAGCCTCCTGAATCGTCTCCCGCAATTTGTCTTCGAACGGTCGCAGTAGGTTAATCAAGTCTGTCGCCAATTGAGATACGTTGATCACGTCTGCCTCTACCTCTCCACTGGAGAAAATCCACTCAGAGCTCTGCGATTTCAAGGGCTCGTCCTTAGACTTTCCGCTACTGCTGGTACGAGTTGCTTCTATGCCCAGTTGCGAGCTGAACTGACTGGGAATAAAACGCCCCCAGACAATAAAATACACCTCAGCACTGTTGGTCATTTCACTTATCAACTAATCACGTTTGCGTGGCAGTACTTTAATCGACTTCGCCTACCTGCGCAGCGCCATAACCGAAATGGTTAGCAACGGCAACGCAAAAACGAGCTATCGCTAGGTCAACAAGTTTTGTTGCCAAGCTACTTTATCGATCAAATTGACAAGGGTTCGTGGGACAATGCATTTTTAAAAACTCTACGGCTTCTTTGCGTTGTTTTGCCGCAACCGTAAATGCCTTTGCTGCCTGTTCAACATTTTTCTGGGTACCGATGCCGTCAAAGTAAAATAGCCCGGTTAGGTACTGCGATGGGACTACCTTTCGTCTGGCCGCGGCTCGTATCCATTGCAACGCCAGCGCTGGATCCTTTTCTACACCCAAACCGCTGTCGTAGAGTCTGCCGATTTGATACAACGCAGGCTCATGACCTGCATTGGCAGATTTCAAAACCCAACGCGTACCAGCCTTGATATCTTTTGGCCGACCTTCACCCCTCAAAAAAGCAAGGCTCAGCCAATACTGCGCTTCGGCGTGATTTTGCTGCGCTGCTTTTTCAATCCAGTCCAGACCTGTTGTTTCATCTGTGGCGGTGCCCAAGCCTACTCCACCGCTGCAAGAAACCAACGCACAGCAACCCTGTCATCTTTAACAACGCCGTCCCCTTTAGCATACTGGAGCCCTGCTTCAGTTGCTCCTAGGGATCGGTTGGTTGGAGCGCCTGTACCTGTGCTGCTAAGCCAATCACCAGCAACACAGCCACCACCTCACGTTTTTCGAAGAAGTTCATGGTTGCCGCCTATACCCATCAAACTGTGAATATAGCGACCGCGAAGACTCCTCGCACTAACCATTGCGGTTAGCCAATGGACCAATACTAACCACAATTGTTTATTCTAAGTGTCTCCCCAGAGAACTACACTGGCAATATTCAAGTCACCCATAAAGCAGTCCTATGACATCACCGCATCGATGGATCGTTTGGATCTTACTGTTTGCCCTACCCGCTGCTGCGCAGCCTGAACAAGCTGACCTAACGGCGATTGAAGAACGCGCGGCGGCCGGAATTCTTAGCGCACAGAAAGAGCTCGCCAAGCATTACCAGTCAGGTGGCCAGAGCGTTAGTGATATGCGCCGCGCCGCGGGCTGGTTGCAGGCGGCTGCGACCCAGGGCGATGCTGATGCCCAAACCCAATGGGCCCGATTCCTGACCACAGGCCTAGGTGGGATGAAAAGAGACCCCAAGGCGGCCGTAACTTGGCTGGCACGAGCCGCGGCCCAAGACCATCAGCCTGCGCAAATGTCCCTTGCATGGCACTATCGCTACGGCGAGGGAGTACAGCAAAACCACCAACAGGCCGCTCATTGGTACCAGCGCGGTATTGCCAACACCAAATGGGAGCTACCTTCAGACTACTTTTACCTGGGCGTTCTTTATCGTTCGGGCACGGGAGTCGCCAAAGATTCTGCAGCGGCCCTTGCCTGGTTCCAACGCGCTGCCGATCAGCAGCATCCCCCGGCACTTTACCAACTGGGGTTGATGCATCAAGACGGCGAGGGTGTGCCTGCAAATCCTGCAAAAGCCGTTGAGTATTTTCGTGCAGTGGAACAAGGCAGCTATGGCCTCATCGGCAAGGATTCGCACATACAGGTCGAGGGCGGCTCGATAGAAGCAGCAGCCAAAACTAGCCTGGCCTTCTTGTACTGGAAAGGAGTCGGGGTAGCGAAAGACGTAAACCGCACCATAGCCTTGTTTACGGAAGCAGCAACCCAAGGCAATGTCAAAGCTCAATATAATCTAGGCCTCTGCCACCTGTACGGCGAAGGCGTTGAACGCAATGTGGACAAAGCCCGATCCTGGCTGACCAAGTCAGCATCCGACGGCTATACAAACGCACAGTTGGAGTTGGGTCGCTTCTACGAAAACGGTATTGCGGTTCCACGCAACGCCTCTGAGGCCAAGCGCTGGTACGCCCTCGCCGCTGAGCAGGGCAACACCCAAGCCGTGGCTGCACTCGCCAAGCTAGATCAGCATAACCAACCCAAAACGTCTAACCCAGTTGCACAACGCCGTTCGCCCGCAACTAATGCCAACACACCCAAGAGCGAGTACTCGGCAGCCAGCGAAGTTACCGCAGGCGAAGTGGTTGGTGGTCTGGCTGTGATCGCTGGGCTGGTTTGGTTAGCTGATGCCGCCACCGACGGCAGCAGCAACTCCAAAACTGATTCACGGCCGCTGCAAGGTTACGTTGCTCAGTGCCGTCAAGACGTCTACCGACGAATTTATCGCTGCTACAGCCACGGATCGGTATGCGATATAAACGGTTGTGACTACGAATGGAACTGTCAGACCAAAACGGGCGGCCGCGGTGAGTGCCGTCGCTACAGCGGATATTCAGACGCCATCGAAAATGTTTATTGTGATCCAAAGGTGGGTAAAGGCTTCCGGACTGAAGAAGAAGTGATGGCGCACAGCTGTCGATGATGGTTAGCCGACGTGCAGCACCACAATAACCACAATGGTTACCCCATGCTTTTGGTCGATTGCCGTACTATCTTTGCTACCAAGAACGCGAAGATGCTGCGCAGAGAAAATCCAATGAAACCTAAATACAGCCACCGTACGTGCACGATACACTTAGTTTTTGCCTTGGTTTTGATGTGGCCGCTACAGGCGCTTTTAGCCAATGAAGGCGTCACCACGCTTTGCAACAACGGCAGTGCGTCCCTCTACTTTGCCAGCGTAGCCGAACAGACAGGATTCAATCAAACTCGCGCGATGATACAAGGTATGACCGAAGTCAAACCAGGCAACTGTGAAAACCTCATGCCCTATGGCATGGACAAGGTGATGCTCGCATTCTTTAAGAAAGATAGCCGTGGCATCCTCACCAATACCAGCATAATGCCGAAAAATGCAACGCGCGCTACCGGGGACATAAAACACATCTGCGTGAATATGAAAGCGCCTTACCGTCTTTTTGGAAACCGCCAGGCGATCCACAACCGCTTTGTAAACTCAGCGTGCCCTCAAGGTTTTTCACCCGCAAAGCCGACATGGGTTCATCAACCCGGTAGTTTGACGGAATACAAGATCACCCTTCATGCTAATGAGCCAGCAAGTCCTTGGAAAGATCGAAGCGGCCAGTCCTACACCAGCGCTCCTGTATTGCGGACAGGGTCACTCTACGGTGCGGGCTCACTGGTGCAGGCGAACCCCGATGCGGTACGGGATAATCAACAGGCGAAGGCGTTACTAGAAGCAGGTCAGAAGTACGTTGAGCGTAAAAAAAAGGAGGCAGCGCAGGTTAGAGCCCAACGGCAGGCGCATCAACAACGCCAGCAGCAGCGCTACAACGACCAAGTGAAAACAGCAGAACAAGATCTAGTAAGACCTACGGACAGCGTCTGCACCGCTTATACCGGTAAAACTGTCTTCAAAAAGCCCACCGATATTGCCGTCTCAGGGATAAAGCTAGGCATGGACATAATCAGCGCTCACCAAGCATTACTATGTAACGGTTTTTCTATCGACCCGAGACTATTGGCCAAAGCAGGTGGTGCGCAGCCTTTCTGGGCCAATACTCGGGAGAAGAAGTTTCACAAGGTTCTTGAAAATGGGGTTCTGGTTTTCACAGATGTAGAGACCCGGCCACCGCGAGGTGCACCCAAAGGCGCAGCATTTGTCGTGCTTAGCGTACGTGTGCGCTATCAGCATCCGCAACCGCTAACCGATGCGGACTGGGAGCAAGTTCGCGCGCAATTCAAGCGCACCTACCCGGCTGCGCGTAGACGGGCCGCAAACCCCCAAGTTGTGCGCGGTCGATTTAAGATTGGCGGTGTGTCCCACACCCTGGAACTGGTGGCTGAGGATTACCGATCAGGT
>CALHVX010000157.1 GCA_938036875.1 uncultured Pseudomonadales bacterium
CAGCAATAAACTTGCAGCGATCGCCCGCATCTAGCTCCGCCAGCATGGCTTTGGCCTTATCTGGGTTACGCGCCATGATCGTCACGCTGGCGCCTTGCGATAGATAAGCCTCGGCAATCGCTCGCCCAATACCTGCAGTACCACCGTCAACGCTAATCGTGCCACCGGTAATCCCGGCACCTGCATCGGATGCCAGCAATACGGCAACCGCAGCCACTTCTTCTACCGTGTTTGGTCGCTTGAGCGCAGATTCTGCAGAGAACATAGAAACCATCTCCTCAAAAGACAGCCCCATGGCTTCTGCTGTGGCTTGGCCTTGGGTTTTCACAATGTCGGTGATAATCAAACCTGGGCATATGGCATTCACGGTAATGCCCTGCTCGCCCACTTCTTGAGCCGCAGATTTGGTTAGCCCATTCACCGCATGCTTAGCCGCGGTGTAAGCACCAAACACTGGCTTACCAACCTTACCTTCGGTGGAGGAGATGTTGATCACTCGACCCCACTTGTGGGTCACCATGGTTTTCATTGCGGCACGCATTGCCCAGAAGGTCGAATAAAGGTTCCACTTAATCGCTTCATCAAAGGTTTCATCAGACAGCTCGATGACCGGCTGTAGATCGCCAGCACCACCGGCGTTGTTCACCAAGATGTCAATACGTCCGAAGTGCTCGATGGTCTGCGCCACAAAACCTTCCACATCCGCTTGCTGCATGACATCGCCAGCAATAAACTTGCAGCGATCGCCCGCATCTAGCTCCGCCAGCATGGCTTTGGCCTTATCTGGGTTACGCGCCATGATCGTCACGCTGGCGCCTTGCGCTAGATAAGCCTCGGCAATCGCTCGCCCAATACCTGCAGTACCACCGGTTACGGCGGCTATCTTTCCTTCTAACAACATAGTTTGATCTCTTCTAGCTTAAGTTTATCTAGCGAACCGCTCGGAGCTTGGCCGTAAAAGCATTACCGTCTGCCGTGGTTCCATTAACGTGAAATTTACGCTTGCCATGGCGCGAGTACGTCAGGCTTTGCAGACCCGTGCTGCCAAGCGCCTTCCAGGTCACCGTCTTTTTACCAATGGACTCAAGCGCAAATACTTGGGGTCCGTCAGTGCGCGGCTTAAAACCGGGATCCCACTGTTGCAAACGTAGAACTAGTGAGCCGGCCTCTTCTTCGATAACAATTAGCTCAACCATAGAGGTGCCACCCTCGCCCGTCATTCGGACCAAGGAGGCCAAAGTACCGCCACGCGGCGCATTCCACCGCTCTTCCAAGCGGTTGGGGCCAAGGTCACCGGCCCAAGCCCCCTGCATCCAGGCCAAGTCTTCTACCGTCGCTTTAGGCGCAGCAGCAGCAGCCACACTCAACGAGCACAGCAACACAACAAGAGAAAAGCGAGAAGTCAGGTTAATCACCAGCAGCATCCTAGGATATGAGTAAGCCGCCATCATACGCGGCCCGCACGCAAGCTGCCTACCAAGTCAACCAACTAGTTGGCAGCCAATCTATCTCACCATTCCTGTGGACTGGGTCTCATCAAGAACCTTGTGGCAACAAATTGGGTCTGCAACCGGGGGTTGCGCCACCTACGCTTGAAGGAACCGTCTCCATTAGTCTTGATTGTCACGCCGCTATGGCCAACTCCAATTTTTACCAAGTGCTGCACGTGCATCCGGATGCACCCGACGCCATCATCCAGGCGAGCTACCGCACCTTGATGCAAAAGCTAAAACATCACCCGGATTTGGGTGGGAGCCATAGCCAGGCAGCGCTGATTAATGAAGCTTACGCCACCTTAAGCAACCCCACGGCCCGCGCAGCCTATGATCGGTTAAAATTTGGATCGGTACAGGGCAACGCTAACGCCACACAAGAAAAGCCGCAACATCCGGTGCTAACAGGCGCTGTGACTGAACCTTATACGCCGCCCAGCATGTTGCGCTGCCTATTTTGCAATGCCGGCAACCATGAGGTTGATGAGTGCGACACCTGCAGTAGCCCCTTGGCTCCAGTAGCCCAAGTACCTGAGACCAGCAGCAGCAAACGCCTCCTTGAGCGAATTCAAAAGCTGCACCCAGTAACCCTGACCTTGTATTGGCCGGGGAGCCCGGTTGCGGCCCAGAGCCTAGACATATCGCCGCGCGGCATAAGATTTGTGGCGGCTTTGGCGCTTCGTGAACAAGACATCGTAAAGATTGATTGCAGTGTTTGCACAGCGGTAGCGCGAATTGCCCATGTGAAACCGGACCATAACGGGTTCAGCCACGGTGCTGAGTTCTTGACACTTAAGTTCAAGCAACCTGTGGGGACGTTCATTTCGACAGAAGTCTAGCGGGGATGAAAGCTTGGTAGGCACGGTCAGATTCGAACTGACGACCCTTTGCATGTCATGCAAATGCTCTAACCAACTGAGCTACGCGCCTATGCCCCACATTCTACTCCATAGTCGAAGTACCTGCTTTATTTTTTTAGCCTAAAACCATTCCACCTCCGTTCCCATTCCCACCCGTTCCTAGGCTACAATCGGGCCATATCTAGCCTTGGGGGAGGAATTCTAGTGACCAACATGTCCATTGAAGAAGCGGTGCAAACCGGTATGACCATTGCCTACCATGCCGAGCGTCAGCCTGATCTCAGCGCGGTGGTCACCCAATACGGCGAGCGTACCTTTGCCGAGCTTAACGCCAACGCTAACCGTCTAGTAAGACGGCTAAGAGCCGCAGGCATTGGTGACGGCGACTCCGTTGCCATCGTTAGCAAAAATCGACCCGAATTTATCGAAACCTTGATTGCGACCAGTCGCAGCGGTATCCGCTTCACGCCCATCAACTTCCACCTTAAAGGGGAAGAGATTGGCTATATTGTCGACAACTGCGAAGCCAAAGCCTTCATCGCGGACGCCAGCCTTGGCCCAACACCGGTAGAGGCACTGCAATTTGCACCCAACCTAGTGCTCAAGCTTGCCGCCGGCGGTGCCATCGACGGCTTTGTCGACTACACCAGCGAAGTCAGCAACCAAGACGGCAGCAACATTACGGATCCAACCTTAGGTAGCCGTATGTTGTACACCTCCGGCACCACCGGCAGACCTAAAGGGGTGTTCCGCAAAGAACGTTTACCCGAACCGCCCAATTGGGAAGGCACGCTGGCCAACTACCGGCCCGGGCAAGATCGTCAGCTAGTAACCGGCCCTGGCTACCATGCGGCACCGCTGCTCATCGATATAGTGCAAGCCCTGGTATCAGGGGTTGGGATTGTGATGATGGATAAATGGGATGCTGAAGAAACCCTGCGGCTCATCCATGAAAACAAATGCACGCACACCCATATGGTGGCAACCATGTTCCACCGCATGCTGCAATTACCCGAGGCCACCAAAGCCAAGTACGACATTTCTAGCATGCGCTTGCTGATTCACGGTGCAGCACCCTGCCCCGTGCATATCAAGCAATCCATGATCGAGTGGTTTGGCCCGATCATTTGGGAGTACTACGCGGCAACCGAAGGCGGCGGCGGCTTTATCGTTGGCTCCGAAGAGTGGTTGACCAAACCTGGCACCGTAGGCTGTCCAGGACCTGAATTCGACAACAAGATACTGGATGACGAGGGCAACCCCTGCAAGCCAGATGAAATAGGCACTATCTACATGCGGGCACCAGCAAATGGCCGCTTCGAGTACTACAAAGACACTGACAAAACCGACAGCTCGTACCTTGGTGATTACTTCACCCTGGGCGATATGGGTTACTTCGATGCAGATGGCTATCTTTTCTTAACCGGTCGCAGCGCTGAGCTCATCATTTCCGGCGGCGTGAACATCTATCCGCAAGAAGTGGACAGCGAGCTGCTGAAACATGATTCAGTGTTAGACGTATGCACTATTGGCGTCCCCAGCGATGAATGGGGTGAAGAGGTGCGTTCGGTCGTCTTGCTAAAAGATGGGATCACCCCCAGCGACGCGTTAACCCAAGAGCTGATCACTTGGACAAAAGATCGGCTTGCTAACTTTAAGTGCCCTCGAAACATTGATTACGTTGACGATTTACCTCGCTCCGAAGCAGGCAAGGTGCAACGTAAAACAATCCGCGCACCTTACTGGGAAGGCTACACCAAGACCTAACGCTCCTTGCGCTAAACAACCAAAGCTAGGCCAGAAGAAAACATGCAGATCGATCTTTTGAGCGCAGACACCTTCGCCAACGGGCACCCCCACGAGATGTACCGTTGGCTTCGAGACAATGATCCGGTGCACTGGCACGAAGAACCTGGCGGCCCGGGTTTTTGGGCGCTTACACGCTACGCCGACGTGGATGAATGCGGTCGCAATCCGGGCACATTCTCGTCTGAACCCACCATCATGATCGCCGACCCTGAAACCAGTGGTATCGCATTTGGCGACAAAAAAATGATGCTGATGATGGACCCACCGGCACATACCCAATTTCGCAAGCTGGTAAGTCGGGAGTTCACTAAAGGTCCAGCGCTAGCGATGCGCGACCGCATCCAAGCGCTAGCGCGCACCATCATTGACCGCGTAGCGGCGGCGGGTGAATGCGAGTTTGTCAGCCAAGTAGCGGGTGAGCTCCCTTCCTATGTCATCGCCGACTTAATGGGGATTCCATTGGAAGATGGGCGCGAGTTATATCAACTCACCGAGGTGTTGCACTCAAACGCAGATGCGTTGCCTGAAGGTGCACAACCCAAAGCGCTGATGGCGATGTTTGCCTACGCCTCCAAGGTGTACCAACAGAAACTGAAAAATCCAGAAGCGGATCTAGCTAGCCAAATTGTGCACGCCCAGCTTGATGGCGAGCGTTTGGATGAACGCGACTTCCAACTGTTTTTTATGCTGCTGGTGGATGCAGGGGGCGATACAACCCGCAACTTAGTGGCCGGCGGCGTTTACGAGCTAATGCAACGACCTGACTTGCTCGCTGAAGTTAAAGCCGATCTAACCCTAATACCTAAACTGCGCGACGAGATGCTGCGCTGGGTTAGCCCGGTTATCTACATGCGACGCACGGTGACCAAAACCACCGAGCTGCACGGCAAATCCTTAGCTGCGGGAGATAAAGTGGTCCGCTACTTTGCGGCGGCCAACTTTGACGAGCGCAAGTTCAGCCATCCAAACCAGTTCGACATCCAGCGCGATGCGCGCCCAAACATTGCCTTCGGCAGCGGCACCCACGTGTGCCTAGGCCAGCACATTGCGCGAATCGAGATCGACTGCATGCTCGCAGAGGTACTCAGCCGCTTAGATGAGTTGCAACTGGCTCAGCCACCCCAATGGCTTGCCTCTAACTTCATCTCAGGCATCCGGCACATGCCGGTGACCTTTGCAGCCACAAGCTAACCCACTGATATTGCTGAAAATAATAAATAGTTGGAGAAACCGCCGGCCAAACTGTCACAAAATCGGCGGTTGCGACGTCTAACCCGTTAGAACAACAAGGTTCTCATGCAATCCTCCTATTCAGTAAAAGGACCCCAAACCATGATCCGTTGGCTCCTACACAAAATGACCCGACAGTTTGAAGCCCGTTATCAGTACAACGGCGACTACATGCACGAGGTTTACGACATCTCCACCAGCGCTGGCATTCGCTTATCCCTACTACCACTGCTCAGCCAATACCGCGGGCCGAACGTCGACATTTGGGCTGGGGCGGCACTCGCCTCGACCTTAGACGGTGACTGCGGTCCCTGTGCGCAGCTGATTGTGGATATGGCCCTCGAAGCTGGTGCGAACGCCGAACACCTCGCCCACTGTGTGCAGGGTGATCCGGCCTCAGCAGAAACGGTTGGTCTTGGCTTTCGGTTTGCTCAGGCGGCAATCAACGATCACATTGAAGCAAATGACCTGCGCGAAGAGATCATTGCGGGTTACGGCAAAGAAGCCAGCGTCTCAGCAGCCTTCACCGCTGCCACGTCACGCGCCTACCCGGTACTAAAACGTGCGCTGGGTAAAGGCTCTGCCTGTACCGCTTTAAACATTGGCAACCTGCAAAACGTGCGCGTTGCCACGGCAGCTTAAGCGGTCACCAAGACAGATGAACTCTGAAAGCGGCAACCGCGCAAAGCTCTCAACGGCTACTACCGAATTTGAAACGCAACGCAGCGCGTTGACCGCGCTTGCCTATCGCATGTTAGGTGAAAAGAGTGCTGCCGCTGATGTTGTGCAAGAGGCTTGGCTACGCTGGAACAATGCAGACCCCACCAGCATTCAAAACCCAGCCGCTTGGTTGCGACAAACCACAACACGGTTAGCTATCGATGCATTGCGATCAGCTAAACGCCAGCGCGAAACCTATATTGGCCCCTGGCTTGCTGAGCCGTTGATCGAGACGGACAACAAACCCGATGAACATTTTGAGCTAGCCAAGCAATGTGAGCTGGCGCTGTTGTGGGCAATGGAGCGACTAGCACCGGATGAGCGGGCTGCCTTTATACTGCGCGAAGCCTTTGACGCAGATTATCTGGACATAGCCCAGGCACTGGACAAGAGTGAAGACAATTGCCGAGCTATTGTTAGCCGTGCGCGCAAACGCGTGCGCAGCGATGCACCTCGATTTGATGCCCCCACCGAAGAAACCAACGCCCTACTACTGAGGTTCGCCGCAGCCACCCAGGCGTTAGACCACGCAACCGTGATGAACCTGTTGGCGCCGAATGCGGTGGCCTTAACCGATGGCGGTGGCAAAGCACGCGCGTCGTTACGCACCCTGGAAGGCCCACGAGAAATTGCCAACGTGTTGATCAATATCGCCAAGAAAAACCAGGGCGCACAAGGCCTAGAGTTGCTCTCAATGAACGGACGCCCGGCCATTGGCATCTTGCAAGGGGGTGCCCAAGATATGCTGTACACACTAGAGCCCGACGACAAAGGGTTAGTCCGTTGGATCTACATTATGCGTAACCCGGATAAGCTCCCAGCGCCAACGGATCAACCTGAAGCTTAGGCCCTTAGCGTCGCATCAGCGGCCGTGCGCCGTAAGTCAACGCTCGCCACAGCCACTCCGCCGGGCCAAATCGGTAACGCGCGAGCCACCAAGGGCTAAACCAAAGCTGGAACAGCCAGATGGCCAAGACCACAAAGTACAGTTCCCACCGTTGCAGCGTGCCAATCAATCCGAATCCTGCGCCGGTGAACAGAAACAAGCAGATCACCGAATGCGTCAAATAGTTGGTAAGCGCCATGCGGCCCACAGCTGCCAGCCGAGCTTTTAGTCCTGCCCAAACTTCGTTTTTGCACCAAAGCAGTATCAGCCCCAAGTAACCCAAAGCCATGGCCGTGCGACCGACATCATAGGTAGGCTGCAAGTAGGAGAATTGCGCCAACAGATCAAAATCATTGACCCAGGAGTACCACAACTCATAACCGTTCACACTTAAACCCAACGCAAAACCGCCCAGCATTAAACGCCAGTAAAAAGCACCTGAACGAGAAGCATCCAAAATGTTCCAGCGATAAAAAGCCATGCCCACCAACATCAATAGCAACGCATCCCCCAGCAAATAGGTTGGCAAGGCAAACAACAGCTGCTCGGCTAGCACCGGGTACACAAACTGTGCGGCGCTGATGTAACTCGCTTGCCGCTGGGCCAACTCGGCCGCGATACCTTCCGCGCTTGGCTGGTAGCTTGCTTCAAAGTCTTGCCAAACCAAGGCCTGCTCTTTGATGTCAGCCGAGAGCATTTCCGGGGCTTGTGCTTGCGCAACCTGGGTTGCCGCCTCTCTAGAAAGGCTCAATCCATAACTACTGAGGGTATACACGAACATCAAAAGGGCCATCAAGGCAAAAGCTATGGCCAACAAGCGTTTTGAGGACAGGTTGCGCAGCGGAAACAACAGCAAAGAGGCCAATGCGTAGACAATCAAAATATCTCCGGTCCACAGCAATACATACGCATCAAACAAACCAAAGAGCAACAGCCAAAAGTTGCGCTTGAAGTGCAGGAGAGAGGCACGGCCATTGCTTAAGAACAACAGCACACCAGCCCCAAACAAAAGTGAAAACAAAGCGCGCATACTGCCTTCAAACAAAAGGGACACAGCAAACCAAACTTGTAGGTTAAGCGATGTTCTACCTGACCCGACTTCGACATCTGCCTGGGGCCCAAAGTAGCTGGAGGAGTCCAATCCAAAGCCCCATATGTTCAGCAGCAATATGCCCAACAAGGCAACACCACGCACAATATCCAGTGAATCGATCCGTGCAGAGTCCGATGTAGGGACAGCCAGGCTAGATTGACCTGCACCAGCTAGGGGGCTAACCAAGAATCAAGCTCTGTTCGCGCAACTCTCCGAGTTGATCACGTACCGCCGCCGCCTCTTCAAACTCTAGGTTTTTAGCATGCTCCAGCATCCTGTCTTCAAGCTGACGCAACAGTTTGCCCATGGCCTTTGGGTTGGTTGGTATTTCGACCGCTGGTACACCGCGACCTTTACCCTTGGCCACTTTCTTGGCCGCGCCAGGCGCCGCGCGCGCGCCCTCCATCACATCAGCAATCTTCTTTTTGATGGTTTGCGGCGTAATACCGTGCTCGGTGTTGTACTCAACCTGCTTGGCCCGCCGCCTTTCTGTCTCATCAATGGCCGCCTGCATCGACTTGGTTATATTGTCGGCGTACAAAATGGCTCGGCCAGCAACGTTGCGCGCAGCGCGACCAATGGTCTGAATCAGCGAACGCTCTGAGCGCAAGAACCCTTCTTTATCTGCGTCCAAAATAGCCACCAGCGAAACCTCGGGCATATCCAAGCCCTCTCGAAGCAAGTTGATGCCAACCAACACATCAAACTCACCCAACCGCAGATCACGCAGAATCTCCATACGCTCCACTGTATCAATATCCGAATGCAGGTAGCGCACCTTGACGTCATGTTCGTCTAAGTAGTCCGTTAGATCTTCTGACATGCGTTTCGTTAAGGTCGTCACCAAAACTCGCTCGTTGCGCGCGATGATGATTTGTATCTCTCCCAGCAAATCTTCAACCTGGGTTGAAGCGGAGCGAATTTCTATCGCGGGGTCAATGAGGCCCGTTGGTCTTACCACCTGCTCCACCACTTGCCCCGCCATCTCTGCTTCATAAGTTGAGGGGGTTGCAGAAACAAAGATCGTTTGTGGCGCAAGCTTTTCAAACTCATCAAAACGCAACGGCCGGTTGTCTAACGCAGATGGCAAGCGAAAACCGTAATCCACCAAGTTCTCTTTGCGCGAACGGTCACCTTTATACATCGCGCCAATTTGGGGCACGGTGACATGGGACTCATCAATTACCAGCAGTGCATCTTTTGGAAGGTAGTCAAACAGAGTTGGTGGCGCCTCCCCAGACTCACGGCCAGACAAGTACCGCGAGTAGTTTTCAATGCCGTTGCAGTAACCCAACTCCTGGATCATCTCTAGATCAAATCGGGTGCGCTGCTCCAGACGCTGTGCTTCGACCAACTTGTTGTTGTCGTTTAAATAAACCAAACGATCTTTCAACTCGTCTTTAATGTCATCGATCATGTTCACGATGCGGTCACGAGGGGTTACGTAATGCGTTTTAGGAAAGACCGTATATCGCGGCACCTTGTTAATCACCTCACCGGTGAGCGGATCAAACACCGAGATATTTTCGATCTCGTCATCGAACAACTCGACCCGCACCGCTTCGCGTTCTGATTCCGCCGGAAAGATATCAATCACATCACCGCGCACCCGGTAGGTGCCACGCTGAAATGCCATGTCATTGCGGGTGTATTGCAGCTCGGTAAGGCGACGTAATATCAGTCGTTGCTCCAACCTGTCGCCGCGGTCTAAATGCAACACCATCTCGTGGTACGACTGCGGGTCACCCAAACCGTAGATGGCAGATACGGACGCAACAAGAATAGTATCGCGACGTTCTAGCAGCGCTTTGGTTGCTGATAAACGCATCTGCTCAATGTGGGCATTCACAGACGAATCTTTTTCTATGTAGGTGTCAGAGCTCGCCACATAAGCTTCTGGCTGATAGTAGTCGTAGTAAGAAACAAAATACTCAACGGAGTTGTGGGGGAAAAAGTCTTTGAACTCACCGTACAGCTGAGCCGCCAAGGTCTTGTTGGGCGCCATCACTATGGTTGGGCGCTGCAGGGTTTGAATGACCTGCGCAATGCTAAAGGTTTTGCCTGACCCAGTAACACCCAGCAAGGTTTGATGGCTTAAGCCCGACTCCAACCCTTCGGTTAGCTGCGCTATAGCGGTGGGCTGATCACCACTGGGCACAAAGTCGGAGACTACTTGAAATGCTGGAGAGTCTTGCACGCCATACCTCATGTCCGCGCTGCTTAGCAGCACGTCGATTCTTAGGGGTGAGGCAATATCCAACCTGCCAGCCAAACTTGATCGATTGCTGGTAGACCTTGCTGGTCACTATCGCGGGGCTAGTGCCTCACGCGCTAGTGTAAATCAAGCTGCGGTGCGCTTCAGGTCAATCCGCTCTGCATAGCGATCTATGCTGACACCTTCTGGGTCAAAGGGACCGTTGATCAGCACATCAAACACTTCGAAGCAGCTGCCAAATGGGTATACGGGGGATTCGCGGACGATGTCGAAGTAAAACGACACCATATCAACGTTACGCGCGTGCTTTGCAAGTGCTGCATCACCTAGATAGGCGTGCCACATGGCCACCAGTTGGCCTTGCTCTGAGTGAGTCATAGTTCATCCATCCATCCATTGGTTCGGTAAACGAGATAGCTAAATGTTGTTTAGCTAGGACGAAAGTCTGAACTCATAGCAACTATTGGTCAAGATATTGACCAAAGCCAACCTGCATTGGGCCAAACAGCCTACTCGGCGGGCGTTTCAGCCTCTGGGGCAGCGTCTGCTGCTACCGCTTCTTCTGCGGGTGCTTCGGGCTCTGGAGCCTTAGGTGCCGCAACCTCAATCAACTTATGTTCTAGCAAAATGGCTACTTTGTCGTCGCCATTTACCCAGTTACGGTCGTCTTTGCGGACGCTGTAACGTTGGTTGCGCTTCTGGTAGATCGTGTAGTCTTCGGTTTTAGCAACCAGTTTCATGACAGGCTCCGGGGGTCTGACTTTTGCGAGGGCGAGAACTCTACGCCAAGAATTAAAAAAATACACCTGCCAAAGCCAAACTTGTGCAGGAATTTCGCCTCGGCAACCAACAAATGCGGTCCCGCGAGGTGTTCGCTGCCCCTTTGAATCTCAAGCAACTTAGATCTATTTGCCCAATTTGAGGCCTAACTGACCTCAAACGGGGTAAGGGCCACCTACAATCAACCCAGGCAAATCAAAGACAAATATCCTTATTCCCAGGCCATGCCCCACTCCGGCGGGTTTTTCAGTACAATGCGCGCCCAAATTTAGCATCTCGAAATCAGCATCGTGCACCACTCGAGATCAGCCCAGAGACAGCAGCAGCATGTCAGATAAATCGTCAGCATCAGCCAACAGCCTCAAACCACTGGAACGAGACCGCCATGTGATCCGCTTTGCGGGTGACTCCGGCGACGGGATTCAGCTCCAGGGCCAGCAATTCACCGTGGCGTCCGCGCTAAGCGGTCATGACCTAGCCACGCTACCCGACTTCCCGGCGGAAATTCGGGCCCCTGCGGGTACCCGCTACGGCGTTTCAGCCTTCCAAATTCAGTTTGGTGGTGACCGCATCACCACCGCCGGTGATGCCCCAGATGTCCTAATAGCCTTCAATCCAGCAGCCCTAGTGGTCAATTTAAGCCACCTCGAGCCTGGCGCCCTGATCATCGTGGACGCCGACGCCTTCACCGAGCAACGCCTAAAGCGCGCGGATCTGGCCACCAACCCGCTGGAAGATGGGTCGCTTGAGGCCTACCGGGTATGCCCGGTTGATATCACGTCTCTGACCGTACAGGCGGTAAAGCCCCACGGGTTGGGCAGTAAGGACAGCGCCCGCTGCAAGAATTTCTATGCGCTAGGCCTGGTGCTGTGGTTGTTTGACCAGCCTCGCGAGCCCACCATGGCTTGGATCGAAGAGAAATTTGGACGACTGCCGGACGTTCGGGATGCCAACTTAACCGCGTTAAACGCCGGCCACGCCTTTGGTGAAACCTCTGAGCTGTCCCACCACCTGGTGCAATCCACAACACCACAGGCGCCGTTAGATTCGGTTGAGTATCGAACCGTCACCGGAGCAGAAGCTATCGCTTTAGGCCTGCTAGCGGCAGGTGAGCTTGCAGATACAGAGCTAATGTTCTGCTCCTACCCCATCACCCCAGCCTCCTCTGTGCTTCACCATCTGGCAGGCCTGGAAGATGCAGGTGTGGCTACCTTCCAAGCGGAAGACGAGATTGCCGCGGTATGTTCCGCTATTGGGGCCTCTTACGCCGGCAAGCTAGGGGTTACCTCAAGCTCAGGTCCTGGCATTGCCCTCAAAGGCGAGGCTATCGGGTTGGCGGTGGCGGCAGAGCTGCCACTGGTGATCGTGAATTCACAGCGAGCCGGCCCGTCCACGGGCTTGCCGACCAAGACCGAGCAGTCCGATTTGTACCAAGCCGTCTACGGGCGTAACGGGGATACCCCAATTCCGGTGGTTGCGGCAAAAACGCCAGGACATTGTTTCGATGCAGCCATTGAGGCCGTCACCCTTGCCTTACGCCACATGACGCCCGTGATCTTGCTGACCGACGGCTACATCGCCAACGCTTCGGAGCTATGGCCAATTCCAGATATCGATGCCTACCCCGCCATCCCAACGCGCAAGCCTGGACCTGACGAAAGCGGCAGTGCCTTTGAGCGAGACCCAGAAACTTATGCTCGACGTTGGGCCGCACCCGGACACCCTGGGTTCATTCATCGCGTTGGCGGCATCGAGAAAGACGTCACCACGGGCAATATTTCCTACGATGCAGACAACCACCAAGCGATGACCGACATCCGCCAAAACAAGGTACTCAACGTTGCCAAGTTTGTGGCGCCCCAAGAGATGGACCAAGGGGTAACCGGCGGCCTGGCTGTTGTGGCCTGGGGTTCAACCTACGGCACCATCTACCAAGCGGTGAAAGAGTGTTTGGCTGAAGGGGCCCAAGTGGCGCACATTCACATTACCCAGATCAATCCGCTGCCTAGCAACTTGGGTGAGATGCTCGCCGGCTTCCATACCGTACTAGTACCCGAACTCAACACTGGCCAACTTGCCACTCTATTGAAAGATCGCTTGGTCATTGATGTTAAGCAGCACAACAAAGTCACCGGACAACCACTAACGGTAACCGAAATCAAAAATGCTATTCACGAACATGCAAGCGCACGTTTGCGTGATGTAGCTGGGGATTAACATGTCGCAAACTCAAGTACTCAGCTTCAAAGATTTCGCCACGGACCAAGAAGTTCGCTGGTGCCCGGGTTGTGGTGATTACTCCATATTGAAAGCGGTGCAACGCGCACTGGCTGATACAGGTGCGAGCGCCGAAAATACGGTATTTGTGTCTGGCATTGGCTGCTCCTCTCGCTTGCCTTACTACGTTGAGACCTACGGCTTCCATACGATTCACGGTCGTGCGCCCGCGGTAGCCACCGGCGTTAAGCTCGCCAATCCTGAGCTGGATGTCTGGCTTGTCACTGGCGACGGCGACGGCTTGTCCATTGGCGGCAACCACCTGCTCCACGTGTTGCGACGCAACGTGAACATGAATATCTTGCTATTCAACAACGAGATTTACGGTCTAACCAAAGGCCAATACTCACCGACTTCACGGGAAGGCACCCGCAGCCCAACCAGTCCGGATGGTTCTTTCGACAACCCAGTAATACCCGGTAGCTTTGCCCTGGGGGCCGGTGCCAGCTTCATTGCCCGCGGTATTGATATTGACCAAAAGGGTTTGCCTTTGCTGCTCGCTGATGCTCAAGCGCACCAAGGCACCGCCTTCATCGAAATCTTGCAGAACTGCATCGTTTACAACAAAGATGTCTTTGATGATGTTGTGGCAAAAAAACAGGCCAAAGAAACCCAGGTTCAAGTGGTTCACGGCCAACCGCTGATCTACGGCAAAGATGAGGACAAAGGGCTACGGTTAAACACCCAAACGCTGGCCTTGGAATCGGTAACACTAGGCAATGGGATAACCGAAGCAGACTTGCTGGTCCACGATGAGACCAACCCGATCATCGCGGCATTGCTGGTGGCCCTCGCGCCACCCATGCCAACCGCTATGGGTATCATCCACCGGGTTGAAAAGCCGGTGTTTGATCAAGCCTATTGGGAACATAAGCCCACCCAACGGAGCGCCAAGGTCCGGGACCTGCTGCGCACTGGCAATATGCTGGACAGACGCAACGAGGTTAGTCCTCGCTAAGCTAGAGCCAGCGCCACGGATGGGGGCCTCCCCCCATCTGATCCTTACTCCGACCACCCGCATAAAGACGCTCCCCCTCGCCCAACCTGAGACTCAGGGTCACATTTTGGGTAATTTTGTCAGTACCAGTTCACACTTTGTTACCTTGGGTAACGTTTCCCTTGATTTTTCGCGCTAGATGACTACAATTGCCCGGACCAAATTGGTCAGACCAAACCGGTCTAGCCCCTGGACAGGCTTACTCCGAAAACCGAGCGAGCAACGTGGCAAACAACCCACAGTCCATTATTTTCGGAGACTAGCGTGGCGGAAGCCAAAGCCTCACCCAAACACGCGGATATTGCAGACCGCCTGACCGAAGAGATCTTGCTGGGCCAGTACAGGACCGGTGAGCGCTTGCCGTCTGAGCGAGATTTAGCCGGTCGCTTTGACGCCAACCGCGGGGCAGTACGCGAAGCCATGCAGCGCTTGCAGCAGCTTGGGATAGTCAACATCCAGCCTGGCGGTGCACGCGTTGCACCCATAGACGAGGCCAGCCTCGACGTTATTGGGCACCTGCTAGCCTTGGGTGATCTGCCAGAAGCCTCATTGGTGAGCCAGGTGATGGCGGTCGTGACCTCACTCATGACCCTAGCCGCAGAAACCGCAGCACGCCATGCCAGCGATGCTGACCTAGCCCGCATCGAAGCCTTGGTCGACCCGCTTATCGATCCAGCGCTTATGGGCTTTGAGCATACCCAAGCAAGAATTGCACTGTTGCAAGCCATCATGGAATCCAGCGGCAACCTGCCCTGTCAACTTATCGCCCGGTCACTGCTGGTGCAAATGGTCCCTCGGCTTGCCGTTATCGAGCCATACGTGGCGATGGACTATCACAGCTATCGCCAACTCACGCTCAAACTCAAAGAAGCCTTGGCCGTACGCGATGTGGCCGCAGTACGCAGCGCTTTTGAAACCATCGCGCAGCTAAATCAAGACATTGTTCAAAAAGCGCTCAACGCCGCTGCCCAACAAATTAATGGATCGGGGCTAGTCGCCGCGACCAGCACGTCAACTTAGGTCGTTATTATGATTTTGCGAATTATCCTTCCCTTTATCTTCATCGCTGTCTCCATCTTTGGAGCCATGACGTTGATGGCGACTGCACCAGTGCTTGAGCCGAACATGCCGGAACCGGTGGCAACCACCGTCCGTGTTATCAACGCTGAGCCGATGTCCATGCAGCTAACGGTTACCTCTCAAGGAACCGTCGCGCCAAACACCGAAAGCGAGCTGATCCCGGAGGTCACCGGTCGTGTGGTTTGGATGAGTCCTGCATTGGTTAACGGCGGCTACTTCAACGCTGGCGATGAATTGATTCGCGTAGACGACAAAGACTACCGCACCGCAGCGCAGCGCGCGAAAGCAAGCCTAGCTCGCGCTCAAGCAGAGCACGAACACGCACGTTACGAAAATGATCGTTTCCAATCTCTCGTGAAGCGTCAGCTAGCAAGTCGTTCCCAAGCCGAGAACGCGGTTCGTTCACTACGGATTGCACAAGCCGCTCTAGCCGAAGCGCAAGCCAACGCCCAGCAAGCACAGCGTGACATTAGCCGCACCAGCATTCGAGCGCCCTTTACTGGCTTGGTGCGCAAAGAATCCGTTGATATCGGTCAGTTCTTGTCCCGCGGCCAATCCATTGCAACGTTGTATGCCAGCAACGAAGCCGAGATTCGCTTGCCTATTGCGGATCGCCAGCTTGCATTCTTGAACCTGCCGGTCAGCCACCGCGGTGAGCTGCCCATAGATCAACAGCCAAAGGTTACCTTGCGCGCCGAATATGCAGGCCAAGATATGGTTTGGGAAGGCCACATTGTGCGCTTAGAAGCTGCCATTGATACCAGTAGCCGCATGGTGCATGTCGTAGCACGGGTCGACAACGCAAGCCAAGCAGCCCCGCTGAGCGTTGGTTTATTTGTTAACGCTGAGATTGAAGGGCTGCAAGTTGAGAATGTTATTCAGCTGCCACGGCAAGCGCTGCGCAATGGCGGCCGCGTCATGGTAGTAGATGAAGACAACCGCCTGCGCTATCGAGAAATAAAAACGTTACGTATGTACGAAGATAACGTACTGGTGAAGAGTGGGCTCGCCGCCGGCGAACGCATCTGCATATCACCATTGCAGACCCCCATTGACGGCATGCAGGTTAGAACCGACGAGATGGTCTCAGAGACCATCGACAGCTCTGACGTCGCAGGTTAACTCCTATGCATACCGCCATTGAATGGTTCGCCAAAAACTCGGTTGCCGCCAACCTAGTGATGTGGGGGCTTTTGATCACCGGCGGCATTGCCCTATTTCAGATAAATCAAGAAGAGTTCCCAAGTATCGATGTGCAGGTAGTTAGCATCTCGGTACCCTACCTAGGCGCGGCACCTGAAGAGGTAGAGCAAGGTGTGTGCGTGCGCATCGAAGAAGCCATTGAAGGCACCGACGGCGTCGATAAGGTCACCAGCACCGCAAGCGAAAGCAACTGCAACGTGATGGTGGAGCTTAACCTTGATGCGGATGAAATTGCCGTCGTAAACGAAGTAAAAAGCAAGGTAGACGGGATCAACACATTTCCTGTCGAAACCGAAAAACCCATAGTATCCAAACTCTCTTTGCCACGGCCGGTGGTTCAAATTGCCATTTCTGGTACCGAGGATGAGCGCGTACTCAAAGAGCTTGGTAGAGAGGTGCGAGAAGACATCGTCGCACTTGAAGGCATTTCTCAAGTCAAGTTGCGCTACACCCGTCCTTACGAAATCTCCATCGACGTCTCTGAACAAGCACTGCGACGTTACGGCCTCACCATTGAAGAAGTCACCCGTGCTGTGCGCAGTGCATCTTTAGATATGCCTGGCGGCTCCATTAAAACCGCTGGCGGTGAGATCCTTATTCGAACCCAAGGCCAAGCCTATCGTGCCCAAGAGTTTGCCAACGTTATTGTGCGCACCAGCAACGACGGCACACGTTTACGTTTGGGTGAGATATCCAACGTTCGCGACGATTTTGAAGAGGGTGATCTTTACGCTCGCTTTAACGGCTCACCAGCGGTGGTGGTTGAAGTATTGCAGATCGGCTCTGAAGACCTCATTGCCATGGCTGAAACCGTACGCGAGTACGTCGATGACAAGCGGGTACAACTACCGCAAGGGGTAAAGCTCGACGTCTGGGTTGATACCTCAAAAGATCTACAAGATCGTTTGGACGTATTGCTCAACACTGCGATCGGCGGCCTGCTACTAGTGATGGTGGTCTTAGCGCTGTTCTTGCACCTACGGCTGGCACTGTGGGTATCCGCCGGCATCCCAATTGCTTTGCTTGGCACCATAGCGCTCTTCCCTTGGGTCGGCGTCACCATCAGCACCATGACGGTAATGGCTTTCATCTTGGTGCTCGGCATTTTGGTCGATGATGCCATTGTGGTTGGAGAACGTATCTATAGTCACGAACAGATGGGTAAACCACCGGTTCAAGCTGCTATCGATGGTACCTGGGAAGTATCAGTACCCGTTATTTTTGGTGTGTTAACCACCGTAGCCGCTTTCCTGCCGCTGATTTTAGTCGAAGGCCGGATGTCAGATTTTTTCTCGGTCATTGGCATAGTGGTCATCATTGCTCTTGGCTTCAGCATCGTCGAATCCCAACTCATTCTGCCTTCCCACCTAGCCCACCGTGGCCGTAAGCCTGCCACCCGCGGCCCCGCAAAGATGTGGTCAGACCTACAGCAGCGACTCTCAAAATGGCTTGAGAACTTTGCCAACAATGTTTACCTACCCGCTGTGAACAAGGCGGTTCGGTATCGTTACGCAACCGCTGGTGCCGCTTTTGGCATTTTCATTCTAGCGGTAGCCCTGTTGGCTAGCGGGCGCGTGATCTTTGGTTTCTTCCCAGCCATTGAAGGCAACCGAATCTACGCCACGCTGGAGATGCCCGAAGGTGTCGCCGCACAAGTCACCATCCAAGGCACGGCTCAAATTGAGCAAGCGGCAGAAACCTTGGCTCGTGAGCTTGAAGAAGAGTTTGGCAACCCGGTGGTACGCAATCGCCTAACCAGCATTGGTACCGGAGTCTACCGTGGCGGTCCCGCCATGCCTCAAGGACCTGCAAAAAGTCACTTTGCCGAGGTGGTCATCGAGCTAGAGAACCTAGCCTCACGCGGCGATCGAGGCTCCAACGAGATCGCCAACCGCTGGCGCGAACTAGTCGGCAACATACCCGATGCTGTGAAGCTGTCTTTTGACTCTGCGTCCTTTGATGCAGGCAGCCCTATCGAGTACGAGCTATCTGGTCGTGATACCGAACAACTCAGCTTGGCTGCTGCCGAGCTGCGAGCCGAGCTCAGCCGCTACAATGGTGTCTTTGATATCAGCGATAGCTTTCGCTCGGGCAAGCAAGAGGTGAAGCTTAGCTTGCTGCCTGAGGCACGCAACTTGGGCCTTACGCTCAATGACCTAGCGTCCCAGGTTCGTAACTCGTTTTACGGCTCCGAGGCCCAACGGGTGCAACGCGGCCAGGATGATGTACGCGTGATGGTTCGCTTCCCAGAAAACGAACGGCGCTCTATCGGCAACCTAGAGGACATGTACATCCGCACGCCGGATGGCAGCGAGGTACCCTTCTACAGCGTTGCACGCTTTGAGATTGGTCGCGGCTACTCCAGTATCCAGCGTTTGGATGGACGCCGAGTGATTCGCGTTATTGCGGATGTCGACCGCGGCACCATTAGCCCAGAAGAGGTGAACGGTAGCCTGCAATCAGACGTACTACCGGTGCTCCAAGAAAAGTACCCGGCTCTAAGCATTGGTATCGCTGGCGAGATGAAAGAACGCATCAAGGCCATGGGCGGACTGGTGTTAGGCGCCATGCTGTCCTTGCTGTTGATCTATGGTCTGTTAGCTATTCCGCTGAAGAGCTACTGGCAACCTGTGGTCATTATGAGCGTGATCCCATTCGGTGCCGTAGGCGCCATCGTGGGACACTTTATAATGGACGTGCAACTTATGTTCTTCTCAGCGTTAGGGATCGTTGCACTGTCTGGTGTTGGCGTGAACTCATCGCTGGTATTGGTGGACTACATCAACCGACAGCGTGCTGACGGCGTTCCTATGATGGATGCTGTACTCACCGGTTGCGTTGTCCGCTTCAGACCCATAGTGCTGACCTCGGTGACCACTTTTGTTGGCTTGATCCCTTTGATGGCTTACACCTCACCCACCACCGCGCCTTTCCAACCTATGGCGGTTGCACTGGCTTACGGCGTGCTGTTCGCCACCTTCACCACTATGTCTTTGGTTCCTGCTCTATACGTGATCCAAGAAGACTTGCTAGGCTGGGTTGCCAAAGCCCAAGTAGCCATTTTTGGTGAAGAGACAGAGAACCCAGAGCAAATCTAATCCGTTAAGTCCGGACCAACCCATTAGCCACCGCTTTGTGTGGCGTATGAGTTGGCCCGTGATTCTGGCGAACCTGACCATCCCGATGGTAGGAACCGTCGACACGGCCGTCATGGGTCGAATGCCGGATGCCAGTCATATTGGAGCGGTGGCACTGGGTGCAACCGCCTTCACAGCCATGTATTGGATGTTCGGCTTTCTGCGCATGAGCACCACCGGCTTGCTTGCCCAGGCTTATGGCGCCGGCAAAACCAACGAATCCGTTAGCATTGCTTGCCGCGCCCTGTGCGTCGCCATTGCACTTGGCCTGCTGCTGGTTGCCCTGCAAACACCGCTACGTTGGTTAGCCTTTGAAGTCATCTTTGCAGGCAGCAACGAGGTAGAAAGTCTAGCCACCGGCTATTTTGATATTCGCATCTTTTCCGCGCCTGCCACCCTGATCTATACCGTGGCGATGGGTGTACTGTTCGGGTTGCAACAGATGCGGGCTACGCTGGCCTTAGGTATAGCGCTAAACATCAGCAACCTGTTGTTAGACCTGTTGTTTGTAGTGGGCTTTGATTGGGGCGTCCGGGGTGTTGCGCTAGGTACCCTAATAAGCGAGTGGGGGGCCGCCGTTGCCGGCATTGCCTTAGCCATCCGCGCATTACGTACAACAGGTCATGCCATCCACTGGCCGCAACCACTATGGCCGGGCAATGCTGCCCAGGCGTTGTTTGCCGTGAGCTCGGACCTGATTGTTCGAACCTTTTTTGTTCAAGCCCCATTTCTTATGTACACCGCCCTGGGCGCAAGCCTTGGCAACGTACTGCTAGCCGCCAATGCTATATTGCTGCAATTATTTTTTATTGCCATCTACGCGATGGACGGCTTTGCCCATACCGTGGAATCTTTAAGCGGGCACGCTTACGGTCGCGCTGATGTACACAGGTTTCAACGGGCCGCCGGCTACACCACTTTTTGGGCGGGGCTACTCGCGCTGACATTCAGCTTGATATTCGGCGTTGCCGGAGCTCCGCTAGTGGGCCTACTCACCAATCTACCTGAGGTCCAAGCCACCACGCAGCAGTATCTACCTTGGTTGGTAGCTGCCCCTCTGCTGTCGGTTTGGGCTTTTCAACTGGATGGAATATTCATCGGGATCACCAAAACCAAATTGCTACGCAACGCGATGTTTTTTTCATTTGGATTGTTTCTGATCGCTTTAGGCCTAGCGTTCCCAAGCTGGGGGAATCATGGCCTGTGGCTAGCCATGATGGTCTTTATGATTGCTCGCGGGGTGTTGCTTGCGCGCCACTACCCCAGGGTGCTGAGAGCCTTTCCCGGCTAAGAAGGCTCGAAGGAAAAGCGTAGCCCTGACTTAACCGGTACCGCGCGCCCATCCTGAAGATAAGGCTCAAAGCGCCAGCGTTTGATCGCAGACAAAGCGGCACGATCAAACAAATAGTTGCTACTTTCAGAAATTTTCGCATCTACGACCTCGCCAGCAGGTGATACCGTAAACTCTACCGAAGCCCAGCCAGTTATGCCTTTAGTCGCCGCGCGCTTTGGAAAATCTGGGGATATTTTGCTAACGGTTGTTAGCTTAGATAGCGGCAACTGAAGATCAATTCGTCCTAGCCGGGCATTGGCCAACCGGTTTTGATAATCAATTTCGGCGGTCAGCTCTGCTAGTGTTGAGGTTTGCGCACCCGCCAGCTTAGCGTCAGCCACCGCTTGGGTAGCACCAGATAGATCCTGACCGCGAAGCTGGGTCCAAGCACGGCTGATCAACTCTTGCGCAACCAGGTCTAATCCGCGTGTGGCCGCCTCAGAGCTAGGGTCTTTAGCAAGAACACCGCGAAACAGCTCCAACGCGTTGTCACCCTTGGGAGCCACCAGTTTGTCTTCGCGAAGCGCCTTTGCAGCCGCTAGAAGCTCACCACGAGTGGATTGGTCACTTGAGATTCGATTCCATTGTTTGCTTAGCTGCTCCGTTTCTTGCACGCCTTGGAAGTTTGGGGCAAAAGCCTTTACCTTGGCTACCAGTGCATTAGCACGGTCCGTATCACCAGCAAAAGCTGCCGTTTGAGCACCGGCTAACAAGCGCTGTGCAATCGATCTAATCCCTTGGGTAGCCGCTTCATTTTTGGGATCAAGGCTTAGAATACGTCGGTAAGTCGCAAGCGCATTGTCACCCTTTGGCGTGGTTAGCCGACTGGCGCTGACTTGCCGCGCGGCTAGCGAAATCAAGCTTTCTACCCTTTGGTAACGCTCAATTCGTTCCAGCAAACCTTGTGCCTGCTCATTGTCAGGCAAGGCTTCCAACACCAAGCTGGTGTAGGCCCGAGCATCACTCCAGTCGTTGCGGAACACGCTACTTTCCGCCGTGCTCAGCAAGTGGCTGGCAACGCGATTCAAACCTTCGATGGCATCGGCATTCTCTGGTTCTGCTACCACCGCTTGCTGGTAATAATACAGGGCACTGGATTGTTCAGGCTCAGCGATATTGCCAGCAGCAAAAGCCAACTCGGCACGTTGCAACGCGCTCATTTCAGTTTCTTCTGACACTGTTGAGGTGCCAACATCAAGCGCGAGCATGGGGATCGACGGCAGCGCAATACTTGCACTGCTGCTGTACATTTTTAAAACAAACCAGCTCAATGAAACACCCAACACTACAATCAGCGAGGCGATACCAAAGCTATCGATCAAACTGCTGTCGTTGGCAGTACTACTACTCAAAGTGCTATCCATGAGATGCCTTCCATTGGCTAATACGCTGCTTTAGCGAGGTGATATGGGTTGTCAACGTTTTTGCAGGCGCACTGGATTTGACAGCAGTTAATGCTCTACTGCTCTCACCCATGAGATTGCCCATCCGTTGGGTAACCTGAGCTGACTTTTGCTCGAGCAGCTGGCGTAAACCAACGCCACGTTCTCGAAGTAGCTCCAGGTTAGAACTTAAAATACTGTCTGAAGCAATCGCTTCTTCCACCGGTTGCACTTCAATTGGAACCAAGTTTTGTGCTGTTGTTTCCAACTCAGGCTCATCAACCACATGGCGCAACACGCTGTCTGGCGACTGCAGCATCTCTATATGTTTGCTCACGGCAGAACGTAACCATATGCGACATTGTGCTGGTGGCACTGGCTTGAGTAAGAACCGATACACTTGGCCCTGATTGATCAGGTCAATCAACATATTGGCGTCTGAACGTTGCGCTGCCAAAATGGTCACCAGCTGCGGCACCTGCTGCTTCAGCTCGCGCGTCATCAAACTAACTTCATGCTCGTTCACGGCCAAATCGGTAACCAAAACACCAATCGGCTGAGAGACCATAAGGTCTAGGGCTTCGTCTAAGAAGTTTGCTGTGTGTACCACCAACTCACTTTCCATGGCCCCCACGACGGCAGAGCACAAAGCTTCATCGCGCGACAACACCAGCACATCAACCGTAGCTTGAATGGCCGCTGGCATAGCGCCTTGCATAGCACCTTGCATCACAGCTGGCGCCTCTACAGGCTCAGGCGTGATGGTTTCCACTTCATGGGTTAGCACAGGATATTCCGGCTCAACCGCAAACTCTACGTCTGCTACCCGAGGCGGCGCTGCTTGCACAACATCAGACGCTGGTGCCGCTGAACTGCGATTGGCTGCAACCGCCAATTTAACCACGCGTTTTAGCTCAACAGGCGGACAAGGTTTTACCAAGTAGCGGAACACTTCGCCTTCATTGATCGATGCCTCAACCGCTTCAAGATCGGCATAACCGGTGAGCAGTATCCGCATGCAATTGGGGTATTGGGTTTTGAGTTGGGACAATAACTCTACCCCGGAAATGCCCGGCATCCGCTGGTCCGAGACCACTACTTCAACGGGTTCCTGAGCCATGATCTCTAGGGCTTCCGCAGCACCAGGCGCACAGCGCACTTGGTAAGTTCGCCGGAACATCGCCCGCATGGAGGTCAACACTCTAGGTTCATCATCCACAAAGAGCACAATGGGCTTGGCATCGGGTGTTGGCAATTGGGTCGCAGTATTTTGCATGCTACGCCGCCTCCACCGTTGAGTTGTTGCCCTCACTTGGCGGAGCATCAGAATCCGCGCGACGCACCGGGAAGCCAAGCACAATACGTGTGCCTACACCCGGCTTTGAGTCGATCAAAATTTGGCCCTGATGCTCATCAACGATCTTATGCACAATCGACAACCCTAAACCGGTACCTTGGCCAACGGGTTTGGTGGTAAAGAACGGGTCCATGATCTTGCTGAGATTTTCTTCCGGTATGCCGCAACCTGTGTCTTCAAAGGTCACTTCAACCCAGTTATCGTGGTAACGAGTACCAATTTTTAACGTACCTTTGCCGTCCATTGCTTGAGCGGCATTGGTAATTAGGTTGGTAAACACCTGATTGAGCTTGGAAGGTGCGCAGTAAATGTCCGGAACTTCCTGGAAGTCCTGCTCAACTTCAATACCGTACTTCAGAGCATTGCGCGTAATCAGCAAGGTTTTCTGCAGACCTTCGCGGACGTCAAATCGATCTTCGCCAGCCCTATCAAGTCGGCTGTAGTCTTTTAGGCTTTGCACCAACTCACTAATTTGATTCAGACCCTCAATGCTATCGGTGCTCAAGGTGGCCAAGTCTTCGATGTTTGCCTGCACTTCGTCCAGATCAACGTCGCGCAAAGCCGCACGCGTGCTGCGAATAGCATCAAGCGCGTTATCGGCGCTCGGCGCCTGGGCAACAGGTAATGTTGCCTCTACATATTTTTGCAGATCTTGCGACAACTCGGCGGTAACCGCTGCGTTGTTTAGTACATATAGCAAGGGCGTGTTGATTTCGTGCATCACACCAGCTACCAACTGCCCCAGAGACGACATCTTCTCGGCCTGCACCAGCTGCACCTGCGACTCCTGTAGATCATGCAAGGCACCCTGCAAGTCACGGGTACGATCTTGAACACGCAGCTCTAGATCATCGTGTGAACGGTTCAAATCTTGGTGGCTTCGATGCAAGCGAAAACCGAAGTAACCTAACCCGGCTAACAACAGCAAGGTATAGATGTTCAGCAAAATTCTCGCTTCGTTAGCAACAGACAACACGAACACATAGTCGGCTGTGGCGTATTGGCGCAGCTTCTCCGCATCGGTTCGCAATGCTGAGAAGGTTAAACCCGCCATTGTTTTATTTTGCGCTTGGCGCAACTCGATCAGGCGGTTGGCCGTAGCACCCAAGGCCAAAATTCGATTTTGATCTTGAGCCGGCAGTCGATCATTGCGCTCTACCAAACGGGAGATGATCGCAGCCGCTTGGTCTAGCTCAGAGCTGGTGTTGCGTTGCAGACGCGTTATAAATTGTTGCTCAGCTCGAAACAGCTCATCAGCAACCGTTGCCTTTCCACGCTCGCGCAGATCTCTCACCAGCTCACGGCCCTGCTCTTTCACCGTATTGGTTGCACCCACAATTTGTGCCTGGCTGCGGGAAAAATCGTTCAGATGGTTGGAGAGCCCGGTAACCTTACGCTGTAGCTCCGCACCCAACCCTTGCAACTCGGCATTGGCTAAGGTGTGCGTACTAGAGCTGGCCTGCTCGCCAATGGCATTAAAGGCTGTTGTAAGAACCCTTCGTACATAGGTAAACAAACCCTGAGGGTTATAAATGGTGTCCAATTCGTTTTGCAGCGAGCCTGCAATTTGCGTAAAGCCATCACCAAGGGTTTCTAGCTCATCAGCAACATCAAGATCTCGACGCTGCGCCCTGTCTAGCCGTTGGCTTAACGCAATCGATATATCCTGAACATAACGCAGCTTAGCGTCTAACGCGCGATAGCTCTCTTGCTCTGGCGCAGCTGATAACAACAGCAACGCCGCAAGCAAACCCATCGCGGTAACGATGCTGGCAAAGTGCAATGCTCGACGCGATGCCCTGGTCAGCAGGTTTCCGGTATTCATCCATGCAACTCCGGTTAACGGTAAATGCACCCGGTTCTTTGACTTCATCTAGCTTGGGTCAGCACACAGATTTCCAGTCCTTAGGAAACCCGCATCAAAGCTGGTCTAGCTGCGAAGTCGATCTACTGATACCGACTGCTTGTAAACGAACTCTAGGCTGCGGCATAAGACAAATCTGTGCGCTACTTCACAAGCAAGCTGTGTGCGGAACGAGCCTTAGTGCGGGCCTGTACTACCATTTCTCACCGAAAGGTCGAATTAAGGTGTCAAAAGTCCAAGCTGAGCGCGGCTCATGGGCTACTCGCCAGCAATGATCTGCAATATCAACGGGTTGGCAGAAAAAATCGTCGGCTGCATCAGCAAAGCGTTTGCGGGTCCAAGGCAGATCAATCACCGCATCAATGGCTATAAAGGCCACATGCACCCCGTCCGGCCCTAGCCTGCGGGCCATGGATTCCAACAAGATGCGCTGGGCCGCTTTGGTTGGCGCAAAACCAGCAAAATTGCCCAGCCCTCGATAGGCAGCCGTATTGCCTGTTGCTAGGATCACTCCGGTGCCAGCCTCCAACATAGCCGGGGCAACCGCTTGAGCTAAGTGCAGCAAAGACATGACGTTGACTTGGAAGTTGTCCTCCAACACTTGGGGCTCAATGGTTAAAAAATCACCGAAAGCTCCGCCCACCGCGTTATGAATCACTACCTGAGGCGCACCCTGAGCCTCCACAATGCTTTTGACCGTGGCCTGCAGTGCCGCTAGGTCAGTCACGTCGCAAGGATAGGCGTGGGTATGCGGGGTAGCCGCGGCAATGCTCGCCAAGCGCTGCGCATCTCGAGCCAGCATTGCCACCTCATAAGTTTGCGCAAAACGTTCAACCAATGCTCGGCCGGTACCCGGGCCAACGCCGGTGACCAAACATACAGGGCGGGATGATTCGCTCATCTGTGTTTCCTCAATGTTGATAGCTGCAGCCAGCAATATACCCTGGCAGACTAAGCAAACACGACACAGGGGACTTTAATGACCACACCTGGCACACAAGCTTGGCTCGACAGTATCCAAGAACCAATCATCGATGCGGACCGACCCATCATCGATCCGCACCATCACCTGTGGCACTCCCCGGGCATCAACGGCGCCTACTTACACGACAACTTGTGGGCAGACACAGATTCCGGGCACAAGATCGAGAAAACCGTGTTTATTGAGTGCGGTGCCAACTACCACAAATCTGGTCCAGAGCATCTGCGCAGCGTTGGTGAGACCGAATTTGTTGCGGCGCAAGCTCAACTGAGTCGAGAGCAAAACAACGGACAACAGGCGCAGATCAGCGGCATTGTGGCGCACACCGACTTACGCCTGCCTAACCTTGAAGAAGTTATGGCTAGCCATGCGGCCAGCAGCACCGGCCTGCTGCGCGGTATTCGCCATGCAGGGGCACGGGACCCACATCCACAAGCCTTAATGATTGCAGGTCGAGCACCACAAGGACTCTACGCAGACCCAGATTTTCGTCGCGGGGTCGCCTTGCTAGGACAACTCGGCTACAGCTTTGATACTTGGCACTATCACCATCAAAATGCGGATTTTGCAGCGCTGGCACATGCCGCACCAGACACCACCATGGTCCTCGATCATTTTGGTACGCCGCTTGGGGTTGGCCCTTACGCCACGGAACGAGAAGCGATCTTTAAAGCCTGGCAGCAGGACATTGCCACCATCGCCGGTTGCAGCAACGTGGTAGCAAAACTCGGTGGTCTAGCCATGCCAGACAACGGCTTTGGCTGGCACGAAGGTACAACACCACCAAACTCAGATGCATTTGTCGCGGCGCAAGCGCGTTACTATCACCATACCATCGAGTGCTTTGGCCCTGAGCGTTGTATGTTTGAAAGCAACTTCCCGGTAGATAGGCTCTCGCTGTCCTATCCCATCTTGTGGAACGGCCTTAAGAAGATTGCCGCCAGCTACAGTGATAGCGAACAGCACGCCATGTTCTACGGCACCGCTGAACGGGTCTACCGGTTAGCTGAGTAACCGTTAGACCTCAACTCCTAACCTGTAGCCAACCTTAAGGTGTAGGGCTCGGCTGCCACCATTGTTGTGGCAACTGCTGCGCTTGGGGCCAAACCGAGTTTAGGCTGTCCGCTTCGTAGGTCATCCCGCCTTTGATGACTAGATGCAGGTCCGCACTTGAGCGCAATTCATCCAAGGGGTTGCTATTTAGCACCACAATGTCCGCAAGCTTACCCGGCTCTAACGAGCCAATGTCTTGAGCCACGCCAATAATCTGCGCACCGTGCAGGGTTGCTGCGCGCAACGCATTGGCATTGGGCATACCGCCACTAGCTAGCGCCCACAACTCCCAGTGGTAACCCAGACCTTGTAGCTGACCATGAGACCCGACCCCAACACGACCACCTGCATCCACAATTTTAGCTGCCGAAGCCGCCGCTAGCGGGAACCGCTGCTCTTCATCCCGCACCCACAAACTGCGGCGATTCGCGCGTATATCCACCACTTGTTGTGGCGTAAAGCGCAGCAACTTCGAATTATTGGCTGGCGCTTCTCGGCTATAGAAGTAATTTTCTGCCCATGGTCCGCCATACAGAACCAACAAGGTTGGCGTGTACCCAATGCCACTTTGCGCCACCATCTTCACTGAATCTTCGTACAAGTCGAGAACCGGAAAGTTATGTTCGTTGCCAGTGAATCCATCCAAGACATGGGTCATATCTAGACGCATATCTAACGAGCCTTCAGTGGTTGGCATCAGCCGGAGCTCAGCGGCCGCTTGCACTAGCCATTGCCGTTGCTGACGGTTGCCAGAGATGTAGGCTTTCAGATTGTGAACACCGTAGTGCTCCTTATAACGGCGCAACACTTGGTAGGCATGTTCAGCAGATTTGAAGTTGTTGTTGCTGAACACACCGGGTCCAGTAGACAAGGCCCTAGGACCCAGCACCATCCCGGCATCAATCATGTCTTCGTAGGCAATGATGTCGACCGTAGACGGCTGCACGTCAAGGCCAGTCGTCACCCCGTAAGCTAGGTTCGCCATAAAGCCCCAGTTGCTGGTATCCATCAACTCACGCAGCGGACGAAAATGAGCGTGAGTATCCACATATCCAGGCAGCAAAAACTTGCCGGTGACATCCAGAACTTTGGCGCTGCTCGGTATCTCAACATCTGCTGCGCTTCCCACCGCAAGTAGGCGATCGTTTTCCACCAGGATCACCGCATTCTCAATAACCTGCTGCGGCGCAGCCTCATCCGCCATGGTGATCGCTGTACCGCCCACCAATGCCAACAATCCTTCAGGCTTTGCTCGTGGCCGATACAGCTCGATGAGATGCGAGGTAACACCGGGGTCGTTTTCCGCTACATCTAAGCGATCAAAATTTGGGGCCTTGGTCCCAGCCTTCTTCGCTTCAAACTCATCTTTGGACGGCTTCTGGGTTTGGTCCTCGTCTGCCGCTTTATCTGATTCAAACGCAACGCTATCAAGCGCACGCGAGTAAAAGCTGTGGCCAACAGACCAGTAGGCTCGCTGACCATCCGCGCTAAACCCAAAGTGATCTGCACCCACATCGGTGATTTTAACCATGGGCAGACTTGCCGCTCCAAGCTTTTGTTGTACTCCACCCAGCCAGTTGTTTAAACGCGCAAACAGATACAGTTGATTGGCATGTGAGGCCAAGATATGGCGGCCATCCGCAGAAACAACAACATCCGAAGCCGACACCGCCTTTTCTGCTCGATAGTTCCCTACGCCTTGAGTGCTAAACACAACGCGACGATCAGACCCATCAAAACGGACCGACACAAGGCGACCGCTTTGTCCAGACGGTATCGATTGCGAATTTTCATAATAGTAGATGCGGTCATCTTCGGGACCAAAGTGAGGACGGGTGGCACCCTGTACTGGGGTAACCAGGGTTGCACTGCCACCAGAACTTGGCAACCAAACCAAATCGGAGCCAACGGGTACACCAAAGTCACTCTCTCGATATAGCCGCTCATAGCTGCTACCCCGCAGCGCCACAATACGCTTACCATCAGGTGAATAGCTTGGCTGATAGTAGGCGGCAGCAATCTTCGTGATTTGCTTCGGCCTGCTGCCGCCGCGAGAGGAAACTTTTGTGGTCCAAACCTGTCCACCTTGCGCTGTCCAGTTAACAAAAGTTAACGAACGACCGTCCGGCGACCAACTTGGATGAAACGCCTGGAGCGACTCCGGCGTGATAGCGGTGGTTTTTTTGTTGGCAAAATTGTGCAGGTAGATGCGTGCAAAAGCAGAAAATGCCACACGCTCGCCATCTGGGCTCAACACCGGCCGCTGCAACAACCGCGCTTTTACCGGTCCTTGCGCCAGTCGATAAGGGAAGTTGAGTTTGGGTCCTAGATCCTGCTCTACCGACACTTCCATGGGGACAAGGGTTGCGCTGCCATCGGCAAGAGCAACCTTAGCTAGCTTGCCACCACGACTCACGAACAAAGACTTGCCATCAGGGCTAAAGCTATAGCCGGGCAACAAGTCTCGAGTAAAACGACTCTCTTGCTCGTCATGCTCAACACCATCGATCAACAGCCGGTCGGCGCCGGTCACCAAATTGCGAACCCGTAGGGAGGTCTGCTGATCTATTCGCGTACCGTAGACCAAAAACTCACCATTGGGCGAAAGCTCGGGGCGAAAGGCGCTACCTAAAGATGCAGTAAGGTTCACCTCTGTCCCATCACGGACATCAAAACGTGCAACCTGCCACTGCGGCATTTTTAGGTTGTAGGCAAACCCACCGGACTTACGTGAGTAATACAGATACCGGCCATCCTTAGAGTAGACAGCACCCAAATAGTTCGCTCGCTGCTCCGCGGGTGTATTTGCGTTGGCTTTGGACCTAGTTAACCTAACACCCTTACCACCGCGCAAGTGATACGCCCACAACTCAAAGGTGCGTAAGGACCAGCCGCCACGTGAAACCACCACGTGCTGACCATCCGGCGCAAAGCTTGGCGAAACAAATTCATTATTACCTTTGTTGTGACTAAGCTGACGCAGGTTCTCGCCGTTGCTGTCCATCAACCACAGATTATCTTGGCCACTGCGATCACTGACAAACACGATCGATTGCCCATCCGGCGAGAAGGAAGGTTGGCTGTCGTATGCCAGTCCGCTGGTTAGTCGCTGGGCTTTTCCACCGGTTGTCGCTAGCGCGTAGAGATCGCCAAAAACCTCTACAACCAAGGTAGCATCTGTTGGGGATGCATCCACCGATAGCCAAGTACCTTCATCGGTGGTGAATGCTATGCGTCGCGTCGGCACCAATGGTAAGCCTTGCTTAGCCTCAACTGCTTTGGGGGCCTTGGTTATCGGTTCTGACACTGGTGCAACATCAGATTCAGTAGCAGCCAGGGTTGTGCATACCAAGCACAACAAAACGAATGATGCGTGGTGCAACTGGCCAGCGGCTGGCAAATTTAGCAAAGATCAATTCCTATATTGATAGACAAGAGTTGGAAACTTAGATCAACAGAGGTAGAACGAATTCGATGGCGTAATTTCCACCCGTTAGGGTTTAGGTTCAACCTCTCCCGCAATTTGGCTAGCCAGAAACCGAACAACGCGTTCGAGTTTAGTCCGACCACCGAAGGCGGCAACTTGGGCCTGAGAGTATCCGTTCAGTACGCGGAGCAACGCAAAGGCTTGGGTCGGCTGCCGACGAGCTTCGGCCATTGATGCTATGTCAACACGAATAGAGAACAGCAATAGGTCCCGGCTCAGGCGAACCAAGCTTTGCCGTTCACTGCGCAAGACCAAGTCATGGCACGACACCTGTCCGTAATCCGTTGCATCCGGCTTGGGTTGATACATTTCTTGCTGTGCGTGAACAAAGAAGTTGCGTCGGACAAAACATCGTTGCTGCGGCATCTGCAGAAAAAAAGTCCGCATGCGCGCACCCAGCTGAGGGTTCAAACCCGGCACGGGTTCGTGGATAGCACTCAGCGGTAGACCCAGCTTCTCGCTAAGAGACCAATAGCTAGGCGAACACAGGCTTGCGGCTAGCAAGCAAAATTCCTGGGTACACTCGTCTAGCTGCAACAAGCAAAGATCATCGGGAATCTGCAACGCCGCTTCACTCAATGGTGATTGCTCGGTGCTTAGTCTTAGGGGAAGAGAAGGCTTGCCAGGCTGATGCGCAGCAAGCTGGGCCATCACAAAATTGGCCGCAAACCTCTCGGCACCCTCACTTGCCGGTAAGGATTGATAGACCGGCTCCGGCAACCGGCGTAATTGCATCAACCCGGCTTTACGGTTGAACTCCCAAGTACTAGCCAACCGTGGCAACCACTGAGCCAGCGATTCAGGCGCCAACCCCATTTGATAGCCACCACCAGGTTTTACTGAGATCCAAGGTGGGTGTTGCCACAACGCTGAGCCAGAACCGATGGGCTCAGCATGTTGCGCACCCAATCCGATCCGCATTAGCCTGCTACCAGGGCGTTAATCATCTACCCAGGCGCAAACTAAGCTAGCCAACGTTCTTAGCATCAATACGCTGGGCCATCTTCGCAGACCAAATTTTTGGCCCCTCGGTGTGGACAGACTCACCGCGCGAGTCTACTGCTAAGGTAACCGGCATATCTTTTACCGTAAACTCGTGGATAGCCTCCATACCGAGGTCTTCAAAAGCGAGCACCTTAGAGGCTGTGATCGCTTTCGCCACCAAATACGCAGCGCCACCCACCGCAATCATCGACACCGCTTGATGCTTTCGAATCGCTTCAATAGCAGCCGGACCACGTTCCGCTTTACCCACCATGCCAATCAATCCGGTTTGCTCTAACAGGGTGTCGGTAAATTTATCCATGCGCGTAGCCGTGGTTGGGCCAGCCGGACCTACCACCTCGCCAGCAACCGGATCAACGGGACCCACGTAGTAAATCACGCGATTGCGGAAATCTACCGGCAGCTCTTCTCCTTTGGCTAACATATCGACCATGCGTTTGTGTGCAGCGTCGCGACCGGTGAGCAACTTGCCGCTTAACAGCAACGTATCTCCAGCGCGCCATTGACGTGCGGTTTCTGGCGTTAAGGTATCCAGGTCAACATGAATGACATCGGGGCCTAACTCAAAATCTAGATCAGGCCATTCGCTTAAATCAGGCGGCGTAAAGACCGCAGGTCCAGACCCGTCCATCTCAAAATGGACATGGCGTGTCGCCGTACAGTTTGGCATCACGGCCACCGGCTTGTTAGCCGCGTGGGTTGGGTACTCTTGCACCTTCACATCCAATACCGTGGTTAAGCCGCCCAAACCTTGAGCGCCAATGCCCATGCCGTTGACCTTATCAAACAGCTCCAACCGCATCTCTTCCGCATGGTTAGATGGACCCCGAGCTTGCAACTCGTGTATGTCGATCGGCGCCATCAGAGATTCTTTGGCCATCATCATTGCCTTCTCTGGCGTGCCACCAATGCCTACACCCAAAATGCCGGGCGGACACCAACCGGCGCCCATGGTTGGAACCACGCTGGTAATCCAATCCACAACGGAATCTGATGGATTGAGCATGGCGAACTTGGCTTTGGCTTCGCTGCCACCGCCTTTAGCGGCAACTTCCAACGACAGCTTGTCACCCGGCACAACCCGATAGTGAATCACGGCCGGCGTATTGTCTTTGGTATTGCTCCGGGCCCCATCTGGGTCATCCAACACGGACGCACGTAGAACATTGTCGGGATGGTTGTAACCCCGACGCACGCCTTCGTTGATCATGTCTTCCACAGACATAGTGGCATCCCACTGCACATCCATACCCACATCGACAAAGACGATCACAATGCCAGTATCTTGGCAGATGGGACGTTTGCCGATGGCACACATACGAGAGTTAACCAGCACTTGGTTCAAGGCCGCTTTGGCTGCTGGCCCCTCTTCACGTTCATAGGCACCGCGCAGCGCACGGATGAAATCAACCGGATGGTAGTAAGAGATGAACTGCAGGGCGTCTGCCACGCTTTGAATCAGGTCGTCTTGCTTGATGATAGTCATAGGTCCCGCTACTTTGGCTGAAATCGACCCTATTCTCCCACGCTCAACCGGCCTCGCAAAGCACCCGGCGCACATTCCGACCCGCACCTAGCCTACGCTTAGCCACCCTGTCTTAGCGGTTGAGCCAAAGCAAAACTCATGTGACCATGCGGTGGACTCTCTACAACTTGCCGGCGAACCCATGACAGCAGCTCATTCAGCAGTGAAACCCATTCTTGCACCTTCCCCAACCACCGCATTTGGACAGCAAACGCCTGTGAGTAAAAAGCCTGTAGGCAGATTGTTCGCTGTAGCTTCCCGTATCTGCCTTGGCCTGGGCACAGTAGTGCTCGCCAGCTGTGCCGCTAGCAGCGGCCCTGGCGGAGGCAACAACGCAGCGCTAAGCACTGCCGCAGCGCAGGCCAAGGCAAACACCTTGGCCCAGCAATTTACGTTGGTTGACACCCATATCGATGTGCCGTTTCGCCTGCATCGCGGTGCGGCCAACTTAGAGCTGGACAACAGCACCGGCGAGTTCGACTTTCCCAAAGCCAAACGCGGCGGATTAGATGGCGCCTTCATGTCCATCTACATACCCGCAACCGTGGATGCGCAAGGTGGTGCGGCGGAGTTAGCAGACAAGCTGATTGATGACATGGAGGCACTAGTTGCCTCAGCACCTAGCAAGTTCACCCTAGCCGCTTGCAGTGCGGACGTGGCAGCAGCCAAAGCGGCCGGTAAAGTGGCGCTACCCTTAGGCATGGAGAACGGCGGTCCCATTGCAGGCGACTTAGCTGCGCTCACACACTTTCGGGAACGTGGCATTCGCTACATCACTCTGGCTCACTCAAAGTCCAACCACATCAGCGATAGCAGCTACGACAGCAACCGCCGCTGGCATGGCCTATCACCCTTTGGTGTTGACCTGCTTGCCCACATGAACAAGCAAGGGGTCATGGTGGATGTCTCCCATATTAGTGACGAAGCCTTCTGGCAGGTACTCCAGCTGAGCGCTACACCCGTTATCGCATCGCACTCATCCTTGCGCCACTTTACCCCGGGCTTCGAACGCAATATGGACGACTCTATGGTGAAGGCATTGGGCGATGCCGGTGGTGTCATCCAAATCAACTTTGGCTCGGCCTTCTTAACCGAAGCCGCCCAAGTCTGGGGAGCAACGTTCACCGAGGCTGCAACGGCATACGCAACAGCCCAGGGGCTTGACCCCACCGATCCTGCTAACGCTGCCAAAGCTAAAGAGTTTCGCACCGACTACCTTAAGACCAACCCCTTTGCATACGCTTCTATCGATGACGTGCTTGACCACATTGATCGTGCGGTACAACTGGCTGGTATTGATGCCGTGGGTTTAGGCTCTGACTTTGATGGTGTTGGCGACTCGTTGCCTATCAACTTAAAACACGTGGGCGACTACCCCAACCTAATTGCCGGGCTGCTAAAACGCGGTTACAGCGATGTAGATATCGAGAAAATCATGGGCGGCAATGTACTGCGCGTTTGGCAAGAAGTTGAGGCCTACGCTGCGGAACAAGGTACGGCACTGAGCTGCAGCGTAGCGAATCGCTAGGCGCATGCAACGAGCTACCTTACACCCGTTATGGGCATCCGTTTTGGTGGGTCTGTTATGCCTAGCGCAAGCGGCCTATACCAACGCCAGGCCGCCCCAACTCCCTAAGCCGGCGACGAATGAGTTTAACTTTGTTGTGTTAGGTGACAGCCAATTTCATCAGCCCGTCACCTTCAATCGCATCATCAATGACGTAGCCCGTCTGCAACCTGCCTTTGCGGTCCAAGTTGGTGACCTGATCGGCGGTTATGACAACGTCGATATCGTTGCCCAAGAATGGCTGCGCTTCCGTGATCAGATAGCACCCCTGGCAAACACCACCTTTGTCCCTGTGCCTGGCAATCACGATGTGTACGGGCCGAGCAAAACCCCGGACCAAACGATTACCAAGCTGTACCGCAAGCAATGGGGGCCGGACTATCACAGCTTCCGCTACCGCAATAGCGCTTTTATTGTACTCAACACCGACGCCGTTGGCGCAGCCAACAGCATTCAAGGCAAACAGCTGCGTTGGCTCGCCAAAACGCTAGCGGCCAACCAAGACGCCACACATCAATTCGTATTTTTGCATCGTCCACCGGCACTGTTGAAAAACGCAGATGCGGTGCACCAGTTGCTCGCCAAGCACAAAGTGGATTTTGTATTTTACGGCCACCATCACCACTTGCACCACCAGCAAAAAGACGGCGTGACCTACATCATGACCAACGCAGCGGCCAACTCCGGCGTTGAAGCGGCTGCAGCCGGCAGCTTTCCGCACTTCTTACACGTCAGCGTGCGCGATGCTCAAGCTCGTGTGGCGGTGGTAAAAGCAAACGCTATTGTAGATGCCGAGCAATTTAGTCCTTGGGACAATTACGATCTCTTTGCGTTGACCAAAAAACTGGCACCAAGCCAAGTCACACTAGTCCCCACTCACGCGGGGGGTGA
>CALHVX010000158.1 GCA_938036875.1 uncultured Pseudomonadales bacterium
GTGGATGCACTACATCAAGGGTATTTGCGCGGGCTGCGTTCTCGGGGCGGTGAGCTTCACTGCGCTGTTGAGATACAGAATATTCAGCGTCACCAAAATCGATTCCAAGTGACAACCAACCGTGGCAGTTTTAGCGCAGCAACCTTGGTCAATGCCGCCGGTGCTTGGGCTGATGAGGTGGCCACCTTGGCTGGAGTTGCCCCCATTGGCCTGCAACCGATGCGGCGAACGGCTGTGCTTGTTGATCCACCGCTGGGTGTGTCTGTAGAAGATTGGCCTTTGGTACTGGACCATGATGGGTCCTTCTATGCAAAGCCAGATGCTGGTGCGCTCCTTATTTCGCCTGTGGATGAGCACCCATCATCGCCGATGGATGCCCACCCAGAAGAGTTAGACATCGCCTATGCAGTGCACCACGCGCAGCAAGCGTTGCAACTAGAAAACCCTCATGTTCGTCACTCATGGGCGGGGTTGCGTTGTTTTGTTCAAGACCGCACCCCGGTGATTGGGTTTGATTCGGATCATCCGGGCTTCTTTTGGCTTTGCGGGCAGGGTGGGCATGGCATTCAAACCGCACCTGCCAGTGCCAGGTTAGCCGCAGCCCTGCTGTTTGAAGGTTCGGTTGCCAGCGCGCTTGAAGGGTATGACTTTTCCTTAGATTTGGTGTTGCCGGCGAGGCTACGGGGTAACTCTAGCGGTGATCCGGCCTAGTGCGTTCTTGGTGGCAGATCTATTTGGTCCCCGGTGCCGTCTTTGTTTCTGTGGTGATGGGTGGTGGCTACGGCACTGGTCGTGAAGTGGTTGAGTATTTTACCCAGTACGGCTTGCAAGGGGGTCTCCTAGGTATTGGGGTTGCAACCCTCGCTTTTACCGTAATCCTGTGTTGCACCTTTGACTACGCTCGGGTGCATGGCGCTTATGACTATCGTTCGTTCTTTCAGCAGCTACTTGGAAGCTATTGGTGGTTGTTTGAAGTGCTGTACGCTTTTTTGTTTTTGCTGGTGCTGGGCGTGGTGAGTAGCGCGGCGGGTGATATGTTTGAACAGCATGTCGGCATACCTAGCAGTTACGGCATTACCATTATGTTGCTGCTGGTGGCCGTGCTGGTGCTGCTTGGTCGCCATTGGCTGGAGGGCATTCTGACCTACTGGTCGGTGGCCATGTATGGTGTTTTCGGCTTGTACTTTTACCAGGTGCTGATGGGCGCGCAAGTGAGCGTGGTGGACCAATTTAGGTCCAGCGTGCCACAGCCGGGTTGGCTCCTTGGTGGTTTGTTATATGCCTTGTACAACGTGGCGATTGCGCCGGTATTGCTGTTCACAACCCGTGGCTTGAGCAGTCGGGGTCAAGCCATTGGCGCTGGGTTAATCGCCGCGCTGCTGGTCATGCTGCCAGCGCTGGCGTTTCATATCAGTTATGCCGTGGACTATCCTGGGGTGTTAGAAGCGTCGCTGCCCAACTACGCGATGATTGAAGGTTTTGCCCCCCATTGGTTGCTGGTCCTTTTCTTGATTGCCTTGGTTGGTACGCTAATAGAAACGGGCGCCGGCTTGGTACAGGGTGTGGTGGAACGGGTGGGCCAAGCGTTAGCCAGTTCGAGTAAAGGCGGCCGCAGACCTGTTGCTGTAGCTGATCAACTATCAGCACCAATTCGGGGTGGTATTGCCATTGTGGCGTTAGGTGTTAGCGGAGCTTTGAGTAGTGTTGGCATTGTTGCGCTAATCGCCAAAGGCTATTCGTTGATGGCGATAGGGTTTGGGTTGGTTTACGTGGTGCCATTGCTTTTGGTTACAGCAAGGTCGATGTTGGGTCTTCAGTCGCGTTGATTTGCTGCATATCCGCAGGGTCAAACGGCTTTGCTTACGTAGCCTTAAGGGGATAGCCAAGTAAAATGAGCTTGTTCATTTAAATTCTCACCTCAATCGGAAACAAATGTCTTTAGGTGGTTGATTAGCAATGCTTGTTCTCAGTAACGTTGGGCTTGGCTTCTGAGCGGGCGAGGCGCAAAAGCGCCGCTCATCATGTCTTGCAAACTAGGAGGGGATAGAAGATGTCGCACGACTTAATAATCGCGGGTGGTTCGGTAATTGACGGTTCTGGCGCAGAACCAATCAAAGCAGACATTGCCGTTGATGGTGATCGCATCACTCGAATAGGTGATTTATCCAAGATGGGCGCTGCGCGCACTATCGATGCGACCGGCAAAATTGTAACCCCAGGATTTGTCGACTTGCATACCCATTTGGATGCGCAAGTGGGCTGGGATCCGGAAATGAAGTCCAGCTCTTATCACGGTGTTACCACCGCGTTGATTGGAAACTGTGGCGTTACCTTCGCTCCGGTAAGCAAAAAGAACCATCGGTTACTTGCAGAGCTAATGGAGTCCGTGGAGGACATCGCGGCTGATGCCATTATGGACGGCCTCCCTTGGAACTGGACCAGCTACGGCGAGTACCTAGATGCGGTGCAAATATTGAAGCCAGCGCTGAACGTGGTTGGTCTCGCCGGGCATTCGGCCATCCGCTTCGAGGCAATGGGCGACAAGTCCATGGACGAAGGTGTGCAAGCAACGGATGCGGAGCTTGAGCACATCTGTCAGTTGGTCCGTGAATCTGTGTCTGAAGGCGCGGTTGGTTTTTCGACCTCTCGGTTTTTGGGGCATAAAGTACCGGACGGACGGTTAACACCGGGGACCTGGGCAGACTTGCGTGAAACCCAAGCCATTCAACAAGCCGTGATCGACGGGGCTGGTGTCGGTGGTTTGTTTCAAGTGGCACCCGATATGCAAAGTCGCCGCAATGTTGAGCTAGAGATGTTTAGTCAAGGCGCCGAGCTTGGTTGTCACGTGATGTATTCGGGTGGTGCTGGTCGTAAAGGTGACGGCGGCGTGTCGCAAACGGCGGAGTTTCTTGCGCGCAACAACGAAGGCGGTCGCCGGGTAACGGCTATTTGTCACACTCGACCCAGCGGCGCCATGTTTGGTTTGGCCCAGTCCACGCCATTTCGCAATACCCCTTGGAAAGAGTTGATGGGCCTGCCAACCATCGAGGATCGAGTTGCAGCACTACGCGATCCAGCAACCCGCAAACGCTTGGTTGACCGGACAAGAGAAACGGGTTTTACCGCGGACCCGACCCTGTTGCACCCCATGGGGGTGGGTGAGGTGCCGGACTACGATATGGCCAACCAAAAGTCATTGGCCCAGCTAGCGGCAGCGGCTAGCCAAGACCCCATCGATTTCTACATCGACCGTTTAATTGCTTCGGAAGGTCGAGAGCTTTGGAATTTTTGGGCTTTTGGCGGTTCGCTTGATAATCAGTGGGCGTATATGAAGATGGATCATTGCATCCCCATGCTGGCCGATTCCGGTGCGCACGTGGGTATCTTTACAGATACAGATTCACCGACCTTTTTGTTGAGCGAGCTAACACGGCGACAAGGGGTTTATACCTTGCCCCAGGCGATACATCGGATTACTCAGGCATCTGCCGATGTGCTGGGCTTAAAGGAGCGTGGTTCGGTTAAAGAAGGGTGGATTGCTGATCTCAATATCATCGATTACGACAACTTAGAGACGGGCTATCCTCATTATGTGAATGACTTTCCTCACAACGGAGGGCGTTATATCGTGAAGAGCCACGGCTATCTTGCCACTATTGTTGGTGGTCAAGTGATTGTGGAAAACGGTGAGCATACGGGCAACCGACCGGGCAGGGTTATTCGTGAGTTTGCGCGGGGCTAAGGCAGTAGGCTAGGTCTTTGAGTTCGGTCTCTTCATGTGCTTGGGTAACTAAGTGATAGGGAGGCCGCCGCTAGAAAGTTCGTTGATACGGCTGCGAACAGCGTCTTTGTCTTCAAACCATTGGACGTTTAGCGCTGTGAACTCGGCGCTCGCCTTGGGTACTTCAGACTCGATAAAGATAGCGCCAACCGGACAGGCTGATTCGCAGGCCGCGCAATCAATGCATTCGGTAGGATGCACGTAGCACATCTGATCTTCCGGCTCGACGTAGATGCAATCCACCGGGCAGACTTCAATGCAAGATTTGTCTTTAACGTCGATACAAGCGTCTGTAATGACGTAGGTCATGCGTGATTCCTTAAGGACTATCCCGTTTGAACGATTGACGTTAAACCAATTGCCAAGCCTTGCCAACTGGGTTGATATCCGCGTACTTTATCTGTGAGCTATTGAGGGTAATGCTATGCAAGCTGATTTCTTGGAAACCTTGGATGAAGATATCGCCAACGCCGATCCGGGTGGCCAAATTGATTTTCCACACATGCCCGAAGGTCAGGCGGTCGATATGGGATTGGCCGCGGATGGAACCCCTTTATTTGATCCACGCATCCTGAACAGCTCCGAGTTTTCCCGCAACCCGTACCCTTACTACCGAATCTTGCGCGATCACTATCCGGTTTATCACGACAAGCTTCATAACACTTATTACGTGACACGCTACGACGATATCACGGCCTGTTACTTCGATGATGAAGGGTTTAACACCATTCCCAAGGGCAGCTCTAGCGGCGTCTTAGGGAATACTCAGCTAGAGCTGTCTGGGGTTGAGCATCGCCGCCGTCGAAACCTATATGGGCAACATTTGGTTGGGCAAAGTTTGCAGCATCGGGTGCCCTCGATCCAACGATTAGCGCAAGCGATGGTTGATGATTGGGAGCAACAGTTGGATCAGCCCCATTTCGAGCAGCGCGGCGGCAAACGACTGGTAGAGTTGGGTAAAGCCTTTGCTAATGAGTTTCCGATACGCGTGGTTTGTGAGGTTTTAGGCTTTCCAAAGGAAGCGCAATCCGATTTTTACTATTGGTACAACTCCATGATGTCCGGTTTAGGCGGTTCGGCTACGCACAAGGCGGGGTTAGAAGCTAGACAGCATCTGGAGGATTACGTTGAAGACATTGTGCAGCAGCGACGCCAATCCCCAACCTACCTTTACGACGAGCAAGGTAACCCGATAGCCAAAGACATTATTACCAAGCTTTGTGAAACCCAGATAGACGGCGATGTGTTATCCACAGAAGAAATCACCTCTAACATCTCCTTGCTAGTAGCCGCTGGTGGCGAAACAACCCGTGGTGCCATCATTAACATGTGGTACCTACTGTTACAGCATCCAGACCAGTTTGCGCAGCTGCAGGCTGACGACAGCCTTTGGGATCAAGCTTTCCATGAAACGCTAAGGCACTCGTCGCCCATTGGTGGCCAACCAAGGCACAACACCTACGACATCGAGATGCATGGCGTAGCGGTACCGGCGGGTTCGTTGATGCAGATGGTAGATTTTTCTGCCAACCATGATGACCGTGTGTTTGCAGACCCCGATAGTTTCAATATGTTTCGAGAGGATCTATACGCGGGTAAGTTGTTGCGCAGCGGTTACAACAAAGGGGGCAAGTGTTCGCACATGGCGTTTGGGGCTGGTCCGCATTTGTGCCCAGGTGCTTGGATATCCCACCAAGAGGCGGTGGAAGGTTCAAAAATACTTTTGCAACGATTGGGTGATCCAGTTCTTTGCTTAGAAAAAATGCCAACAGAACAAGATGGTCAAACCTTAAAGCCTAACGGTATTGCGCCGGTGCGTGAGCTTTGGGTTGAGTACACGCACTCGTGAAGCCGGTCGCTTCAATCGTTGGCAGCAATGGGGTTGCCATTGTAAAGCACAACTACGCCGAGTCAGGTTACCGCACCTACGAGGTGTACCAGCGTGAGCGGGTCGGGGAGTCTACCGAGAGAATAAACGGGTCTGATTTGGTCTCTGCCGCTTTCGCTCAAGACCCTTACCCAGCACTCACCACCCTGCGTGAACATTACCCTTGCTATCGAGATTGGGTGAACAACTGTTATTGGCTTACCCGTTACGACGATGTGACCTCTGTGCTGGCAGACGACGCCAACTTTGAGACCCGCTCAAAACGCTGGCTTTATGGGTTGCCGAATTTTGGCCGAGATCTAAATAGCGAGATACCTGTCTTGGAAGCTTGGGCAGCCGGCTATACGCAAAGTGCCGTAAGCACTGCCGAAGAGCTCTGCAACAAGCTGCAGGCCAGCGGTTCCAACTTGGCTACCGAGTTCGCTGCACAATACGCAGGGCGGATGCTTGCCAAAGCGGTTGGCGTACCGGAACCCGATGTCGACCGCTTTTTGAGCTTACACTGGCAGCTGCAGCGTGGCGCAGGTTGGCTTCCTTGTGTTCAGCAAGCGGGATTGCTGGCGCTTGATGAACTAGTAGACTATTTCAAAGCGTTAATGGAGCGTTCTGAATCATCAACCTCAGATCAAACATTGCTCGCAGCCGTAGCACGGCTGGGTGGAGATGCTAAAGATTTAGTCGTTACCATCCTAGAAGCCGACTCGCAAACACTGCACGGTGGATTGGCAAACCTGTGGGCACTGTTGCTAACCAATCCTGATGAATTCGCCAAGGTTCAAGCCGAACCCCGGTTGCTCAAAATTGCGTACTTAGAAATGTTGCGTCACACCACGCCGGTAGTCGCAGCACAACGGTTTGCGAAGCACGAGGTGGAGCGCTTTGGACGATTGCTGCCAGCGGGGTCATTGGTTGTCTGCGCCGCTGCGGCTGCCAACCGAGACCCCAGAATCTTTGATGCGCCGGAGGACTTTATTGCCAACCGCCGCGACATCTGTCATCGCGAGGCGCGAGGGCAGTATCGGGCGGATGGTTTGGCCACGGGCGTTACCGCGGGACTAGGAGCGCCCACCAAACACCCAGCGGTGCCGGAAGATCGGCCAGTTTCTCGTTACGCGTTGGTACGGGATTGTGCTGTTGATGCCAGTGCGGTGGTGATGGAGCAACTCAAGGACTTGCGCTTGCAGCCTGGTACGCAACCGGTATCAAAGTCGCTTGCGGTAGGGGAGATGTATTGCTGTTGGTCATTGCCGGTGGTGTTTGAATCCTAAGGCAGTTAGCCTCGCGTTGACGAAGCTAACTGCTTGACTAGGTGGCGTGACGGTTAAACCAGCGTAAACCCAGCTTCACTCAACGGCATCGAACGAATGCGTTTGCCGGTTGCAGCGAAGATGGCATTGGTGACTGCCGGTGCAAGCGGCGGCAGCGCAGGCTCACCTAGACCTGTCGGTTGGTTGTCACTTTGAATGAAGTGCACATCGATGCTGGGTGTGGACGCAATGCGCATCACGGGATAGTTGTTGAAGTTATCTTGCTCAATCTCCCCGTTCTTCATGGTGATTTTTTGCATGGCCATAGTGCTTAAGCCGTCAACGATAGAGCCTTGGATCTGGCTGATCGCGCCACTCATGTTGACGATGGGGCCCACATCCACGGCAACCGTGACGTTCTTGACGCGGTAGTTGTTGTTGGCATCCACCGACACCTCAGCAACCTCAGCAACATGCGCTGCGTGGCAGAAGTAGAAGGCAAGACCAAGGCCGGTGCCTTTGGGCAGCTTCTTTTTGCCATAGCCTGACTTTTCTACCGCCAGCTTGATGACATCGATGGCGCGGCCGGTATTGAGCGATGAGATTTTGCCCTCTTCAAACCAGCGTCTTGAGCCCATCAGCTCAATAAGAAACTCCGCGTGGTCGCGTTCTGCTAGTTCAGCCAGCTCGTGAATAAAGCTTTGCTCTACAAAGGCATTGGTGTTGGAGCCGGGTGCACGCCATGCGCCACAGGAGGTATCCACCTCCATCAAGGTTTGGGTAACCCGGGCGTTGTCTAGCGCCACCATGGAGAACTCGTTGCCACGCAAGCCAGAACCGATGACGGGTTTGCCGTTGTTGCCAAATCCAATGTAGTGCTGGTCCCAAGCGGCAAGCTTGCCGTTGGTATCAATGGCAGCCTTCATGTTTTCAAAACCACCCACTCGGAAGAAGTCGTTGTGAATATCATCGGTTCTTGTCCAGGTGAGCTTCACTGGCTTGCCAATGCGGTGCGATATAGAAATGGCTTCGGCAGAGAAGTCGTGCAGAGCGCGACGGCCAAAGCCACCACCCATACGCAGGCCGTTTACTTTGATGTTTTCTGGCTTGAGGCCAAACATGTTCACACCGGCCTCTTTCGCCAACTCTGGAAACTGGCTACCTAGCCATACTTCTAGCGTATCGGGCTCTCCAGACTTCCCCTTTTTGTAGTCCGCGGTGCAGTTCATTGGTTCCATGCAGATGTGGGCGACGTAAGGGAACTCGTAAAAAGATTCTTGGACCCGGTTCTTTGCGTTGCTTAGCTCGGCATCTACGGTCTTGCCGGGCAGCTTAACGTCGCCACCGCCTTTGGCAGCAATTTGTTTTGCTTGCTCGACCATCTCTGGCCAGCTGTCTTGTGATGCGGGGCTTTCGTCCCACTTAACTTTGAGCTTGTTTTTGGCGTTGAATACCGCCCAAGTGTTGTCGCCAACCACCGCAACACCGCCACGAAGCACACCCAAACCGTCCATAAAGGCAAAAGAGGATTTGCCCGCGCGATCGTCAGGCTCGAGTATGAAGGCGTCGGTAACGCCAGGCAGGCGTTTGATTTCGCGTTCGTTGAAGCTCTTGGCAATGCCACCGCGACGTGGGCAGCGGGTGTAGCTGGCGTACATCATGCCGGGTACGTCAACATCGATACCAAATTCGGTTAACCCGGTGGCAACCACTAGGTTGTCCACGCCGGCTACCGAGGTACCGATGATGGTGTAGGACCGTGGGTCTTTGAATTCGAGCACTTCGGGATCCGGCACCGGTTGTTGCGCCGCAACGGTAGCCAGTTGCCCGAAGGTCATGCTGCGGCCAGAGCTATGAATAACCTGGCTTTCGCGTGCTTCCAGCTCTTTGCGTTCTACCTCTAGCAACAATGAGGCAGCGCCGATCAGCATCTCGCGAGCGGATGCACCCATTTTACGCATGGCATCAAAGTTGCGAGGAATGGTCATGGAGCCACCAGAGCCTTGCATACCGAACTTAGAGGAATCGATGGGGGCTTGCACAACCACCACGTCTTCCCACTTGGCGCCCATCTCTTCAGCAATGATCATAGGCAGTGCAGTTTTAACACCTTGGCCCATTTCTGGGTTCGGGGCAAAGATAGTGATTTGACCATCTGAGGCAATTTGCACGTAAAAGTTAAGGTCTTTGGAGGCAACCAAAGGCTTGCCTTCTTCGGCTAACGCGTTTGGTAGGCTCAGCTGGAGCATGAGTCCACCACCAGCAATGGCGGAGACTTTAAATAGCTTGCGTCGATTTAGTCCCATGATATTAAGCCCCTTTCTTGGCGTTGGTGTCAGCGTTGTAGAAGGAGGCGGCGGTGTGTACGGCTGCCCGAATGCGAACATAAGTCCCGCAGCGGCAAAAATTGCCTGCCATGGCTTGGTCGATATCGGCATCCGACGGTTTCTTGTTTGAGGCTAGCAGGGCGGCAGCACTCATGATTTGCCCAGATTGGCAGTAGCCGCATTGGGGAACGTCGTGTTCTATCCAAGCGGTTTGCAATGGGTGCAGCTCGTTACCGTTCGACAATCCTTCGATTGTGGTCACGGGGCCTGATACGGCTGAGACAGGTAGGACACAGGAGCGCATTGGCGCACCGTTGACATGCACGGTGCAGGCACCACATTGGGCAATTCCGCAACCAAATTTGGTGCCGGTCATTTTGAGCTTGTCACGTATAACCCACAACAAAGGCATCTGTGGATCGGCGTCCACCTCGTGGGTTTCGCCATTGACTTGCAGTGTGTATTTGCTCATAGACTCTAGATATCCTGGTTGTCGTGGAATGCGCTGATGCCCGTTGATATTACAACACCTGAATACCAGTGCCTATTCTGGGCGGATTCTATAAACAGACTAGGCAGAACCGAAAAAGCCCCTGGCGAGGTGCTAGGGGCTTGGCGAGAGGTGCAGCTAAGTGCGTTTGCGCTTAGTCGCCGAAGTTATATTGGAAGCTCACGCCCCACCAGCGGGGATTGCCAGCAAAGTTCTCGGCCATGCCGAAGCCGCCAGAAGCGGGATCACCGGCTAGATCGAACACCATGGTGCGGTACTCTTCATCAAAAAGGTTGTTAACAAAACCTTTGACCGCCCAGCGTCGTGATTCCGGGCTGTAGGTGATGCTGGCATTGGTGATGAT
>CALHVX010000159.1 GCA_938036875.1 uncultured Pseudomonadales bacterium
CGAATTTCAATGCGATTGCCTTGGGCTAGAGTTTCTGACATTTGTTCGATCATGGTCTTCACTGCCAGCTCAACATCCTTTGGCGACAGTTGATTTTGCTCTGCGGCAATGCGTTCGATGAGTTCCGATTTAGTCATCTTACCCCCATTAGGCTGACTTCATTCTTCTGCGGCCAACGCTACAAACAGCGTGGCCAGTCTTGATCTGCCTTTGTCTTACTTGTGTTGCTGGGCTAGCTGGGAGCGGCAGGTGCCCTTCAATTCACCTACCGCGCCTTAGTCAAACTTCGACTAGCTTGCAACTAACGCGTTAGTCGTTGCCAGTATCGTTCTGGTCCATCTGCGCCTTGATCAGGTCGCCCAAAGTCTTAGCTCCAGGTCGATCCGATTCGGTGCTGCGATGATCCTTAACGGCTTGACGCTCTTCCGCAATATCCTTGGCTTTAATCGACAAACCAATGAGGCGGTTCTTTCGGTCAACACTGACAATCTTCACTTCGATCTCATCACCAATGGTGAGTGCATTGCGCGCATCTTCTACACGATCAATGCTGATCTCAGAAGCCTTCAAGATGCCTTCTACTTCAGGCGCCAATTCAAGGACAGCTTCCTTCGGCTCAACAGCGATGATCTTACCCATCACCTTAGCGCCACGATCGTTAACCGCGGTGTAGTCGGAGAATGGATCTTGATCCAGTTGCTTCACGCCCAACGAGATGCGTTCGCGATCTGGGTCAACCGACAGGATAACGGTCTCAATCTCTTCACCCTTGCTGTAGCGACGCACGGCGGTTTCACCAGGTTCGTTCCAAGAGATGTCGGACAGGTGAACCAATCCATCGATAGCGCCGTCTAGACCAATGAAGATACCGAAATCGGTGATCGACTTAATCTTGCCGGAGATCTTGTCGCCCTTCGCGTGGGTAGACGAGAAGTCTTCCCAAGGGTTGGAGCGGCACTGCTTAATACCCAGTGAGATACGACGGCGTTCTTCGTCGATATCTAAAACCATCACTTCGACTTCGTCACCAACGGTTACTACTTTAGAAGGATGGATATTCTTGTTGGTCCAATCCATTTCGGATACGTGAACCAAGCCTTCGACACCTTCCTCGATCTCTGCAAAACAGCCGTAATCGGTGAGGTTGGTAACCGTTGCCTTAACCCGAGAATGCTCGGGGTAACGTGCAATGATGTTGACCCATGGATCATCACCCAATTGCTTCATACCTAAGCTGACACGGTTCTTCTCGCGGTCGAACTTCAAGATACGAACGTTCACTTCATCGCCAACGTTAACCATTTCGCTAGGATGACGAATTCGACGCCAAGCCATATCGGTGATGTGCAACAGACCGTCAACGCCGCCTAGGTCAACAAAAGCACCGTAGTCGGTTAGGTTCTTCACGATACCCTTCGCGTTCTGACCTTCTTGCAGTGAAGCAAGCAAGGCTTCGCGTTCCACACTGTTCTCTTGCTCCAGAACTGCACGGCGAGATACCACAACGTTGTTACGCTTTTGATCGAGCTTGATGACTTTAAACTCTAACGGCTTGCCTTCCAGGTGTGCAGTTTCGCGCAACGGACGGATGTCGATGAGTGAGCCAGGTAGGAACGCGCGGATGTCGCTGACGTCTACCGTGAAACCGCCCTTCACCTTGCCGTTAATAACACCGGTGATAACTTCGGCTTTATCAAAGGCATCTTCAAGCATGAGCCAAGACTCAGCACGCTTCGCTTTTTCACGTGACAGACGCGTCTCGCCGAACCCGTCGTCTACCACTTCCATCGCAACCTTAACTTGGTCGCCAATGGCTAGGTGCAGCTCACCGTTCTCGTCGAGAAATTGTTCTTTAGGGATAACGCCTTCAGACTTTAAGCCTGCATGGACGATTATCCAATCTTGGTCTATATCAACTACCGTGCCGGTAACGATGGAACCAGGCTCCATCTCGACAGTCGCTAGACTTTCTTCAAATAAATCGGCAAAAGATTCGCTCATATGTGATGCCGCGAAATGCGGCTTCCTCTGTGTGGGTTAGTTAACGTTAAGTGGCAACCCTGGCAGGTGGCTCACCGGTTTTTTTATCCCGCTTACGCGAGACGTTCTGCTACTAGTGCAACAACATGTTTAAAGACTTCATCAATGCTCATAGAAGAGCTGTCGATAACCACTGCGTCACTGGCTGGGCGTAAAGGTGACACCGCCCTTTCCCGATCTCGTTCATCACGTTGTTCGATGGTTTCGAGAAGGGCGCGCAGGCTAACACCTAAGCCATTGTTTTTCAACTGATTATAGCGACGTTCAGCACGTACCCGAGCGCTCGCTTCAAGAAAGATTTTGACCACCGCATCCGGGAAGATAACGGTGCCCATATCGCGACCATCCGCCACCAATCCTGGTGCCTGCCGAAAGCTGTGTTGGAGACCAACAATGGCCTCGCGAACAGGCCCAAGAGCCGCCACTTTGGAGGCTGCAGCACCCACGGTTTCGCTCCGGATTTCGTCCGTCACATCACGATTGTCGAGCCACACCAAACCTTCGTCAAAGCGAACTTCTAGGACCTCTGCGAGGACCACAAGCGCCGGCACATCACCCAAATCGACGTTGTCAATTCGTGCTTTTTCGGCCAATATTCGATACAAAGCGCCACTATCCAACTGGTGCCAGCCGAAGTGCTGGGCCAGCCGAACGGCCAAGGTGCCCTTGCCTGAACCACTGGGACCATCCACCGTAATCACGGGTATAACACTAGTCATTCGGCTTACTCTCGATACTGTCTTTTGGGGTGACACCTGAGCCATCAAACTCTCGGCGACGGCCTTGAGATTTGGCAATTAAACTACGTATCCCGTCCCAATCCTGAGCCGCTATGGCCGCATCTAACTGGTCCAGATTGCCTTGTAAATCCGCTAATGCTGCTCGAATCGCCTTGGCGTTAAGCTGCAAAATCGCCGTCCACATGTCTGGGTCCGCCGCCGCTATCCGCGAAAAATCACGGAAGCCGCCGGCTGCGTAAGCTAACTGTTCGCTAGAGACCTGTTGCATATAGGCAAAGGCCGTCAGGTGCGGCAAGTGGCTGGTGGTGGCGAAGGTAATGTCATGTTGCCAAGGATCCATCAACTCAACCTTGGCACCCAGTTGCTCCCAACAAGACTTGGCTAACGCTAGCGCATGGGCATCCGTCTCAGCCAAGGGTGTTAGCACAACGTTGTGGTCTACAAAAAGATCTGCGGTTGCGGCGCCCGGACCGTTGCGCTCTAGCCCTGCAATGGGATGGCAGGGGACAAAGTTTGAAGGCACCCCGGCTTGTTGCTCGCGCAGCTGATCTACCAGCACACCTTTGACGCTGCCAACGTCCAACACAACGCCCGAGTGCTCGGCTAAACGGGCAACCCAATCTGTAATCTGGGTTGCCGGCGGTGCTAGCAAGATGAGATCCGCATCAGCAGGTACTTGAGTAACAAGGGAGTCAACGATCCCCAGCTCTAAAGCGGTTTGCCCATGAGATGGGTTGGGGTCCAACCCAACAACTTGGGTCACCAAGCCAGCGCCTCTGACACCTAACGCAAAGGCGCTTCCAATCAGGCCGGTACCAACTAAGGCCAGTTTCAACGCTAACCTAGCGCCTTGGCGACATCACGTAACGCGCCAAGAAAGCGTTCAATCTCACTTGGCAGGCCCACGGTGACACGCAGATGTTGGGTCAATCCATACTCAGCAACCGGACGCACGATGACCCCAACCTGCAGCAAAGCTTGGTTTAATTCAGACGCTTTTGGGCCAGCATCAAAGCACACAAAGTTACCGGCAGACGGAATGTAGTTGTAGCCCTGTTCGGTTAGCCCAGCCACCAGCTGCTGCATACCCTCACGATTTCGCTGCGCGCTGGCTTGGACAAAACTGGTGTCTTCAAGGGCCGCTACCGCCGCAGCCAAGGCAACAGCATTCACATTAAAGGGTTGGCGTGCGCGGTTCATCAGATCGGCTGCTTGCAACGAGCTAACCCCATACCCGATGCGAAGCGCGGCCAAGCCATGAATCTTAGAAAAGGTACGGGTCACAATGACGTTTGCATAGCGCTGCTGCAACGCAATGCCATCTGGGTACCTATTCTGGTGCTGGGCTGTATCCACATATTCAAAGTAAGCTTCATCTAGCACCACCCAAACATTGGGGTCCAACCCATCCAAAAACTTTACCAACGCCGCTTCATCAACCCAGGTACCGGTGGGGTTGTTCGGATTGGCGAGAAACACAATGCGTGTTTTTGAGGTTACCGCTTGAGCAAAGCCATCCAGGTCGGCGCCGAAGGCAACAGCAGGCACCTCAACCAGTTGCGCACCACAACTAGCGGTGGCTAGGCGATAAACAACAAAACTGTGTTCCGCTGCTATGGCTTCATCACCGGGTTGAAGGCAAATCTTTGCCGCCAGATCCAACACATCGTTGGAGCCGTTGCCTAAGGTAATTTGCTCTGGGTTAACGCCTAGCTTGCGTCCAAGCGCCTGCTTTAAATAGTACCCGTTACCATCCGGGTAACGAGATAGCTCAGCCGCCGCGTTTTTTATGGCTTTTTGTACGCTGGCACCAGGACCTTGCGGGTTTTCGTTGCTGGCAAGCTTGACCACATCCGTAATCCCTAGCTCGCGCGTCAGCTCTTCCACAGGCTTGCCCGGTTTGTAGGGCGTGAGCTTTGCAATATGTGGATTAACGTAGGGGCTAGTTTTTGCGTCGTTCGTTGACATGTTAGATCACTGCCTGGGGGTAGGAGCCCAAGATACGAACCTCAATGGCAACCTTCTCAACACCGGCCAACGCGCGTTGCACCGCAGGCTCACTCTTGTGCCCTTCCATATCTATGAAAAACACGTAAGACCAATCGCCCGAGCGTGCCGGTCGTGTTTCGATACGCGACAAGCTAATGCCGTGTTCATGGAACGGCTCCAACACTTGGTACAAAGCACCCGGCTCGTTACGCGTGCTCACCAAAATCGAGGTCTTGTCGTTACCGCTGGGGCCAACCAGTTGCCGCCCAATCACCAAAAATCGGGTCTTGTTATCTTGGTGGTCTTCGATGCTATTGGCCAACACACGCAAGCTGTAACGCTCGCCGGCAACACCGCCCGCAATAGCGGCCAACGGCTCACCTTTGCGGTTGGCCACTTGCTGGGCCGCTTCGGCATTGCTGCTAACGGCTGTGCGTTCGGCATTGGGATAGTTCACGTCCAACCAGCCCCGACATTGGGCCAAGGATTGAGCGTGGGACAAAATTTCGGTGATCGGCTGATCCACATCCGCTGCGCTGTTCACCATCAACGCATGATGGATGGGTAGCTCGACCTCTGCACAAATATTGAGCTGGGAGGTCATGAAGCAATCCAGCGTGTGGTTCACCATGCCTTCGGTTGAGTTTTCAACCGGCACCACACCGTAGTGAACGGATTCAGCTTCTACCTCACGGAACACCTCATCAATAGAGGCAACCGCTCGAGTTTGCGCAAAGTGTCCAAACTGCTTCACCGCGGCGGCTTCTGTATAAGTGCCAGACGGCCCTAAGTAGGCAATGGTTAACGTCTGCTCTAAGCTCAAGCAGCAGGAAATTATCTCGCGAAACAGCCTTGCCACGTCGCCATCAGGCAAAGGCCCCATATTGCGTTCTTTGAGCTTGGCAAGAATTTGGGCTTCGCGCTCTGGACGAAAAAACACCGGCGGCGGCACATCGTTGCCGTCCGCAGCGCCACCGCTGAGAGCGGTTTTCACTTCACCGACGCGCAAGGCGCAAGCCGCCCGCTCGTTTAGTAAGCGCTGAAGTTGCTCATCGATCGCATCAATGGCATCACGGAGGTCTTCTAGTGTTTCCGGCTTAGCCGTGCTCACGCTCAAAATCCTGCATGTAGTCGATTAAAGCGTCAACCGAAGCTTCGGTGACAGCGTTATACAAGCTGGCGCGCATACCGCCAACACTGCGATGACCTTTTAAGTTCATCAACCCACGCGCTTCGGCGCCGGCGACAAACGCTTTATCTTGGTCCGCGTTCGCTAAGGTGAAAGGTACGTTCATCAGCGAGCGTGCACTAGCTTGCACCGGTGCACGGTAGTAGTTCGACGCTTCAATAGCCCCGTACAACTTTGACGCCTTTCGCGCATTGCGCTCTTGCGCTCCAGCAACACCGCCATTGGCCAGCAGCCAATCAAAGACCAAACCCGCCAAATACCAACCGTAAGTGGGCGGTGTATTGGACATAGAATCTGCGGCCGCTTGGCTTTTGTAGTTCAAGACCGAAGGCAGCAATGGATGCACATCGCCCAGCAAGTCATCGCGAACCACAACCATGGTCAAACCGGCAGGCCCAATATTTTTTTGCGCACCAGCGTAAATAACCCCAAAATCGTTGATATTTAGCGGTCGCGACAAGATATCGGATGACATATCGGCAACGACAGGCACCTCGCTGTCGGGAAATTCATGAAACTGCACACCACCAATCGTCTCGTTAGAGCACAAGTGTAGGTAGGCTGCATTGTCACTGAGCTGCCACTTAGATACCTCAGGAATGCGATCAAAGTTGGTGTCTTCGGAGCTCGCGGCAACATTCACATCCGCATATTTGCCCGCTTCTTTTATTGCTTTAACAGACCAAGCACCGGTATTGATGTAGTCCACCCGCTTGGCTGGACCGCTTCCGTCACCCAGCAAATTCATGGGGATGGCTGCAAAGTGGGCGGTTGCACCGCCCTGCAAAAACAATACGTGGTAGTTTTCAGGGATGGACAGCAGCTGGCGGAAGGATTGCTCGGCACGGCTCGCGATGTCGATAAAAGCACCGCTGCGATGGCTCATCTCCATGACCGACATGCCGGTCCCGGCATAGTCGAGCATCTCACGTTGCGCCTGTTCCAATACTGCTTCCGGCAGGGCGGCAGGCCCAGCAGAAAAATTGTGTACGCGCTGGGTCATGTCTTAAGGTCCTTCGGGGGTATCGTCGTTGTTATTGTCGTTGTTGTTGCTATCAGCATCGGAGGCCGCAGCCTCGGCTTGCTCCGCCTCGAGATCTTGCAGCGCCTGATTGCTAGCGGCAACTTCCGCCTCAGCAATACGTCCAACGCCAACCAATTGCTCTTCTCCGCGCAGTGCAATCAAACGCACCCCTTGGGTATTACGCCCTTGCTCAGAGACTTCATCTGCACCGGTTCGCACCAAGGTGCCCATGTTGCTAATCAACATAAGCTCGTCGCCCGGCAACACCTGAACAGCGCCGATCACGTTGCCGTTGCGTTCACTGGTTTGCATAGCAATCACACCCTGCGCACCCCGACCTTTAACCGGAAAGTCCTCAAGCGCCGTACGCTTACCAAAGCCGGTTTCACTGGCAACCAAGACAAACCCGGACTCTTCAGGAATGATCAGTGAGATCACGGCATGGTTAGCGGCCAACTTAATGCCGCGAACACCACGGGCGGTACGGCCCATTGCACGTACGTCGGATTCTTTGAAGCGCGCGGCTTTACCATTGCTGGCGGTTAGCATCACATCGCAGTGGCCGTCGGTTAACGCAACACCCACCAAGGCATTGTCTTCGTCTAGCTCAATGGCAATCAGGCCAGAAGTCCGAGGACGTGAAAACTGCTCAAGCGGTGTCTTTTTCACCGTACCGTTGGCTGTGGCCATAAAGACAAACTTGTCTTCATCAAAATCTTTGACCGGCAATACAGCGGTCACCCGCTCATCCGCCGATAACGGGATCAGGTTAATCAAAGGCCGGCCTTTAGCGCCACGGCTGCCTTGTGGTATCTGGTAAACCTTCAGCCAGAACACCTTACCCAAGTTGGTAAAGGCCAACAGGGAGTCATGGCTATTGGCTATCAGCAAGTGCTCTACAAAGTCTTCGTCTTTGACTGTGGTTGCTGCTTTGCCACGCCCGCCTCGCCGTTGGGCTTGGTACACGTCCAACCCTTGGGTCTTGGCGTAGCCTTGATGCGAGATGGTCACCACCAGCTCTTCTTCGGTGATCAGGTCTTCTACCGACAGGTCTTGCATACTGCTAATGATCTCGGTGCGACGTTCATCACCGTAGGTCTCGAGAACCTCTTGCAGTTCCTCACGCAGCACTGACAGCAACCGCTCGGTAGAACCCAAAATATCTTGCAGATCTGCAATTTCATCGAGAATGGTTTGGTAATCTTCGATGAGCTTGTCTTGCTCCAACGCGGTTAAGCGGTGCAAACGTATCTCTAAGATAGCGGCAGCCTGTTCAACCGATAGGTAGTACATACCATCTCGGAAGCCAAACTCTTCACCTAAGTTGTCTGGTCGGCAGGCATCGCTGCCCGCACGCTCTAACAATGCTTGCACGCCTTCGGAGACCCAACCACGCCCCATCAAGGCAACCCGCGCATCAGCAGCGGAGGCGGAGGCTTTGATGAGCGCCACTACCGCATCGATATTGGCCAACGCCACCGCTTGCCCTTCAAGCAGGTGACCGCGTTGACGCGCACGACGCAATAAGTAGATAGATCGACGGGTAATGACCTCGCGGCGATGCTTTAAAAAGGCTTCCAGCATCTGTTTGAGGTTCAATACGCGCGGACGACCATCCACCAACGCCACGCAGTTAATGCCGAACACCGACTGCAGCTGGGTCTGGGCGTAGAGGTTGTTTAGCACAACCTCACCAGACTCACCGCGGCGAATCTCGACAACCACACGCAAGCCGTCTTTATCGGACTCGTCACGCAACTCAGAAATACCTTCGATCTTTTTGTCGCGCACCAACTCAGCAATCTTCTCGATGAGCTTAGATTTGTTTAGCTGGTAAGGAATCTCATGAATAATGATGGTTTCGCGGTTTGTCTTTTCATTGACCTCCACTTCAGCACGCGCGCGCACGTAGATGCGACCTCGACCGGTGCGATAGGCCTGCACGATGCCAGCGCGGCCGTTGATGATGGCCGCGGTGGGGAAATCTGGACCGGTGATGTGCTCCATCAAGCCGTCAATAGACAGCGCTGGGTCATCGAGCAAGGCAAAACAGGCCGCAATCACCTCGTTTAAGTTGTGCGGTGGAATATTTGTGGCCATGCCAACCGCAATACCCGAACTGCCGTTCACCAACAGGTTCGGCACCCGCGTTGGCAGCACCTCAGGCATGGTTAAGGTGTCGTCGTAGTTGGCAACAAAATCTACGGTTTCTTTGTCTAGGTCGGCCAGCAAGTGCGACGCCATTCGGGTCATCCGCACTTCGGTGTAACGCATAGCCGCCGGTGGATCACCATCGATGGACCCAAAGTTACCTTGGCCGTCAACCAGCAAATAACGCAGGGAAAACTCTTGCGCCATGCGCACCACGGTGTCGTACACCGCCACGTCACCGTGTGGGTGGTACTTACCAATGACATCACCAACCACCCGCGCCGACTTTACGTAAGGTCGGTTATAGGTGTTGTTGAGTTCGTTCATCGCAAACAACACGCGACGATGCACGGGCTTTAGACCGTCGCGCACATCAGGCAGAGCACGCCCAACGATCACGCTCATGGCGTAATCTAAATAGGATTGGCGCAGCTCGTCTTCAATGGCAATCGGCTGAATGTCGCCGACACCGCCCAAACCAGAGCCACCCGCAGTTGGGGAGTTAGGGGGTGAATCCGGAGGTGAGCCGCCCGCATTTTGGGCGTCATCTTCAGGGTTTGAAGGATCGTTTGGTGGGTCTAGATCGTCAGCCATATCTTGCTGCAGCAGCCTGCACTGGAAAGCTGGAATTTTACCACGTTCCGAGCCTGAACAACCCCTTTTCAGCCCCCTTTTGCGACCAAAAAAAGCGCCAAAATTTCCCGGCGAACACTCCGGTTATCGCTCGTGCGTGCCGCACCCGCTGGGTATACTCCCGACATGCCGCAAACTGACCAATCCAAGCAACCCCAAACCTGCGAAAGCTTAATCACGGCCGACCACCTGATCACCTTGGATGACCAGCATCCCGATGTGATCGAGCAAGGAGCCGTGGCGTTTAGCGCCGGTCAAATCTTGGCCGCTGGACCTGCCGCCAAGCTGCGCACGCAATACAGGGCCGCCCAGCAAATCGACCTGGGACAACACATATTGCTACCCGGCTTGGTGAATACCCATGGGCACGCCGCCATGACCTTAATGCGAGGGCTGGGTGACGGCAACGACCTGCAAGCTTGGCTTGAGGACGTCATCTGGCCGTTGGAACGCGACCACATGAGCCACGACTTCGTTCGCGATGGCACCGACCTGGCTTTGGCTGAGATGTTACGCAGCGGCACCACCTGTTTTTCTGACATGTACTTCATGCCGCAGATTGCAGCCCAGCGGGTACAAGCGGCCGGCATGCGCGCGCAACTGGCCTTTCCGGTTATCGATGTGCCCAACGCTTGGAGCGCTAATGCCGAGGCCGGCATGAGCCAAGGGCTCGAGCTCTATGACAGCATGCGTCACGAGCCGTTGATCAACATCGCCTTTGGACCGCACTCCACTTACACCTTAAGCCGAGACACCTTAACCAAGGTCTGCACCTTCGCTGACGAGATTGATGCGCGCATCGAGATTCACTTGCACGAAAACGCCGCTGAAGTGACCAACAACACGCGCCCCATCGCCCTGCTGCAAGAGCTGGGCATGCTCAACCCGCGGTTGCAGGCGGTGCATATGACCCAACTGCTAGATTCGGAGATCGAGTTATTGGCACAGATGGGCGTGCATATCTCCCATTGCCCATCGTCAAACATGAAGCTGGCCAGCGGACGCTGCCCGGTTGGACAACTGCAGGCCGCCGGTATCAACGTTGGGCTTGGCACCGATGGCGCCGCCTCTAACGATGCACTGGACATGCTGCAGGAAACCCGACAAGCCGCACTGCTAGCCCGCCTAGGTGATGGTGCACAAGCGCTCACCGCCAAACGCGCCTTGCAAATGGCCACCATTGATGGCGCTCGCGTACTAGGCCTGGACCAGCAAATTGGCAGCTTGGAAGCGGGCAAAGCCGCCGACATGATTGCCGTGGACAGCCAAGCGCTAGCGTTGCAACCGTTACACGACCCCATTGCACAACTGGTGCACTGCGCAGGCAACTACCAAGTCAGCGATGCCTGGGTAGCCGGTCGCCGTTTAATGGGCCAAGGCGAGCTGCTCACTTTGGACCAAGCGGACATCCTAACCCGCGCCTCTAGCTGGCGTGAACGGCTAAAACTTACCACCTCCAATACAACCTAAAAGGCACCAGCCACCTATGACCGTTAACACCAACACCGGGGCAAACGTTGACCCTGCTGAGGTCAGCAAATTTAATGCCCTGGCCAATCGCTGGTGGGATCCCAGCGGTGAGTTCCGACCGCTGCACGACATCAATCCACTGCGCATGGACTTTATCGAGGAACGCACAAACTTTAACGCTGGCCCATTGCTGGATGTGGGTTGCGGCGGGGGTTTGCTGAGTGAAGGCCTAGCCCACCGGGGCGCCACGGTCACCGGCATCGACATGGCGGAGGCACCGCTCAAGGTTGCACAACTGCACGCGCTGGAAGCGGGCGTTACCCTCGACTACCAACAGATCACCGCAGAAGAGCTCGCGCAAACCCACTCAGAACACTTCCATACGGTGACCTGCTTGGAGGTGCTCGAACACGTGCCAGACTTTACGTCTACTGTGGCCGCTTGCGCGGCCATGACCCAACCCGGCGGCAACCTATTTTTTGCCACCATCAACCGCAACCCCAAAGCCTACGTGATGGCGGTTCTAGGTGCTGAGTACGTGCTCAATTTGCTGCCCAAAGGCACCCACGAATACTCCGGGTTCATTAGGCCCGCGGAGTTGGCGGGTGCTATTCGCCAGGCTGGGCTTGAACTTCAAGACATGCGCGGCATGCAGTACAACCCCTTCACCCACCGCGCCAAGCTAAACCGGGATCTTGACGTAAACTACATCGTTCATGCTCGCAAACCCCGGTGATACCAACACCCTGACCAAACGCCCAAACTCAACACTAGGACAAAGAAGCCCCCTATGCAGCATTACCCTGAACTTGCCACCGCCGCCACCAACTGGCGTTGGTCTCCGCCCGCCAACTGTTTGGCCCAGCGCAATATTTTGGTTACCGGCGCCAACGCGGGTATTGGCCTAACCGCAGCGAAGACTTTTGCCAGCTACGGCGCAAACGTCATCCTGCTGGGACGCAACCGCGACGGGCTAGAACAGGTGTTTGATTGGATCGGCGAGCACACCCAGACCCGCGCCACCATCGTGCCTTGTGATCTCGAGGGGCTTGAGGACGCCAATGTCCAGGCCTTGGCTCAAGCCATCGAAGGGGAATACGGCGAGCTGCACGGCTTGCTTCACAATGCTTCGTTTTTAGGACCCAAGGTGCCTATAGGCCATTACCCCACCAGCGACTGGCAACGCGCTTTTCGAGTCAATGTGCAGTCCGCCATGATGCTGACTCGAGATCTACTCCCATTGCTGCAACTGCCAACCAGCGCCTGCATTGCCTTTACCTCCTCCAGCGTTGGCCGTGCGGGGCGCGCCTACTGGGGTGCGTATGCGGCATCCAAATTTGCCACCGAAGGCTTAATGCAAACCTTGGCTGATGAGTTGGCCGAGATCAGCCAGATCAGCGTTCACAGCATCAACCCCGGTGGCACCCGCACCGCCATGCGCGCGGCCGCTTATCCAGCAGAGAACCCAAACGATGTACCAGCGGCTGAGGCTCACATGGACTTGTATCTCCACCTATTCGCCAACTGCCCGGGCGCTTTAAACGGCCGGGCGCTGGATGCCCGGAGCCTAGATCCGGCCATTTGGGACAGTAACTAGCCATGTTTTCAACCATTTAGAGCACAATCCCATACAACCCCCTCATACTCTATAACCGACCTTTTGCCTAAAGTAGCCGCTGAATTTGTCACACAGCTGGGATCATGGGAAAAGTTACTCGACTAAAGACGCCGCAGAGCGTTGCCACGTTTAATGCAGAAGAAGCCCTACACCTTGTACAGGCTTTCCACCGCCAACTACGCGTCAAGCCACTGCTCGAGCTGTTCCATCGCCAAGCAGCAACCTTGATGCCACTGGTCGGCATGCAATACATCAGCCCAAGCGATATCGAAACCTTTCGTGATGGAGAGCGCACTGAGGACTTCGCACAATTTCGCGTGCGCTGGCATGACAATGCCGTGCTTGGCGAGATGCTGTTTTACTTTGCTGCCCCCCAAGATGACTCGGTGGTCCAAACCGCTGAAGATTTGGTAGCACTGATGGCAAGCCCACTGCACAACGCATGGCAGCACGAGCAAGCCTTAGAAGCCGTGACGATGGATATGCCGGTAGTACCAGAACCTATCCGTCACAACGTAGATGACTTAGTGCCTTTCGGCGAGCCACAAATGCCAACCGACCGCACCGATACCTTGTTGCTCATCGGTTTGGACAGCTATCCACAGCTACTGCAAAGCAATGGCATCGCCTGGGCTCAAGCGGTACTCCAAAGCGTGCAGCAACAGGTGCGCAACGGTTTGCGCGAAGCGGACGGTGTTTTTCAAATTGACGACGGCCTGTTGGCGTTGCTGTTGCCTCGTACTGACCACAGCGCCGCAACAGCGGTTGCTGGCAAGGTAAGCGGGCTTATCTCCAGCCTACAGCTGGCGAGCACCGAGCAAGCGGACGAACTCACCGCTTGCATGGGTATCGCTGTATCACGCGATGCAGATAGCGCCGAGACCGTACTAGAACGCGCCGAACGCGCGTTGGAAGAAGCACGACTTAAAGGGCCAGGCAAGATTCAAGTGTCTGGCTAACCATTTCGGGTTAACAGTGCCTGTAAGACCGTTGGTTGAATCGCCAACAAAAAAAGGTCACCTTCGGGTGACCTTTTTTTAGACGCCAGCACTAACTAACGGGAGGCCCACCCGGTGTCAAACCCGGATAGGGAATCAGAACCGACCGGGCGCGTTTACGCTCACGCTCACTGTTCCCTTGGCGCACCTGGACCGAACGCGGCAAGCGTACGGGCAAGTTCAATAGCCGATATAACGCACGCATATCGTCTGCATTCATCTCGCCGATCTCACCACGCGACAACCAAGGCGGCAACATCACCGGACCGTAGCGCACACGCTTCAAACGCGACACCTGCAAGCCTTCGGACTCAAACAAACGCCGCACTTCGCGGTTCTTACCCTCCATCAGCACAACGTGATACCAATGGTTCATGCCCGAACCGTTGAAGTAACGCAGATCGCTAAAGGCATGCTTCTCACCCTCGATCTCGACCCCTTTGATCAACCGCGCTATGGCCGCGTCTTCCAGCTCACCGTTAACCCGCACCGCGTACTCTCGGTCCAAGCCGGTGGACGGATGCATCATGCGATTCGCCAACTCACCGTCGGTGCACATGAGCAATAACCCGGAAGAGTTGATGTCGAGTCGACCCACACTGATCCAACGCCCGGTCTTCAAACGAGGCAAACCACGAAACACGTTATCTCGCCCCTCTGGGTCTCGACGAGTGCAGACCACACCCTCGTTTTTGTTGATAAGCAATACACGATGGTTGGCGGCAACCGCGCGCAGCGGCTTGCCACCATCAACCTGCACCCGATCGGAGCGCAACACACGCTGACCTAGCTCGGCTCGCTCACCGTTGACCATGACCCGACCGGCAGCGATCCAGCGCTCCATATCTCGGCGCGAGCCCAATCCGGCCTGGGCCAATACTTTTTGCAACCGTTCACCCGCCATGGGGGCCTGGGGTACATCCGCAGCTTCGCCACCTGCAACCCTCTGTGTTGCAGCCGCTAGCGCCAAGTCTGCCGGGGTTTGCAACGGGGGCTTGCCTGTAGGCTTGACGCCAGACCGACCGCCAGCTTTGGCACCACTTCTAACATCACCACCGGGACCACCCTTATAGGTGCCTTGGGCACTGCCTTTAGCGCGAGGTTTGAGCTGAGATTTTTTTTTGCCGCGAGGCTGATGTTTAGTCATGTTGGGTTAGCAACCTAGGGGTTAACCGCGAGGCGCGCGAGGCAACTGCACAACCTCCGCGCTAACGGGTGCTTCCTCTGCCGAGCCTTCAGCGGATTGGGCTTCTTGCTCTGGGGCTGTATCGCTAAGCTCTTCGTCTGCAAAGTCCACTTCGGCAACCGTGGCCTGGTCTGAATCTTGATCTGAATCAACGTCGGAATCTTGCGCCGGATCTAGCTCGCTTGCATCTGCCACCACCGCTTGTGCTGCATTGTCCACAACCTCATCTGCTGCTTCGTCTGCTGCTTTGTCAACCACCTCGGCAGCAACCGTGTCATCATTCGCTTCTGACCCTTTTGCCTCTGAAGCCTGTGCAGCGTTAGCGTCATCTTCAGGTGCAAAGACCGCTGCGGCTTCATCATCGGCCACCGCCTGCGCTTCTCCATCTACCTCGCCATCATCGTCCACCAACTTCAATTCGGTTTGCGGCGGCAACACCTCTTCAACCACTACCGGCTCGATAAGGTCGCGAATCTCGGCCAAAGGTGGCAACTCGCTTAAAGATTTTAAGTTGAAGTAATCCAAAAATTCTTTGGTTGTGCCATACATGGAGGGGCGACCAGGCACTTCGCGCTGACCAACCACCTTGACCCAACCGCGCTCGGTGAGCGTACGCATAATGTTTTGGCTAACCGCCACACCACGAACCTGCTCAACGTCGCCCCGGGTAACCGGCTGTCGGTAAGCCACTAAAGCTAAGGTTTCTAGCAAAGCCCGGGAGTAACGCGGTGGCTTTTCATCCCACAAACGTGATACCCAGGGGCTTAGGTCTTGCTTGACCTGCATGCGGTACCCGGAGGCCACTCGCTTCAACTCAACACCGCGACCTTTGCTATCGCCTTCTAGCTCATCTAGCGCGGCTTTAACAAGTTCACGCACATCTGCCCGCGGCATCTCGCCGCGCGCAAACAGCTTCACGATCTGCTCAGAGGTTAGCGGCTGGTCTGCCGCCAACAGCGAGGCTTCAACAATCGATTTGATTTTGTCGGTATCTATCATTACTCACCAGCCGCTTTTATATAGATAGGGGCGAAAGGTTCCGCCTGCACTAGGTTTAGTAGGGATTCGCGAATCAGCTCCATTACTGCCAAGAAGGTGACGATCACACCCAAGCGCCCCTCCTCTTCAGTGAACAAACTGAGAAAGGGTACAAACTCCGTTTGGTGTTGCATGCGTGACAACACTTCGGTCATCTTCTCGCGCACCGTTAGCGGTTCTGCCATGACCGCGTGTTTGACGTACCGGTCCGCACGCTGCAAAACGTTTGCCAATGCCAGCAGCACTTCTTTTAGATCAACCTCTGGGTCAGCAACTTCGCGCACAACCTCTGGCTTCTCTGCGTGGACAACCACAATGTCTCGCTCAAGGCGTGGCAGCTCTTCGATGTGCTCCGCCGCAGTCTTAATCTGTTCGTACTCTTGCAACCGACGAATGAGCTCTGCACGCGGATCGTCTTCGTCCTCGGCTTCGGTTTCTACCCGTGGCAGCAACATGCGCGATTTAATCTCCGCCAGCATGGCCGCCATCAGCAGGTACTCGCCCGCAAGCTCCAGCTGCAGCGTTGACATCAACTCGATGTAACCCATGTATTGGGACGTGATCTCAGCCACCTTGATGTTCAAGATATCCAAGTTTTGGCGACGGATCAGATACAACAGCAAGTCCAGCGGACCTTCAAAGGTATCCAAAAACACTTCCAGCGCTTCTGGCGGTATGTATAGGTCCGTAGGTAACGCGGTCACCGCCTCTCCTTGCACCAAAGCAACCGTGTCTGCTACTTGAGCGCGCGCGGCCTCCAGTTGGGTGACCGAAGCACTTTGCGCTATGTCACCCGCTTCAGCTTCAATGTGCTCGGCCGGTTCCGGCTGAGCTGGAATTGGTTCTGCGTTGTCGTCTGCAGTGTCGCCGTCGGTGTTCATGTCTTGACCCATAGCCGGTTAACGGTAAGAAATGCCAATGCTGGCACGAACTTCTTCAAGCGTTTCTTTGGCCACGTCGCGCGCACGCTCCGAGCCTTCTTGCAAAATAGAATGCACCAAATCTGGCTGCTCCTCGTATTGGCGACCGCGTTCGCGCATAACGGCTTGCTCTGCGTTGATGCTATCGATGAGCGGCCCTTTGCACTCAATGCAACCAATGCCCGCGGTGCGGCAACCTTCGGTCACCCACTTCAACTTGACCTCGTCGCTGTAAATTTCGTGCAGCGCAAACACCGGGCAATTTTTAGGCTCGCCAGGATCCGTTAGGCGTACACGTTGAGGGTCGGTGCGCATGGTGCGAATTTTCTTGGTGACCGACTCAGGATCTTCACGCAGCGCTATGGTGTTGTTGTAGGACTTGGACATCTTCTCGCCATCCAAACCCGGTACCTTAGCCTGCTTGGTGAGCAGCGCCTGCGGCTCAGGCAACACAATACGGCCACCACCCTCAAGAAAACCCAGCAGCCGCTCTTTGTCACCGATGGAGATGTTCTGGGTTTCCGATAGCAGCACTTGCGCACGAGCCAAGGCATCGGCATCGCCTTGCTCGGTATAGGCGCGGCGCAGTTGGCGATATAGCCGAGCGTTCTTTTTGCCCAGCTTGCTGATGGCCGCTTCTGCCTGCTCTTCAAAACCGGGCACTCGGCCATAGATGTGGTTAAACCGCCGAGCAACCTCTCGCGTGAGCTCCACGTGGGCCACTTGGTCAGCCCCTACCGGCACTTTGCCCGCTCGGTAGATTAATATGTCGGCCGCCTGCAGCAAGGGATAGCCCAAGAAACCGTAAGTGGCCAACTCCTTGTCGTTAAGCTTTTCTTGCATGTCTTTGAAGCTGGGTACCCGCTCAAGCCAACTGAGCGGCGTGATCATCGACAACAGCAAATGCAGCTCTGCATGTTCGGGTACTTTGGACTGCACAAATAAGGTGGCTGCACCGGGGTTAATACCCGCCGCTAGCCAGCTCACCGCCGTATCAAAGGTGAATTGATCAATACTTTGCGACGCGTCGTAATTGGTGGTCAGCGCATGCCAATCCGCAACAAAAAAGAAACACTCGTACTCATTTTGCAATTGCGCCCAATTGGACAGCACACCGTGCAGATGGCCTAAATGCAGCTGACCGGTAGGCCGCATGCCAGATAAAACTCGCTGATTCGCGTCGTTGCTACTCATAGCCGAAAGTATACGGGGCTAACGCCTCAAACTCACCAAAGAGCGCACTTGAAAGCACCAGTATTTCCCGCTTGTTCCCAGGTTTTTTGTCTGAGCTACTCAAACTCACCTAGGCCCTGGCGCACCAGCTCGGGCATGCCGGTAGTGAGGTCAATAACCGTGGTAGGTTCAACCCCCACCGAACCCGCGTCTATTACTAAATCAATTTGGCGTTGCAGCCGGTCGCGGATCTCCAGGGCATCCGTCATCGGCAAATCATCGTCCGGCATCCGCAGCGTGCTGGTGATCAACGGGCCTGCCAGTTGCTGCAGCAACGCATGCAACACCAGGTGATCAGGCACCCGCAGCCCAACGGTCTTACGTTTGGCATGAACCAAGCGTCGCGGCACATCCCGGGTGGCCGGCAGCACAAAGGTAAAGGGCCCCGGAGTGTAGTGCTTGAGCAGCCGAAAGCTGGTGTTGTCGACCTTGGCATATTGGCCCAGCACGGACAGATCAGCGCAGAGCAAAGCAAAGTAGTGTTGAGCAGGCAATCGACGCAGACGCCGCAGCTTATCCGCCGCCGTTTTGTCCCCGGGCTGGCAAACCAACGCATAGGTGGTATCGGTGGGCACCGCCGCAATCCCGCCCCCACGAATGATATCAGCCGCACTCGCCAGCAAGCGTGCTTGAGGGTGGGTGGGGTGAATCGAAAATAGCTGGCTCAAAATTTTTGTCTGACAATAATTTAGGGTGACCGAGGAATCGCCCCAAAAAAGGGCAAAGGCCGTGCTCGCGGCCCGCAGATGATACCGACTTAACGCCAATGCGCCAGGAAAGTTGTCGTTTTTCCCGCTTAGCCGTCTAAGCCTATGCTTACCATTAGCTTCCTATTACCTTCGGGGCTCGGTTTCTTTATTATGCCGCGCAGCACAACAGCACCCAATTGCCGCCACCAACCCAAAGCCGAGCCACGCCACCTGGTGCAACTCGGGTGTGGCTACGCCTCCAGAGGAACCACCATTGAGCCAACTGCTAGATTTTCTGCCTATTGTGGTGTTCGCCCTGGCGTACTTCACCGTTGGTATCTACGCGGCCACCGCCGCCTTAATGGCGGCTGTCACCCTACAAATACTGGTGTTTTGGCTCATAAAGCGCCCTATTGGTAATGAGCTTAAGCTGACCTTCTGGGTGAGCATTGTCTTTGGCGGCCTAACCTTGTGGCTGCGTGATGAAACCTTCATTCAATGGAAACCCACGGTAATCAACTGGCTGCTGGCCGGCGCCTTGCTAATAGGTAAATTTGTTGCCAAAAAGGACCTGCTCCAAAAAGTCATGGGCCAGCAGCTCGAGCTGCCTGAAAAAGCCTGGGTTCATCTCAATCTGGGTTGGGCAGCCGCGTTTTTCGTTGCAGGTGCCTTGAATTTGATCGTTGCCTACAATTTCAGCATGGATTTTTGGGTCAGTTACAAACTGTTCGGCGGTTTTGGCCTGACCTTTTGCTACATCATTATCACCATGATCTACCTCAACCAAGGTGGCTATCTCAGCGAGCTCGAAACAGGCGGCCCGTCAGACCTAGAATCGGACCTGGATACAGATGCAGCGGATTTGAAAACAAGCGCTGCGGATTTAAAATCAACCGCTATCGAGCCAAAACCGGGGAACGACTCCCCTTAAGCGCTAGCCTCAGCACGGCCAGCACACGACAAATGGACAGGTATCCTTCAGTGAACAGGGCACAACCATCAGCCATCAACTTTATGCTGGCGACCACTTTGCTGCTTAGCTCCCTTTTGGGGCTGCTCAGCGCCAATAGCACCTGGGCAGAAACCGCCTATATCTCAGACAAGCTGACGGTTCCCGTGCGTAGCGGGCCAACCAAAGGCCACCGGATTGTGCATCACGGCCTCCCCGCCGGAACCAAGATGGAAATTTTGCAGCGCGATGACGGCTCAGAATTTGTCGAGATCGTGACCGTGGGTGGCACCAAAGGCTGGGTGCGCGGCCAATACCTCACGGCACAGCCCATCGCTAGAGATCGGCTGCGAGCCGCAGCGGCGCAGATTGCGCAGCTAGAGAAGAACTTGGCTCGAGAAAAGTCGGCACTGGCCAATGCACAAGCCGCGGGCAACGAATCCAGTAAAACCAGTGCCCAGCTAACGAAACAGCTAACGGATACCACTGAAAAGCTGGAAGCGTTGCAAGAGATCTCTAAAAACGCTGTCGCTGAACACACCGAGAACCAAAAGCTCAAAGAGCTCAACGCTCGTTTGCGTGAAGAGTTGGAAGACATCAACGAAGAGCGTGATCAACTGCGCTCCAATGTGCAGCAACGCTGGCTCATGTTTGGTGGCGGCTTGGTGTTGCTAGGGTTACTACTAGGAATCCTGCTAAAAGCGCGCCCACGTCGTAGCGCTTGGACCTGAGGTGATCTCGCTCAGTGTCAATCTGAACAAAATTGCCTTGCTGCGTAATGCACGGGGCGCCAATACGCCAAGCGTTGTTAACGCAGCACGTACCGTTCTAAACAACGGTGGCCAAGGCATTACCGTCCACCCCAGGCCAGACATGCGACACATACGCCCATTTGATGTCACCGATTTGGCTAGCCTGCTCGCTGACGAATACCCCGACATTGAGTTCAATATTGAAGGTAACCCTTTTGCCGGCGCAACCCAGCAAGGCTACCCCGGCTTTGATGCACTCATTGCACAGGCACAACCAGCCCAAGCCACCTTGGTCCCGGATAGCGATGATCAGCTAACCTCAGATCACGGCTTTGACCTGCGTGGTGACAACAGCCAGCTGCAGGAGAAGATCGCCCTGTACCAAAGCCTCGGGTCACGGGTTAGTTTGTTTATGGACCCAGACCTGGAGCAAATTCAACTGGCCAAGCAAATTGGTGCGGATCGTATTGAGCTCTACACCGGGCCCTTCGCGGACGCGGTAAACACTCATGGCGTTGGTGCAAAGCAGACCCAACAGAGTTTGGCGCAGTTCACTAGCGCTGCCCAACACGCGTCCCAGCTAGGGCTGGGCGTTAACGCCGGGCATGATCTCGACTTGGTTAACCTGCCGCTGTTTCGGACTATTGTTGAGGTACAGGAGGTCTCTATCGGCCATGCCTTGATCTCAGATGCGCTAGATCATGGTTTAGCTGCGACGGTGCGCTCATATTTGGCGGCTATCCAAGGCTAATTCGGGTAACCAACCCAGGGCTAACTAGACTCATAGGACATCGACTCTAAGGATCGCCGCCCTATGGCTAGCCCAGCTGCTGCTCAAAACAGCCCATCCACCGCCCTCGACAGCAATGCCGAGGTTAACGCCTTCTTGAACCAAGTCGCCACCCGCAATCCGGGTGAGCCCGAGTTCTTGCAAGCGGTCCACGAAGTTGCCACCGATATCGTGCCGTTTACGGCGGATAAGCCACAATACCGCGATGCCCGCATTTTAGAGCGCATGGCTGAGCCGGATCGGATCATAAGCTTTCGCGTTTGCTGGACCGACGACAACAACGAGGTGCAGATTAACCGCGCCTATCGAATCCAAAACAACAACGCCATTGGCCCGTACAAAGGTGGCTTACGCTTTCACCCGTCGGTGAACCAAAGCGTGCTTAAGTTTTTAGCCTTTGAGCAAACTTTAAAGAACAGCTTAACCTCCCTACCCATGGGTGGCGGCAAAGGCGGTGCAGACTTTGACCCCAAAGGTCGCTCCGATGCCGAGGTCATGCGATTTTGCCAAGCCTTTATGACCGAGCTGTCACGCCACATTGGACCAAACATCGACGTGCCCGCTGGCGACATCGGTGTTGGCGGTCGAGAAATTGGTTACCTGTTTGGCCAGTACAAACGCTTGAACACGCGCTTCGAAGGCGTACTCACCGGCAAAGGCCCAAGCTTTGGCGGCAGTTTGATTCGCCCAGAAGCCACCGGTTATGGCGTGGTGTACATGATGCACAACATGCTGGCCCACGCAGGGCAAAGCATCGAGGGTAAAACATGCCTCGTGTCTGGATCTGGCAACGTGGCCACCTTCTGCGTAGAAAAACTCAACAGCATGGGCGGCAAGGTGGTGACCCTGTCTGACTCATCAGGCTTCATTCACGACCCCGACGGGATCACCGACGAAAAGCTCGCCTACGTCATGGACCTCAAAGGCAACCGCCGTGGTCGCATCGATGAGTACGCCAAAGCGTTTGGCTGCGACTTTGTGGCCAACGCGCGCCCATGGATAGTGCCCGGGCAGCTGGCGTTTCCTTGTGCCACCCAAAACGAGGTCAACGAAAAGGACGCAGCAGACTTAGTTAAAGGCGGCTGCCAAGCCATGGCTGAAGGCGCCAACATGCCAACCACCCCAGCCGCTGTCACGGCTTTGCAAGAAGCGGGCGTTCTATTGGTGCCAGCGAAAGCGGCAAACGCTGGTGGCGTTGCGGTCTCGGGCCTTGAGATGAGCCAAAATAGCCTGCGCTACGCCTGGACTCGGGATGAAGTGGACGCACGCTTGCAAACCATCATGCGCGACATTCACGAGCAATGCGCGGGTTATGGCGAGCAAACCGGCGGCGGTTTGGACTACCTTAAAGGGGCCAACATCGCGGGCTTTGTGAAGGTGGCAGATGCCATGCTTGCCCAAGGCGTGAACTAACGCCCAATTGGCTCAAGACTTCCCTGCCGGGGTAAACTAGCGGCTCCTGTTATTTTGGTACCGCTATTTTGACCCGCACACCCCTCAACCCAGACCGCGTTCCGCGCACAACCCAATGGCTGCTGGCCTTGGGCTGTTGCCTAACCCTGCTTGGAATCAGTGCCCATACCGCGGCTGATGAAGCTGCAAGAACCGCTTCCAGCAGCACTACACCTAGCTCGGCAGACGTACGCCCGCAAGTGCTCATCAACACCAACCACGGTAGCTTTACCCTGGAGCTTTATCCTCGCAAGGCGCCAGAAACGGTTAAAAACTTCCTGGCGCTGGTGGCAGACGAGTTCTACACCGACCTGCTCTTCCATCGGGTCATCGCTAACTTCATGGTGCAAACCGGCGGTTTCGACCTGGACATGGCCTATAAAGAGGCTCCGCGCACCGTGGTCAACGAGTCTTTCAATGGGCTGCGCAACCGCAAAGGCTTTATCGCTATGGCTCGCACGGAAGACCCCGACTCAGCGGACACCCAATTCTTCATCAACGTGCGGGATAACACCCGCCTAGATGCCAAACCTGGCCTGCCGGGCTACGCGGTTTTTGGCCGGGTGATCGACGGTTGGCCTGTTGTGGAGAGCATCGAGCTGGTGGATACAGGCATCAGCCACGGCATGTCGGCGGTGCCCATGGAGCCAATAATCCTAGAATCCGCACAACGCGTGCGTTAACGCTGTCTGATCGGCTGGCGATTTTGTATGATGGCGCGTTTTTTCACCGGAGCACGCCTTATGCGAAGCCTAATTGTTGCCGTTGCCAGCGCCTTACTGCTGGCTGTTGTTGTTACTGAATTCACCCAACGCCTGTGGCCTTCAAGCTACTTAGCCTTACTAATCACTACCGCTATTGCCTTGTTCGTCAACGGGATCTTTAACCAACGGGTGGCCGCCAAGCCGGCTGCCGCCCCCGCCGCTAGCGCCGGCAACCGAGCAAATCGCAACAATCGCGGCAATGCGGAAGGCAATGCCGGCCGTGACAACGCTCGCAACAAACCCCGCAACAATGATCGGAACGACGATCGCAACAACGCGCAGCGCAAAAAGACCAACGACCGCGGCAAGGCGGCCGGCGCTGCCGCCAGTGCCGCTGCGAAACCTGCAGCGGCCGCCCCTACCGGTCCGCGCGAGAAGGGCGAAGTGAAGTGGTTCAACCGTTCTAAAGGCTTTGGTTTTATTATTCGTGAGACTGGCGATGAGATCTTTGTGCACCAGCGCTCTATTCGTGGTGCCGATGATGCTCGGTCACGCCCGGTGCTGCGCGATGGCGAAGCCGTGGAGTTTGTGGTCACCGAGCACGACAAAGGTCTACAAGCTGAAGACGTTGTGGCCACCGACCGCAGCTAATCACTAGCACAAAGAACAGCATCTTATGAACATCAAGCAATTGCTCAGCCAACGTATTGCCGCCGCTTTGAACGCGTGCGGCGCCACCGATGCGCCGCCGGTTGTCAACAACTCCAAGCGTCCAGAGTGTGACTACCAAGCCAATGGCGTCATGGGTGCGGCCAAACGTTCAGGACGCAAGCCCCAAGAGTTGGCTGCTGAGGTGATCGCGGCGGCGCAAATGGATGACATAGCGGAATCGTTAGAGATTGCCGGGCCAGGTTTTATCAACATACGCCTAAAGGCTGACTTTATTGCCAGCCATTGCGCCAAAACCAATCCAACGGTTTCGCCGGTGGCCAACAGCCAGCGGGTTGTGGTGGATTACTCCAGTCCAAACCTCGCTAAAGAGATGCACGTGGGCCACATCCGCAGCACCATTATCGGCGACTCGCTAAGCCGCATGTTGGAAACCCTGGGGCACACCGTGATTCGCCAGAACCACGTTGGTGATTGGGGTACCCAATTTGGCATGCTCATTACGCACCTAGCAGATGTGCAGGCCAAGCCAGAGCATGGGAGCGATGGTGCAACAGCAGACGATGAGTTTGCACTTGATGATCTTGAGGGGTTTTATCGCGCCTCCAAGCAACGTTACGATGCCGAGCCAGAGTTTGCGCAACGAGCGCGCGAAGCGGTGGTTGGCTTGCAAAGTGGCGATGCAGACGCACGCGCACTGTGGCAGCGATTCATTGACCTGTCCCTTGCGCATTGCGATGCGTTGTACGCGCGTTTGGGTGTCAAGCTCACCCGTGCTGATGTGCAAGCAGAGAGCGCCTACAACGACAAGTTAGAAGGCGTAGTTCAACGCCTACGCGAGCGTAACCTACTGGAAATGTCCGAGGGTGCCGCCTGCGTGTTTTTGGATGAGTTCAAGAACAAAAATGGCGACCCACTCCCCATCATCGTCCAAAAAACCGATGGGGGCTACTTGTATGCCACCACCGACCTGGCCGCCATCGACTACCGTACCCACGAGCTGGCCGCCGACCGCGTGCTCTACTTGGTTGACGTTCGCCAAAGCCTGCACTTCAAGCAGATGTTTACCTTGGCTCGCCTTGCCGGCTTTGCAAACCAAGAGATCAGCCTCGAGCACCTGCCGTTCGGCACTATGTTGGGCGCGGATGGCAAACCTTTTAAAACCCGAGACGGTGGCGTGGTAAAACTTGCGAGCCTGCTGGATGCAGCAGAAGCCCAAGCAACCAAACTGTTGGATGCCCGCGCCGAGCGCAGCGAGCTATCGGCCGAAGAACGTGCGCAAGTGGCTAAAGCGGTAGGTATCGGCGCGGTAAAATATGCTGACCTGAGCAAAAACCGAACTACAGACTACCTGTTTGATCTTGAGCAAATGATCAGCTTTGAAGGGGATACCGCTCCGTACCTACAATACGCCCATACACGCATCACCAGCTTGTTTGCTCGTGGTGACATTGAAGCGAGCGATATCGCTAGCACACCCATATTGGTGGAAGCGGAAGAGCGTGACCTCGGCTTGGCGCTCATTCGAATGCAGGAAGTATTGGAGCAAGCGGTTAGCGAAGGCTACCCACACTACTTGTGTACCTACCTCTACGACCTGGCGACCCGTTACTCACGCTTCTACGAAAGCTGCCCGGTTCTAACCAGCGAGGGCGAGATGCGCGCCAGCCGCTTAGCCCTGTGCGAACGATGTGAGCAAACCCTAAGCCTTGGTTTGGAGTTGCTTGGCATTGAGACCGTGGCACGTATGTAATCTACCTAAGTTCTTGGAGTCTCTAAGGTGCCATACACAACATTGATCAGCGCCTCTCAACTCGATCAGCTGCGCACCGACCAAAGCACCAACCACAGTTCCGACCTGGTGGTGCTGGACTGCCAAACCAGCCTTGCGGATTTGCGCGAAGGCTACCGAATCTATTGCGACGGCCACTACCCCGGCGCAAAACACGCGGACTTAGATATTCATGGCGCCAGCGCCCCCAGTTCTAATGAGGGCTCTGATGGTCGGCATCCATTACCCGACCCCGATCAGTTGCTGCACCACATGCAGCGTTGGGGCATCCACAACCACACCCAGGTAGTGGTTTACGATCGAGCGAACGGCGCCTTTGCTTCTCGCTTTTGGTGGTGTTTACGCTGGTTGGGCCATAACCAGGTGGCGGTCTTGGACGGTGGTTTGAGCCAATTCAAAGGAGCGCTAGAGGTGGGTGAAGATCCAACCCGCGACGGGTCTATCTCCCCAGCTAGTCTAGGCACCTGCACTCGCCGCCCGGCACTGACACGTATAGCCACCACCCAGCAGGTGTTAGAACGTACAAACCAAACCAACGCCAACCTAATTGATGCACGCACCCAAGAACGCTTTGATGGTCTGAACGAGCCCATCGACCCTATCGCCGGACACATACCTGGTGCAACTTGCCTACCCTTCCAAGGCAACTTAACGGAGGACGGCTGCTTTGCCACCCCTCAGGTGTTGGCAGAACGTTTTGCCGCCAGCCAAGCGCCTAACACCCCGGAGCCTATTTGCTATTGCGGCTCTGGCGTGACCGCTGCACACAACCTGTTGGCCATGGTGCATGCCGGGCTACCCGAGCCCCTGCTCTATCCGCCTAGCTGGAGCGGTTGGATAACCGACCCAACCCGACCAAGAGCACCGTGAAACCGGCTCAAATTCGTTGGGACGCAGACCAACCCTACAACCTCACCTATAACGATGTGTACCACAACGCCAACGGCATAGACGAAATTGAGCGTGTGCACATCGCCCCTGGCGAGCTAACCCGCCGCTTCACGCATACGCATCAGCAACCTAACTTTACCCTTGGTGAGCTAGGCTTTGGCACAGGGTTAAACTTCGCGGTGTTAGCCGAGCAGTGGCTGACCCACGGACAGGGCCAGCTACATTTCATCAGTGTTGAACACCAGCCGCTAAGCCAGGTCGACTTTCACCGCATCAGCAAGCTGCGCGAGCGGCGCCTGCCCATTTATACCGAGCTTAACCGACGCTACCCGCCCTTGTTATCGGGCTGGCATCGGCGCTACCTAGCCGGCGGTCGGATTGTCCTGTCGCTGTTTTACGGCACGGCCACCGAAGCGCTTGCAGACATTGCTCAGCGCCAGCGTCAACCGGTGCAGGCATGGTTGTTGGATGGTTTTGCTCCCAGCAGAAATCCAGACATGTGGGACGCCGGGCTGCTCCAACAGCTGCGCGGCTTGTCCTGTCGCGGGACCACGGTTAGCACCTTTACCGCGGTGGGTGCGGTGCGGCGGGCTTTGCAAAGTGCAGGCTTTGCGATGCAGCGGGTAACCCAAATGCCAATCAAGCTGCACAGCCTGCTGGGGGTAGTCACCGAAGCACAACCAGCGGACTTGCAAATCCAACCCGCACCCAAGCAAGTGAGCGTTGTGGGTGCAGGGATTGCCGGCGCCGCGGTGGCCCAACATCTGGCTCGCCACAATGTTCCCTGCCGAGTGTTAGAGTCGGGCGCGCAAGCCGGCGGCGCATCGCGCCTACCCGCCACCTTGCTGCACGGCCGCTTGCTCGCAGAGCAATCGGCTACCGGCAGCGTGCGAGCCCATGCGGCAAGCTACGCCCACGCCATCTGCCTCGACCAACCCGGTTATACCAATACTGGGGTGTTGCAAGTGGCCACAACCCAAGCTGAGTTCCAGCGCATACAAAACGTGTTCCACGCCAATGCTAGCGTTGAACCTTGGCTTGAACTGCTCGATGCGGCGCAAACCAGCAAATTGGGCAACGCTGAGTACCTTGGCGGCCTGCACGATGCCCAAGCGGGTGTCGTGCAATTAGGGCAACTGCTACCAGCGTTGCTCAACAGCAGCAACATCGAGCTGGCACCCTTTAGCCCGGCCGACTTGAACAAGCTATCCCTAGAAACACCCACCGTGCTGGCTTGCGGTTTGAGCACACGACTGGCACCCGCAGCAAAGTTTCTAGAGCTCACGGCGGTAGCCGGGCAACTAGATTTAGTTCGTGTGGCAAACGCCCCCCAACTTCCCATCGCTGGCGCAAGCTACCAACTACCTGTACCCACCCCCGAAAATCAAAACGCTGTTGCTAATGAGCATCAGCAAATTTGGATAGGCGCAAGCTACGAGCAACGACCTTGGTCACCACAACAAGCCAGCGAACACAATTTGGTACAACTACAAAACCAGCCCCACCACTGGCTTGGGCGTGCACGGGGTATTCGTTGCGTGAGCAGCGACCGCTGGCCAGTCGCAGGTCAGGTGGCAGAACACTTATGGGTTAGCACCGCCCATGGTTCAATGGGGATGGTTAGCGCGCAACAAAGCGCCAGTATTATCGTGAGCCATCTGTTGGGGATATTTGCGCCCATGCGGGCGCAGGAAGAAGCGCAGCTTGATCCACAGCGTTTCTTGGACCGCCAAGCACGCCGAGGATATCGC
>CALHVX010000160.1 GCA_938036875.1 uncultured Pseudomonadales bacterium
TCCGGTGAGTCGCCGGGTCTCATTGATGAACGAAGGAATCGAAGTGTTGCAGCGCTGCTTTAGTGGCGAGAAGTTTAGCTATCAAGGCAAGCGTTACCAGTTTAACGACGTGGTGATCACTCCCGGATACGTGCAGGAAGGTGGACCACCGCTCTGGGTAGCGGCGATGTCGGAACCCGGCGCGCTACGCGCCGCTCACTACAACACCAACTTTTTGCCTCAGGGCGTAAAAGCTAGATCCTTTGACCCTTGGGTTAACCAGCTGCAAAGCACCGGCCGCAACCCACAAGACTATCGGGTTGGCATCATTCGCAGCATCTTGGTGACCGACGACACGAGCGCGGATTGGCCCATCGTAAGAGCAGCAGAAAAGTACCGGATGGAGCTATACCAACGTTTCTTCAAGGAAAGCGGCGAAGGCTTTGGGGATCGCGGTGAACCGGTACCCCAAACCTGGATTGTTGGGGATGTGGATCACTGCGTGGCAGAGCTACAGCAGTTCATCGAAACTTTTGGCATTACCGATATCGTCAGTATGGCCGTGCCACCCGGCATGAGCTCCGCACAAATGAGCCCAAGCCTTGAGCGACTGTTTACCGAGGTAGTCCCTAAGCTCAAAGCACTGCAAACCTAAGTGGGTTTAACTTAGATAAAAACGCGTGCCACAAATTTCTACGGTGTTGCCTTGGGTGGCGCAGCTTCGCGCTTTGGCGGACTGCAACACCGCTTCGACGTTTTGCACCTTTAAATCCACACCGGATAAGCCGGGACCACGACCATCGGTGTCTTTAACAAAACGTATCTTGGCATTGGCTAGCGGGATAAACGGCTGGGCATCCAACGCTTCAGCCTTGATCCCCATCACTTCAGACCAGTGTTGGGCCAAAGCTATGGGATCCGGCCCTTGCAGCTCTACACCGGCAAATCCCAGCGTAGTGCTGGTGTCTACCGTGCCTTCCCAACCTAAACCGCCGGCTGGGTGCCAGTTCCCCACAAAATCATTCACCTGATCCGAATCCACCTCTAGAAACGAAGCACGCATATCACCCGGGTGAAACTGCACTATGTGCCACTCGGGCGCTTCCCGTTCAAAGGCCACACGCACTTTGGCTTGCTCAGCCCGCGCCATCACGTCCGCTTGGGTGGCCGCGCTATCCGCTTGGCAGATCACCATATAGCCGCCATCCCCTTTGCGGCGGTCAAGATAACGTCCTGCTGAGGTACCCGATTTGGTCGGCGCTACCACCTCGATAAAGTCGGTGCCTACCGCTAGCAAAGTGTTTTCTAAGCCCCACTGGGCCACACCATCGTCTACGTAACTGTTGTGGATGCCAAACACTGCATTGAGATCACCAATGGCCTGGCTCAAGTTGTGCGCAACCAGCGCAATTTGCCGCAAATGTATCGCCATCGCTTTCGCCTTTTGTCGGTGGATGGATGAAAAGTATATGCTTAACGCAACGGGCACAAGACCAAACTAAAAAAGGGCCTAGAACCAACAGCGGAGAGAATCAGTGGAAGATGAATGGCTCAGCCACGCGAAGAAGTTACACGCCATCGCCTCAACCGGCTTGCACTTCGGCGCCTCGGACTACGACAAGGAGCGTTACGCTGAGGTAGCCGACATAGCCGACCGCATGCTGTCCGATCTGGGTAAGGTGCCCATCAACGCCATTGCCAACTTGTTCCCCACATACGCCAAGAGTTACGCCAACCCACAAATCGATGTACGAGGCGCGGTGATCAAAGAGGATAAAATATTGGTGGTGCGGGAACGTACAGACGGCCTATGGACGCTCCCCGGCGGTTACGCGGACGTGGGTTTATCCGCCGCCGAGAATACGGTTAAAGAGGTCGAAGAAGAAGCCAACATCCAGGTCAAAGCCACCCGCCTCTACGCCGTCCACCACAAAGCCAAGCACGCCTACGATCCAGACATGCGTGATTTCTACAAATTTATGTTCTTGTGTGAACCGGTGGATGCAGACCAAGAGCCCGCGCCCGGTCCAGAGACCTCAGCCGCCGCCTATATGCGACTAGATGAGATTCCGCCGCTATCTACTGGGCGCGTGATCATGGCGGATCTCGAGCTAGCCTTTAAGGCGAGCCGAGATCCACACTTCTTAACCAGCTTTGACTAGGGTTTAACTAGCTAATGAACTCAACGCAGTTGCCATCGGGGTCTTCAACGATACCAATGGTGACCCCTGGGCGAACTTCTGTTTTGGGTACCACAACCTTGTAACCACCGGCTTCACACTGACCCATAACCTCATCTAAGTTGCTGACGCTAATGGTCCAATAACGATACCCAGAAGCACTTGGAATACCACCCGGCTCCGGGCGCGCATCCGGCACCGCAGACGGTGCTACCAACTTGATTAAGCTAGTACCACAACGTAGACGGTACATCTTGCCGCCACCGGGGAACGGGGTTGCTGGCTCCTCTACGAGCCCTAGGGTATCTCGGTAGAACTTTAATGCCGCCTCCGCGTCACGAACCACAATGCCTAGATCGATGCTGTCTTTGGTGATGGCTACGGCCATATCTGTCTCCACTTATCGCGTTTGAATGACCCTAGTGTACCCTCCCCCTTAAAGCTCAGGCCATTTATACTGCAAGCCGAGCCCCACTTAGCGACAGGTCAACCTGATGAATCAAGCGAACGCCAACCTCTCCAACGCCAACACCGTAAATGCAGAAGCCGCCGGTATGTCCGCCGAGCAACTCGCTCGTATCAAAGACCATCTACAGTCTAAGTACATTGAACCTGGCAAGTTGGCCGGTGCTCTGCCATTGGTCTTTCGCAAAGGGCATCTAGCCTATTGTGAGCCTGTGGGGCAAATGGACCTAGAACGCAACAAACCCATGCAAGCGGACACCATCTTCCGCATCTACTCCATGAGCAAACCCATCACCAGCGTGGCGCTTATGATGTTGTACGAGCAAGGCGCATTTCAGCTCAATGATCCGGTTAGTCGATTTATCCCTCAATGGAAAAACCTACAGGTCTACCAAGCGGGTGTGGTGCCACACTTTATGACCAAGCCCTGTGAGCGGCCGATGTTTATCCGGGATCTGTTTACCCATATGTCGGGGCTCACCTATGGGTTTATGAATCGAACCAACGTGGATCATGCCTATCGCCGCGTTGGCATTGGTGGTGCCAAAGAAGGCGCCACCTTGCAAAGCATGGTGGATGATCTGGCCAAGCTGCCATTGGAGTTTTCACCGGGCACTCGATGGAATTACTCCGTAGCTACCGATGTACTAGGCTATCTGGTAGAAGTCATATCAGGCATGAAGTATGACGACTACTTAGAAAAAAACATCTTCGGTCCGCTTGGCATGAGTGACACTAGTTTTGTTGTGCCCGAAAGCAAGGTTGATCGCTTTGCCGCCAATTACTTTCGTGGTCCGGATAAGAAGCTCAAGCTAGAAGACGACCCACAAGACAGTATCTACATTCGTCCTCGGACATTTTTGTCTGGCGGTGGCGGTCTAGCAAGCACCGCCAACGACTACCTCAAGTTTTGTCGAATGCTGTTAGGGAAAGGCGAGTTAGACGGTGTTCGTATTCTTGGACCAAAGACCGTGGACATGATGACCAAGAATTTCTTGCCCAACAATGAAGATCTAACCCAGTGGGCGGAAGGTACCTTCTCGGAAACCTCCAATGAAGGCTACGGTTTTGGACTAGGCTTTTCGATTCACTTGGGTGAAGAGCGCTCGGCCACTATTGGTTCTGCCGGCGAATACGCTTGGGGAGGTGCTGCTAGTACAATTTTTTGGATCGACCCGGTGGAAGATTTAGTGGTGATCTTTATGACCCAGTTTATGCCGTCTAGCACCTTTAACTTTCGTGGGCAGTTGAAGTCGCTGGTTTATCCGGCGATTGTGGATCGTTAGGTGCAACAGAAATGCCAGGAGGTGATTTGAGCAGCTATCGCGCTACCTATATCAAAAACCAAATTGACGCGCTGCGAGATACGCCAGAAATCATCGCTTTGTGGGAAGCTGGTTCAGCGGCAACCGGAACCACGGATGAATATTCTGATATTGATCTGATGGCACTATGCTCCTGTAGCACTGACAAAGCCTTTGCCTTAATCGAAGCAGTGATGCCGCCCATTACCCATCGCTACATAGAACCCTCCAACTCGGGTTCCGACCTAAAGCACCGGATCTACTTTCACGAAAAGGCGCCAAAACACTTTTTTGCAGATGTTGGTGTTTTATCGCAGGACTCTGAAGAGAGCCTCAAAGAACTCATGGCGGTCGAGAGGCATGGCACCCCCATCGTACATTTCGACGACAAACGCCTGATCAAACCTCACCCCATCGACAAAACCAATTGGCGGTTAAAGCTCGAAACCCGGTTGAAAGAACTTGAGGCGTCATTCCCGATCTATGTCATACAAGTACTCAAGCCTCTAGATCGCCACCAATGCACTGAAGCCTTTGCCTTCTTTTATCATGGCTTGCTACGCAAGCTGGTCGAGCTAATGGGTATTCGTTTCCGTCCTTATCGATACGATTTTGAACTGCGATATCTTGAGAGAGACTTTCCGCAAAAGGAACAAGACGCCATTCATGAGTATATGAAATATGTAGATCCAGGCGACTTACGCCAAAAGGTTGCATCGATCGAGAACGAGATTAAGGACAATCTAGACATTATTAAAAAACAAGGGATTCAACTTGGCTAAGAGTTCTTCGAGTGGAGAAACCAAGGCTAGGCGCAAAAACTCAATCACGCCTAGCCCCGGTGCCTAAATCAACCTAGCGGCTAATGGCGTCTCCTAGGTGCTACTCGCCTCACCGCATTTTCTGCATCAATCAAACCCTTCCCCCAAGTAGAGTCAAAGCCTCGAGGTCCTCGATCCCGTGCTGTTCTTTTCAACACATTACGCACAGCCCAATTCGGCAACCAAGGGCGAGCATCCAGCATCAAGGCTGCTACCGCCGCAGCGTGAGGCGCTGATGCTGAAGTACCAAAGAAGGTACTTGGAAAGCCGCCAAACCCAGTAACCGACACGCCATCTGTTGCGGTTAACGTAGGGGTGTTGCGTTCTTGAGCGCCAACGGAACCCTGGCTGTTGAAGAAGATACGCGAGGGCCCACGGCTACTAAAGGGCTCGATCTTGTCCAGCTGAGGATTGGGCACACCGCCTTGGTTAACCACAGCGCCGGTTGCGGCAACCGAGATAGCGCCACGCGCTGCCGCGTGCCCCCAAATGCTGCCACGAGGAATGCTGTAGTCCTCAGGCGAGTTAACACTAAAGAAGCCATTGAAATTGAGTTCTAACAACTTATCGTCTCGACCGCTAAAGCGATCGATAACAATAAAGAATTGCTCAACCGCGCCAAACGGATCAACCGGGTCCACGTTGTTGACCACAAAGGCGATCTCGACCGGATCGTCGTCACCATCTTGAGCCGCAACGCCATTGCCACCGATAGGAAAGATCGGGGCAATATCGTCCGTAGGATCAGGATCTACCTGCCCGGCGAGAAAACCTAGTCGGTCAAACAGGTAGATATCGAAGTCGTTGCGTGATCGACCGAAACGGTCGTTCCATTGCAGGAAGGCGGCAAAAAAGTTGCCGCCGCTTGCGACCAACCCGCTCCAGTCAACATCGGTTGCACCGCCGGCAGCAGCACCGAAGTTGTGCAGATTCACAAAAGGCCCTTCAACGTCCACCTCTGGGTTTACATCAACAAACTGCTTTTCGTAGTGATCTAGCGCGCCGTTACCCGCAGAGCTGAAGTAAACAACTCCGTTTCGATATGCACGGTCCACCGCTAGAGCAACGGGGCCATCTTCAAAATAGGGCTCGGTTAAAAATGCCACGTCGTCCACAATGACGTCACAGTGCGCCACCTCAGACAGGTAGGTGATGGCGTCTGCTAACCCTTGCTCACCGTTGGCGCCAAAGGCTGGGCAGAACCCTAAGCTCGCACCAGGCGCCAGATCATGGATGATCTCCAACATGGCGGTACCCTCTGCACCAACATTGTCGTTCAATGGGCAAACATCAATCTGAGGATCGCCTGCATCACTTATCGGTAAATCGCCAGAGGCTGCGGCTTCAACCGAACCATCAACGCCATCAGAGATGGCGCAAACCTTTACACCAGAGCCATCTACCTCAAACTGTTGCCGCGCAAAATTCGCCCCTAAGGCTGCATCACCTTCGCTCAGTACCGAGCCGGTATGGCGCAGTGCACCGAGCATGGGCTCAATGCGCTTAATGTTGTCGATTGCAGTGAGACCCGGGAGCGCGTTATGCAAACCGCTCACTGGGCATGATGCATAAACCTCGCCAGTATCCGCGTTGGCCGAGGTCACATGCAAACCAGCCGCTTGCAGCCTAGCCACACTAGCGTTGCCGGCATCTCGAAGCTTGAGCTTCAACATGACCTGACTGTTGTTGATAGTAAACAGTGGATGCTGAGCTTGATCGTCGCCATCGGCAGCCTTGGCAAACGCCGATAGCATAGTGCTGACTTTGCTGGGTGCGCTGGTGCCGGCAAACTTGGCCGCACGCCGCTCGCCAATGGATTGCAAAGCACGAGCCTGAGCATCAGCACTCATGCCGGGTACCGACAGGTTCTGTAGCTCTTCAGTGGTAAACACGCGCTTAGCTGTTGGCGCTGCCCCAGAATCTGCCGCTAGGGCTGCCCCAGACAGGCAAGACCCTGCGATGACCCACAACATTGCGCTTGATAGTTTCTTCATGAATCCCCCGAAACTTAGATTGGTTTTTATAGCTCGCCACCTAGGTACCCTGTATGTACGGTTTTAGGTGCGAGTTCAAAATCAGAAAGTCAGGGAAAGCGGCCTATGCGATCTAGATACGTTGGCCGAATCCCACTCCCTTCTTCCCCGAGACTAAAGGAAAACTAGTCATATTGACTAGGTTTTCTGGCCATCAATCTTGGATCTAAGTTTGCAGCACAGGATTACGCAGCAAAACTGTCACTCAGCAAACAACAATGCCTGAAGCGACTTTCTACAAGGTTCGCGTAACCGAGATCTGAACCACCGGATTATCAAATCGTTCCTGGGACGTCAGCACCGAGTTTGCTAACCCATCTTGATTGCTGATCACACCCGGGTGCATGGTCACTTGATCCGCATTATCGTCTCGCTCCGCGTTGAACCCTTCACCGCCAACCGCTGGACCTGGGATGGTGCCCGCGGCTTCGGAATCCGCTTCGGTACCTGCATCGTAAGCGATGCCGCGCATAGTCTGACTTGCACCCACGGCTAAGGAGGAGATATCAAGGCTATTTGTGCCGGTAAAGGCGTCGTTGGTGTTCACCAACATGGTGGCCAGGGACACGGACAAAGACGCTGCATCCGATTCTGGAACGCTGAAGCTCAACACCTCGCTGCCACCAGGACCAATGGGACCTGCACCGGAAACAATGGTGATAACGCTTGCGTCGGTACGCGCAGCTTCAACAAAATCCTCGTTGGAACCCCCTTCCGCGAGCACTTCAAGCCCTTGAGAAGCTGGGCTTCCGATGGTGAACACTCGAAAGTCTCCGCTATGCGCCACTAGCGCAACCGGCGAGAGGGGCTGGTTGTTGGTTAGGTTGACCACTGACACCTCAAACTCCGCTTGGCTTACCGGTGGTACGGAAGGTATAGGATCATCAGACCCACTGCCGCCACAAGCACTAACCAAACCAGCAAGCGCAAGCGCGGCCAGGGGTTTCATTGCCTTTTTGCTATACATACGAATCCCCTAATTTACGGTGACAACAACCCGAGCAACCGGGTTCAACCAGCGATGCACGGTTGCATCAAGGTCGCTCGCACCACCGGTCGGATCGGTATCGCCAATGGCGTTACGGTGAATGTGTACGTTGGTGTTGGCATCCGGACCGGTAACCCCAGATGCACCGGTGCCTGAACCACCTGGCGCTGCGGGAATACCGGGTACACCCGGTGCACCACCACCATTCACAATCTCATCGTTCGCTTCGGTGCCAGCGTCATAAGCCGGCAGGTTGTAGACATAAGTACCGGGTTCGGTGGGAATGCTTATTGAGTTCAACCCAGCAAAGGCATCGTTGGTCGGTAGCAACATAGCAACAACGGACAGCAATACATTGTCGGTTCCATCCGTGTTCAGGTTAGCCGTTGCGCTTTGCGCAGGCGCTAACAGGCCCCCAGCAGGATTCTCAACAACGGTGGCATCTAGCGTAGAAAGCACACCCACCAGCCCTGAGATGTCGCCTCCTTCCGCCATTGCTTGCAACTCTGGAGATGCCGGTGCACCCACAGTAAATAGGGATGACCCTTCAGGATGTGCGGCCAACAAAAATGGTGTGTAGAAAATGCCGTTCGTTAAGTTGACGATGCGCACGTCAAAGTCAACCGCTGCTGCTGGCACAGCCGCCGTCATTAGGGCACCAGCCGCTAAAAGTCCAGCGCCATGCTTCATTGATGCCGTGAGGGCCGCCGTTAGGGATTGTCGTTTATTACTAGCCATCTTGGTCCTTTTGTCTGCTCAGAAATTACTCGGCAGAGGATGACGGCAATCTATCCCGAAAATATCACGGCGCGGTAACGAATCTATACCAGGCTATCTGCGAAAGAGCGCTATGCTAGCGCCTGCAAAATGTTTGAAGATCAGAGCAGAGACCATGTCCACCGAACCTAGCCGCCAACAATTAGAAGTGTTCCGCGCAGCGGATCAAAGCTCGCCAATTATGATGGTTAACCTGTTGAAATTCAGAAACCTTGCCGAATACAGCAAAGCGGACCCGGAACACTCAGACAAGCTTACGGGTCGAGAGGCCTATAGCCGCTATGCCAAAGTAGCGCTGGAGAAGATAAAGCAAAACGGCGGCGCCATTGAGTTTATGTCACCTAGCCAACAATGTTTTGTTGGCGGCGATGACGACGATTGGGATCAAGTGGTCATTGTCCACTACCGCAGCCGCGCAGACTATCTCACAGGATTCGATTCGCCAGAATACCAATCCGTCATTCGACATCGGATAGCTGGGCTTGAAAAACGCGTACTCATTCAATGTGGCCCGAATATGGCGACAGCCCTTTAATCCGCAAACGGCTTCTCAGCGCCCTCAGGAAGATCCACATCAAAGGCATTGAGAGTCAAGCTCACCAGCGAGTAGTACCCACATAACCCCACCAACTCAGCCACCCCTTGGGTTCCAAACTCAGCCACCGCTGCAGCATAAGTTGGCCCGGTAACTTTACGCGTGAGATGCAGTTCCGTCGCTAGATTGTAGGTCGCAATATCACCGGGATCGGTGAAATCCGGCCGCTCTCCGATCTTGAGCAGCTCAAAAGCAAACTCAGGCACGCCGGCCTCGCGAGCCATGGGTTCATGGGCATACCATTCAAACTGCGCCTCGTAGTAAGCACCGGTGACCAAGATGGCCAGCTCAATGTAGCGGCGATCCACGCTGGTTCGAGCGCGAAAAAAACCACCCAAACCCACCAAGCGCTTGCTCATCTCTGGGTTCTGTAACCACACATCAAAGGGCCCACCAATGTGCCCATCGTCTGGCTTCACCGGGCGAGACTTCACAATCTCATCAAACATCTCGCGCTGTTCGTCGCTGTAATCCGCTAATGCGGTTCTTGGTAGTCGGCTCATGCAGCGCGCCCCTCTCGCCAGGCTTGGATTAACTGATCGTAAGGGACCGTTTGCCCTTTGGGTTTTTCGTTGTCTAACTTTGGCTTAGGTGCACCAGGACGTTGCAGCCAGACGCTAGGATCTTCAGGCTCTGCCAGTTTCGGTCCGCACTCGCCAAGCACACCGTGCTTCTCTAAACGTTCTAGCACCCGTTCTTGCTGGGTGGCCAACGAGTCCAAGGCCTGCTGCGCTGTTGCTTCACCGCTGACCGCGTTTGACACATTTTCCCACCACAGCGACGATAGCTTTGGATAGTCCGGTACGTTGGTACCGGTTGGCGTCCAAGCAACCCGTGCTGGGCTACGATAAAACTCCACCAAACCCCCTAGCTTAGGTGCCGCTGCGGTCATTGCATCGCTACGTAAGTCGGAATCACGAATCGGCGTTAGGCCAACCAGCGTTTTCTTTAGGGATACTGTTTTAGCCGTTACAAACTGCGCATAGAGCCAAGCGGCTTTGCGTCGCTCAAGTGGCGTGCTTTTCAACAAGGTCCAGGAGCCGGTGTCTTGGTAACCCAACTTCATCCCCTCACTCCAGTAAGGGCCATGGGGTGAAGGTGCCATACGCCATTTAGGGGTGCCGTCTTCGTTAACTACCGGCAGACCTTCTTTGATCATGTCGGCGGTAAAGGTGGTGTACCAAAAGATCTGCTGCGCTACTTGACCCTGCGCCGGCACTGGACCCGCTTCTGAGAAGGTCATGCCCGCCGCTTGCGGCGGCGCAAAACGTTGCAACCACTCGATGTACTTCTCTAAGGAGTAAACGGCCGCTGGTCCGTTGGTGGCACCACCGCGGGCAACCGTAGAACCTACGGGGCGACAGTTTTCAACCCGAATACCCCACTCGTCTACCGGCAACCCATTGGGAAGCCCGGCATCCCCCGCTCCCGCCATGGATAACCAAGCATCGGTGAAACGCCAACCCAAGGAAGGGTCTTTCTTGCCGTAATCCATATGTCCATACACGGGTTGGCCATCTAAGGTTTTTACATGGTCGCTAAAAAACTCCGCAATGTCTTCGTAGGCCGACCAGTTAACCGGCACCCCAAGCTCATACCCATAACGCTCAAGAAAGGCAGCACGCAGCTCCGGACGCTGGAACCAGTCGTAGCGAAACCAATAGAGGTTCGCAAACTTTTGGTCTGGCAACTGGTACAACTTGCCATCCGGGCCCGTGGTAAAGCTAAGGCCAATAAAGTCTTCTAAATCCAAGGTTGGTGAAGTAACGCTAGCCCCTTCACCGGCCATAAAGTCGGTCAATGGCACGACATAGCCATAACGCGCATGGGTACCAATGAGATCGGAGTCGTTAACGTAAGCATCGTACAAACTTTTGCCTGTCTGCATTTGGGTTTGCAGTTTTTCGATCACATCCCCTTCTTGAATCAGATCGTGGGTGACCTCAATGCCGGTGATCTCAGCAAAGGCTTTGGCCAACACGGTGCTTTCGTATTCGTGGGTGGTTAAGGCTTCAGAGACCACGGATATTTTCATTCCGCGAAATGGCTCAGCGGCCTGAGCAAACCACGCCAGCTCTGCCTGCTGTTGCTCCGAGGTTAGCGTGGAGGGCGTAAACTCAGAATCGATCCAGCGTGTGGCAGCGGCCGCCCGCTCCTGAGGGTCACCAACCGTTGCTACATGGCTTGGCGTCTCCGCGGTTGAACCAGACTCACCGCAACCGGCCAGCAGGCCCATCAATAAAACTAACGTTGAGCCGAACAACCAACCCATGCGTTTACTCTGCATACAACCTCTCCCCACAAGCATTCAAACTAACCCCAACGTAACACAATTATGGCAGTGATCACGGCCGCTACACTGGCCACATAAGGTGGGCTGGTGAACAGCGCCAACCAAGCCACGTGCAACCCTGCCGCTGCTAACAAGCTAATAAATATCCGGTCGCCACGCGTTGTTGCCATCGGCAACCAACCACGCGCCATTGTGGTTGGACGTTTCAGCTCGATCAACGTCATGGTAAACAACAACAAGCCAATGGCACAAAAAAACAGTGCGGTGGGCAGTGTCCAAGCCATCCAGTTCATGAGCTAAACCCTACCCATGGCAAAACCGCGCACCAAGTGCTTACGCACAAACCAGACCACAACAATGCCAGGGATCAAGGTGACCACCCCGGCCGCTGCTAACAAGCCCCAGTCTACGCCAGAGGCGCTGATGGTTCGCGTCATCACCACCGCAATCGGTTTAGCCGCAGACGCCGTTAAGGTACGCGCGAGTAACAGCTCAACCCAACTGAACATAAAGCAGAAAAACAAGGTGACGCCAATGGCGGCCCGGTTGAGGGGCAAGAAGATACGAAAGAAAAAGACCCCAAAGGAATGCCCATCAAGCGCTGCCATCTCGTCGATCTCTTTAGGTACCGACGCCATAAAGCCTTCCAGTATCCACACAGCCAAAGGTACGGTGAATAGGCAGTGGGCCAAGGCAACCGCTAAAGGGGTATCAAACAGCCCAACCGCTGAGTAGAGCTGAAAGAACGGCAGCAAAAAGACCGCCGGCGGCGCCATACGATTGGTGAGCAGCCAAAAGAACAACTGCTTGTCACCCAAAAACCGAAAGCGCGAGAATACATAAGCGGCCGGTACAGCCACCAAGATGCTGATGCCGGTATTTAGCACCACGTAGGTTAACGAGTTGATCAGCCCATCACGCCACACGGGGTTGGTGAAGACCTCGGCGAAGTTAACCAAGGTAAAACTGGTGGGCCACCAGGTAAAAGAACCTAAAATATCTTGGTTGCTACGCAGCGCCATGGTGAGCAACCAGTACAACGGCAAGATTAGATACAGGCAGTAAGCCCACAAGGTTAACCTGGCGACGGCGGACGGCTTGCTAAGGCTATTCATGGGCGGCGCGCTCCCCCTGTCGCGCAAAGTCTTGCTCTAAATCGCGCTTCACCACCGCGGTGTAAAACAGCCAGCACAGCAGCAAGATGAGCAAGAAGTACAGCACCGAAAACGCAGCAGCAGGACCCACATCAAACTGTCCCACCGCCATGGTCGCTAGGTACTGGCTTAACAAAGTGGTGGAGGTCCCCGGTCCACCGCCCGTTAACACAAAAGGTTCGGTGTAAATCATTAGGCTATCCATTAAGCGCAACAGCACACCGATAATGAGCACAGACCGTAGACGCGGCATCTCCACAAACCGAAACACCTGCCAGCGGCTCGCACCATCCAGCTCAGCCGCTTGGTAGTGCTGGTTTGGTATGGAGGTCAAGCCGGAAAAGGCCAACAATGCAATAAGAGAGGGCCAATGCCACACATCCATCAAGATAAGGGTGATCCACGCATGGCTCGACACTTGAGAGAAGTTGTAGTGAATACCCAACGCATTGATGCCGTGCCCCAACAAACCAATGTCTGGCCGCGCGTAGACCTGCCAAATAGTGCCAACCACATTCCAGGGCACTAATAATGGCAACGCCAACAACACCAACAGCGCCGCAGCACCCCAGCCTCGGCCTTTGGGTTCGCGCGGCATAGCCCGAGCCACCGCAATACCCAGGGGAATCTCAATTGCCAGCACCGTGGCACTGAACAACAGCTGCCGCCCCAGAGCATCCAGCAAACGTTGGTCGCGCAAAATCTCTCGATACCAATCAAAGCCCACAAAGAACCGAGTGTTGACGTCGAGCACGTCTTGCACTGAAAAGTTCACCACCGTCATGAGCGGGATCACGCCGCTAAAGGCAACAATCAACACCACGGGCAAGACCCCAAGCCAGGCTCGGTTTTGATTAGCCTGCATAGGTTGCCACCCTTTTGCCATCTTGAAATAGCAAGTAGCGCGGTATGGCCACTTGCACCGCTTGGCCGGGCTCTACCTGAGTGGTTGTTAGCAGATGAATCTCGGTGGAACCAAGCCGCAATCGGCAATGCCCCTGGGGTTCACCCAGCTGGGTACCAAGCAATCGCACACTCTGCACGCTGGCCGGTAGGCCAGTTGGATCTTCTTGAACACTCAACGTCGCCCAACTATCCCGAAACCCTATTCGATAGTTGGTGCCGTTGGCTTGTTCGCAGTCTCCTACATCCACCCCTGCACAGATCAATCGATTGTCGCGCACCTCAACGGGTACTAAGTTCATGCCTGGGCTACCGATAAAATGGCCAACATACTCATGGTCCGGCAAGTCGTGCAGCTCAGCCGGCGTACCAGTTTGGATCAAGCGCCCGTTTTGCATCAGGCTGACTTGATCAGCAAAAGTTAGGGCTTCCGTTTGGTCGTGGGTCACATAGAGCATGGTGGTGCCCTCTTCTTTTTGCACCTCGCGCAGCAAGGTTCGCAGCTGCCACTTCACCCGGGGCTCCACCGCCGTTAGCGGCTCATCCAACAACACCAACGCAAGGTCTGGCCGAACCAACGCTTTGCCAATGGCCAACAATTGCTTTTCAAATAGTGACAGGCTCGACGCCTGGGAAGATGCCAAGGCTTCAATGTCCAACCGCTTGGCAACTTGACGAGCACGTTGCCGCGCGGCATCTGGCTTCCAACCGCGGGTGCGCAATGGAAACGCCAAGTTCTCAAGAACACTTAGTCCTTCATACAACACCGGAAACTGAAAGACTTGCGCAACCTGTCGCTCACGGCCGCGCACACGGCTGACATCCACGCCATCAAACAACACGGCACCTGACGTTGGGGTCAACAAACCAGAAAAGAGGTTTAGCAACGTGGTTTTGCCAGTACCCGACCCACCCAACAACGCATGCGCTGCACCATCGGTAATGCTCAAGGATAGATCCACCAAGGTATCTGAGCTAGCGCCGGGATACCGGAACCCTAAATTCTCCAAGGCAACCTTAGCCACTGGACAAGCTCATTAAATCTGCCTTGCGGGTATACAAGGCAACACTGGTGTTTGGTCTAAGGTTGGGCAACCCAACAAGCTTTGCAATCCATAGGTTGCCTTCCACTAAGCCGTGCACATAACTGTGGCTACCGTTGGTCTCGAGGGCGCTAACCTGCATCTCAAATCGGCGTACGTCCGTTTCTGGCAGGCTTGCGATTTGGGCAGCGGCACCTTGGTCTGCCAACAACAAATGCTCCGGACGCACGTAAAGCACACCCTCAGCCGTAGGCAATCGATTCACACCGGGATCGCTAAGCAAATCTGCAGCGGCGGCGCTATTGGGTTTTTGGTAAACCGTCAAAGGTGCACCCTGCTGAACCACTTGATGGTCTTCCAGCAGGATCAAATTATCAGCCAACCCCAGTGCATCTTTAGGGTCTGAGCTGGTGTAGATCACCGTAGCGCCGCTGCTTTTCAGCAGATCCAGCAGCTCAACCTCTAGCGCTTCGCGTAGCTTGTAGTCCAAATTCACCAACGGCTCATCCAGCAATAACAGCTCGCTGCCTTTGGCTAGGGCGCGGCCAATGGCAACCCGTTGCTGCTGGCCACCGGATAGCTCATGCGGCAAACGCTCCAGCAACGGCGTTAGCTGCAAGCGTTCCGCCAGCTCCGCCACAACCGTTTTGACTTGTGCTGCAGGCATACCCTGGGCAACAAGCGGCGAGCCGATGTTACGAGCCACGCTCCAATGCGGGTAGTTGATAAACGCCTGATAGACTAAAGCTACCGACCGATGCCGCGGCGCAAGCTGGGTCCAATCGGCATCCCCCATTTGTATCTGGGCGCTAGCGGAGCTTGGCAATCCGGCCAACAGCCGACACAAGGCGGTTTTTCCAGAGCGGTTGCGACCCAAAACCACGTGAATT
>CALHVX010000161.1 GCA_938036875.1 uncultured Pseudomonadales bacterium
CGTGTCTCGCGGCCCGCTCGTATACATTCGAAGGTAGTCTTCCCCACCACCGTCGTTTGGCTCACCAGCCGCAAGTTCGAAGTTGTGATACCTGCCCTCAGGGTTGTATCCGTCGTCTTTCCCCTGCCAAAATTGCTCCGCGTCATCGCTGCCATTCTGCCATCGCCATTCGCCCTCAACCGTTTGATCGGTTCCACCTAACCAAACGACTGTTTCACCACTTGAGGACGCAATTTCATGCACGAACTCTTGCTCAGCGGCCGAGTGAATTGTTACTAGCTGCCCATTTACACCGCCAAGCGACTGCGCAACAGCATTGGATTGGGCAGCCGTCCACAGTGCAGCTGTGCCTTCCACCTTGTAGAATTTGTTTGTCTCAGCGTTATAAGACAAAGTCGAATCGCTCGCCAGGATCTCGGCTATTCTCGCTTCACGTTGAGCATCAACGCCAGCCACTTGGCCAACCAAACTTCCGTCTAGCGCGTTTTCGTTCAGCCTGAATGTCAGAGATGGCTCGCTTGCGGTAAATCCAGGGTCGGTTGCATGCTTAACGGTTAAATTGTTGCCACTGACAGCATCAGTGACAACACCACCACTGGATAGTCCGTCGAACTGCCAGTTTGCCAGCATGTCGGCTTCATCAAACGGGAGCGTGCTTCGATAACTTGACGCAATCTCAGACTGGGTTCGCACATCACTAAACAGTCGCGCATCAAAAATCGTCGCTTGATGAGCAACATTCGAGTTGTAGTCGCCGTCTACTGAATCTTGCTCATTGCCAATGACAAGTGTACCCGCGGTATCAATTGCATATCCGGTTGATAACCCGGTTCCGGTCGCCTCCTCAACACCATCTACGTAAAGCGCCCACCCGCCATTGGAATTTTGCCAACTAAACGAAACCGTATGATCCTCACCATCCGCTAAGGTGCGAAAGTCGAAGTCTGTAATCTGCATACTATTGGCGCCAATTTGCACCAGCAGGTCGCCATTGCTTTGGGTAACCAACTTAAATTCATTGTCACGAGCCGTGGTGGCATAGGAAACTAGACTTTGACCGCCGGGCTCTAGGCTCGAATAACGCGTTTCGTAAGTCAAAGAAGTTAAGCCACCTAACAACGCGCTACCATTATCCGCCAGCAGATAGGCACTATCGCCACCGTCTTGGTTTAGGCTCAAGCCTCCACCGGCGGTTGCAACGGTCTGGATATCGGTGGGCGCTAACGCTTCTACGGTGATGTCGACGGTGGCGGTGGCACTAGCGCTTTGCAGATCAGAAACTTGCTCCGCTGTGAGGCCTGAGCTGTAAATACTCAACGAATCCAGGGCGCCACCATAAAAACGATCCGCCGCGATATCCTGCCGGGCACCAACATACAAGTCACCCGCAGGGTCAATGGGGCCAGTACCACGGGTAGCATCAGAAGCAACCAGAACACCGTCAAGGTAAACTGCTAGCCCAGAAGCACCAGTGGTCACCGTGTAGTTATGCCACTGGCCATCGCCGACCAAGGACGCAATGTCCACCTCCAATGCAGCATTGTCCAACGTGTCATCTCCATCGCGCACAACAGTGCGCAGCACATTGGGGTCTGATCCGTGAGATGCTTCATTGACGAATACGTTAATGCTGTCGGTACTATCAACATCGCCATGACTGTAGAGATATTGAAAGAGCGAACCCGTGGTGTCATCCAGTTTGAAGTCGAACGAGATACTAGTCTCAGCGCCATAGCCAACATCCGGTATCTGGACGTAATCACTGCTTTCATTAAAAGCCAAGCCGTTGCCAAAGGCTCCAGCAACAGTGGTGGTGCCATTCAGCGTGCCGTTGGAGGAACCCACCGCATCACTTGCATCACCGTCAAACGCCCAATAATTTTGGAGGTTCAAGCTTGAGTCTGCCGCAATATAACTAAAGCTGTCCGAGCCTGAGTAACCTGGATCGGAGGTATAGGTCACGGTGCCGTCACCGTTGTTGACCACCGTTCCATTGGCCGGATCGGATAGGTCCAAGACCACCAGGGGATCGCCGTCTACATCGGAGTCATTGGCCAGTACATCAATAACAACAGGAGCACCAGATACCACGGTTGCGCTATCGCTAAGCGCCACGAGGTTTGAAAACTGTACTGATCGTGCATACACACCGGTTGAATCACCAGCGCCTGTTCCCCACCAACTGAAGGTAGCGGTACCATCAACTAGCGATACACTGACATCGTCTCGATACCCAGTGATGGTTTCATTGATTAGTACTTCAGAGCCAATCTTGCTGCCATCTGCAGCAAATAGCTGGGCTTTGATGCTAGAGTTGCCACCGTTACCGTCGTCTGCCCAAGTGACCAAAAAACGTCCGCTGGCATCTGCGGAGATATCGCCAAAGCGCTGCTCACCAGCAACTGCTGCATGAACGGAAATCTCGCTAGATATAGCAGCCCCAGCAGCATCAAACACACGCACTTTCATGTCTGAGCCAGAGATTCCTTCTTCCCAAGCAACCGCAAAGCCGCCGTCAGCCGTAAAATCGACCTTTGGACCCACTTGCTCACCAGCCGTGGTGACGTTCACTTGCAATTCGCCCGTCAGGGCCACACCGTTGCTATCGAACATCCGAGCGTAAACACCCGCACCGCTGCCGTCCTGGTTCCCGCTTTCCCAAACAACAACAATGTTTCCTGTCGCTCCATCAATCGCCATATCGCTATAGCCTTGACTATTCGATACTGTTGTATGGATCGTCGTATTGCCGCCCAAAGCCGAGCCATTGGCGGTGTAACGCTGTAGGAAGACGTCTCCCGAGTTCGTCGTAAAATCAGTAAAGCTAATGGAAAAGTTTCCTGCATCGTCCATCGCTATCTTGCTACGACCCTGATCCCCAGTGACGTTGGTATTGACTAGGAACTCGCTACCTTGAGCCACCCCATTGGCATCGAAACGCTGCGCATAAACACCATGAGACCCAGCGGAATCCTGGTCGATACTGGTCCAAGTGATGACAAAGTCGCCATCTGCATCCATGGCAACCGCAGCAGAACGCTGATCGCCGGCTGTGGTGCTGTTAACCAAAAATTCACTTGAGTTAGGCGTGCCATCCGCGTTGTAAAGCCGCGCATAGACTTCATAACTGGAGCCACTATTGTCCTGCCAGACAACCACATAGTTGCCCTCGGCATCAGAGGCGACGCTACCGCCGCCAAAAAAGTTACTTTCTTGGGCACCGGTTGTCGTCTCGTTGACCAAGGTCTCTGGTGTTGTTACCAACACCTGTTGCCAATTCGCCTGCAAGGATTCACTAAAGGCAAGCTGAGCTTCAATCTCACCGTCGGTAAACTCAAGCTCCCAATCACCACCTAGCTCGATGGCGCCGGTTAAGTCGTCGCTGGCGGCTACATCAGCGCCGGTCAGATCTGCCACCTGTCGGAGCAGGTTCTCTCCCAACTCAGAGCTGGCCAAATCACATCCATAAATCAACAGGTCCGCTTCGTCCGACAGCGCCGCTTGCCAACCAGCTAATGCATCATCGTAAGTAGCTAGTGTGCTGTTGGATAAGGTACCCGCACCCAGCTCAATCGCACCGTCGGTTCCATGAGCAACAATATGTATGGCATCTAGGTCATTGAAGCCGCGTAAATATTCACTGATCTGCTCTACGCCATCCCGGTTCTGGTCCAGCAGGATGACCTCTAGCGTGCGGCCTGCATCACCACCCGCTTGGATGTCATCCACCAGCGCCTGATAGCCTTCTACGCCGGTATCCACAAATACCACTTCGTGTCGTGCTTGCTGTTCAGGCTGAGCTATGGTTCCAGGGAGCACTCCAGCGAAGCTATTCAGCTCCACATTAGCGCCTGTCAGCGTCGTCAATAGATCCGCCATATGCTCAGCATCAACAAACTGATCTAAGCCAACGGCCTGAATGTTCAGCCCGCTCTCTGCCTGCAGCTGGCCCGCCCATCCAGAAATCATTGAGTTGCTATTCAGCACATCGTTAACGCCGACAATGTCGGCGCCTAAACTGATGCCTTGCGGCTGTGCAGTGGTCAAAACATCTATAGAGCCAGAGCGAGCGATGCTCGACAGTAGAACATTGAGTTGGCTAATCCCGTTTTGCGTGTTTTGCAGCACAGACACATCAAACCCAGCGGATTCATAGTGTGCTTCAACCGAACTAGAAGACATCTGCAGTTGCGACAGCAAGCTGGGGTCTATCACTATAAGATTTTGACCATCAGCTTGCGCCGTTTGCACTGCAGATGATTCGGAATTCACAACAGGCGCTACCGATTGTTCATAAGACTGATCAAAGGGTTCAGCCTGGGACACGTCTGCCTCGACCCAAGGCAAATCCGCCGAAAACAGGACCCGCGGCTCCAATGACTCCGAGCGCAATCCAGTGGTTGACGGTTCCTTAGCTACGCCACGATCGCGGCGGCGTCGCCAAAATTTTCGCAGCTTGCCAAACATCGCCTAAGATCCACCGCGCTTAGAGCCTACCGCTGCTACCTGGTCCCCGCTGGCAGCATCGGTAAAGGTCAGGGTGCACCGTTGCCCACCTGGAATGCTGTGTTCTGGGTTAGGCAGCTCTAAACGTACCGAGAAGGTACCACTAGCAGCATCAATCAGGGTGTCTGTGGCTGTCACTGCAGTAGACATTGAGCCCGCCAAATTAATTTCAGGATCGATCCTAGCCATCATTCCTGCACGCACTTGCCCATACAGCCGGGCAGGTAAAATAGCTTCAACAACTAGCGGGTCAATCTGTGCAATGGTGACCACAGGATTTTCGTAAACGAACTCGCCGGGAAATGCGCGCTGCTCTACCACAATGCCAGCGATTGGGCTACGAATTTGGTGACGCTGGAAAATCTGTTTGGCCCGTGCAAATTCAAACTCGTACAGTGTTTTGTTATCTTGAGCTTGCTTTACCGCCATACGAGCGACTTCCAACTGTGCAACCGCTTCATCACGTTGTTGCGACGGCACCATCCGTTTATCGTAAAGCTCTTTAATCCGCTCCATATTCACCTGCGCAAGACTCAAATCCGCTCTTCTAGACTGAATCTCGCTCTTCATCTTGGCCCGGGTGCGCGCGTGTTCTAGCGAAGCTTTTTCTACATCGCTACGCAAGGTTGCCAGCAACTGTCCTGGCTTCACTGTCTCGTTACGTTCCACATCAACGCTTCGAATAACACCTTGCGTTGGGGCACCAACCATTACGGTCATCTTGGGTTCGATCAGGCAATCGAAACTGGTTGTCGACAGATCTTGCGCCAGGGAAGGTGCAACGATAGTCACTTGCGCCATCAAGACAACAGCTACTGATATCGATGGAAACTTGGTAAACACAGACATTTACTCCTTGTAGCCCGTAAAGGTTAATCGCTTTTGCATCTGGACATCTGCTGCCGCAACCTGCTTTCTTGCGTTTCGCTGCGCAGCCTCTTGCGTTCGTTGGGCGCGCTTGCACGCTCGTAAACATAGGTTTTGCCAAACACCAAGGCTCACTAACGCCTTAATTTTTTTCAGCCGACGAATCGACCGTTGCGCCAAGCGTTCTAGCAACGGGTCGTCTAAACTCAACAAATATTCGTATGATCCGGGGTCCGCTTGCCGCGCACAGCGACCAATGAGCTGGCGATCAATGCGCTCATTGTCGTTTAACTCAGCAACGATAACGTGCAAACCTCCAAGCTCGGCAATGTTTGACGCGATGGGGATATCGGTACCCCGCCCTGCAATGTTGGTTGCAATGGTAATGGCGCCACGCGCACCAGCCCGCGATACAATAGCGGCTTCATCTTCGTCTTGGCGCGCATTGAGAACTGCATGCAGCAACCCTTGGCTTTCCAAGTTTTCGGAGATACGTTCGGACTGAGCAAGCGAGCGGGTCCCAATAAGAACCGGCTGGCCAGTGCTGTGCCGCTCTTTAACTGCAGCGATAAGCATTTGTGCATGTTCATCATCTGTCTGCGCAAAACTTGGGGGGCAAGCTACCCGCAAGTTGCGGTTATGGGTTGGCACGGGTACATAGCCAAGCCCATAGACACGGCGCAGCTCAGCGCTGGCTTCTCTTGCTGTACCTGTCATCCCGCAAAGATGTTTATAGCGCTGAAAAAACGTTTGAAAGCTCATGCTGGAGAGCGTCTCAGAACGACCGCTCAATTCGCAGCGCTCCTTAACCTCTAACATCTGATGTAAACCGTGCTGCAGCTTACGATCAGACATCACACGCCCAGTGGACTGGTCGATTAGCACTACTTCACCTTCGCGCACCAAATAATCAACATCGCGCTGGAACAGATGTAGGGCAGAGATGGCTTGGCGGACCAGTTCGTGTCGATAACGTCGATTTTTCCAGACGCCATCTAAACCACGCACGGCATCACTGAGGCTGTCTTCACCTTGCTCCAGAATAGAAACTGACTTCACTCGGGTATCGATGCTGAAGTCCACACCCTTCTGCAATCGGTGAGCTAGGCTGATTGCCGTTAGCGACTGCCCCATATCACCGTCCGCTTCCGACTGCTGCGACAGCACCAGCGGTGTAATGGCGTCATCAATCAGAACGCTATCAGCCTCGTCAACTATGGCAAAGCATAAACCGCGAAGCAGGGCTGGGGTTGAGTTCTGACCAAGCACGCAGCGCAGTGCTGAGGTTAGTGACCCTGGTTGATTGCCAAGAGATTGACGGTCTCGAAGATAGTCAAACACCAGTTGCTTATTGGATACGTAGCAAACATCACAAGCGTACGCCTCGCGACGCTGCTCGTCTGTGTGCTCGGGGGTAACAAAGCTAGAGCTAACTTTAAATCGCTCAAACAACCTTTGCATGGACTTGGCATCGCGTTCAACCAAGTAGTCGTTGGTCGTGATAACGTGCACTGGCAAGCCCGCCATTGCCCCCACAATAGCCGCCACTGCCGCGGTCACCGACTTGCCCTCGCCTGTTGCCATTTCCGGCAACAGACCATGCATCAGCGACCAGGCGCAAAACATTTGCTCGTCGTGAAGATTAAATCCAAAGACATCGCGCGCACCGCTCTTAACCATGCCAAATGCTTTGAGCAAATTGACGTGGATCAGTCCGTGCCGATGCAGGTCAGAGCGGACATCTAGCAGCATACGTTGCTGCTCACCTGCAGAGCTGCTAGAAAATTGCTCTGCATAGTGGTCTATTGTGCGCACAGAGCTACCAAATGCACTGAAGCGTTGGACTTTTGCTTGCCACAAACACTTGCTGCTACTAACCAGCCGCGTAATCAGCTCTGGCTGCTGATGCGCCGTTTCAGGATACCAGTTCAACAGGTATCCGGGCCGCTCCAAAACAGTAGCGCTACGACTAAACATTGAAACGCCTTAGCAAGAGCAGTTGGAGCTGTCGATAACTCTGCGCCGCCAAAGATTCAGAGCCATGGTCCAATCGAACTCGCAGCGCCTCACCTACCAAGCTGGAGCGCAATTCTTTGGGTAGTGCAATCTCCAACTCAAAGGCTGGTTCTCGCAATCGTGGCCCCTGCTCGTCTTCGTTGCGCAGGGCTAGATCGCCGCCACCTTGGGTCCCTAGAGCCGGGCTTACCAACTGTTCTGTTGCCGCAGGCAATCGCCTCACAATGTGAGTAGTATGAAAGCGCGGGCGAGACATAGTCATCACCTCAACCCCATCAAACCGATCACCCAAAAGCACGCTGCGCTCCTGCTCAAGCATGCTCCGAATGGATATGTTCTCATCGCTGAGCAAGTAACCCACCAGCTCACCCTGGCGGAAGAAACGCCCCTCTAGATTGCTGGAATCCGGGACAAACAGAGCGCCACTCGCACTACTGACAATGGTCGTTTTGGCTAGTTTTTGCTGGGCTTTAGCCAAAAGTTCTTCGGCGATCTGCACCTCGTTTTTGCGCATGCTGCGCTCAACGCGATCTCGAGTTGAATACACCGCAGCACGCGCGCCAAGCAGCTCTGCCTGCAATTGTGCGACTTCTGATTGCAGCAAGGTCGTATCACAGTGTAGGACCTGCACGCCCGGCTCAAGGGTCTGACCATTAGCAACCAGTACCTCTTCAACTAGGCAATCGGTTTCGGCCCGGATCATGGCGTCGTCCACTGGCCAAACCACACCGCGAGTTTCGGTCACGTGGGGTAACTGCACAAAGCCTGTAAGGCCCACAAAACCTGCCAGAAAAACGCTGACCAAAGCATTTGCTCGCCAGCGGTGGGTCTGCAGACGCGGATCAACAAGAATAAAGCGCAGGCCTTTGAGCAACGGCATAACTAGTTGCGCAAAAGCAGCCCAAATGGCTAAGGCCACACCGATAAAAAAGTACTCGCTAGCAACAAATAGGCAAATACCGAAGCTTAGGGTTAGACGGTAAATCGTCGCTATCAAGCCATACCCAACTAACCAGGCTCTCTCACCCTCGGCCGTTACCGGTGATCTAACCACCATGCCAAACGCGTAGCGCTGAATCAGGTAGAGCAGGTATCGGCTGGACCTTGAAGCCAACGCCGGTATCTCAATGGCATCGCTGAGGACATAGTAAGAATCAAACTTCAACAGCGGATTACCATTGAACAGCAGGCAAGACACGCTACCGGTGAGCATCACGTTAAATGCAATGTCACGGACCAATCCCGGTTCCACCGCAACCCAAACCAGGAGCGCCAAGCAAGCTAGCGAGGATTCAACCACAATGCCGGCGCCTGCCACCGCCATACGACGGTATTTGTTGGCAAACCCAGCAGACTCAGACGCATCGACATATGGCACTGGGAGCAAAACCAGCAGCGCCACGCCAAATTCATGTACCTCACCACCCCAGCGCCGCACTGCCAACGCATGCGCCAGCTCATGCAACAACTTCATCAGCGGGAAGACAAACCACATGATGATCAAGTTACGTGCGCTGGTCAGGTCTTCACCCAGCGCTCGTCCGATGTCAGCAGCAGAGTAGGCTGCCGCCACCAGTGACACGAGGCACAACGCCACCCAAGCGATTAACATGTTCCGCGAAAACAAGCCTTGTAGTGCAGGCAACATACGCTGAACCAACTTGTCAGGATCAAACAAGGTGAACCGCATAAACAGCGGGTTCAAATGTTTGGATTTAGCATTTCGAGCTTGCTGGGACCGATGATTATCAAACAACTGATCCACATCAGACTGCTGTTGAAAATCAACGGCGGTTGCATCAAACAATTCGCTCAGTAAGCCCACCACCTCATCTTGGGTTGGTGCATCGTCATCGAGCGCTGCCAGGCTATCATTCCAAATGTCTTCAACCGTACGCTCACCGTTGAACTGTCGAAAGAGATAATAGGCAGCACTGTTGATGCGCATGTGCGCAGCGTTCGTTTTGGTGCTGATGACGTACCACAGTTCGCGTCGATAGTAGTGTCGACGAACAATCACGTGGTTTTTGACCTGGGGGCGCAATCCGCTAACGCGATACCACTGTTTGCTAAAAAGAGACTCAGCCACTACAAGCCTCCAAATTTCCAGATTTGCATGCGAGCCCAGTCAACGAAGGATCGGGTCCAGATCCAACCAATAGCCCGAGGCTCAACATCAATTTTGGCTACACCCTGCATTCCCGAGCGCATGCTTTGCGGTAGCTTCTCAAGGTTGGCTTCAACTCGAAAAGTATTGGCGCCTTCACCAGGCTCAGACACCGGTGTTATAGCGGTCACCTCAAATGGAAAGGTTCTGTCGGTCAAGCTGCGTAAACGTAGTTGACCCTTAGACCCAATCTTCACCCAACCAATATCTTTTTCGTCCAGCTTTAAAATCAAACGATAGTCATCGAGCGAAGCAACCTCAAACAGTAACTCCCCGCGCTCCACCGGACGACCCAGCGATTGAAAGTGATCACCGGAAACCACCACTCCATCAATGGGTGCACGTAAGGTAGCCCGTTGTATTTGTGCATCGATCAAGTCAATTTTGGCCTGAGCCTGAGAGCGTTGCGCCTCTAGCACTCGAACTTTGGAACGATCTCGCTGCGCTAGGTTCGCTCGGTATTCTTTGTTCAGCTTTTCTTTCTCGCCAACCCATTTGATGCGATCCAGCTCCAGCTCATCAACATCTAAACGCGCGAGCACATCACCGCTGCTAACAATGTCGCCAGCTCGCGCCTCAACCTGACTCAAGAAGCTAGAAAACCCACTAACAACAGCGCGCTGGGTATTTGGCTCAAGCGATGCATTCGCATCTACTCGATGCATCTGTGTGTAGGTCGCACTCACCGCCACAATCAACATCAACGCCAGCAAGGATAGTTTTAGTCCAAGACGACGGGCACCGAACAGGCTCCGTAATCCTCGCCCCATGAACCGGCGTAGCCACTGTCCGGTGCTCATGGCTTCCGTTGTTTTGAGTGCTAGCATCGGTGAAATTAGTAACGAAAGACGCTCTAACTGAGCGGTCTCATTTGCAGTAAAGGGGCGGTCACGCTCAAGCAACAACACACCTAAAACCGAGTTTTCAGTAGTTAACGGAATACTGATCAATGCAGGATTTTTTAATTGCTCAGCCAAAGAGGCATGGCTTTGTGGCGGAACTCGATCAGCATCTGTATCGGGCACTCGAATCGCACACGACATCATTCGTGTTTCGTTCATTGCCTGAACCACGTCCACCATCAGGGCAGATCGCGGGTCAAAGTCGACAAGCCCAGACACCGCCCGAATAGCAACCTGGCGACCTTCCACACAGCCAACGTAAACCCGGAGACAGCGAAACTGTTGGGCTATGCGACAGACCAAAGCGTGCAGAGACTGATCTAGATCGATTTGGTCAACCAACGCCGCAACAGAACCCAACAGGCTGCCTTGCTCGGCCACTAGTTGCACGACAGACTGTTGCTCTACAGCTGGTACGGCTCCAAGATCGGAAGCTGGGGTAGAAAGGGTTTCTACAGTAGGCTTGGAGGTAACGGCCAATTTTGGCGTTGGTGAAACCACATCGGCTACTGCCTCCGACCTGCCTGCTTTATCTTCCGCTCGACGCAAAATTTGCGCGGCAACGTTCTTAACAACAACCGCATCGTCTTCCG
>CALHVX010000162.1 GCA_938036875.1 uncultured Pseudomonadales bacterium
GCCGGTGCAGCGTTGTTAAAACCCAACGTGCACGAGTTCCGTCGGGCGGTTGGCGACTGGCAAGACAACAACGAGATGGTGGCTCGAGCGGAAGCGCTGGTGCAGGCGCACGATCTAGGGGCATTGATTATTACGCGCGGCGAGCAAGGCATGCGGGTGATTAGCCACAACGGTGAGCACGCAAACATTCCGGCCCGTCCGGTGGATGTGTTTGACGTCACCGGTGCTGGAGATACCGCCGCCGCCGCGTTGGCCATCACCCAAGGGTTAGGTTGGTCTGCGGCCGCTTGCGCTGAGGTGGCCAATGCGGCCAGCGGTATTGCGGTGACTCGCTCTGGTACCGCCGCCGTCACCGGCCCCGAGCTAAGCGCCGCGCTAAGCGGAGCCCTCGGTGGTGATGCCGGCATTCTGACGCGCAACCAATTAGCCGAAGCGGTCAGCCGGGCTAAAAAAGCGGGGCAGCGTGTGGTCTTTACCAACGGTTGCTTTGATATTTTGCATGCCGGTCACGTCTCCTACCTCAGCGAGGCGGCAGCTTTGGGCGATAAGTTGGTGGTTGCCGTGAATGACGACGCATCGGTGACCCGCCTTAAAGGGGAGGGCCGCCCGTTGAATCCGTTGGACCGTCGTTTGAAAGTACTGGCGGGGCTTGGTGCGGTGGATTGGGTGGTTGGCTTTGCTGAAGACACGCCGGAGCCATTGCTAGAACTGTTGCAACCCGATGTGTTGGTGAAAGGCGGTGACTACGGTTCCGACGGGGTGGTGGGTGCGCCCATTGTGCACGGCTACGGTGGTGAGGTAGCGGTGCTAAGTTTGGTCGACGACTGCTCCACCACCGCTATTGTTGAGCGCATTCAAAGCGACGCTAAATCTTAGCTTGCTTGTGCGCTGGCTAAGGCTTGCGCGTTGGCGGTTAGGTGCTGTTGGTTGATGCTGCCAATCACCAGGCTGCTAACGCCCGGTTGAGCCGCCACCCAACGTAACGCATCATCGCGCTCGGCCGCCGGGGTGTGGCCGCTAGCCAAGGCTTTCTTGATCAACACACCGCAACCTTGTTCACCCGCCTGGGCAATCAGCTCAAGGTCTTCACGTTCTTCGTTGTTTAAGGTGGCCATCAAGACGTTGGCACCCAGGGTTAACGCTTGTTGCGCACCGGCTAAGGTTTTGTGCGACATACCCACGGCTCGGATCAACCCTTGCTGCTGCAAATCTTGCAGCGCACTGAGCGTGCCGGTCTTGTTCAAAATTTCTAGGTCATCACCGTTTGAGTGAATCAGCACAATATCTAGGTAGTCGGTCTTCAAGCGCTGCAAGGATTGGTGGACGCTGGCTTGCACGCTTGCCGGGCGGAAGTCGTGCTCGGATGTACCGTTAGTGAAGCTCTCGCCAACCTTGGTGCAAAGGATCCAGTCTTGGCGTTGGGTTAGCAGTTCTCCCAAACGTTGCTCGCTGGTGCCGTAGGCGGGGGCGGTATCCAATAAGTTGATGCCCAGGTCTTTGGCGCAGGCCAGCAGCGCGCGGGCTTCGCGGTCACTGGGTAGATCAAACGCCTGGGGGTATTTAACCCCTTGGTTTCGGCCCAGCTTAACCGTGCCTAAGCTGAGTACCGAGGTGTGGATGCCTGTGTTGCCTAAAGGTCTAAGCTCCACCGGTAACCATCCAAGGTTCTGTGCCTATAGTGGCGCGAGGCAAAGGTAGGTTGAGCGCTTGAGATTGGGCGGCAGCAACTTCGGTTGAATTTGCTGGGTCTTTAGCCGCTGGGTCCAGCAATGCCAGCAGTTGCAGCCCTAGGTCGGGGACTAAACTGAGTTTGGTTGGCCAAGCCACCAGCAACCGACCATGGCGTTCAACAAAAGCTTCGTCTGGGCGTAGGCCGCTTTGCTGTTTAGGTTCAGCCCGATCGATGTGTAGGCTGGAAAATTTGGCGGTGCTCCAATCGAGCCAAGGTACGCAAGTGGTGAGCTCTTTGCGCGCGTTCGACGCTTGCAAGGCATCGCCAATACCAACGCCATCAGTGGCCAGTTGGCCGCCGAGATACCACAGCCAGCTGCCGTCGGGTTCCCGGTGGCTGGTAATGGTGAGCCTGGGCTCCGCCCGTTTAATGCCGGTTAAGCAGTGGGCGTACATGCGCGGTAAACCTCGGCCACGCACAATCACTTGGTGCAACGGGCGGGTTTGCATCTGGGGCTTGTCTAAGCCCAGCGCCTCTAGCAAGGGGCCGCTACCGGCACCGGCAGTGAGCACTATGTGTTTGGCGGCAACCAAGGTGTCACCTAGCTGCACTTGGACCTGATCCGAGTGCAGCTTGATGTGCTCGGCGAGCAGCTTGTGTTGATACAAGCGTTGCGGCTGCTGCTTGGCCAGGTGCTCAAGCAAGCTTGGGGTGTGCAGCACAAAGTCATTCAACCCATAGACCACGCCGTTGAAATCGGGATGGGTGAAGGCTTGCGGGTATTTTTTCGGTTCCAATTTTTCGATGCGCCCGCGCAGGCTGCGGCTGGCAAAAAACCCGGTCAGTCGACCCATGGTCGAAGGCCCAGCAAACATGTAGTAACGGGTGGCCAGCGGCGCTAGGCCTTGCAGATCCATCTCACCTTCTCCGTCCAAGCAGGCTCGCCACCGGTCCGGCATGGCCGAGATCGCTTCCGCTGCGCCGCTCAAACGGGCCCCCAAGGCGTATTTCAGGCCGCCGTGCACCATGCCTTGAGAGGCTAAGGTTTGGGCGCTGCCCAGGGTGTCCGCTTCTAGCAGCAGGGCTTCGCGTCCGGCTTTTTGGAGCAGGTTTAACGTCCACAGCCCGGCAATGCCGCCGCCCACAATCAGGGTGTCGAGCATGAGGTCAGGGCGGGCGCGGGATGTACTGCTTGGTTTGGTCATGACAGGTGCAGCCTAGAGCGCAAGTGCTAGGGGTGCAACCGTTAAGCAGCGCCAACCTAGGGGTCAGAGCCATGACTCAGAGCCAGGGGTCTGACCCCATCATTAGAAGGTACTTGACGGCACTGGGTGGGGCCACGCACTCTGCGCGCATGCGCGTTAATCCAGCTAATCCCGGCCCCCGCTCGCTGGTGCAAAAGCTAGCCTTTGGGCTCTATCAAGGGCTTTTGACATTGCTCTATCCCTTGGTACGGCTGCGCCTGTGGTGGCGGGGTCGTGGTGAGCCGGCGTACCAAGAGCGGATTGATGAACGCTTTGGGTTTACACCGGCGGACATTCCTACCGGCGCCATTTGGTTGCACTCGGTCTCGGCTGGCGAAACCAATGCCATTGCGCCACTGGTCCGGCAACTCCAGCAAGCCTACCCCCAGCTGCCGTTTTTGGTGACCACCATGACCCCAACCGGCTCGGCCCAGGTTCAGGCGTTGTTGGGGGGCGACGTGGCGCACTGCTATGCGCCTTACGATTTTCCTTGGGCGGTGCGGCGTTTTTTCCAGCGCGCCAAACCCCGCATGCTGGTGTTGATGGAAACCGAGTTGTGGCCAAACTTGATCAACGCCGCCCAGCGCGCGCAGGTGCCCGTTGTGCTGGTGAATGGTCGACTGTCGGAACGCTCGGCGCGCGGCTATGGGCGCATCTCAGCGTTAACCCAGCCCATGTTGGCTCAGCTCAGCAGTGTGGCCTGCCAAGAGTTAGAGCACGAGCTGCGCTTTCGCGCCTTGGGGGCCAGCGCTGCCGGAATCAGCACCTTGGGTAGCATTAAGTTTGATAAAGCGTTGCCCGCCGGGCATGAAGCCCAAGTCTTTGCGCTGGCGCAGCAGTGGCAGTTGGCATCACGTTGGGTGTGGATCGCAGCCAGTACCCATCCAGGGGAAGACGAGATTGTGCTTGCCGCCCATCAGCAGTTGCTGGCCATTGTGCCCAACGCCACCTTGGTGCTGGTGCCGCGGCATCCAGTGCGCGCCGATGAGGTGGTGGCCTTAGCAGCACAAGCTCAGTTACGGGTTGCTAAGCAAACGGAGCATGCAACCCTGGCCCCAGAATCGATCGCGCAACTGCAGGTGTTGGTTGCCGACACCATGGGGCAATTGCAACTACTCTACGGTTTGGCTCAGGTCGCCTTCATTGGTGGATCTTTGGTCCCCATGGGTGGCCACGACCCAATAGAGGCGGCGCTATGCAAATTGCCTATGGTGATGGGCCCGCAACGGTTTAACTTTGCCCAGGTGTGCGAACGCTTTGCAACGGCTGGTGCCTTAGAGCTGGCGGAAGATGCCACTGGGTTGGTGGCGCTGCTGCGTGGTTGGTATCAAGATGAGTCAAGCAGGACAGAGCAGGGTGAGGCTGGGGCAGAGGTGGTGAGCTTGAACACCGGTGCGCAGGTGCGCACCTTTGAGTTGTTGGATGGCTACATTCGCAAGGTAGCCAAACAAGGTTAACGCCGCTGGGCTTAGTTAACCTCTAGAAGGGCTGCAGAGTTGAGCCGCGTGACCGGGTTAGACGCATCTAAAAACGTATTCAGCTCAAGCAAATCTTCTTTAGCCAAGGTGCCCGCTGACTGCTTCAGTGCCATCAAGTCGATCACATAGTTGTAGCGTGAATCAGCGTAGTCAAACTGCGAACCAAACAAGCGTTGCTGTGCTTGCAACACATCAACAATGTTACGGGTGCCCACTTCGTAGCCTGTTTCGGTGGCTTCTAGCGCAGACTCAGCAGATTGAATCGCTTTTAACCGTGCCTTCACCCGAACCACGTCCGTTGCTACCGCACGAAACAAGTTGCGGGTGTCTCGCGCAACCACCAGCTGCTGCTCGGTGAGCTGCTCGCGGGTTTGCAGCTCTAGTGCCCGTGCTTCGCGTGTGCGAGCGCGGGTAAAGCCGCCAGAGAAGATGGGCAGGTTCATGCTTATCCCGTAGACCGTGTCATCGGTTTTGATGCCGCCGGATCCAAAAACCGTTGGGCCGCCGCTGACAAAATGGTTTTGGGTAACGGTGGCTTGGATAGTGGGTAGATGGCCTGCGCGTCGTGCCCGTACGGTGCGTCGTGCAGACGACAGCTGTGAGTTGGCAGCACGAATATTCAAGTTTTCAGCCAAAGCCGTTTGCACCCAAGTCTCTTCGGTCTGTGGCTCAGGGTTAACGATAGGCAAACTCTGCGACAGGCGATCCAAACTGTCGTAAGGCACGTCGGTTAAGGTGCGCAAGGTTTCGAAGAAGATGTCGTGGTCACCAACGGACTGGATGCGTTGTACAACCGCATTGTCGTAGATCGCTTGGGATTCTAAAACGTCGGTGATGGCAACCAAACCCACGTCAAAGCGTTGCTGCACTTGCTCAAGCTGACGCTTTACGGCCGCTTCTTCTGACATGGTGGAATCTAGGCGGTCTTGAATGCGTAAAACGTTTAGATAAGCAACCGCAACACGCACAATCAAATTTTGGGCAACGGCTTCTGTGCTCCAACCTGCCGCTTGTACCGATGCCTTGGTGGCGGTGTAGGTGTACCAGCTAGGCATGTCCAAGATGGGTTGGGCAACTTGTGCGCGCCAGCCGTGATCGTTGAACTCTTGGTCCGGAATTTTAAAGGGCTGACCAAACGTAGGGCTGCCCACCGTGTCATCCACAAAATTCTTTGGGAACTCACGTTCGGTCCAACTGCTGTTGCCGCTTAAACCCACGTTCGGGAGCATCGCCGCACGGGCTTGTGGGACCAACTGTTCCGTGGCGGCATAACCCGCTTTAGCGGCGCCTAGCACGGGGTCGTTAGCAACGGCGGATTCGTAGACTTGAGCGAGATCTGCAGCGCTTGCGGGTAAGGTCAGCAGCAGGCAAGTGAGGCCTGTGCAAAAACCTGCTCTTAGCTGTAGCAAAGGCCGGGGCAAAGTGGGATATGCCATGTGTATGTTGTGTCCTTCCAACTGTCGATCCATGAGACCGTTCTAACGGCTAGGTGCTGGCGATCGAAGCCTTATGTTGCGATCAATCAATTGATCGGTTTTGATATAAGGGCCTTTGGATCGAGTAGCTTGCGCCTGCCCCCCCAAAGAAAACTTCTACGAGTTTTTCATTGCTGACAGGTGCGCCGTCAATTAGCCCCAGTGTATCAAAGCTCGCCAGCCAAGGTGGTAGTAGGTGGCAAAATGGTGGTCTGTTCGCACTTTTTTTGTGACCTGGCGCTGCTAGGCGAGGTCTTGCCCCAGGTCCGTAGCTCTAGCTTCTGGCGTGATGGGTTTCGCCGAGCCCGCCTGTAGCGGGCCCATATCACCCCCGTGATTCGGCAGATTGCAAGTTGTTTATTGCGGCGGGGTTCATGCAAGATGCGATGGTTAACCCCTACACTTGTAGGAGAGCAAACTTATTATTCACAGGACACAAGCTCGTTGCCAAATAAGCGTTACAACATCAACCTGCCAGCACACATGGCGGAATGTGATACCAACTACCTTCGCATCAAGAAGTTGTTCCCGCACCTGCGCGAGGACGATTTGTGCGAGTTTGGCGTACGTTTAGGTCCTAGATTAACCATCGTCAGCATGTCGGTATTGGAACGCGGGCCATACACCACCCTGCTGCGTCTATCGGGTCGCGAAGCACCCGCGTTGTCTGACGATGCAGTCTTGGATACCGACGAAGCCCCCGTGACCCACTTTTGGGCCGCCCACCCGCGCATGACGGTGCGCCTCTACCACGACGCGCGCTGTGCTGAGGTGGTGGACTACCAACGCGCACGGCATTTTCAAGCGGTCTACGCCTACCCCAACCCGGGTATGCGGCAGCCGGACGAAAAGGCGCAGGTAAATCGCTTCTTGGGTGAGTTCTTAGCGCTCTGTTTGGAGTGCGGTCTGATCACGGATGCCGCGTTAAGCGAAGCGTCTCCGGCCACCTAAACCTCGCTGTTGCCTATGGGCACTTAGGCTAAACTGCGGCGCTATGAGCACCGCACCGACTCACGTCCTACAAATTACCGATTTGCACTTACGCGCCGACCCGAGCGAACGGCTCATTGGCGTGGACACCAATGCCAGCCTGCGGGCTGTGTTGCAGGCAGCCATTGCCCAGCAGCAGCCGGATGCGTTGCTGGTCACCGGGGACGTGGCCCATGACCCGCACCCGGACGCCTACCAGCGCTGCCTAGAGATCATTGCCGAGTTCTATAGTGGACCAATGCTGCTGCTACCCGGCAATCACGATGTGACTGCGGCCATGATTCCTAGCGCGTACGCCCAGTCGCGGTTGGATATAGGCGGCTGGAGCTTGCTGGCCATGGATAGCCATGTGGATGATCAACCTCAGGCTAAGGTTGAGCCCGAGCACTGGCAGTGGCTGCAAGCGCAGTTGCTTGAGCTGTCGCCGCGCCCGGTATTGTTGGCCACACATCACCCGCCGCTGGCCATCAACAGCCCTTGGCTCGATAAAGACCGCATTCAAAATGCCGCTGAACTGTTAGACTGGGCTGCAGCTAACGCCAACGTAAAAGCCTTGGCGTTTGGGCACGCGCATCAAGAGATCAGTGCACTGCATGAGTCTGCTACTGGCGACATTGCGTTGCTTGGTGCACCCTCAACCTGTTTTCAATTTACACCCGGCTCACAGCGGTTTTCGGTAAGTGAGCAACCGCCCGGTTACCGAGCATGGCAGCTCTATGCGGATGGGACTTTTTCCTCCCAAGTGCACCGGGTGACCGATTTTACGATTACCATTGAGCTTGATCCCGCGCACTAGCGTGGGGCTTTTATAGGAATTTAACGCTTTATGGCGCAAGCCACTTACTCCGCAAAGTCACTGCAGGTTTTATCCGGCCTGGAGCCGGTGCGCCTGCGCCCGGGTATGTATACGGATACGTCTCGCCCTAACCACCTGATCCAAGAAGTGGTGGATAACTCCGTGGATGAGGCCTTAGCCGGTCACGCCCAGGAAATTGAGGTCACGGTCTTCAAGAACGGGTCCATAGAGGTCAGCGACGATGGTCGCGGCATGCCGGTGGATATCCACCCAGAAGAAAAGGTGTCTGGGGTTGAGCTGATTCTGACCCGGCTGCACGCCGGCGGTAAGTTCGACAACGAAAACTACAACTTCTCCGGCGGTCTGCACGGGGTTGGCGCAGCAGTTGTCAACGCACTTTCCGAATGGCTCGAGGTTGAGGTCAAACGCGACGGCAAGGTCTACACCCAGAAATACAAAAAGGGTGATCCGGTGGCCAAGCTAAAAGCCACCGGCGAGGTCGGCAAGCGCAATACCGGCAGCACCGTGCGCTTTTTACCCGAAGCCAAGTACTTTGACTCCACCAATGTCTCCATCACCAAGCTGTCGCACTTGCTGCGCGCCAAAGCGGTGTTGTGCCCCGGGCTGCGGGTCAGCCTCACCATTGAGGGCAATGAAGAGCAAAGCACCAGCTGGATCTACGAAGACGGCCTTAAGACCTACCTGCAAACCGCGTTGGCGGGCGCCGAATGTGTCCCGGCTGAACCCTTTATGCACAGCGCCAAAGGCAACACCGAAGCGGTGGACTGGGCGTTGCAGTGGGTGGTCGATGGTGGCGAGGTCATCGCCGAAAGCTATGTAAACCTGATTCCAACCCCGGCTGGTGGAACCCACGTGAATGGGCTGCGCAGCGGTATGGTCGAAGGCCTTAAAGAGTTTTGCGAGTTTCGTGATCTGATCCCTCGTGGCATCAAGCTAACGGGTGATGATTTGTGGGACCACTGCAGCTTTGTGCTGTCGGCTAAGCTGGCGGATCCTCAGTTTGCGGGCCAAACCAAAGAGAAGCTGTCCTCTAGAGAATCTGTCGCCTTTATTGGTGGTGTGGCTAAAGACGCCTTTAGTTTGTGGCTCAACGAAAATCCGGGCGAAGGCGAGAAGATCGCTGAGCTGGCCATCAACAATGCGCAAAAGCGAGTGCAGGCCAGCAAGAAGGTCGCGCGCAAAAAGATCACCGCGGGTCCAGCCTTGCCGGGCAAGTTGGCCGACTGCTCCGGCCAAGATGCCGGGCGCTCCGAGCTGTTCTTGGTGGAGGGGGATTCTGCTGGCGGCTCAGCCAAGCAAGCGCGTGACCGAGAGTTTCAGGCGGTGATGCCCCTGCGCGGTAAAATCTTAAACACTTGGGAAGTGGATGTGGCTCAAGTGTTGGCATCCCAAGAAGTGCACGACATTGCCATTGCCATTGGTGTGGACCCGGGTTCAGCGGATCTCACCAAGCTGCGTTACCACAAGATTTGCATCTTGGCGGATGCAGACTCTGACGGCCTGCACATTGCGACCCTACTGTGCGCCTTGTTTGTTCGGCACTTTCGCCCCTTGGTTGAAGCCGGCCACGTGTTTGTCGCTATGCCTCCGCTGTATCGAATTGATATAGGCAAAGAGGTGTTTTATGCGTTGGACGAGGCGGAGAAAGCGGGCGTCTTGGATCGCCTGGTTGCCGAAAAGAAAAAGGGCACACCCTCAGTGCAACGCTTTAAAGGGCTGGGCGAGATGAATCCGCTCCAGCTCCGCGAGACCACCATGGACCCAGATACGCGCCGGTTAGTGCAGCTGACCTGCGGTCAGTGGACCAAGACCGAAGAGATGCTCGATATGTTGTTGGCTAAGAAGCGCGCACCGGATCGACGCAGCTGGCTGCAAACCAAAGGCGATCAAGCCCAATTGGACTAAGAGTTAGCTTAAGCGCTAAAGCCAGATCAATGACCGGCGGGCCTACCCGCCAACCTCCTATTAGTTTTGATGACCGAGATTTATGGAACCCGAAAATCCAGATTTTGAAACGCTACCGCTGCACACCTTTACGGAGCGTGCGTACTTGGACTACTCCATGTACGTCATTAACGACCGCGCGTTGCCGCACATTGGTGATGGCTTAAAGCCGGTACAGCGCCGCATTATCTATGCGATGAGCGAGCTTGGTTTAAACCATCAAGCCAAGTACACCAAATCGGCTCGTACTGTGGGTGACGTGTTGGGTAAGTTTCACCCCCATGGTGACAGCGCTTGCTACGAAGCCATGGTGCTGATGGCGCAGCCGTTTTCGTTTCGTTACCCGTTGGTCGATGGCCAAGGTAACTGGGGGGCACCCGATGACCCCAAGAGCTTCGCCGCCATGCGTTACACCGAAGCCAAGCTGTCCAAGTACGCGCAGCTGCTGCTGTCAGAGGTGAAGCAAGGCACGGTAGATTTTGTGCCGAACTTTGATGGCACCATTCAAGAGCCAAAGAACTTACCCGCCCGTGTGCCTTTTGTATTGCTGAACGGTGGTACCGGTATTGCGGTGGGTATGGCCACCGACGTGCCGCCCCATAACCTCAACGAGGTGGTGAGCGCTTGTGTACATCTGCTCGACAAGCCAAAGGCAGACATCAAAGATGTGATGATGCACATCAAAGGGCCCGACTACCCATCGGACGCGGTGATCATTACCCCGCCTGAAGAAATTGAGGCCATGTATGAAGCGGGTCGCGGCAGCATTCGTGCGCGCGCGGTGTGGGAGCAAGAAGGGCCCGACATCGTGATCACCGCGTTGCCCTATCAAGCCTCCCCAGCCAAAGTGCTGGAGCAGATTGCCGCTCAGATGCAGGGTAAAACCCTACCGATGCTGGCGGACCTGCGTGATGAGTCCGACCACGAGCACCCCACGCGTCTAGTGTTGGTGCCGCGGAGCAATCGGGTTGATCTCGAGCGTGTGATGAGCCACCTGTATGCCACAACCGATCTAGAGCGCAGCTACCGGGTCAACATGAACATGATTGGGCTGGACCAGCGGCCCAACGTGAAAAGCTTGGTGGGCCTGCTGACCGAGTGGTTAGAGTTTCGTACCCAGACCGTCACCCGGCGTTTAGAGTTCCGCTTAAACAAGATCAATGAACGTCTGCACATCTTAGACGGTTACATCATTGCGTTTTTGAACATCGACGAAGTGATTCGGATTGTTCGTGAAGAGGACAAGCCGAAAGAGGCCTTGATGGCCGCCTTCAAGCTGTCAGAGCTGCAAGCTAACGCCGTATTGGACTTACGTTTACGGCAATTGGCGCGGCTAGAAGAGTTCAAGCTGCGTGCTGAGCAAGAAGAGCTAGAAACTGAAAAGTCTGGCATCGAAAAAATCTTGGGCTCCAAAGCGCGCATGAAGACGCTGATCAAAAAAGAGTTGCTGGCGGATGCGGAAGAGTTTGGCGACCCACGTCGCTCACCCATTCGTGAGGTGGATGCAGCCCAAGCGTTCTCCGACGAAGACCTAATGACCAACGACCCCATTACCGTTGTGCTGTCCAACAAAGGTTGGGTGCGATCGGCCAAGGGTCACGAGATGAATCCCAGCGACCTCAACTACCGGGGCGGCGATACCTTTGGCGCTGCCGCCCGGGGGCGCACCAACGACCAGCTAGCTTTTATGGACTCAACCGGGCGGGCCTACTCGGTGGTGCCGCATACCTTGCCCAGCGCGCGAGGTCAGGGTGAACCCTTAACCGGGCGGCTGAAGCCGCCTGAGGGTGCACGTTTTATCGGCTTGCTAATGGGGCCAAAAGAATCCAAGGCGCTAGTGGCATCCGATGCAGGCTATGGGTTTGTGGTGGCGTTAGAAGAGCTGCAAAGCAAAAACAAAGCCGGCAAAGCCTGTTTGAGCGTACCCAAAGAAGGCACGGCGTTGCCGCCACTGTTGCTCACCGCGCCGGCTGAAGATCTATGGCTGGCGGTGGCCACCAATCTGGGCCGCATGTTGGTGTTCCCGCTGGCCGAGGTGCCCGAGCTTGCGCGCGGCAAAGGCAACAAGCTGCTGAACGTCCCCAGCCCATTGTACAAAGCGGGAGATGAGCAAGTGGTGGCTACCGCGTTGCTGCAAGAATCCCAAGAGTTGTTGGTCCACGCGGGCCAGCGGCATCTGCGCTTGAAGTTCAAAGACCTAGATAACTACGTTGGCGAGCGCGCCCGTCGCGGTCGCAAGTTGCCACGTGGGTTCCAAAAAGTGGATGCACTAACCGTCGAGCCGGTCTAGTTAGAACCGGACTTCTGGGCTAGGGCGATAAAGCTGGCTGCGCTTGTGCGGCTAGCGCCTGCATCTGCTTGGTCAGCAAACCTGAGTAGTGGTCTGCCAAGCCTTGCACTTGATACAGGCAGTCGCCAACCGTATTCAGATCTTCATGCAGTGGATGCTCTGCGGTGCGCAGTTCTAGCCGCTCGGGCCGCTCGATCTGCGCAAACATAACCTGGGATATCGCCAGCTGGCCGTTGCCGGCAACCGCCGATAGCAGCTGCGCCTCTTGCTCCGCTTCGGCGGCTTGAGCCGGGCTGTGCTGCACACTCTGCAACTGATGCCCGCCAAACCGATAAGCGCAGACGGGTGGCGCTTGGTCGACGCTTGGGTCTAGCGCGGAATCCTGTGGCGTCGGTTGCTGCAGGCATTCTGCCCACAACATGCCTGCACAAAGCGCGGCAAAGGCCGCATCGTCCTGCCCGCGATCCGGAAACCGCATGGACACGGCCGCTTGGTCTAGCTCTTGGGCGGTGCCACCGTACAGGGGCGCAATTTGCTGAGCCCGGGCTAAGGCGATTTGCTGTGCGGCCTTTTGCGCGCTGCTGTCTAACCCAAGGCGGTTGAACAGGTTGGCGCTGATGATAAAGGTTTGCTCTGCGCTGTTGGTTTGGGCATCGTCAAACTGAACGTCGACCACTTTGCTGCGAGGATTGGCCTGTAGCTGTTGCCACCAATTTCGCAAAGCGACAATGGCAAAGGGGATGAGCAGCGCCCACAACAGGCCAAACAGCCAGTGGCGCCAGCTTGGCGTGACCGCAAACGCGTTGGCATGGAGCTGCACACGAACATAACCCACCACAATGTTGTCTTGACTAACGCTAGCGCTGGCAAGCTCGCCACTATGATTTGCCAGTGGCGCTTGCAGCGGGGCGCCGGTTTTGGTGTTGGCGAGTACCCGCTCACCAAGATCCACTATGGTGACCCCAGCTACATGGGGTAGGCTGGCAACTCGATTGCACAGCAGGCCCAGCTGAATTTGATCCTGGGCAATAAAAGGTTCAAGGCTTAAGGTAGCCAAGTTGTTGGCCAAGGTTTGGCTATAAGCGCTGCGCGTTTGCTCAGCACCATTGGTAGCGGCGATGAAGGCGAGCGCACCTGCTGCGGTGAGCAAGCTTGCAAGCCAAAGCAGCCAAGCTTGGCGTGGGAGTTTGACCTGCTTGGGTTCAACGGTTAGCGTCAACGAATACTGCTCTGAAGTGCACTAAGTTAAGTAGTATAAACAAGAATAGAAAATACTGATCAAAAGGAGTTCGGGCTTGTGGCCGGCGAGATAGTGTTAGTGAACGTCGCCGACGTGGATAGACCTGGACTGATGGCCATGGTGACATCCACGCTGGCCCAATATCAAGCGCGAGTATTAGATCTGGGTCAGGCGGTCATCCATGACACCCTGGGCCTGGGCCTATTGGTGCAAGTTGCCAGTGCTCAAGCCGCCACCGAGCTTGAGGCTGAGCTCAGCGCCACCTTGGCCAAAATTGATCTGCCCGTGCGTTTTACCCGTATCGGTCCTGAGCGTTACAACGAGTGGGTGGCGGGCCAAGGTAAGCCGCGCTATATCCTCACGCTCATGGCTCGGGGGTTTGATGCTGTCCAACTGGCGGCGGTTTCCAGCATTACCCGAGATGCCGGGCTCAACATCGAGACGGTTCGGCGCTTAAGTGGCCGCCTGTCGCTTGAGTCTTTGGACATGCTGGCCGATGGCAAAGAAAGCACCTCCATTGAGATGACCCTACGCGGCGTCTTGCCCGATGGTCAGGCGCATAACGCTAGCGCCTTGAAGAGCCGCTTGCTCGAGGCGGCGGCTAACCTAGATTTTGACTTCAGCGTTCAAGAAGACTCGGTTTATCGGCGTAACCGACGGTTGGTTGCCTTTGATATGGATTCCACCTTGATCCAGGTTGAGGCCATGGATGAGCTGGCCAAGCGCCACGGGGTCGGGGATCAGGTTGTGGCCATCACCGCACGCGCTATGGCGGGTGAGTTGGATTTTGATGCCAGCTTTCGGGAGCGCGCTAAGTTGCTGGCGGGTTTACCGGAAACGGAGCTGGCGGAACTGGCGGCGACAGTGCCGCTAAACGAGGGTGCAGAACGATTGATCCAGGTGCTAACCCACTTTGGCTACCGCATTGCGGTGCTGTCTGGTGGTTTTCAATACGTGGGCGAGCGGTTACGCGAACGTTTTGCCATCGACTACCTATATGCCAACAACCTCGAGGTGGTGGATGGGGTGATGACGGGCGAAGTGCTGGGCTCCATCGTCAACGCTCAGCGTAAGGCGGATCTGCTGCAAGACATTGCAGAGCAAGAGGGGATCAACCTGGCGCAAACCATTGCCATCGGTGATGGTGCTAACGATCTGCCGATGTTGAGTGCAGCAGGGTTAGGTGTGGCCTTTCATGCTAAGCCCGTGGTCAAGCAAACGGCCAGCCACGCTATCTCAAACTTTGGCTTAGATAGTGTGTTGTATCTGATGGGCTTTACGGACCGAGATATTGAGCAAGCGTTAGCGGAAGAGACTTAGCGCAAAGGGTGCCACACCCTTTGCTTGGTGTTACTCGTCGGTGGTGAAGTCGTAGGCCATCTCAGAGCTTGGTTCTTGCAAGTAGTGGCCTTGGATATAGTTCGCCCCAGCTTGCCACAAGGTCGATAGCGCATTGGCGCTTTCAACCATAGGTACTACCGTGAGCTTACCCTGGTTCTGCAGCTTCTTGATGGTGGCTTGCAACGCTTTGCGTACCGTATCTTTGTCTTCCATGCCGTGCACCAAGCTGCCGTCCAACTTTACGATGTCGACGGGTAGCTCAGAAAGCTGCTCAAATGGCTCGTCGATCAAGCCAAAGCGAGACAGCGATGTTTGGCAATGTAGTGCTTTCAGGCTTTCGATGAACTCTTTGGTCTGGCGCAGATAAGTACCCGCGTCGTGCTCGGTAACCTGGAAGATAACCGCATCGCTAGGCAGGCGCGCAGCTTTGATCGCAACTCCCAACCACTTGATGAAGCCTTCTTCAGCAATGCTGTTGCAGGTGATGTTGATCGTTAGACGGGTCGCGTGACCACGGCTGCGGTGTACCGACAGCTGCTTGATTGATTGCAGGATTACCCAGCGGTCGATCTTGCCCGCCACGCCATTGTCGACCGCCGTCTTTAAGAACTGGTGTGGTACCAAGACTTCACCATTGCGGTCTTGCATACGTAGGAACACTTCGTAGTGTTCTTCGCTGTCGCCGCGTAGGCTAATGATTGGCTGGAACAACAGTTGGAACTTCTGTTTTTCGATGGCTTCGTTGATGAGCTGCAAAATGCGAGCGGCTTCATCATCAAGCTGTGATTTTTCGGAGCCGGCCGCCATACGTGTGCGGTTCTTTTGGGCTTGCTCGTCGCCTTCGCGCATGGTGCTGAGCTGCCAAAAGGCGCCTTCAAGGCAGGCTTCTGGGGTGCCATCGGACTCGAGCTCAGCGCCACCAAAGCTAACGGTAGGGCGAACGGTTTTCTGGTTTATCTCAAGCAATAGATGTTCAACCGCGGTGCGGAAGGTTTCTATTTTGTCTTTTACCTCTTCGCGGCTATCGCCTTGTACGGCAACAGCAAATTCGTCTCGGCTCAGACGCGTAAAGGGTAGGGTTGATGCCGCTTCTTGTAGGGTCAGGGCAATGCGGTCATTGATTAGCTCAGCGCCGCGCAAACCGGATTCTTGAAGATGTTTGGTGGGCTCATCAACGCTTGCCACAAAGATGGCGCTACATGTGCGGTCGTCAAAGTCGTCGTTGAACAGTGTGTCAACCCGAGCCAAGAACTCACCGATGCCGTCTGTTTCAACCGGTGCAAGATCCGCTGCGGATTCTGAGCTGGCTGCAGCGCTAGCCGCAGGCACCATATCGACCACGGGTCGCAAGGTAAGCTGGATGCAGGATTCACCTTCGTAGTCCGCAGCAGCAAGGGTCATGGAGCCACTCACCGTGTCACCATTGTTGTTTTGGCCACCAAAGTCGAAGCTCACCTCGCCGTCGTCGTGGCGAAAGACTTTGAGTGCTTTTTTGAGCTCGACGCAGGTGTCAGCGTCGAGTATGTCCATGATCGGCAAGCCGAGCATGTCGTCTGCGTCGGCAAAACCGAACAGCTTGAGGTAACCGTCGTTGGCGTAGATGTGCATCCCTTCATGCACGTAGGCGATAGCAGCGGTGGAGCCTTGCAGCAAAAGTTGGCAACGCTGTTCCGCTTCCGCAAGCGCTTTGTTGAGCACGCTGAACTGGCTGGTTTTGCAACGGTTGTCCAGCTCGCGCTGGCACACCATCAGCAGGCGCTCGCGTTGGTCAACGGGCACCACGTCGTTTGCGCCAAGCAACATACCTTGCTCAGCGTTAAGGGGGTCTTCGCTGCTGTTGGTGAGCAACACGATGGGAATATCTGGCGCCATCTTGCGCAGCTCGGGGATCGCTTTTTCTGCGCCTACCAAACTTGCATTGCACAACAGCAGATCGCTTTTAGCGATGCTGTTAACGGCTAGCGAAATATCATCGATGTATTGCAATCGAGTGGCGATGCCTGCATCGCGCAAACGTGACTCGATAGCGGTGGCCGCCGATTCGCTTCGATCAGCCACGATGAGTTTCACCGGGCCTTGCTTTGCGATGGGGGCATCTTGCCCTACAGGGGTATTAAGAGATCCCGACATATCCTTTTAGTGCCAACGTGTCCTTACTTAGGGTCGTGGGGCTCTTGAACTCCGATCATTTCTGATAAGGATTGGATATTGAGGTTGATCTGCGCATTTTCCAAGTAACCATCCAACATACGAAACGTGAACTGGTTAAAACTTTCGGTGCTGAGTACCCGAATACCCAATTGAGCGGTCGTTTGGACCCCCTGTCGCTGGATATGGATCTTCTGGTCTGTGGCAAATGGCACTCGAGGTGTGATCAGAGTCGCAGGTTGATTGATGGGTTTTAGCTCGGGTAGCAAGAAGGCTCGAGTGTAGTCGGTGGGGCCGCCTTTCTTTTGGATAACCCGGGTAGCAACCGGAATGGCGCGCGGTGCCAGTAGCTCGATGCCCATGGTGGTGCCTTGCTGATCTTGGCGTATCCAGCGCACCACCGCGACACACCAACGTGGGTCGGATGCATCGCGCATGGCGACTATCTCACCGGTTTTTAAGTTGCTTGGGATGGCGTTGAGCCAACGCACGCAATAGCCACCTGGACTGGTGTCTACCGCTTGGGTGCTATGGATCTGAAACTTGGGCTCCGCATTTTGATTCGACCCATCTTTGCCGGTTTTGGATTCATAAAGAATTCGCTCTGGGTCCAAGATGTTGGGGTTGATGGGGATTTTAGAGCCCACGTCGTGTGCGCTTTCCCAGACATCCGCCCGGTTGCCGTAGCCAATTTCGATGTCGCGATCGCCAAAGGGGTTGATCTCCCGTTTGAGCATGGTATCGCTGCTTTTTACTTGGTCGGCAAACTCAACGCCGCCAGAGATAAAGTAGTGCGCGGTGCGTAAGCCAACGGCAACCGCAATGGCGCCGGTGGTTTCGAGTCGGCGAAAGCTGCGTTCGGTGATCGAGCCCCAAGCGCTGACCAAGTGCGATAGCAGCGGCTCGGTGATGTAGTCGGGCACCGGTACTTTGCTATCGATCTCTTTTAGATAGGCCTCAAGCTCATACACCAAGACGTCGATGCTGACGCCACGGGCTTGCTTGGCTTTCTTCAGCATGTTGCTAAAGACTGGGCCTTGGTCCACCGCCAGGTCGACGCTGAACAAGCGGTCGCCGCTGGTAGGCGTAATGGCGACCAGTGAGGTCCACTGCTCCAACGCATTAAAAATACGCGTTAAGTTTTCGTAGCGCAGCTGGTTGGGTTTGCACAAGCTCAGCAGTACCGGCCTTAGGTACGCATCAATGATGCGAGAATTGGTAGCGTTGTGGTTCTCGTTGTCTTCCACTTTGGTGTCTTGCAGCTTCAGCTGTTCTGCTAAGAAGTAGAGTTGGTTTAGCTCTTGCCACATCTGGTTGGGTGGGGTGACGTAGAGTTGGAAGGTGCGCAGCATGACCCGAGACATATCCGACATTGCCCGATGGATGGCTTTGGGCAGCTCACTTTTGCCACCGCGCTTGGACCATTGGGGTAGCGCATCGCGAACCACCGCTTTGTAGCCGGTGGTTAAGGTTGCTTCCAGATTTTGCGCTGCCTGAGCAATGGAATCGCTGTCGCTGCTGTTGTTTAACGCCGCGCGATCAAGCCGGGTGCTGATGTAGTGCAGCGGTGGCCGCAGGTGTTCGAGCATGGCAAAACGGTCTGCGGCCGAACACTGCAGGCGGCTGACTTCCGACGTTGCTTGGTCTAATTGCTCTGCTGCTTGGGCGGTGTTCGCCATAGGTAGCGCGGCAACCCAGTCTGCTACTGCTGCTGCATTGCTGGAGCAAATGGACAGCTCCGGTAGATCAGATTTTGGGACGCTAATGCGAACGTTTAGATCTTCTTCCATGGTGGTCTCGGTGAACGTTAGCTCCAGTAAACGTCAGTGGCAGTATAAGCGAAACCGTTCTGAGTTTGGATTGTTAAACAGCCCAACTGACATGCTTCCCTGGCGGTGCGCTAGCAAAAGATGACCGCTGTCACAGTTACCTAAGGTTAGACCGGGATAGCAGACTTGGCCTTCTGACCAGGCACTTCGCGCACCAATTTTGGAAGCAAATAGCCGGGCAGTTTGGCCGTGATGGCCTGGTACAGCGCCACCGCTTCGGCTTCGGCCACCAAGAAGGCGGCGGTGCCTTGCACCGCATCCGTCATATGCAGGTAGTAGGGCAGCACCCCTTGGGCAAACAAAGCCTCGGATAGGTCGACGAGCGCTTGGGCGTTATTGTTGATCTTGGCCAACAGCACGCTTTGGTTCAGCAGGGTGATGTTAGGTTGCTTGAGGGCAGCCAGCGCGCGTGCCGTGCTTGGGTCTAGCTCGTTGGCGTGGTTGGCATGGATGACCATCACCACGGGCACCGATAAGTTTGTCAACAAACTAACCAAATTTTCGTTAACCCGCTGGGGCAGTACAACCGGCAAGCGGCTGTGGAGGCGAAGCCGGGTCACTTGGGGGAGCGCGGCAAATTGCTCTAGCAGTTTGATCAGCGCGGTATCGCTGAGGGTTAGCGGGTCACCGCCAGACAAGATGACCTCGCGAATGCTGGGGTCTGCGGCCACGTGCTCCAGCAGGCTCTGATAATGCCGAGGCCCGTGCTCTGAGTAAGGGAAATGACGCCGAAAGCAATAGCGGCAGTGCACGGCGCAAGCACCGGTGCTGATGACTAAGGCGCGCCCATCGTATTTATGCAGCAAGCCGGGGGTGGCGAGCGCGTCCTGCTCCTGCAACGGGTCTTCCATTAGGCCAGGGGTGAGCGTGCGCTCAGCGAGTAGCGGTAACACCTGCAGGAGCAAAGGGTCCGCTGGATCGCCACAGCGCATACGCGCCACAAAGGGTTCTGGCACCCGCAGCTCGAAGCGGCTGGACCGATCCACGGGCAGTTGCGCCCCTTGCAGCTTGAGCCGCTCCAGCAGTGGGTCCACATCTCGGTAGGCTGAGCTTAATAACTTTGGCCATAAGTCGTTCGCGTAGGGTGCAATGGCAGGTATCATGAGCGTTTTACGAACATATCGAGGTCAGCGGGTTACGAATGGCAAACTATTCTACCAACGAATTTAAGTCGGGCTTGAAGGTAATGCTGGATAACGATCCTTGCAGCATCTTAGAGAATGAGTTTGTTAAGCCGGGTAAAGGCCAAGCCTTCAACCGGGTGAAGCTGCGCAACCTCAAAAATGGCCGGGTTTGGGAACGTACCTTTAAGTCTGGTGAGTCTCTAGAAGGGGCAGATGTGGTCGAAGTGGATATGGAGTTCCTCTACAGCGACGGCGAGTTCTGGCACTTCATGAAGACGGACGGCAGCTTTGAGCAGCTGGGCGCACCAGAAAGTGCGGTGGCGGAGGCTAAAGATTGGCTCAAGGAGCAGGAGGTGTGCCAAGTGGTGCTGTGGAACGATTCACCCATTGCGGTTGCCGTGCCGAACTTTGTTGAGCTTGAAGTCACGGAAACCGACCCAGGCTTAAAGGGTGATACCGCTCAAGGCGGCACCAAGCCCGCGACCTTGATCACCGGTGCCACCATCAAGGTACCGCTCTTTGTGAACATTGGTGACGTGCTGCGTATTGATACCCGCTCTGGTGACTACGTGAGTCGTGCCAAAGGCTAGCGCGGATACTTGGCAGCCGGCCGCACACCTCCAGGGGTTACAGCGGCGGGCCCAAGTGCTGCGCCAAATCCGTGAGTTCTTCTACACACGGCAAGTCTTAGAGGTTCAAACCGCGGCGCTTGCTTCAACCAGCGTCACCGAACCCAACATAGACTCCATTGCGGTTGCCGATTACGGCTATCTGCAAACCTCCCCGGAATATCAGATGAAGCGTCTGCTTGCCGCGGGTGCGCCTTCCATCTACCAGCTAGGTCCGGCCTTTCGACACGGCGAAGCCGGCCGTTTGCACAACCCAGAATTCACCTTGTTGGAATGGTATCGGTTGGGCTTTGATGAAGTGCAGCTGATGGCCGAAGTGGCTGAGCTGGTGGATGCGGTGTTAGGGGTGGGTGAGTTTAGCTACCTGACCTATGCAGAGTTGCTAGCGGTGGAGCCGGGTTCGCTCGACTCGGACCAAGAAGATCTGTTGTTGCTGCAACGTTTGGATGAGCTGTTGGAGCAGGGGCAACGGCGTGTCTTTATTACCCATTACCCGGCTAGCCAGGCGGCGCTGGCAAAACTGCATGCTGCGGATAGCAGTGTGGCAGCGCGTTTTGAGTTGGTGGTGGATGGGGTTGAGCTGGCCAACGGTTATCACGAGCTGACCGATGCAGCCGAGTTGCGCCAGCGCTTCGAGCGCGACCAAGCGTTGCGGCATAACAAAGGCAAAGCGGCGATGGCGATCGATGAGCAATTGTTAGCGGCCATGGAGGCTGGATTGCCAAACTGTGCGGGTGTGGCTCTAGGTGTGGATCGGCTGGTTATGCAAGCCTTGGGTGCAACCAGCGTGCAAGCGGGCATGGCCTTTCCTGCGGGGTTTGTTTAAAAATCTTTTTTTTAAAATTCAGTTTTAGCTGCCCACTAACTGGCCAATCTCTTCACCCATTTGCACTTGGCGCCCAGCGCTGAGGCTGTCTTGCCACTGGGTAGCCCCTTCTTCGAAGCAAACGATCACCGTAGAACCCAGCAAAAAACGGCCTATTTCGTCCCCTTTCTCAAACTGGTACGCACCCGTTGCGAAGTGTTGGCTGGATAGCTTTCGATAAGGTGAGCTGGTTTCTGGCCACACCGCTTCGATGCTAGCCACAATCAGTGCACCAACCAAGACCACAATCATCTCGCCGGCGGCGGTGTCGAAGTGACACACCAAACGTTCATTGCGGCAGAACAAGTTGCGCACGCCTTGGGCGGTTGCAGTGTTCACGGAAAACAGCTCACCGGGTATCGCTGTGGTCCGTGTGAGCGTTCCCGCCAGCGGCAAGTGCAAGCGGTGGTAATTGCTTGGCGCCAAGTACACGCAAGCAAACTCGCCGCCGTTAAAACGTTCTAGGTCTACGCTTGGGTCGTTGCTGGCAACCAATTCAGCCAGTGAGTAAGTAATGCCTTTGGCTTGCAGCAGTTGCCCCGCTTCAATCTTGCCGCACTGGCTGAGCGTGCCGTCTGCCGGGCAGGCGATGCTTTGCGGATCCGCCGCGATGGGGCGTGCTTCGGGTTGCAGCGCGCGGGTGAAAAAGTCGTTGAAGCTAGCAAAGCCTGCCGGGTCTTGAATCTGTGCTTCGCTTAGATCGACCTGGTAGGTTTTTATAAACCAACGAATGATGGCACCGCTCAGCCATGGGTTTTTGCTGGCTGCAATCCGACTGCCGAAGCGCGACAGCGCATGTTTCGGCAGCCAGTGCTGAAAAGTAATAAAAGGGCTTGGCATAGTCTTGTGTCAGCTCTTGTGTCAGCTAGAGCTCAATGGGTGTGTCATCGCGGTTGCCCCATTCGGACCAACTACCGTGATAGGCACGGATGTTGGGATACCCCAACAAGCGGCCCACCAAATAAGACAAACCTGAGCGATGGTGAGACTGGCAATGGGTAATGATGTTTTTGTCTGGGGTGATGCCGTTGCGCTCCAGCATCGGCTTCAAGTCCGCGACCAAACGCATGGCGTTAGCTGGGTCCTTCAGACGCATCCAATCCAGGTTCACCGCTCCAGGTATGTGGCCAACGCGTGCAGAGGCTTGGCGTATACCCGCGTACTCTTCAGGCGAACGTACATCCCAGATCAAACCTTGTGGGTCTTCGATGGCTTCGAGCACGTCGCTGATCTCAGCAACGGCGTCTAGGTTGATCTCCAGGCTCACCCGATGATCGGCTGGGTTGCTTGATACTTCTGGTTCGTCTAACCCGCGTCCAACGGCGTAACCGGCTTCCGCCCAGGCTTGGATACCACCGTTTAGGTAACCCCAATGTTGGTGGCCGATCACATCCAAGGTCCATAAGAAGCGTCCGGCCCAACCGCCGCCTTCGTCATCGTAGGCAACAATAAGACGGTCTGGGTTGCTGGGGTCGTAGTTCAGGCGAGCAAACAGGGCTTCTAGCTGGCCAAGCTCGGGTAGGCGACCGCTGGCGGGCGGGATACCGCAAACGAGCTCGCGTGGCTCCACTAGCATGGCGCCAGGAACATGGGCTTGGGTGAAGGTGGCGGCATCCGCCACGTGCACGACCAAGGTGTCGTGGTCGAGGTCGGCATGGAGCTGTTCGGGCTCAATCAGCAATGCGTTAATGATGTTTCTCCTTTGAGGTCTATGCTTAACCTCATGCCGGCTTCTAGTTTGCCGGCTTATTCTAGTTGGTGGCGTAGTTTCAGATTAGGTGATGGATGTTACGCCGCGGCGCCAGTGTAAGACTTGAGACCCGAAGTGCGAAGCCCTAAGGTGGCTCGCATCTGCATAGGAGAGTATTTGTGCCCGCAAATTTAGTCTGGATAGACCTCGAGATGACCGGTTTGGACCCTGAACGGGACGCCATCATCGAGATTGCCACTTTAATTACCGATAGTGACCTAAATTTGATCGCAGAAGGCCCGGAGCTGGCGGTATCTCAGCCGGAGTCCTTGCTGGCGGGGATGGATGAGTGGAACCAGACCCACCACGCGGCTTCTGGGCTCTTGGATAGGGTGCGCGCCTCTAAAGTGAGTAATGCCGAAGCCCAAGCTCAGACCCTCGAGTTCATCAGCCAGCACGTTGAGCCCAACACCGCGCCCTTGTGTGGCAACAGCGTTTACCAAGACCGCCGCTTTCTAACCCGCTACATGTCAGATCTTGAGGAGTACCTGCACTACCGTTTGATTGATGTCAGCACCTTAAAAGAACTGGCCATCCGTTGGGCCCCCGATGTGATGAACGGGTTTAGCAAAGAGAACGCGCACACCGCGTTGTCGGATATCCGCGAGTCCGTGGCCGAGTTGCGGCATTACCGAGAGCACTTCCTTAAGTTGGATTGAGAGACGCGAGCTTTTCGGACAGTTCGGGTGACCACCCACTTGTGCTTGCCGATCAGCCGCGACCCTTTGAAGCCTTGCCGTTCGAACCTAGACAGTGCGCCATTTTTATGCAGACCCCCACCTCAGGATGGGTCATTTAACCGCCTTTGTGCAACTGCCCTAGCGCCCAATCCACGTGCTCCTGAACTAGGGAAACATCCGCGACGGTATCCGCATCGGTGGCGGCAGCAGTGTGTTGGCTGTATTCCTTCAAGACTCGAACCACTTCTGCGTCCGCTGGCCCGTTCCCTAACGCCACCGCAAGGTTGCGTTGCCACTGAGCAAAGCTAATACGACGAATCGCAGAGCCTTCGGTGTTGCGCAAAAATTCTGTCTTCGTCCATTTAAACAAATCGACCAACCTGCGTTTGGCAATCTGCTCGCGCGGGGTGAAGTCTGGTTCGGTGGTGGTTGGTGCGTCGCGGTTCCAAGGGCAGTACAGCTGGCAGTCATCGCAACCAAAGATGCGGTTGCCCATGGCAGGTCTGAGCTCTTCGGGGATAGCACCTTTGTGTTCAATAGTGAGGTAAGCAATGCACTTACGCGCATCCAGCTTGCCCGGTGCCACGATGGCGTTGGTGGGGCACACGGTCATGCAAGCACGACAGTTGCCACATTGGTCTGCCACCGGCTCTTGATCGATGGGGAGCAACGCGTTGGTGTAGATCTCGCCAAGAAAAAACCAAGACCCGGCAGCGGCGTCTAGCAACAAGGTGTGTTTGCCAACCCAACCAAGGCCGGCCATAGCGCCCAGTGGCTTTTCCAGTATCGGTGCAGAATCGGTGAACGCCCGGCTTTGTGCTGGCCAGGGTTCGGTGGCGGTGGATATTTTAAGCGCCAGCTGAGCTAAGCGTTTACGAATCACCTTGTGGTAGTCCCGGCCCAATGCATAACGTGCGACGTAACCCAGACGAGGGTTGTCGAGAATTTCTAGCGGTTGGGTGTCGGCGGGCAGGTAGTTCATGCGCGCACTGATGATACGTGCGGTGTAGGGCTCCAGCTCCCTGGGGTCGAAGCGCTTGTCCAGGTTGCGCTCCATGTAGCCCATGTCGCCGTGATAACCCTGGGCTAGCCAATCTTTCACTGCAGGCTCTAAGTGTGCGGTGTTCACACCGGTCACGCCCATGCCAGTAAAACCCATATCAGCACCCCAACCTTGGATGTCGGATTTTAGGGCGGCCCAGTCGGGTTCAGTGTGCGTGCTCATGCCTGCAGTATCTCACGTAGTCTCGGTAGCAGCGCGTATACTGGGGCGAACCCATTGCAGTCTGTCACTTATGCGCAGCAACACAGCTTCTGAGCTAACCGAAACAGGGATCTACACCGGCGCTCAATGTCAGCAGCTAGATCAGCTGGCCGCCAGTGCGCTTGGCATTGTGACCTTGCAACTGATGGAGCGTGCAGGCGCTGCACTGCTGGCAGAAATTTCTGGCCGCTATCCTCAAGCCAACCGACTGCTAGTGTGCTGCGGTACGGGCAACAATGCCGGTGACGGTTATGTGCTCGCGCGCCTAGCGATAGAGCAAGGTTGGCTGGTGCAGTTGCTGCAAATTGATGGCCGCGAGTTGGGCGGTGATGCTGGGTTAATGCAGCGCCAAGCCCAGGCGGCGGGGGTCAACCCGATTGCTTGGGGTGATGCTAGCGGCGTGTTGCCGAAGCTCACGGCAACCACCGTTGTTGTTGATGCGTTGCTCGGCACCTCGGTGGTGACCAAACCAAGGCCGAGCACGTTGAGCCTTATGCAGGCCATCAACGCCAGCACCCGGCAGCTACCAGCACCACTAGCCGTAGTGGCGGTAGATTTACCCAGCGGCGTGCACCCCCAGCTTACCGGTTTGCTCTGTGATGATGCGGTTCGCGCCGATTTCACCCTGACCTTTTTAGCGCCCAAGCTGTGTTTGGTTAGCGGTGCGGGTGTGGCCTATACAGGTGTCCTGAGCTTGGCCACCTTAGGCGCGCCAGCCAGTATCTATCAACAGTTGCCAGGTCTGCCTTGGCAGCGTTTCGAATCCAGCGCCTTGCCTCAACGCCAAGCCAATGCCTACAAACATCAGCAGGGTAGCGTTGTGGTGGTGGGTGGTGATGCGGGTATGGGGGGTGCGGCAGCGATGACGGCTGAGGCGGCGTTGCGCGTGGGAGCCGGGTTGGTGACCGTCATTACTCGGGCTGAACACCTAGCGCCCATCTTGTCCCGTCGCCCGGAGCTGATGGTTATTGATGCCCAACACCTAGCGCGCCGTCAGCAAGCGATTGCCCAAGCGGATGTGGTGGTGGTGGGTCCTGGCTTGGGTCGATCCGGCTGGGGGCGTGCGTTGTTTGACGAGGTTATGGCAGCAGCCACACGCACGGTGATTGATGCCGATGGCATTCGGTTGTTGGCAGAGCGCGAAGATTCGTCTGGGTTGCTAGGTGAGCGCATCATCACCCCGCATTCAGGGGAAGCCGCCCGGCTGTTGGGGTTAACCAGCGCTGCAGTAGAATCCGATCGGCAAGCTGCGGTGCTGGCACTGGCTGAGAAAGCCCAAGCGGTTGCTTTGCTAAAAGGGCCGGGTACCTTAATTGCGGAACCGGGCTCTGCGGATGCGCAGGCGTTGGTCCGAGCCGTCTGTGCCCAAGGTAATGCCGCGATGGCAACCGCCGGTATGGGGGATGTGTTGGCTGGGGTGATTGCTGGGTTGTGGGCTCAAGGTTTGTCCGCCGGCATGGCGACTGAGCAAGGTGCTTGCTGGCATGCGGCTACCGGCGATTTTCTAGTGGCTGCAGGGCAACGTAGCCTGCTGGCGACCCAAGTGTTGGAAGCGCTGGATAGAGTAGCGATAGATTCGTTAGACAGACAAGATGACTAAATCAATGATCGAACGCGCCAGCTTGAGTTTATGGTTACCCGATGCGCTTGCCACCGAGCAATGTGGTGCAGCCGTTGCTCATTGGTTGCTCAATAGTCCTCAACGCGCCAACAATCCGATTGTCTATCTGGTTGGCGATTTAGGTGCTGGCAAGACCACCTTAACTCGGGGCATACTTCGAGCGCTCGGCCATACTGGTCCAGTTAAGAGCCCTACCTACACCTTGTTGGAACCCTACGAAGACGTGGCGACCGGTCCCGTTTACCACTTCGATTTTTATCGCATTAGCGATGCGGCGGAGCTGGAGTTTATTGGGATTCACGAGTTGGTTGATGGCCCGGGCATTAAGCTGGTGGAGTGGCCCCAGCGTGCGCAAGACAGTCTGCCACCGGCAGACTGGATCATTGAACTGTCTATTGAAGGGTCCGGCAGACGTGTACAAATCTGTTAGTCAATTGGTTAGACCTTGTGTTGTGAAAGGCTGCTTGATGTTGGCGCTGTTGAGTGCCAGCAGCTGGGTGGCTGCCCAGGTTACGGTGCAAGGTGTGCGTATGCACGAAGCGCCTAACTACACCCGCGTGGTGTTTGATACTTCCGCTGGCGTTACCTACAAGTTGTTCACTCTAGACAACCCCGCGCGCGTGGTGATTGACCTAGAGCAAGCCACCACAGGCGCAAAATTTGGTGGTGCTGGCGCAGCGGTTGGTCGCAAGCGAGTCAAAGCGCTGCGTACCGCTAGGCAAGGTGCCAACCTACGCATCGTGTTAGATGTGCAGGGCCAGCTAAAACCCAAAGGTTTTTCCTTGGCGCCGGTTGCGCCTTATGGCCATCGTTTGGTCGTTGATCTGTTTTCAAGCGATGCCACACCAAGCAAGCCAAAGCAGGCACCGGTATCCAAACCCCGCAGTTCACGCGATGTGATTGTGGCGGTAGATGCCGGGCATGGCGGTGAAGATCCCGGCGCGGTGGGCCCAAACAAAGCCCGCGAGAAGCAAGTGGTACTGCAAATTTCAAAGCGCTTGGTTAATGAGATCAACAAAGTGCCAGGGTTTCAGGGCAAGTTGGTGCGCGATGGTGACTACTACGTGAGTTTGCGGGAGCGCACGCTCATCGCTCGGCAGCAGCGCGCGGACCTGTTTGTTTCGGTGCACGCCGATGCCTTTCGCATTGCAACGGTTGAAGGGGCTTCGGTTTACACCTTGTCGGATAGAGGTGCCTCCAGCGAGACAGCTCGTTGGCTAGCAGCCAAAGAAAACCAGTCGGATTTAATCGGTGGTGTGGGTGATGTGAGCTTGGTGGGTAAAACCGACATCTTGGCCCAGGTGTTGTTGGATATGTCCATGGAGGCAAACCGCTCCAACAGCATTTTGGCTGGGCGTAGCGTGTTAGGCGAGTTGGGCTCGGTGGCCAAGCTGCACAAAGATGTGGTGGAGCAAGCGGGTTTTGTGGTCCTTAAATCCCCCGATATCCCGTCTATCTTAGTGGAGACCGGTTACCTGTCGAACCCCAAAGAAGCACGCCGTTTGGTGACCAAAAGCTACCAGCAGAAAATTGCCAAGGCGGTAACCAAAGGCATTGTTGCCTACATGAAGTCAGCGCCACCGACCGGCACACGCATCGCAGCAAGCACCACCAACCGGTCCAAGTCTCACCGCATTGCTCGTGGTGAAACCTTGTCTGGGCTGGCCAGTCGTTATGGCACCAGCATGAGCAAGATTCGCATGGCGAACCAACTGGCATCGGATTCGCTCCGCATCGGTCAGGTTTTGCTGATCCCACCTGCGCTCTAACCTAAAACCGGGCGGCACCATTTGACTACACGCATTGCCAAACTTAGCACCCAGGTAGCAAACCAAATTGCTGCGGGCGAGGTGGTTGAGCGTCCCGCTTCCGTCATTAAAGAGTTAGTCGAAAACAGCATTGATGCTGGGGCGACGCATATCCGTGTGGACATCGCCGAAGGTGGGGTTAAGCGTATTCGAGTTAGTGATGACGGTTTGGGCATCGTGGCTGCAGACTTGCCGCTGGCGTTAGCGCGACATGCCACCAGCAAAATCGTGAGTGCAGATGACCTAGATGGTGTTGGCAGCCTGGGCTTTCGCGGTGAAGCGCTAGCGAGTGTGGCCTCGGTTGGTCGGGTGCGGCTCACCAGTCGGTCGCAATCCGAGCCGGATGCCAACTTGCTTGAGATACACGGCGGTGAGTTGGTTGCAGATGGCCCGGCGGCGCATCCGGTTGGCACCACGGTTGAAGTGTCGGATTTATTTTTCAATACCCCCGCGCGCCGTAAGTTCTTAAAAACCGAGCGCACAGAAACCAAACAGATCGAGCTTGTGTTGCGCCGCTTGGCCTTGGCAAACCTACCGGTGGCCTTTGAGCTAACCCAGGGAGGGCGCGCCATTTTGCAGTTGCCCGCTGGGTCTCCAGAGCAACGGTTAACGGCCATCCTCGGCAAAGACTTTGTGGCCAACAGCGTGGTCATCGAAGAGAACCGTGGTCAGATTCGTCTGCACGGCTGGGTTGGGCTGCCAACTTTTTCGCGCAGCCAAACGGATCAGCAGTATTTCTTTGTGAACGAACGCGTGGTGCGCGACAAGTTGGTGGCCCACGCCATTCGCCAGGCGTATCGGGACGTGTTGTTTAACGGTCGGCATCCGGTGTTTGCTTTGTACCTTGAGCTGCCACCTCAGTCCGTGGATGTGAACGTGCATCCAACCAAACACGAGGTTCGGTTTCGCGATGCGCGTGCGGTGCATGACTTTATCTTTGGCACGCTGAATCGTGCGTTGCGCGATCAGCGTCCGGTGCAAGGTGAGTCCACGCCGGATACCCACTTGCAACCTTTTGGCTCAGCGGATGCGTCTGCGCAAGGTGAAGGGTTGCGTCAATCGAACCTAGCGCCGCCGATCCATCGGCAGCATGGCATGAGCTTTGCGCGCCCAACCAGCGAAACACCCTCCATTGAGCAGCTGGTGCACAACTACACGCACGGTCAAAAAGATGAGCAACCAGAAAGTCACACCCAGGCGCATGCCCAGGGTCATCCGCATGCACCCGTCGAGTCCGACGGCGATGGCCCACCGTTAGGCTATGCGGTGGCTCAGCTACATGGGGTTTACGTGTTGGCGCAAAACGCCAGTGGGTTGGTCATGGTGGATATCCATGCAGCTCATGAACGGATTACCTACGAAGCTTTTAAGCAGCAGTTTGCTCAAGATGGCGCTGCGCTTGTGCAACAACGACTGTTGGTTCCGGTTGCGCTAGACGTAGCCACCAGCGATGCCGAGTTGGTGGAATCCAACGCAGCGGCGTTGGCGGACCTAGGTTTGGTGGTGGAGCGCACGGGCCCGTCGAGCATTGCGGTGCGTGAAGTGCCCGCGCTGTTAGCCAACGGCGACGTGCAGCAGTTGGCGTTGGATGTGTTGGCAGACCTAGCAACCTTTGGTCAATCCTCACGCTTGGCCGATCATCGAGATGACTTGCTGGCCACCATGGCTTGCCACGGCTCCATTCGGGCAAACCGCAGCTTAACCTTGCCAGAGATGAATGGCCTGTTGCGGCAGATGGAGGTCACGGAAAACGCTGGCCAGTGTAATCATGGCCGGCCAACCTTTGTGCAGTACTCGTTGGCCGAGCTGGACCGCTTGTTCCTGCGCGGCCAGTAGCAGCGCCCATGGCCTTGCCGGTACTCATGGTGTTGGGCCCCACGGCGTCCGGTAAAACCCAGCTGGCGGAAGCCTTGGTGGATGCCTTGCACCCGCAGCAACCGCTGCGCCTGATTAGCATGGACTCTGCGTTGGTCTACCGAGGTATGGACATCGGTACGGCCAAACCCAGTCGCGAAGAGCTTGCTCGTTACCCTCATGCGTTGATCGACATTCGTGACCCAAGCGAGCCTTACTCGGCGGCGGATTTTGTGCGTGATGCCGATCTTGAGGTGCGCCAAGCCCATGCCGCCGGTGAGCTACCGCTATTGGTCGGTGGCACCATGCTCTACGCCAAAGCGTTTCGAGATGGGTTGGCGGATCTACCCACAGCGGATCAGGCCATACGTGAACGCTTGCGCCAAGAGGCGGAGGTCCAAGGTTGGCCCGCACTGCATGCGCGGCTGGCGGCTGCTGACCCGGTTGCGGCAGAAAAGATCGAGCCGCAAAATTCCCAGCGGTTGCAGCGCGCGCTAGAAGTGTTGGAGCTCACGGGCAAGCCGCTGTCTTGGTGGTGGCAACAGCAGTCCCAACAATCCGCCGCCGCCCGCTTGGGTGTGCGGTTGGAGCAAGTGGCCATTGTCCCATCGGACCGTCGCTTGCTGCACCAGCGTATCCAGCTGCGGTTGGACCAAATGTTGGCCCAGGGGTTGCTGGCCGAAGTCACCCAGTTACATCAGCGCGATGATTTGTCCTTGCAACTCCCCTCGATCCGGGCCGTGGGTTATCGCCAGGTGTGGGAACACTTGGATGGCCAGTACGACAGCAAAGAGATGCGCGAACGGCTGCTTGCGGCCACCCGCCAACTAGCCAAGCGTCAGCTCACCTGGCTGCGCGGCTGGCCAGATTTGTTGACGCTTGAGCCGGCCTTAACCCCACAAGCGCTGCAAGCCAACGTCCAGGCGGTTTTGCATGGCACACAGCCGTCCCTAGGCTGAGCGGGCCAAACTTGCAAAACGCTATGCGCCTCGCCATAGTGATTACATGACATCGGAAGTCGTGCTTAACTAGCCATTACTTCCAGCAAACCTTAGCGATAAACCTTAGCGATGGGGCCAGCAACTGCATGTTGCACATCTGGAGAACGACATGACAAAGGGGCATTCACTACAAGACCCTTATCTCAACACGCTACGAAAAGAACGGGTGCCCGTATCCATTTACCTGGTTAACGGCATCAAGTTGCAAGGCCAAATCGAATCCTTTGACCAGTTTGTGGTACTGCTCCGCAACTCGGTCAGCCAGATGGTTTACAAACATGCCATCTCAACAGTAGTGCCGTCGCGCAACGTGCGCATCGCACCGACTGGGGACGAAGAAGCCAGCGCTTAACCCATCCTTTTCGGTCGTGTGAGCTTTTCTACTGCACTTTTGCATTCTGATTGTTAGGCGCTATTGGCTCAACCCAATGGGTTGGGTTGCCAGCAGATGCGAAAGTAGCTCAGATACCGAGCGTATTTATGTTTTTTGATCGACCTGAAGACGGGCACCGCGCCCTGTTACTGCATTTGGACCTTGTTGGCGTCCAAGCCCCAGACCCAAGCGAAACCAAAGAGCTGGCCGAAGGTGCCGGCTTAGAGGTGGTTGCCACCATTACCGGCAAGCGGCAAACGCCGCACTCACGCTATTTTGTCGGCACCGGCAAGTTAGAAGAGGTGCGTGAACTGCTCAAAGCCGAGGGTGGTGAGGTGTTGTTGTTGAACCATGACATTGGCGCGGGCCAGCAACGCAACCTAGAGAAGACCCTGGACGTGCGGGTTATGCCGCGCACCGAGCTGATCTTGCATATCTTTGCGGACCGGGCGCGGACCCATGAGGGACAGCTGCAGGTAGAGCTGGCCCAATTGCAGCACGCCCAAAGTCGCCTAGTGAAAGGCTGGACCCACCTAGACCGGCAAAAAGGCGGGATCGGCCTGCGCGGTGCAGGTGAGAAGCAAATTGAGATGGACCAGCGCATGTTGGGTGAGCGGCTTAAGTCCGCGCGCGCTCGGCTGGATGAGGTGGCGGCGCGACGTGCTCGTGGCCGTGAGCGGCGGGCCCGGCAGAACACCCGAACCGTGGCTTTGGTGGGTTACACCAACGCTGGCAAGTCCACCCTGTTTAATGCGTTGACCGCCGGTGGAGTGGTGGCTGAGGATCGTTTGTTTGCCACCTTAGACCCCACCATGCGCGCGTTGCCCATGAAGGGCGTCGGTGATGTGGTCTTGGCGGATACGGTGGGATTTATCTCCCATTTGCCCCACACCTTGGTCGAAGCGTTCAAAGCGACCCTAGAAGAGGTGGCGCATGCGGATTTGCTGTTACACCTGGTGAACGCCGCCAGCCCGGATGCAGCGGAGCAAATCCATCAAGTTCAGGACGTTTTGACCGAAATTGGGGCAGATCGCGTGCCAATGCTGGCGGTCCTCAATAAGGTTGATATGCTCAGCCCTGAGCAGGCGCAAGAGCGTTTGCCGGACCTGGACCAGCAGTTGGCTCGGTTCGCCCGAGAAAGCGCCACAGATGGGGCTTCTACGCAGCCAACCCACCGCGCCGTGCGCGCTAGCGCTTTGACGGGAGAGGGTTTGTCCGACGTGCTGGACGCTGTTGAGCAGCGTTTGGGTGAGTCTCGCGAGCGTTTGTTGGTGCATTTGCATGCGGGCGATGGCGCAACCCGAGCTTGGCTCTATGCTGAAGGTGCAGTGCTGGCAGAAGAAGTCCAAGATGACGGCATGCTGGTGTTGCAGGTCCAGGCAGACGAGCGCTTGGTAGCGCACCTCGAAAGTCGTTCTGGCGTTAAACTAAGCACCTATACTGTGGCAGCTGAGCCAAGCTCAGTGGTGCCCGGTGAGCCCCCTCCCTTGCAGGAAGGAGAGGGCATCCCTAGAATTTCGCCCCTGCCCAACTGATTGGCAGCTAAGTGATAGACAAACGGAGCAACGTAAATGGCTTGGAATGAGCCTGGTGGTAACGATAAAGACCCTTGGGGCAACCGCGGTGACCAAGGGCCCCCGGATTTAGATGAAGTCTTTCGCAAGGCTCAAGACCGGCTGTCCGGTATTTTTGGCGGCGGCGGTAGTGGCGGCGGCGAAGGTGGCGGCGGGTTGAGCTATGGTCTGATCGCCGTGTTGGCCGCCGTTGGACTGTTGCTGTACGCCTTTTCTGGCATCTACCAAGTGGATGAGAAAGAGCGTGGCGTGGTGTTCCGCTTTGGCGCGGCGCAAGAAGCGTTGGTGATGCCAGGGCTGCATTGGAACCCGCCGATCATTGATAAGGTGGAGCGCGTCAACGTGACCAACGTTTACTCCCATCAACACCAAGCCTTGATGCTGACCGAAGACGAGAACATCGTTGATATCAACATGAGCGTGCAGTATCTCGCCAGCGACCCGCGGGCTTACCTCGTTAACGTGCGTAGCCCAGAAAACAGCCTGAGCCATGCGACAGAGAGCGCGCTGCGGCACGTTGTCGGTAGCTCGACCATGGACAGTGTGATTACCGATGGTCGCGCAGCGATTGCGCTAGAGGTACAACAACGTCTGCAAAACTACTTGGACCTCTATGGTGCTGGTATTACCGTGAGCACGGTCAACATCGACCAAAGCGCACCGCCGGCCCAGGTCAAAGATGCCTTTGATGATGTGCAAAAAGCCAAAGAGGATGAGCAGCGTTATATTAACCAAGCCAATGCTTTGGCTGAGCAGATTATCCCAGAAGCTCGTGGTGATGCGGCAAAGCAAGTGGAGCAAGCCAACGCTTACCGCGATCAAGTGATCGCGCGAGCTGAAGGTGAAGCGGAACGTTTCAAGAAGCTGCTAGCCGAGTACTCTGTCTCTAAGCGAGTCACCCGCGACCGTCTCTATATGGACGCGTTGGAGAAGGTGCTCTCGCAAAGCTCAAAAGTGATGGTGGACGTTGAGGGCGGCAACAACATGTTGTATTTGCCACTCGACCGCATGACCCAAAACAACACACCAGCACGGGTTGGCAACGAATCGTCCGTCGATTCCGTGCGCAATGCATCAGACGCAATTTTGCGTGAGCTTAATGATCGGGTGACAACCAACCGTCGCCGCGACACACGCTAAGGTAACCGGAGCACAACATGCGAAATACCTTACTTATGATTGTTGCTGTGGTTTTGGTGCTTATTGCCGCCAACAGCGTCTATACCGTGCACGAAACCCAACGCGCTTTGTTGCTGCGGTTTGGTGCCATCAAGAAGGCCGACATCCCACCCGGTTTGCATTGGAAGATGCCGATCGCAGAAGCCGTGATGAAGTTTGACGGTCGGGTCCTGACCTTAGATTCCAACCCTGAAACTTACTACACGCTCGAGAAGAAACCTCTCATTGTGGATTCCTTTGTGAAGTGGAAGGTTGCGGATGTGCTGAAGTACTACACGGCCAGCTCCGGCGATGAGCGCAATGCTGAGCGTCTGCTGCAAGAGCGGGTCCGCGAAGGTTTGCGTAACCAGATCAGCGCCCGGAATATGCACGAAGTGATTTCTGGTGAGCGTGACCAGTTTATGCAAGAGCTCACGACCCAGCTTAATAGCGTGATGCTAGAGAATGTTGGCGTTGAGGTAGTGGATGTTCGCGTTAAGCGTATTGACCTGCCAACCAACGTATCCGAGTCGGTTTACGATCGAATGAACTCCGAGCGTGAAATTGAAGCGCGGCAATATCGTGCTCAAGGCCAAGAGATGGCGTTGGGGATTCGCGCAGATGCCGAGCGGCAAACGGTAGTCATCGGCGCCGATGCGTACAACAAAGCTCAGCAGCTACGAGGTGATGGCGATGCGAAATCGGCCAACCTGTACGCCGAAGCCTACGAGCGTGACCCAGAGTTTTACGAGTTCTACCGCAGCATGAACGCCTACGTTAATATTTTTGATAACAAGGGTGATATGCTGATTCTGGATCCGAACAGTGAATTCTTTAAGTACCTAAAGAAAGATACCCAATAGGTTTTGAAAGCTGCGCGTAGCGCAGCTCACCCACCCACCCAACTGAAGAAATAGAGCTGTGACCGAGCATAAATGGCGCCTGCCTGCGGGTGTAGATCAAGTGCTAGCGCCCCGCGCGCGACAACTAGAAATGCTGCGCCGACATGTGTTGGATGTTTTTCATAGCTGGGGTTTTGATTACGTAGAGCCTCCTATCATTGAGTTTGCTGACTCCTTGCTGGTTGGCGGCGATGAAACCTTAGATCTCCAAACCTTAAAAGTGGTGGATCAGATGAGCGGTCGCCTGCTTGGCGTGCGCTCGGATATGACCGCGCAAGCGGTTCGCATTGACGCGCACAACCAGCAGCGTAACCCCACCGGTGCCCCTGCGCGTCTGTGTTATGCGGGAACTGTGGTTCATGCGGTACCTTTTGGGGTACACGGCTCCCGGGTTCCCTTAAAAGCCGGCGCTGAGATTTTTGGCGTCGCCGATTCGTCTGCGGATGCTGAAGTTGTGGCCTTGCTGGTGGATATTTTGCAGAGCAGCGGCATGGCAGAGCCCACCGTTGTGCTCGGCCACATGGGTATCTATCGAGCCTTGGTTGCCGATCTTGGGTTAGACGCCCAGCTCGCCTCAGCCTTGCTGGCCGCTATGCAAAGCAAATCCGAAACCGACATCGTTGAGCTGTTGCCTAAGGGTAAAGCGCGCGATCTCTTGGTGCGGCTACCCACCTTGATGGGAGGCCATGCCGTCTTTGCCGATGCGCGCAGCGCGATTGGCTCGCAACATCCAAAAGCGTTAGCGGCAGTTGATGAGTTAGAACGTTTAGCCGGCCTGGTGGACGATCGCTGCCAGTCGTTGCAGCTGCGTTTTGACCTGGCTGAGTTGGCAGGCTTCGGCTATCACAACGGACCATTGTTCAGCGCCTACCATCCCCAGGTTGGGCATGCGGTGGCTCGGGGCGGGCGCTACGACAATCTGGGTGAGGCCTTTGGCTCAACGCCGCGTGCGGCTACCGGTTTTGATGTGAACCTGCGGCCACTGCTCGACAATGCATTGGCTGAACTCACCGCCGCAACCGAAGCGATTTGGGTTGCCCCCCAGGTTGCTGTTGCGGCAAGATCGGCAGCTGAGATTCAGCGCTTACGCGCCGCTGGTCACCGAGTTGTGGTGGCGCTCACAGCAACCGAGCAACCGTCATCCGATTGCACCAAACAACTAGTTCA
>CALHVX010000163.1 GCA_938036875.1 uncultured Pseudomonadales bacterium
GCTGTGAACGTCGGTCTGTCTACGTTCACCAAAGACCGTGCTAGTGGTATCAAGTGGCCCACTTTGGGCATCGATGATGATGCATCGACTTACGATGCGGATATTCCAACGGGCACCACGGTTGCTGATGTCATCAAGGGCATTGTTGACGACGCTGTAGGTACAGGTTTTACCCCAACAGTAGATCAACTGTATGAAGTGACGCGGTACTTTCGTGGTATGTCTCCAGCGGCTCCAGCAAATCATTCGTTTGGTACCTGGGACTCTGCGCGCAATGCCTACACTGGTGGTTCCAGCGATCCTGAAGGTTGGCGCGCGGTAAACCCCATAGCGCATACCGGTGGGTTGCCTTATGTTGCGACAACGGATCCCTCGCGACGTTATGACGCACGCTGGTGTAATGATTACTCTATGCGAACCCCGGCCGGCCCCAACCAGTGTGCGGATGAGATTAGTGAAGGTTTGATCCTAACTTGCGATACCGTTCCAGCCGTCCCTGCGCGCACTTGTACTTTCGCCAACTGTGATAGTGCTTGTGGCACCTACAATCGGTGCGAGACTGCAGCGGGTAATTGGGCACCGAATACCTACACAGAGCCTGCTGGCTGTCTAACCAATGCAGACGGTAGCACTTGGGTAACAAGAACTACCCATAGCCAACCATCACAATGCTGCAAAACCTCTGACTCGGGAGGTACTGAATGTACGTCTACAAAAAATTACCCGTCGAGTTGCTCCACAAATATTACGAGAAACCGTTGCAGAACTTGGAATGGGACATCGGGCTCACAGGCTTACAAGAAATGCCGCACTGGGCAAGCTGATACACGCGAGTACATCTCACCCATTACGCAACAATGCCAGAAAAGCGCTATTGTTTTGTTAACCGATGGTGACCCATCGATCAACCGCGAGGACTTCGGCAAGCTAAACAGCAGTAACAACGCTGCCTGGCCTTACGACATTCGAAACCTGATAGCTCAAGACCGCAGCGCCGAGGCTGGTACCTATATCAGCCGCAATAGCGTGACCTGTGAAGATCAAAGCCCCTATTTTGGTGCCTCTCCTTGGTCTCAGCCTTACGCCAACTGTGGTATCGAGCTAGCCGAACATATCAACACGACTGATCAGGTAGATACGGTTATTGGTTCAACCATCGAAACCCACACTATTGGTTTCGGTCTTTCTGGGCCGGTAGCCAATGAAACCTGGGGTTACCTCCAGCGCTTGGCAACAGCCGGTGGCGGCCAGTCGTACCAGGCGGACGATTTGGACACGCTTACCGAGTCGTTCCGAAATGTGATCAACTCGTTAACCACAGGCAACCAATCGTTCCGAAACTTCTCGGCAACCTTTGATGTGGCAACCTTATCTACGGGTAACCGTGCGTTCCTCTCCATGTTTGGTCCAACCGAATACCGAACTTGGGACGGCAACCTTAAAGGTTACTTCTTAAAGCCAGATGGTTTGTACGATGTCTATGACACGCAGGCAACCGAGCTAGATACCGATGGGCAGGTGGTGTTTAAGCCAACGGCCAAGAGCTTCTGGAGCAACGTTGTTGATGGCAACACACCACAATCCGGTGGTTTGGTGAGTACGCTAAACCCTGGTATACGAAACTTGTACGTGCTGACCGATCCATCCCAGACGACAAACGTAGACCTGAATTCTGGGCTTTACAATCTTGACGCTAGCAACGCCACGCTAACGACTAGCGTGATGGGTATGCCTGCAGGTGCTACGGCTCAGCAGCGTGCAGACTTGATTGACTACACCCGAAGTGCACGTATGGGCGATCCGTTGCATACGCGATCGCAGATCGTCAGCTATGGCGGCTCAACGGGCAACGTGCTGTTTCTGGCAACCAACCAGGGATTTATCCACGCTGTGGATATCAATCGACCAACCGCCACCGGGGACACCGGCGGTGGCACAGAGTTGTTTGCCTTTATGCCTTATGAGTCTGTGGGTAACCTGCATGCTCAAGAGCAAAACTCGACAAGCGGTGGCCATATCTATGGTGTCGATGGACCTGTCACCGTGTGGCGTCAAGACCTTAATGCCAACGGCATAATTGACGGTTCGGATAAGGTCTATTTGTACTTCGGTATGCGCCGGGGTGGTTCTGCCTATTATGCGTTGGATGTTACCGATCCTACAGACCCTAAGGTGATGTGGAAGATTGACTCTTCTACGCCGGGCTTTGCGAAAATGGGACAAAGCTGGTCGAAGATGACGTTAGCCAACCTTAAAGAAGGCACAGCCGACCGCAAGGTCCTGATCTTCGGCGGTGGTTACGATACACAGCAAGACGTGATCGGCGTTGCACGACCAGCCGCTGGTGACACGGTGGGTATGGGTATCTACGTGGTAGATGCAGAAGACGGTTCGTTGCACGCATCGCTTGGTCCCAACAACGTCGACTTTAGCTTTGCAGGCAGCATGGGTGACATGAAGTACTCGATACCGGCCGACGTTAAGATCGCCGATACGAATGCTGATGGTATTCATGACCGGCTGTACTTTGGTGACATGGGCGGCCAGCTGTGGCGCGTAGATATTGATCAGACACGCAACTTCACTAGCAATGCTAAGTTCAAGGGCTACAAGCTAGCTGACTTTGGCCAAGATCGTACGGGTGGCCCCACGGCTGGAACCAACCGCCGTCTGTACTATACGCCTAGCGTCGCACGCTACACCCGGGCTGGTAACTTTGTGTATGCAATCTCGATCGGTTCGGGTTATCGAGGCCATCCTCTGGATGACACCATTAGCGACCATGTCTTTGTGTTCTTTGATGAAGATGCACCGATTGGTGCGCCGGGGACAACGCCTAGCCCAATCACGCTAAACAACCTGTACGACGCCACGACGGATTTAGCCGGCTCGGGTACGGCGGCGGAGCAAGTGCAGGCCCAGCAAGACATTGCGGCGAAGAAAGGTTGGCATATTGCATTGGCGCCTAAAGAGAAAGTGTTGGCGCGTACTCGTATCTTCCGCAACCGGGTGCTGTTTACAACTTTCTTACCCGAAGGCAGTGGTGGGGTCTGTGATGTGAGCAATACCACCAACCGTCTATACGTTGTGAATCTTGAGGATGCGACCGGTGCTTTTCCAGAGGATGCCGATAACGATGGCGTGATGGAATCCTTCACCCGCTCGCAGATAGTTGCAGACCAAGCAATGATTTTGGATGAACCCATGATTGTGACCTATCACAACCCGGGTGATCCCAACCCTGCAGATGAAGGGACCCCTCCGGAGCCAGCAAGCACTTGTGCCGGTGTCTACGGTGGAGCGCAGCGCATGCTGACGATATGTAGTGCACCGGTGAAGGTGAACTGGACTACGCTGCAATAGCAGCGAAGACTATTGGAGATTTAGATGCAACAAGTAACTCAACGGCGGCCTCGTGCCGCCGGTTTCACCCTGGTAGAGCTAATGATCGCCATTGTGGTTATCAGCCTGCTTGCGGCGATTGCGGTACCCCAATACAACGGGTTCCTGCAAGACTCGCGGCGTTCTGAAGCCTTTAGCGCGTTGAATCAGGTGTCTGTGCAGCTTGAGCAATGGCACTCGGAGCGCAATACGTACACGGCAGACCTGACGGACCTGGGCTACACGGCTGCAGCCTGGAACACGACGGATAATGGTAACTATCAGCTTCGCGTGATTGGTGCCAGTGCCAACTGTCCGATCAACATGTGCTATCGCTTGCGCGTTCGAGCCGTCAACGGCAGCGAGCAATGGGGTGACGACTATTGGTACGAGCTCTACTCAGATGGCCGACGTGCCAGCCGCATGTGCCCAAAGAATGTTTGTTCCGGCAACTGGTTGAATGGTTGGATTGACGACTAGCAACCTGCACATCTCCTAGTGGGTTAACCTTCGTGGTAGATTGAGTCGCAAGACCTAATCTACAGCGGAGGTAAGACCCCCTATGTCTAATGATATGTCTACTGACAATGCTCAGGTTACTGTTCTAGCACCTGACACACCCAAAGAACGTATCGCAGAAATCTTGGCTGCTGAAGGTGCAGCCATCATTGCTGATCTTTTGCCCGCCGGCCAAGTTGCGCAGCTGAACCAAGATTTAATGCCGCATATTGAACGCACGCCCTTTGGCGATGATTTCACTGGTCGTCAAACTCAGCGCACTGGCGCGTTGGTCGCTCGGGTACCCTCAACCCGGGATCTTGTTATGCACCCGGATATCCTGGCTGCAGCAGAGACTTTTTTAGCGCCTTACACTGACCGCATCATCTTGCATCTCACGCAAACCATCTACATACACCCAGAGCAAGGGGCGCAACCTTTTCATCGCGACCGCTTAGCCTGGGGTGGCTACCTACCGAGGAGTGTGGAGCCACAGTTCAATACCATTTGGGCGTTAACGGACTTCACCAAAGAAAACGGCGCCACACGCTTAGTGCCTGGCAGCAACCACTGGCCAGATGAACAGCGCGCGCAGCCTGAGCAAATGTGTCAAGCCGAGATGTCTGCTGGGTCGGTGTTGCTCTATAGCGGTAGCGTCATTCATAGCGGTGGCGAAAACCGCTCGACGGCTAGCCGGTTGGGATTGAACATCACCTATTGCCTAGGCTGGTTGCGACAAGAAGAGAACCAGTATTTAAGCTGCCCGCCGCACATTGCTAAAGATCTGGACCCCCAGCTACAAGAGTTGCTGGGTTACACCTCGGGTAACTACGCCTTGGGTTACTACTCGGATCCTGAAAGCACCGAGCCGGGTCGAGATATACTGCCGCCAGAGATGGTTCTTGGGCGCCGACCCAGAGAAGGTCTAGGTTTCTCGCTGTCTGAGGCAACGGACGAAAGCGTTCAAGGGGTCGGCGATGCTACTCAGCGTTGAGTCGAAAAAGTGGGCAACAATTGTCTTGTGGTCCACGGTTCTTGGATTGATGGCTGGTTGCTCCGGTGGGGGCGAAGCCCGGAGCCAAACCGAAGCGCTGTTATCAGGCATTGATCAATCCCAGACAATTAGTGGCCCAACGCTTGCGGCTCACGTGCAGTACCTAGCCAGCGATGCGCTTGGTGGCCGTGGCCCTGGTAGCTCGGGTGATGTGGCGGCACGCGATTACTTGGTGCAACAGCTGCAAGCGATGGGGTATAGCCCAGGCGTGAGAACAACCGCTAGCGACGGGCAAGCCAACGGGCAGTTTAAGTGGCAACAGCCGGTGCCGTTGGTGGGGATCAATACCCAGCAGCCGAGCACCTGGCGTTTTGCATCGCTTAGCCAACCGGGCGCAAGCCAAGATTTTCGTCAGTCCGATGACTTTATTGTTGCCAGCGGCGAGCAGCAACCACAGGTGTCGGTTACCGATGCGGAAGTGGTGTTTGTGGGTTACGGGATTGATGCGCCGGAGTATCAGTGGAACGACTTTAAGGATGTGGACCTTAAAGGCAAAGTGCTCTTGATGCTCAACAACGACCCCCACTGGGACCCGGAGCTTTTTGCGGGTGAGCGACGGTTGTATTACGGCCGCTGGGTCTACAAATATGAAAGTGCTGCGCGCCAAGGGGCCGCCGGTGCAATCATCATTCATACGGACCCCTCTGCCGGATACCCTTGGCAAGTTGTGCAAACCTCTTGGTCCGGCTCCCAATTTGAGCTGCCCGCAGATGGTAGCCCAAGGCTGAAATTTGCGGCCTGGCTAACCCAGGATGCAACCCGCCGCTTGCTCACGAAAGCTGGATTTGAGTTAGATCAACTCACCTCTGCGGCTAAACGGCGAGATTTTCGGCCGGTATCTTTAGGGGTGCAAACCTCGCTTGAGCTCAGCAACAAGATTAGCAAGCTTGAGTCCGGCAACGTGGTCGGCCGCTTGCAAGGCTCAGACCCCAGCCTTGCGGATGAGTTTGTTCTGTATAGCGCGCATCACGATCATCTCGGCACCGTGCCGGAGCTTGCGGGCGTAGACCAAATCTACAATGGTGCACGGGACAATGCGGCTGGCACCGCAGCAGTATTGGCCATTGCCCAAGCTTGGACTGAGTTATCCCCGCGACCACGCCGGTCGGTGTTGGTGTCTTTTGTTGCGGCAGAAGAGCAGGGTCTGTTGGGGTCTGAATATTTGGCTCAGCACTTACCGGTCCCCGCAGGGCGTATTGCCGCCAACATAAACTATGATGGCGGCAATATTTGGGGGGCAACCCGAGATATCACCTACATTGGCTACGGTAAATCCACTTTAGATGCGGTGGCCGATAGGGTGGCTTCTTATCAAGGACGCATGGTGAAGGGCGACCAAGCGGTAGATAAAGGTTTCTTCTATCGCTCGGACCAACTCAACTTTGCGCGGGTGGGTATTCCCGCGATGTTTGTGCAAGGTGGCCGTGACTTTGTGGGGCGTCCGGCGCAATGGGGGGCTGCTCAGATTCAGCAATACACCCAGCGGAACTATCATCAACCCAGTGACGAGTATGATTCGAGTTGGGATTTCACCGGCATGGTGCAAGATGTGAAGTTTGGTTTGATGGCTGGCGCCGTTGTGGCTAATGCGGACAAAGCGCCAACTTGGTATGCGGGTGATGAGTTTGAAGCAACGCGTCTGCGTAGCCTAGAAGCGCTAGCAAAACCCTAGCGCCTCTAGGTAGTGAGCCCGGCTCTTAGGCCCACATGTTGGTGCCGCCACAAACGGTCAGCGCTTGCCCGGTAACGTAAGCGCTGGCGTTGCTCGCCAGGAACACGGCAATGCCATGGAAGTCTTCGGGTTCACCCAAACGTCTTAGCGGTGTTTGCTCGTTGACTCGAGTCACCGCATCGGGGTTTTCCCAGAGCGCTTTGGCAAAGTCGGTTTTGATCAAACCTGGGCAAATCGCATTGACCCGTACGCCGGCGGGACCATTCTCAAGCGCTAGGTTTCTAACCAGTGCAATGTCCGCCAGCTTCGAGATGTTGTAGGTGCCTAAAGTCTCAGAGGCAGAGAAGGCGCCGGTACTGGCGGTAATCATGATGGAGCCCCGACCTTTCTCGATCATATCTGGCAACACCATTTGGCACAGCCAATGGTTCGAGCGCACGTTCGATGCCAAAATTTTGTCGAAGGCGGCGTCGGGAATGTCTTTCATCGAACCATAGAACGGGTTGACCCCGGCATTTGCCACCAAGGTATCGATAGGCCCCAACTGCTTGTGGGTTTCATCTACCAAGTTTTGTAGCTGCTCTTTGTAGCCAATGTTGCAAGCAATGGCGATAGCGCTGTCTGTGCCGGTGGCGGCGTTAATTTCCGCAGCGGTTGCGTCGCATTGGTCTTGTTTGCGTGAAGAGATCACCACTTTGGCGCCATGTTCAGCTAAAGCGCGTGCCATCTCTTTGCCCATGCCTTGGGAAGAGCCGGTGAGAAGAATGACCTGGCCGGTGAGGTCAAACAGTTCGGTAGTAACACCCATGTGATAGTTCCTAGATAAGTTGTGAGACGCCTAAGACGTTAGTCTAATCAAAAATTGGCTAAAAGCATCCAGCGCTATGCAGCAACTTCTGCGTTGCTTCGGCCTGATGTTGGCGGCGGTGGTGGCGTTGCCGCCAAGAAACATAGCGACCCTAGCACCCCGAGCCCGGCGATCAGCGTGAAGCCACTTTCGTAGTTGCCGGTGGTATCCGCTAGATAGCCGGCAATCAAGGGGCCGCTGACCGTCCCCAACATCACAATCATCGAGGAGAAACCCAAGATAGTGCCAAAAGAGGCCGCGCCAAAGTAGTCCGCCCGCATGGCGATCATTAGTGGCCCGCGAGTGCCCCAAGACACCCCGTGCAGCAAGGCAAAAATACCAATAGCGACCCAACTGCCAGCGTAAGTTAAGAGCAGCAAACCTATGCTGTGGCCAACCATACACAAGGCGCAGATCACGCGTTTGTTAAAGCGGTCACCCAGATAACCACCAGAGAACTGTCCGATAAGCTGGAAGACCGTCAGTATTGCTACGACTTTGCCTGCCCCTGCCAAGCTATAACCCAAGCCTTCGGTTAGGTGGGGGATCAAATGCATCATCACCGAAGACACGGTTAGCAGGGCCAATGCGTGGCCGAAGGAAATTAGCCAAAATGATGAGGTGCGCATAGCCTGTGCGGCGGTGAAATTCACACCCAAAGCTGCTTGTTGCTCCGCTAGAGTGCCCACCGCAGCAACGCCGTCTGCAATCTCACCGATCTCTTCAGGACGATGACGCACGAGTTGCACCAAAGGTAAGCCGAGAACTAGCACGACAACACCGGAAGCAAAGGCGGTGGTACGCCAGCCCCACAGCTCCAAAGCGAAGATCACCAACGGAACACAGAAACCGCCAACCGCATAACCCATTTGCGAAACCGCTACGGCTTTGGATCGGTGGCGGTTGAACCAGTTCACCAATGACACCATTAAGGTTGCGAAGCCGCCTAAGCTAGAGCCCAGCGCTATTAGGGCAAAGCTAGCGTAAAAGCCAAGCAGCGTTTCCACGGTGCTAAAAGCCATGAAACCCAAACCAAAGCCCAAGGTGCCAATGGATAAAATTAGGCGCGGACCAAAACGGTCAACCAACCACCCTTGGAGCGGTCCCAATATTCCGCTTTCGAAACGCGCCAAGGCGAAGGCGCCAGCGAACAGCGTCTTGCTCCAGCCAAACTCCTCACCAAGCAGCACCACGTAAGCACCGTAGGTTTGCATCCATAACATGCTGGAAAGCAATTGCACCCCGGCGCTGGAGGCAACAATCCACCAGCCGAAAAAAATTCGTCCCTGGGGGCGCACTATTTGGTTCAACGATTGCCACATGGTTCAGCCTGTTAGGAAAGATGGAGCGCAACGCGCCATCATACGCGTAAAAGTGTCCAACCAGGGTGGTTGAAGCGGAGGTTAGTGGGTCCTAGTAAAAACTAAAAATTGGTTGTTCGCCGGCATGTCGAGCCTTTGCTGTAGCCAAAGCTTGTGTGGTGCTGCGGCATCTTGCAGTGTTTGAATATCTCGAATGCCCCAGCTTGGGTTTTGCTGTTGCAGGTTTGCATCAAACTCCGCGTTGCTTGGGGAGGTGTGTTTGCCATTTACCCGATATGGACCATAGAGCAAGAGCATTCCATCGCTTGGCAGAACTTGGCTTGCACCCAGCATTAGCGCTGCGGTTACGCTAAACGGGGAGATATGGACTAAGTTAATGGCGAGCAACACATCTGCCTGCTGGCTTGACCAGTCGAAGTGGAGGGCATCCAAGGCGAAGGGTTCTTGAATACCTCCCTGTTGCTCGTAGCGACTGCGGAGCACCGCCAGCTTTATCGGGTCAGCTTCTGTTGCCTGCCAGTGGAGGTCTGGCCGGTTGGCCGTGCAGTAAGCGCCGTGCGTGCCGTTGCCGCTTGCCACCTCTAGCACCCGTGCGTGGCTCACCAGCAGTGGATCCAACACTTCAAAAATGGGTTGCCGGTTTCGTAAGGCTGAGGGGTGGTCTTCAATCTGCATGCCGCCAGCATAACCTGGATTGCTGATTTGAGTGTTTGCGGCGTTGGGTGCAATAGGCTCTAATGCAGGTTGGCCGCAAGTTTGCGGCCTGTCGTTTACAGCATTTTTTTCATCGCTTCTAAGGAGACACAATGAGCAATGCTTACAAGGGTTCTGTGGAATCCATCACCGGTGAGACGGTTGATCTGGCCTCGTACGAGGGCCAAGTTTGCCTAGTGGTAAACCTAGCTAGCCGCTGAGGACTTACCAATCAGTACGCAGGTCTGCGTACCTTACACGAAGACAACAAAGCCCAAGGGTTCAACGTTCTAGGCTTTCCGTGCAACCAGTTTGGTGCTCAAGAGCCCGGCAGCAATGCGGAAATTCTTGAATTTGCCCAAAGTAAATACGACGCCACCTTCCCAATGTTTGCCAAGGTTGAGGTAAATGGGCCTGGTGCTTGTGAGCTGTACCAAACGCTGAAGCAAGCCCAGCCTGGCGCCGAGGGCAAAGGGGATGTGGGTTGGAACTTCACCAAGTTTTTGGTGGATCGCAAGGGCAACACCGTGGCGCGCTTCGAGCCGCAAACCACACCCGAAGAGATCGCCGCAACCTTGGGCGAGTACTTAAGCTAAACCAAGCGAATCACTGCGAATGCTTGGGGTGATGTGCTGCGCAAGGTGGCGCATCACCTGGGGTTGGGCGCTTAGTCGCTACAGATTCTTCTAAACTTTGTTTATGCATCGCGTTCTGGGGAGGAACACATGCCAATGCAAAAGCGCCACACCGTGGTATTCCTATCTTTTTTAGCCGTGTTTGTGTGTTACATCGACCGGGTGAATATCTCTGTGGCCATCATTCCGATGGTGGAAACCTATGGTTGGGATCTAGCAACCCAAGGTTATGTGTTGTCGTCTTTCTATATAGGGTACTTGCTGCTGCAAATAGTGGGTGGTCGGTTGGCGGATCGATACGGCGGCAAGATCGTGTTGTCCATGGGTGTGCTGCTTTGGTCGTTGTTCACCTTGATTACTCCGCCCGCTGCGGCCTTTGGGTTAACCGTGCTAATCATGGTGCGCATCTTGATGGGTATGGGGGAGGCGGTGACCTTTCCGTCCATCTACAGTTTGTACGCCCGTTGGGTGCCATTGACGGAGCGGGCTCGTTCGGTAGCTGTCGCCAATAGCGGGATCCCCGCAGGTACAGTTTTCGCTTTGCTGGTGACCCCCATCATCGTGACTAACCTCGGTTGGGAGTGGGCGTTCTACTTGTTCGGTGCGGTTGGCATTGTTTGGTACGTTTTGTGGCACAACTTGGTGGCCCGAAGCCCAGCGTTGCAGCCGGGGATCTCAGAAGAAGAGCTGGCCATTATTAGCGATGGCACCGCCACTGATGAATCCGCACCACCACCACCCTGGGGCAGTCTGCTCACCAACATGCCGGTGTGGGCCATTATTGTGGCGCATTTTTGCAACAACTGGTCGCTCTATGTGTTGTTGAGCTGGTTGCCCACCTACGTCAACAAAGGCTTGGGTGTGGATTACGCGGCGGTGGGTGTCTTTGCCATGATTCCCCACATCGCTTCGTTTTTCTTTCTGAACATTGCGGGCAACATTGCGGATCGGTTGATTCGCAGCGGCATGACGGTCACCCGTGTCCGCAAGCTGATGCAAACCATTGGCTTTGGTGGCATCGCAACCTCGTTGCTGTTGGTTACTGAGGTAGATTCGGCCATTGCTGCGATTGGGATTATGGCTTGCGGTAGCGCGTTGGGTGCTTTTGTGACCGGCGGTTTTTCGGTAAACCATATGGACGTAGCGCCGAAGCATGCGGGTACGCTGATGGGTTTAACCAATACCGCAGGTACGATTCCAGGCATCATCGGCGTTGGTGTTAGCGGTGCAATACTCGCGGCAACCGGGTCTTGGGCGCTCGTGTTTCAAGTAGCGGCCGGCGTTACCTTGTTTGGCATGCTGTTCTTTTTGATCTTTGCCAGCGGTGAGCGCCAGTTCGACTAGCCGTTGTTGGTGGCCACCGGCAGGCCGTTGTAACGATGCCAGCCGGGCAAGGTCTGTAGCTGCAATGCGCTTTCTGCAACCCCCAGTTGCAGATTGGGGAGCCTTTGAATCAGGTTCAACAAACCCAATCGAGCTTCGGCTCTAGCCAAATGTGCACCTAAGCAAAAGTGCATCCCATGCCCAAAACCCAGGTGATGGTTTGGCGTCCGGGTGATATCAAAAATTTGCGGGTGATCAAATACTCGAGGGTCATGATTTGCGGCGCCAAACAGCGGCATGATGGGTTTGCCTTTGGGGATGGTAATGCCGTGCAACTCAATGTCTTGTGTAGCGTATCCCGGTTTGGTGCTTTGTACCGGCCCCCGATGACGCAAAATTTCTTCCACCGCGCTGTTAATCAACCTGGGTTCCGCTCGTAACTGTTCCAGCTGCTGCGGGTGTTGTAGCAAGGTTAAAACGCCGTTGCTAATCAGGTGTACGGTCGTTTCATAGCCGGCGGCTATGAGCAGAAACACCATGGCAACCAACTCGTCTTCCGTGAGTTTGTCCCCATCGTCTTCCGCTTGAATCAGATGGCTTAGAATATCGTCTTCAGGAGAGGCCGCTTTATCTTGTATGAGCTGCCTGACAAACTTGATGCTGTCAGGCATGTCTTTGAAGAGCGTGCGCATCAATCGCCAGCCGCTGAAGCCCTCGGTGAGCACGCTAAAGGTACCAACGAACTTTGGCATATCCTCCCGTTTTATCCCCAGCATGTCGCCGATCATGCGCACCGGGATTTTTAGTGCGTAGTCTTTTTGCAGGTCAAACTCTTTGCGTCCCTCTAGCTCATCCAGCAGCTCATGCGAGTATCGATCGATTTGCTCGGTGAGTGCGTCGATGGCTTGGGGGCGAAACGCACGCCGCACCAGCTCGCGCAAGCGCCGATGGTTTGGGTCATCTTCGGTGATCATGCTTTCGGCGATCACTTGAATCGATTTGGGTAAAGGAAACGGAAAGCGGCTGCCACCGGTGGCGGTGGAACGATTTCTTAACACGCGAGGATCCTTCAAAATATTAGTGCAGTCCTCGTAGCGCGATACGGTATAAATCTTGAGCACGCTAATTTTGGCGAGGTACACTGGCTTCTCTTCGCGGATACGTTCGAACCATGCGAATTTATTTTGAACGAATTCTTGAGAAGCTAGGCTGACAGGTCGAGATAGATCGATCATGTGTTATCGCAATTAGCTAGAGCTAAGGAGCTCCAAGCTTACTCCTAAGGTTTGGCGGAATTCAAAGCCTAAGCTTGGCCCTAGAGGTAAATATGCAGCTATACGGAAAAGGTGGGCGGGTATTTCGGTGCCTGTGGATGCTGGAAGAAACCGGTGT
>CALHVX010000164.1 GCA_938036875.1 uncultured Pseudomonadales bacterium
AGACGTTCTGTTGATGGGGAGATGCTGCGAGTGGCCAACACCGGCGATCCGTTCACCGATCAGGCTTATGCCCGTGGCATGCATGAAAAGATCAGCGGCAATATGCAGCAGGCGAAAGAGTTGCTTGAGGTCGCTGCGCAAGGTCGTGATGAGGCTTTTTGGCCTGCCTATGAGCTGGCATTATCGATAGCAGAGCTTGGTGACTTAGACGATGCAAACCAACGATACCAACGATTGTTAGAACGCGCGGTGGCTCAAGCGTCCCCCCTGCAAATTGCGGTGCTGAGCAACGCGCTTGGTATCAGTGCGGACTTGCGCGGTGACCTTGTGCAATCACAGCAGCACTACGAAGAAGGCATCCAGTGGGCGCAGGAATACGAGTTGCATCAACAAAGTGCGCAGCTTTGGATTAACTATGCTGTGTTGGAACGCGCACGCGCGCAGCCAGTGCTTGCCAGAGAGTATTTGGGCCGTGCGTTTTCTGCCTATGAGAGGGCGGGCGTTGAAGTGCTTCCGGGTGACTTTTACATCACCTTGGGCAACATCGCCGCAGATACCGGTGATCTGCGTGAAGCGCAGCAGCAATATTCTCAAGCGCTCACCAACTTTCGGCGTTTAGACCGACCAGCCGGTGCAGGTATTGCGTTGTCGAACTTAAGTTGGGCCAGCCAGATGTTAGGAGAGCTGGATACCTCTGAGCGCTACCTTGCGGAATCTATAGCGGTGCGTGAGGAGATTGGTGACACCGTTGGGTTGGTTAAGTCTGAGATTCGGCAAGCGGGTCTTGCCTACTCACGGGGCAAGCTCACTTTGGCCCATTCGGCTGCGCTTAAGGTGAGCCAAACGCCTTACGCGCAGCAAGAGCAGGAGTTGCTAGCAAGCGCGCACAACACCCTAGGTTTTGTTGCTTTGGATCGTGGCCAAATTGACAACGCGCTACAACAGTTTCAATTGGCCTTTGACCTCGAGCGCGCGGGTGGTCGAGTGTTTGGGCAGCTCAACGCGCGCATTGGTTTAGCCAAATCTCATCTCGCTAATGCAGACTTACAGCAAGCAAGGCAGCAGACGGCACTGGTGTTGGATAGTGCACAGTCGGAGAGTATGCCTAAGTTTGCGTTGCAGGCGATGCAGGTAGAAGCGCAAATTTTGCAATTGGAGCGAGAATTGCCAGCAGCCGTTGAGCTGTTGGAGCAAGCGGTTGCACAAGCCAACCAAGTGGGTGAAGACAGAATGCAGGCCTTGCTGGCAACGGATCTAGCCAACCTTGCTTTGGATCAAAAGGATCTTGCTTCCGCAGAGGCTTGGGCGGGTACCGCAAGCCAGCTGCTACCGAATGATGGACGGGTTCGGTTGCTCGCGGCGCGCTTGGCCTTTGTTAAGCAAGAGCCCACCAAAGCGGAGCAGCTAGTGGCGCAGGCCCAAGACTTGATGGGGGAGCGTATCCAGCAGCAAGCGCAGGGGCTGTTGGTTCAATATGCCCAGTAAGCGGGTTCCTAACCTCAAGGGTTTCGAATAATTATTTCTTTAGAATTATTCGGAAAATCAAAGGTTTGTAGGTCACTTGCGATTATAGTTTTAGGGCTTAAGCCGCGTTTGAACAACTTCATCGCCAGCGGGTTTATGGGCGCGGGAACTAAGTGGTAGAGCGCTAGCTGTTGGATTCCAGCATCCCTGGCAGCTGCCTCGAGGGTGGTGCTGTCTGCGTGGTAATCGATCACATCGTTCATGATGATTGGCATCACGGGAACCTTGGCTTCTTCTGCGGCGGCAATCATCGGATCAAGCAACGGTCGAGCTAACGCATCATGCAGCAAAAGATCAGCATTTTGGGCAGCCGCAAACAAGCTGTCGGATGCGTTGGTGTCACCACTGATCACAACCGATCGACCGCGATAATCAATGCGATAGCCAACGGCTGGATTGATGGGTGCATGGTCAACGCTGAACGCGGTCACAGTCAGCAAGTCGTCTTGCCAAGCAATCCCATCCGTTGCTACTTCGACGGCCCGCATAGGGCCAGCGGCGGGTGGCAAGATGACCTCACCATGGTGCGCAGTACGGTACTGGGCGTCTAAACTGTAGGCTTGGTTAAACCCGCTAATAACGGTGTCTATGCCTTGGGGACCGTAGACGGGCAAGCTAGCTTTGCGCCCTCGAACCCAAGTGGTGAGGTTGACGTCGGGCAGTGCCGCAATGTGGTCCGAATGAAAGTGTGTCAAAAACACGCCATCCAGTCGGTTCATTGGCAGCATGGCTTGAGCTATGCGCATGGGTGAACGTGCACCCACATCAAACAATAGGAAGTGTTCGGGTGTCATCACGGCGATGCAGGCTTGGGCACGATTTGGGTCGTTACCTAATGGGGATGCACTGCCGCAGACAACCACCCTCAAGCCTTCCAGCGGCTCAGGGGTGCGCGTCATCACGATGCCCGCTAAGCGTTGCATGGCGGCATCTTGGCCAGCAGCGGTGTTATAGATGAGTGCTGCTGCCGCAACTAACAAAACCACAAGCCCAAGCAGCAGATAGCCGATTTTCTTCATAAGTTGATCCGATAGGCGCAGGTTGAAGTGCTGCAGTGTGCCTGTTTATAAAGCAGACTAGAGTAATGATCAACATTAAGTATGTCTAGCACCTACCTCGGCAGGCAATGGCCTTGAGTGATCGATTCCCCTAAGCTCTGGACTAATGGATTGATCAACACCTTGATCGAAGATGGGAGCAAAAATATGGCTGATTACATTCCACCGGCACTGGACTGGGTTCGAGAACAAGTAGAGCTCTATGAAAGCAGTGGCGGAACCGAAGGCACAACCCTGCTTGAAACCGGCATGCCCTGCATCTTAGTGACCCATATGGGTAACAAAAGCGGCGCTATTCGCAAAATCCCTTTGATGCGAGTGAAGGTGGATAACAGCTATGTGCTAGTAGGCTCTATGGGCGGTCAGCCAAAGAATCCAGTTTGGGTCTACAATTTGCGAGCAAACCCCGACGTTGAAATTCGCGATGCAACCGAAGTTTTTAAGATGCGCGTTCGCGAGGTGTCGGATGACGAGGAACGGGCAAGCTTATGGGCGGCCAGCGCAGCAGCGTTTCCGCCGTACAATGACTATGAAGCGAAAACAGATCGGAAAATTCCTGTGTTTGTTGCCGAGCCTGTTTAGCGCAAGCCAACGGGCTCAAGATGGTTTAGGCATTGCTTTAGCTTGAACCTTAAGGCCAAGCTAAAGGCGGTTGCTTGCTAGTCGAAATCGCTAGCGCTGTGTCGTTCAACAACGCGGGTTTCTTCCGGACCCCAAGAGCGATTAACGCGACGTCCGCGCTGTACTGCCGGGCGTTCTTCGATCTGCTTTGCCCAGCGCACCACGTTGGTGTAGGACTTAACGTCGAGAAACTCAGCGGCATCGTAGATGTTGTGAAGTGCAACAGCGCCATACCAAGCGTAGGTAGCGATATCTGCAATGTTGTATTCATCCCCGCATAGATATTCACGATTCGCTAGGTTTTGATCGAGCACGTCCATCTGGCGTTTGACCTCCATGGCAAAGCGGTCGATGCAGTATTCGATTTTGAAGGGTGCATAAGCGTAGAAGTGACCAAAGCCACCACCTAAATAGGGTGCACTACCCATCTGCCAAAATAGCCATGAGAAACACTCTGCGCGGGCGCTAGGATCCTTAGGAAGAAAGGCATCATGCTTTTCGGCGAGGTACATCAAGATAGCGCCGGACTCAAAAATTCGGGTTGGTGGTGTTGTGCTGTGATCGAGCAGCGCCGGGATCTTAGAGTTAGGGTTGATGGACACAAAGTCGCTACCAAATTGATCGCCATCACCGATGTTGATCAGGTAAGCATCATACTCAGCACCCGTTTTTCCCAGCTCTAGCAGCTCCTCCAACATGATGGTGACCTTCACACCATTGGGTGTCGCCAGCGAGTAGAGCTGCAGCGGGTGCTTGCCGACTGGGAGCTCTTTTTCGTGGGTTGCACCGGCGGTGGGTTTGTTGATATTGGCAAATTTGCCCCCGTTTTCGGTGTTCCATTGCCACACTTTTGGTGGGATGTATTCGGGTAAGTCAGACATAGTGCGATTAGTCTCTTTAGTTAGGGAAAAGAATTGGGTTGCAACAGGGTTAGGTGATCAAAGCTGGTCGCTAGTATACCGGTTAAGTTCTGCCGGAGTCGCTAAGGTGTCGCGCCTGGGTAGTCTTTGGCGCCTTGCACCACCGCTCGTATGCACGCGCCCGGAGTTGTGCCGCCAGCAAAAAGATCTTTGCATGGCCCACTGAACACCTCTGGACGTTCCACTTTTAGCCAGCTAAAAAGCGCCTGCAATATGGGTGGGTCATCGCTGGTAAAGCTAACCCCAACCAAGTTGTTGCGGGCGAAGGTCAATTTGAAGGTGTCCGTGGCGATGTAGCCTAGTGCAGCACCGATGTTGTCGGTAACCGTGATGGCGCATTCGACGTTGGTGCTTGAGGTTGCAAAGCAAGGGCGGCGAGTTTGAATTTGATAGTCTCCCGCTTCAGCCCAAGCTTGATAATACAGTGTGCGATCACGATCCTGCGGAGCTTTAGCTAACTTGTGGCCAAGAGCATTTGGGCTCCAGGAGTAAAAGGCATCGATAAAACCTTCTGCCAGCAGCAGATTTTGGTTGGACTCACCGTTGCTGCTACAGCCGTTAAGGGCCAGGGTTGAAGCCACTAAGAGCCCAATAGCCCAAAGAGTGACAACTGACCTTTTGCTTCCATTTCCCATCACTTCCCTCCATTATTTCCAAACTACCGGTTCCGCCTTTATGGATTAAAATTGAACCCTTGGTTGGGGCCTGTGTAAAGGTGCCGCCCCTAAACTAGCGCACCGACCTAAATACGGCTGGAGTCATCGTTGACAACAACCCAAAGATACAACAAGCCATGGCCGAGCGTCCTGGAGTTTGGTTTACAGCCAATCCTGCTTGTTGCTGCGCTATCAGCTTGGTACCTCAATCAGGACAACCCCTTGGCTTGGGTTTGGATTGTGATTGCCGTGCAGTTTGTCTTGGGTTGCCTGGAGGCTTGGCGGCCAGCACGGCTTGAATGGCGACAATTGGCGCCTGAAAAGTGGCGTAACGTCGGCATCGCTGTGGTTATCTATTTTGGCACTGGGGTTGTTGCGCTGCTTTATGACACCCATTTCACCCCCTTGCTAACTTCACTGCGCACCGAGTTAGGCGCGAATCTGTGGCCTCAGCGTTGGCCGCTCATAACGCAGGTGTTGTTGTTGTTCGTCTTGGTTGAGCTGATTTGGTATTGGCTGCACCGCTTGGAACACCGCTTTAGCGCCATCTGGCGAGTTTCTGGGCATGGCGCACATCACTCGTTTAAGCACTTGGGGGCGATCAATTTTGCCACCAACCATCCCCTAGAGTTGGTGTGGATCGCTTTTCCGTCGGCTCTGGTAGGGGTGCTACTGGGTGCGGGTCCTGCCATTGGTGGTGCGGTGGTGTTGGCGACAGTGCAGGCCAGCATTGTGCACTCGAACTTGCAGCTGAACAGCCGTGTTATTGGGTGGTTCTTCACCACCAATCAATATCATATTCGTCACCATTCCCAGGTACTGGCTGAAAGCAATACCAACTACGGTTGCTCCACCATCGTTTGGGATCGCGTGTTCGGCACCTTTGCTAGCGGTCCTACCCTAGAAACCGGAACGGGCCCAACGGAGCCGAGTACTTGGCAAAAGTTGTGGATGCCGGTGCGTGAGCCGGTGGATACCAGTATTGCGCCATAGCCAACCCATGTCGAAGTTGAGTACGCAACAGGTGTTGCTGTGTTGTTTGGTTTGGGTTTGTTCGGCGCAGGCCGAGGTTAGCGACCTGGTCGGAGGTTCGATCAACGCAGAGCGTTTGGTGAACGCGGCCCAGGAGCCCAGCAACTGGTTAACCCATGGTCTCAATTACGCAGAGGACCGCCACAGCCCGTTACAAAAGATCACGCCAGACAATGTTGCTAACTTAGGTTTGGCTTGGTACTTCGATACCAATACCACTCGAGGTCTCGAAGCGTCACCTTTGGTGATAGATGGGGTTATGTACTCCACCACGAGCTGGAGCCAAGTGTTTGCCCACAATGCGGTCACCGGTGAGTTGCTATGGCATTACGACCCACAGGTACCCAAAGCTTGGGGTGTGAATGCTTGTTGTGATGTGGTCAATCGTGGCGTGGCCGCCTGGGGCGACAAAGTTTTTGTGGGCACCTTGGATGGTCGTTTGGTGGCGTTGGACCGGCATCGTGGCGAGGTGGTTTGGGACGTGTTAACCATCGATCGCGCACGGCCTTACACCATCACCGGTGCGCCCAGGGCGGTGAACGGCAAAATTATCATTGGCAACGGTGGCGCCGAGTATGGGGTTCGCGGTTATGTTGGAGCATACGACGCAGAAACCGGTGAGCAGGTTTGGCGCTTTTACACGGTGCCCGGTGATCCTAAGCAACCCTATGAATCCCCAACCATGGAGATGGCCGCTAAGACATGGACCGGTAATCGTTACTGGAAGGTTGGTGGCGGTGGCACCGTTTGGGATTCCATGGCTTATGATGCGGAGTTGAATCTGCTCTATGTTGGGGTTGGCAACGGTTCGCCATGGAACCGATGGGTGCGCAGCCCAGACGGCGGTGACAACTTGTTTCTATCCTCTATCCTGGCGTTGAACGCAGAGACGGGTGAGTACGTTTGGCATTACCAGACCACACCAGCTGATACTTGGGATTTCACCGCAACCCAGCACATCATCCTGGCTGAGTTGGAGATCCAAGGTGAGCGGCGCAAGGTGCTAATGCAGGCACCAAAGAATGGCTTCTTCTACCTGTTGGACCGCACCAGCGGCGAGCTGTTATCGGCGGATAACTACGTCCCGGTTACCTGGGCATCCGAAGTGGATATGGCCACCGGCCGGCCGGTGCTGACCGACGAAGCGGATCACTTTCAACAGGAGCAAACCACAGCGCCCGCCGCTTTTGGTGGGCACAATTGGCAGCCCATGGCGTTTAACCAACAAACGGGTTTGGTGTACATACCAGCCATTGAAGCCAGTCAGCCCTTTAGCACCGATCCCGCCTTTGAATTCAAACCCGGTAGCGAATGGAATTTGGGCCAAGCCAATCCGTTGGGCAAAGCCGGTGCGGTAGCCGATCTTCCGGCCCCTTTGCTGTTGGGTGTTATGAAAAACTTGATGCGCGGCAAGCTCATTGCTTGGGACCCGGTTGCCGGTGAGGAGCGTTGGCGGGTAGAGCACCCAACGGTTTGGAATGGTGGCTTGCTGAGCACCAGCAGCGATTTGGTGTTCCAAGGTACCGGTGATCGGCGTTTGGTTGCCTATCGTGCAAGTACGGGTGAGCGGTTGTGGGAGGTGGAGACAGGTACTGGGGTAGTGGCTCCCCCGGTTACCTACGAAGTGGATGGGGAGCAATATATTGCGGTCCTTGCTGGTTGGGGCGGGGTTGGCGGTTTGAGCCTGCCGCAAACCCTGGCATCTAACGGGACCAGCCGTTTGCTAGTGTACAAGCTCGGCGGTACGGCTACCCATCCTGTTGAGCCCATAGTGCTCAGCCTGGCTGAAGCACCGCCTGCGGCAACGGGCACACCGGAACAAGTCACCGCAGGTAGCGATCTTTTTGCCGAGCACTGCTTGCGTTGTCATGGCATGAACGTTGGTAGCGGCGGGGTGGTGCAAGATTTGCGCTATATCAACAACGCCACCCATCAGATATTCAATCAAATTGTGTTGGAAGGGGTTTATAGCGGTTTGGGTATGGTCAGCTTCGCCCATGTGCTTGATGCAGAGCAGGCGGACAACATTCACCACTACCTTATTGAGCAGGCCAACCTAACTTGGCAGGCACAGAATGCAAGCGGCTGGTGGCACGAGTTTACGCAATGGCTGTATGAGCAAACGGGGCTTGCTCTGGGCTCGTTGATGGCACCCTGATTTTGTCTGGCGCGCTCCAGGTGCGCTAACCTAGTGGCTGTTATAGGATTGGGACATCTAAAGGCGGGGCCAGCAAATGTCAGTATCAATAGATCCGAACACCGGGCTGAAAATATTCAACACGCGCGCATCGAAAGCTACGGATAAAATAGCGGGCAAAGGCTACTCGCCGGTCACCGATGAGGCCTTAAAAACCCTACCGCCAGCGCCTGCTGGCGCGGTGTTCAACGCCCAAGAACAAGCGAAGTATCGCGAGTTCAAAGAGGCCCGAGCTGGCGCTGCGGATTACATGGCCATGGAGGGGGAATTTAGTAAGTACCTCGAAGATGTGTATTCAGCGGAGCCGGTTGAGCGTGAGCCGCTTACCGATACCTGCGAAATTCTGGTGGTGGGTGCCGGGTTTGCTGGCCTGTTACTTTGGTACAAATTGCGCGAAGCGGGCTTCACCGATGTGCGCTTTTGTGAAAAGGGCGGTGATGTTGGTGGTACTTGGTACTGGAACCGCTATCCGGGTATTGCTTGTGATGTGGAGTCCTACAGCTACTTTCCATTGCTCGAAGAGATGGGCTACGTCCCCACCATGAAATTTGCGGCAGGCTTCGAGATCATGGAGTACTGCCAAAGCATGGCGGAAAAGTTTGGATTTTATGATCACTGTCTGTTCCACACGACAGTAGAGAAGACCGAGTGGGATGAAAGCACCGCGCGCTGGACCGTGACCACCGATCGCGGAGATGCCATGCGAGCGCGTTATGTCGTGTTGGCTAACGGTATCCTCACGACGCCCAAGCTGGCTCGTATAAAAGGCATGGAGAGTTTTGCCGGTGATGCCTTTCATACCTCGCGGTGGGACTACAACATTGATCTTGAAGGCAAGCGCGTGGGCATTATTGGGACCGGCGCTACCGCCGTGCAGGCGGTTCCCGAACTCGCTAAAATTGTGCGAGAGCTATTTGTGTTTCAGCGTACGCCATCTTCTATCGATGTGCGCGACCAACGAGCGACAACACAAGAAGAGATTGCAACCTGGGCCAACGAGCCAGGCTGGGCTAAAGCGCGACGGGCACGCTTTGCAAAAATATCTGAAGGTCGTACCGCGCTCAAAGCGAATGATGACTATCTAGCAGGCAAGGTAGACGATTTTCGCGAACGCAAGGTCCACAGCACGCCGTTGTCACCTGAAGAACGGGTTGCTAAGCAGCTGGATTCAAATTTTCGTATCATGGAGCAGATTCGCGCTCGAGTGGATGCCATTGTAGAAGACCCAGCCACCGCCGAGGCGCTGAAGCCTTACTATCCTTATGGTTGTAAACGTCCAACCTTCCACGATGAGTATCTGCCGGCGTTTAACAAACCCCATGTCCACCTTGTCGATACAGCGCCGCGTGGGGTCAGCGAAATCAACGAGCGTGGGGTCGTCCACGACAACACTGAATACCCGGTAGACGTACTCATCTACGCTACTGGCTTTCAGTGGATGGCAACCTCAACCTTCAACATGATTGTGGGTCGTGATGGTCAGTCTCTACAGAAAAAATGGGAAACCCAAGGCACCAAAACCTTCTTAGGCTTGCACAGTAAAGGCTTCCCTAATTTGTTTATTGTCTCTGGTCCCCAAGGTGGTGGTGGCAGCTTCAACTTTACCAACGCCATTGAAGAGCATGGAGACTATGTGGTGTGGATGCTGAGCACCCTACGTGATCAAGGGTTAGAGGTGGTGGATGTCAAAGACGACGCGGAGCAGGACTACGCCGCTCACTGCCGTGAGGCTGATGAACTCACGCGACCGTTGCGCGATTGCATTACCTACTACAACGGTCACGGTGAGGCGGAACCTGGCAGTTTGGCTTACTACGGTGGCGGTAAATGGCATAAGTATCGTACCGCAGCCCAAGCGTCCCTCGACCCCTACGTGTTCGGTTCAGCCCCCGAGGGTAGCTGAGGCAATCCAAGTATCTAAATGAACCTAGCGCTTGCGTCTTTGGTAGCATAGCGCCCGCTAGCCCAATGCTGGGCCCAACAGGAGAGACAAGTGAGCAACGACATTAAGCTGACCGATCTAGATGCCACTGCAGCATCAGCCGAAGACGGCGCCGATCAGCTAGAGCTAGCCAGTATTCACGACTTCGCTACCAAGCTAACCCAGCCTGGAGCAAAAGAAGCGCTGGAGCACTACGTGCGCTGGCAAGTAGCGTTGCGGTCCGGTGAAGCGCAAGCGAGCGATTTTGACCCTACCAAGGTCCCAGATTTTGCACCCTTGTCCATCAACTTAGATCTCACGACTGCGTGCAACTACCAATGTGACCATTGTGTTGACCTAGATATTCTCAATACCGGGATTCGCTTTGAGCACGACAAGCTGTTGTCTTCGCTTGAGCTGATGGCTAAACGCGGGCTGCGCTCGGTGATTGTGATCGGTGGTGGCGAGCCTACCTTGTACCCTAAATTTGAAGAAACCATTCGCTTCATGAAGGCACTCAAGCTGCAGGTTGCCATTGTCTCCAACGGCACGGGCAATCATAAGATTGCGAAGGTTGCAGACTGCATGGACAAGCAGGACTGGGTGCGCCTGTCGTTAGATTCGGGCACGGATCCAACCTTTCAATCCATGCACAACCCACGTAAAGATTTCAAGCTAGAGAAAATTTGTGCAGTGGTGCCGAGCATCAAAGCGGCAAACCCAGATTTGACCGTTGGTTTTTCTTACATCGTGACCTGGAAGGGTGCCTTCATCAACGACACGGACATTGTTGAGAATCTGCACGAGATTGCGCGGGCGGCCAAGTTGGCCAAAGACAACGAGTTCAGCTACATCAGCTTTAAGCCCTTCTTGACCCGGGATGAAGTGAACAATGCTGAGGTGATTGACATTGCTGCGCAGCAAAACTGGGATCAAACCATCGAGCGGATACAGGCTCAGATTGATGAAGCGGTAGTCTTGGAGTCCGATAGTTTTAAGGTGCATCGCAGTACCGGCCTGAAGGCCATGCTGCAAGGCAAGACCCAAAAATTAGGCAAGCAGCCGAAGCAGTGTCACATGCAGTTTTTCCGTCAGGTTGTCAGCCCTTTGGGTACCTATAACTGCCCGGTGTATCGCAATCAAGACCACGGTCGATTGGGGGATAAAAATGCCAATGCCGACGTGCTTTCCTACGATGCCACCCGGGGGACAACAGCGGAGCTTGTCCAAAGCTTTAATGCCACCTCTAACTGCGAGAAGGTGACCTGCTTGTACAACGATGTGAACTGGTGGGTTGAGCATTTGATTGCCAACCCAGGTGAGCTGGATCAGCTAAAAACCGATGCTAGTGCTACCCCGGACTATTTCCTCTAGACCCTTTGGCCGCTAACGCTTGCGTTAGCTGCTCGTGGCTAGCGGCGGCGACCATGGCGACCGTGACATCTTCCATGCAATCTTGCCGCTCCAGTGGGCACACTTTTTTGTGGCAAGGTCCGCAGGGCACTTGCACTCGGACAATGCTTTCGCGGCCGTGGCTAGTATCGGTCCAACGTTCTTCCGTCGGCCCAAACACCGTTACCCGATGCACATCAAAAGCGCGGCCAAAGTGTCTTGGGCCGGTATCGTTTCCGAGCAATAGATCGCTGCGAGCGATGAGCGATTTGAGCTCACCTAAGCTCAGACAAGGGGCAACCAGCAATGCGCTGGAGTATTGCATAGTATCCGCAATGGCTTGAGCCAACGGCTCCTCGCCGGGTCCCGGGCTGATAGCAATAAAGGCATTGTGCTGTTTCGCGAGTTCATCGGCCACCTTTGCAAAGCGTTCAGGAGGCCAACACTTAGAGGCGCCAAAGTTTGCACCCGGACAAACGACCACTAAAGGTTGGTGTTGTGCATGAGGTTGCGCCTGGCTAAAGCCTTCGGCCTTTAGCCGTGTCATGACTGCTTGGTCTTCAGCAGGGGTGGTAAAGAGTTGGAGGTTATCCCCGGACTTGGGGCAATCGAGTGCTTGAGCCAAGACGGAGTAGTATTCAACCAGCGGCAGCGGATTGAACCGCCCTTTAGTAATGGAGGCTTGTCGTTCGCTGGACGAGGCCCGATTTGGCACCGGTATGCGGTCCGTTAGCAGCAGGCCGCGCCCGTCCCGATTGAAGCCCACGCGTCGCTTGGCGCCAGCTTGCCAGCATAGCCAAGCGCTGCGAAAAGAGTTGGGTAGAGTTATGGCCAGATCAAATTTTTGCTCACGAAGTTGGCTGACCAAGGCTTTTTGAGCTTGCTTAGCTTCCGGGGATTTATCCTTTTTTGGCCAGTAATAGTGTTGGCCAACCCATGGGCTGGCTTCCAGCAGCGATGTGAGGTGGCGGTTCAGCACAAAACTCACCTTAGCTTGTGGAAACCTTGCAAATAGCGACTCAATGAAGGGGGTAGCCATAACCAGGTCACCGACCCAGGTGGGTAGAATCAGAAGGATGGTTTGCGGCTCGTTGGCAAAGCGTAAAGGCTTAACGGTCTTGTGTTTCACTGAAGTCCATTCCAATTGCGGTTCCAGGCTAACTTCCGGACTATCTTTCAGTCTATCTTCCAGACAGGGGAGCAGGGCTAGTATATCCTAGCTGCCCTGTACATCAGAGCACTACCGGATAACAGGTATGTCCACGTTTGATAAGATTCACGTAGAACCCAAATCGCTGCTCCCCATCTTAGATGACTACCGTGAGCGTGGTAAAACCATTGTTTTTGGCAATGGTTGCTTTGACTTGGTCCATGTTGGCCATATCCGATACATAGAAGCCGCACGTGAGTTGGGTGATATTTTGGTGATAGCGGTCAATACAGAAGCCTCCATTCGGACCAATGTGGGTCGTGAAACACCAATTAACCCCTGCGAAAAAAGAATGGAGGTGATTGCTGCGCTACAAGCGGTGGATTACGTGATTCCACTAGAGGCGCAAACACCCATTGAGCTCTTGGAGCTTTATCGCCCGCATATTCAAGCCAAAGGCACCGACTACAATATTGAAGAGATGCCTGAGCGTGCCACGGTTGAAGGTATTGGTGGACGCATAGCTTTTGTGGGTGATGAAAAGCAACACAGCTCTACGCAGCTACGCCGAATTCTCCGAGAGCGCGGAGCCCTTTAGGTTCCTTGGGGGCTGCGACCCCTTCCTCAAAGCAATCCCTAAGATGCCTAACGGTGGCAATACGCGCCAATATCTTGGCGCTAAAGCCGTTGTCTTTTGGCGCCTAAGCCGGTGTTCACTGCTCAATTTTTGTCGAAAAAGTGCCAATAACACGCCGCGATCCATTAAATATCGATACAAGTCACAAACTTTTTCTGCAGTTTGCATTACATTTTGACGTGTTCCGGGGCGTTGACTGCCAAAGCAATGTCACTCCCCAATTTTCAAGCAATAAATTAATGCAAGACAACGGAGTATTCTTTACATGAAAAAGTCACTAGCAATTGCGGCCAAAGGCCTTTTGACCGGCGGCATCGCTGCAGCCCTAGCATCGGGTGCTTTTGCAGCAACGGATGGTGTTCCCGGCTTTTCATCAACCGGTACGCTTGATATCTCTATCTCTGTAGATGACGAAGTGCGCATCTCAAACTTAGATGACATCATTCTAGGCACCTTTGCCGGCACCGATTCTACGGGTACTTCACCGGCTTGCATCTATCGCAACAGTGCAACCACTTATCAGATTACAGCATCTGGTGACGGTACCGCGAACGCTTTCACCTTATCTGCTGGCCCTGGCGCTGGTACGGTTGACTACTCGGTCACTTACGCTGATGCCGCGACTCCGGCCGTTTCTATGTCTAGCGGCATTGCCCTAACGGGTCAAGACGGCGCTGATAATGACGTTGACTGTGCTAACACCGGTGATAACGCTCTGATTTCTGTCACTGTTGCGGCAGCGGATGCTGCAGCGCTTCCAGCCGGCAACTATGCAGGTACGCTAACATTAGTTGTAGCGCCTAACTAGGTCGCTGAAGCATTGGTTTGCCGCTAGGGGCTAAGTTGTTTTGACTTAGCCGCTTGGCTGCAACCAGTTTCGAGAAGAATCATAAAACCGCCTATGCAATCACTTCGTTTGATTCTGGCGGTTTTTTGCGTTTTGCTTTTGGCCGCACCGGTTGGCCATGCGGCGGTGCAGGGCAATTCTGGGACAACCTCATCGGGCAACATTGACGTGAGCTTGGTGACCGGGCTTAACGTGCGTATCTCAGGCCTTAGCGATATGCCGCTCGGTACTTGGTCTGGTTCTGGCGATGCCACCAGCAATGATGATCTGTGTATTGGTCGAACTGGCGTCGGTTTTTTTGGTTCTGGACCCTATCGCATTCTAGCAAGTGGCGACGGTGAGCCTGGCAACCCATCAGCATTCACCTTAAGCAACGGCGCACGTCAGCTGTCCTACAACGCATTTTTTAACGATGCAGCCGGTATTGCTGGGCGAGCGCCATTGATTCCAGGTGTTGCCTTAACTAGCCAGAGCGGCTTTGGTTTTTGGCAGATTCTGAACTATCTGTTTGGTTGCTCTGTCTTTAATGCAAACATTTCCATTGCGGTGCCTGAATCGGAGCTGCAAGGAGCCGCCGGTGTTTATACCGGTACATTAACTTTGATTCTAACGCCTGAATAAGCGTTCCCAACAAGGGCGTTAACGGCTAGGCTTGTCTGATGAAATCTGCCGTTCCTCTTTGCCCAAGTGCTCTGCTCATACTCTCTGTCAGGGTAGCGCTGAGCATCGCGCTTGGCCTGATCGCGACATGTGCGTCAGCGGCCACAGAAATTACTATCGAAGAGTTGTCGGATATCCAGTTCGGTCAAATACCGCCCACGGCTGGCACCCAAACTAGAACCGCCACCTTTTGCGTTGCTCTTGATGAGAACGGCCGTTATCTGGTGACGGGCGTGGGTAGTGGGGCAGGTGGGGCATTCACGCTGCAAAACTCTTCGAGCTATTCCGTTGCCGGATTGAGCTACCAAGTTTTTATCAACGATAGAGGTCGAGGTTTGGGTCGTCGACTAAGCCCTTCGGTGCCATTGGTTGGATTACGTGGCAAACGTATGCGGCCGAATGGTCGATGTCCGCGTCCGCCCGCGCGCGTTAGCGTGAGGATAACCGCAGCGCAGCTAGCGACCGCTAGGCCTGGTCGTTATCGCGGTACCCTCAATCTTTTGGTGGTGCCTGAATAGGTAGGCACTCCAGCGCTCCAAATACTTGGAGGTCTTCGCCGTATTGGTCTTGTGGCAACGGCATCGAGCAGTACTTGTTCGGCGCAAATTGAATGGGCACGGGGCCTAGGTCACTGACTTCAAGTTGAAACCAACCGTTGGCGTCTGTAGCGCCATGCCCATCTGCGGTGGATATGCGTGCGTTTGCAACCGGGGATCCATCAGCGAAAACCGCTTGCCCAACAATAACCTGCACCGAATGCGCATTGAAGCTTAGTTGTTCTACGTTGCCAGGATAAAGGCTCACTTGGTGCTGTGTTTGATCGTAGTTGTAGATGGCATTGCCTGTGGGTTGTACACTGACTTTGTAGGTTTGATAGGGACGCAAAGAGACAACGCCTCGTTTTCCTGCACGAACGTAACCGGCCACACGACCATCAACCAAAATTTGGAACTCAGCATCCGGAAGGTATCCGTCGATTTTTACAACCAAGGCCGCAAGTTCGTTGCGGCCGCCACCCAGTGCGGTCTTACCTTTTTTGGTGACTAAGCTAAACCGGGAGTTGGTTGAGTAGTTCAAGCCGCTACGTTCTGAGCCGTGCTCGTGTGCAACATCGATGTCGGCAAACCCGTAACGGGATTGATTTGCAAGGCGGGCACCGAAGATGGATCGATTTGCATCGCGCAAAGCGTATGCCCCTTGTTGTAGCTCCCCGTAGCGCTGTGAGCGTTGGTTGTGCGTCCACCGAGCATCTAAGAAACCATTGCGATCGCGACCTTGCTCAGCATCTTCTGTCCACTGCACTTGTGGCGCGGCTGAGGTGTAGTGGTCACCCTTACGCCAGCGAAAGGTGAAGCCCAATCGCAACCAGGAGGTATTGTTGCCGAAGTTGCTGTCTAGGGTGAAGTCCGCCAAGAGCCCTTTGTGCTGAAACAATGGTCCTAGGTAGCTAAAACCAATGCCTTTCTGTGGCCGGCCATTGTTGGCTTTGCTGAGCCGAGCGCGAATAAACCCTTGGCCTTTGTGTAGAGGAAAGGATAGCGTGCTACTACTTTGTACATAGCTGCTGTTGATCACGCCGTCAAACATTGCTGTGGGGTCAGGTGTGTGTGCATCAATGCGTAGGTAGTCGAAGCTCCAATTCAAAGTGCCTCGGGTTAAGTTGCCGCGTAGCGACATGCCTCGATCGCCAGCTGAACTATGCATGGCGCCTAGGTGGACTTGCCAGCCTGGGGCAAATAGATACGCGCCGCCCGTTGCATAGTTTACGTCTCGAGCATGCAAAACCTCACCTTCTACGGCTAGTAGATCACCCAATCGCCGCGCGGAACCCAAGCGTGCCCAGCCTCCATTGTCAGGCTGACTGTTGTTGCGGGTGGGGTCGGTTAGAGCGCCCATCTCAAAGTAGTGCTGAGGCTCACCTTTGGGTGGAAGCGCAGCGCTGCGCACAAAAAACTGCGTTTGCTCTTGCTCTCGGCCATCCACGTCTACCGTTTTAATCGTGAGTTGATAAGAACCGTTAGGCAGGCGAGAGGTATCTAGCTGCTGGTTACCGGCATCGTAAAACCGCGAATCGAGCAGCTCTCCTTGCCGTATGAGGTCTACCCGCGAGCGACGATTCAGAAACACTAGCAGCGGGGTGCCAAGCGCATTGTCGAGATCTACCCGAGTTTTAGTTGAGGTTGCAATGCGAACCCCTACTATATTTGCATCGCTTATAAAGCTGGAGTTGCGGCCGCTAGTGCGAAAACTGCCCACCTCTGCTTCGCGGTCCGCTTCATCAAACTGTATGGAGGCTTCGTACAGGGTGGCGCCACCGTTGGTGAGGCCGTAGCGCGCCTGCAAGCGTGTTTCGCCGTAAGATAAGTAGCTTTCGGAGGATAAAGCGAACCTATGGTTCCCGTCTTGACCCGAAGCGTTAAGGTTTAGGTTGTTGAGCATAGCCCAACCGTCTGTAGCGGGAGGCAGGTACCGTTGTGTTTGCAAAGTTTGGGTTTGCCGGTAGTTCGAGTGGACAAAGAGGTCTAAGCGGAACTTGCTAGCATCAAACAGCAAGTCGACAAACTCGGTTTCTAATCGCCCGCAGCGACCGGCTGCTTGTGGATTGCGTCGGCTACACAAGTGCTTTGAGTTGTTGTTTTGTTTTCCGCTCAGCGCTTGAACGATTGTTGCCGGTTCAAGCAGCGTCGGAATTGCATCAACGATCTCGGTTGGGTTGGCGATGGTTACTGAGGTTGTATCGTAGTCAACAAAGGTGGACAGCAGGTACTCGCCATCAAAGTAGACGTCTACTTCGGTGGTTTGTGTGGCGGATAAGTCTTCGAAGCCTGGTGGTGGCTTGCCAAGGGAGCGGATAAACGACTCTTGCGCAGAGGCTGCGCTCGCCAGCCACAGCATGCCAACGCAAATGGCAATTTGCAGCTGGCTTAACTTGATGGCAAAGAATTTTGGCACGTCCTTGTGCTCTATTGGTTGGCGTTGCAGCTAGGGGTAAGTTTCAACAAAGTTTCTGGTACCAACACTTTGGTAGTAGCGCACGGGCAAATCGTGGGGCAGTTCGGTGACCCATTGCATACCTGGGTACATGCGTTTGCCTGGCAAAGGGGTGCAGTCTTCTACAGCGGCTTTGGGGTCTTTGCATTGGAAGCCCTCTTGTAAAAAGACATTGGTGTTGCCGGAGTTGGTTATCGTCAACGTGCGGCCGTCGCGGATGACATCTAGGTTCGGTTGGGGCTTTTGTGGATACACAATGGCCAATACCTCGTAGCCAATTAGCACCTTTAAGCCGCTAGTGGTGGCTTCGAACTCGCCCGCAATGGGTCTAGCCGTGATGCGAAAGATGCGTTCGGCATCGTCAGCGCCTTTTATGTTAACCAGTCGAATAACCTGTGCTGAGCCGGGTGCAATGACAAGTCGGTTAGGGGTCACCAACAATCCATGTTCTCGTGGGTCGGTAATTGGTTCGCGTTGCTCCGCGTCGGTGCCCGGATTAAGGACCACCTTGGGCTCGATCTTCACGTACAACGGCTCGCTACCCATGTTCGAAATTTCAACGTCCTGGCGGGTGGGCTCACCAGGCTCAAAATGCACAATGGCATTGCTTAGAGCCATGTTGGCCATGGCTGGATTGGTGGCGAACAACCCGATCCCAAAAGCCAGCAACAACGCGGCACGGAAGGTCAGGTGTACGGGTAGCAAGGTGGTCATGTGCAATCCTTTTCATTAGATGACGTGGGTCTGACACTGACGTCCTGTCAGCCCAATAACTAAGGCAATATTTTATCCTTGAAGCACAAGCCAAACCTCGACTGCTTCACATTTAGAGGCGTTTTAGGCTAAAGAAAAGGGGCGGTTGGTCTACTCGGGCGCAACCAGCAGGGTGAGGGTGCCAGTGTAGAGTCCCGGGCGCGGATGTTGGTTGGTACTGGGCTGGCTGGAGACCTGTAGCCGGCCATTTAAGCCGGTTGTACCGCAGGTTTGGGAGTGCGGGTCCGCTCCTGTGAGGCCGCCCAAGGGGACACCACTGGCCAGCGCTTGAGGTCCGGATCCATCGTCATATGCGAGTTGGTAAGACCATTGGTCTGAATGACTGTTTTGCCCGGTTTGCTTGAGCTTGAAGCTGGCATCTTGGCCGCTACCTTGGGCTAAGAGCTGATATTGGCCGGTGCGTGAGTAGATGCACACTTGGTTATGGCTGGTAGCCAGTTGCAGGCCGTCAGTGGCAAGGCTTATGTCCTGCAAGTTGGATATCTGCACTTGTGGGGCCAGGTTCAGGGATATTCGTAGGCTGCCTTGGGATCTTTGCCCGACCTGACCATCGGTGGCTGCATGGCTTGTGCAGGCGAGGTAGGCGGCTAGGGTGGTCAGCAGCCGTATTGTGAAGTTATATCCCATACTTAACCCTAGGCTAGAACGGGCGCTTTGGGGTGTGGAGTTGTGCTGGATTTGTAAGGTTGGCGCCTGCATCAAAGTATTTCCTGGCAGTGGTGTTGTCCGGGCGTTTTTCTCGGCATACTCAGTCGATCTCTGGGGAGGGGTCGTTATTTTGAGAAACGTTGGAAAAGTGGAGGCAAGCAATGCCTGCACAGTCTGAAGCCAGTCCGTCTGCAGCCAGCGAGCCCGAAGATAGCTCAGGGCTCTATTCCAGCGGATATCGCAAGTACGCCCTATTTATTTTGTTGCTGGGCTACATCATCAATTTTGTGGATCGCTCGATCTTGGCGATTCTCATCGAGCCTATCAAAGCCGATCTAGACCTGAACGACACCCAGCTTGGGTTGCTGGGTGGCCTTGCCTTTGCTTTGTTTTACTCGACTTTGGGGCTACCCATTGCCGCTTTGGCTGACCGTTGGAGCCGGGTCAAAGTGCTTTCCATTGCTATCTTAATTTGGAGTGCAATGACGGCCGTCTGCGGGCTTGTTACTAGTTTTTGGCAGCTGTTGTTCGCTCGAATTGGGGTTGGCGTTGGTGAAGCGGGTGCCAGTCCACCCTCACATTCCTTGATCTCTGATTATTTTCCATTAGCCACCCGTGCAACGGCTCTTTCTATTTATGCGTTGGGCATTCCCATCGGAACCATGGTGGGCAATGCCGTGGGTGGTTGGGGCGCCGACAACATCGGCTGGCGTTATACTTTTATGCTGGTTGGCTTGCCGGGTTTAGCCGTTGGGCTTTTGCTCTTGTTTACGCTGCGCGAACCGCCGCGCGGCTTGTCGGATGCGGTCAAGCCTAAAGCGGATGAAGCGCCGCCTAAGATGAAGACTGTGTTGTCTTTTCTTTGGCAAAAACGCTCCTTTCGCTACATGAGCTTGGCTTGTGGCTTACATGCCTTTGTCAGCTATGGCGCGGGTACTTGGAATCCGCCGTTTCTGATTCGTATTCATGAGTTAAGCAATACAGAAACCGGTTGGTGGTTAGCCCTGGTGGCTGGGGTGGGCGCTATTGGTACCTTTGGCGGTGGCTACCTAGCGGACAAGATGTACGATGCAAGCGGCAATCGACGCTGGTATTTATGGATACCGGCGATAGCGACTTTAGTCATGGTGCCCTTTCAATTTTTGGCCTATCTACACTCAGACTTTGCCATGGTGCTGGTTGGTTTGTTTGTCGCCTCGGTGTTAAGTCCCATCTATTTGGGGCCGGCCTTTGCAATGACCCAAGCCTTGGTTGGACTACGAATGCGGGCGGTTGCATCCGCCATTCTCTTGTTGGTGTTGAACTTGGTCGGTATGGGTTTAGGTCCATATTTTGTTGGCTTTATGAGTGATTTGTTTGAGCCTAGCCAAGGCATCTTTGCGATCCGATATGCGCTGTGCGCCACCTTAATATTTACTGTGATTGCTGCCATCTTATATTTCTTAGGCTCACGCCATGTGGACCAAGACATTGCAGACACCGAGGCCCTTGTGGCTGATCAACCCAGTGGGGTAACTGCCTAACAATGCCGCTCGCGTTAAATTCTGATGTGTTCATTACCTGTGCCGTCACCGGTTCAGGTGCAACACAAGACCGCAGTCCCCACGTCCCTCGTAGTCCTCGGGAGATAGCCGATTCAGCAATAGCCGCAGCCCAAGCCGGCGCGGCGGTAGTCCATTGCCATGTGCGTGACCCTCAGACCGGTGAGCCCAGCCGGGACCCGGTGCTGTACCGCGAGCTAACCGAACATATTCGTGCCAGCAATACCGATGTTGTTTTGAATCTCACCACGGGTATGGGCGGCGATCTGGTCTTCGGCGATGCCGAAGAGCCACTACCGCTGGTTGCTGGTACCGATATGGTGGGGGCATCTGAACGCATGCTGCCCATTGCCCAGTGTTTGCCCGAGATTTGCACTTTAGATTGCGGGACCATGAACTTTGCTGAAGCCGACTATGTGATGACCAATACCCCCGGCATGTTGCGGGCGATGGGCGCTCAAATAGCGGCCCTAGAGGTTCAAGCGGAGATAGAGGTATTTGATACTGGACACCTTTGGTTTGCTAAGCAATTGACCGAAGAAGCTGTGTTGCCGGAACCGGCCTTGGTTCAGCTTTGTATGGGGGTGCCTTGGGGAGCGCCCAACGACCTGAATACGCTGCTGGCAATGGTCAATAACATTCCTCAGGGTTGGCACTGGTCTGCTTTTAGCTTGGGTGGTCATCAACTACCCTACGTGGCTGCTGCGGTCTTAGCGGGAGGCAATGTTAGGGTCGGGTTGGAAGACAACCTGTTCCTAAGCCGGGGGCAGCTAACAACCAACGCGGAGTTGGTGGAGCGGGCGGTAGCGATTATTCAAAGCTTGGGCTCTCGAGTGTTAACCCCGGCGGAGGTACGCTCCAAACTTGGGCTTTCAAAACGTTCACCCCGATGAAGGCAGCCATTATCGGTGGTGGGGTAATTGGTAGTGGTTGGGCCGCACGTTTTTTGTTGCACGGTTGGGATGTTAATTTTTTTGATCCGAACCCCGCTGCCCACACCAAGGCTCAGCAAACGATTGCCCAAGCTCGACTTAGCTTAACGACTTTGTACGACGCATCCAGCTTGCTCGAAGGAGAGCTACGATTTTGTGCCAGCGAGGCCGAGGCGGTTGTTGGTGCTCAGTGGATCCAAGAAAGCGTGCCCGAGCAGCTCAGCTTAAAACAAGCGGTTCTTGAGCGCTTAAATAGCTTGGCAAGCGCCGATGCGATAGTCGCGTCGTCTACATCTGGCTTCAAGCCCAGCGTGTTAGCCCAACGTTTGTCGAATCGAGACGATCAAGCGCGAACCTTGGTGTGTCATCCGTTTAACCCGGTGTATTTGTTACCCATGGTTGAAGTGGTGGCCTCCAAGTTTACCAATCCGCAAGTGGTCGAGCGTGCAGAGCAATGGTTGCTTGGCATCAACATGAAGCCACTACGTGTGCGTAAGGAGATCGATGCACATATCGCGGATCGGCTGCTAGAGGCGGTATGGCGCGAAGCCCTTTGGTTGGTTAAAGATGATGTGGCTACTACCGAGGAGGTAGACCGTGTTATCCGTGATGGTTTTGGTTTGCGTTGGGCTCAGATGGGCTTGTTTGAAACCTATCGAATTGCCGGGGGCGAGGCCGGGATGAGCCATTTTTTAGAGCAGTTTGGGCCGGCTTTGCAATGGCCTTGGAGTCGGCTAACCGACGTGCCAGAGCTTGGACCAGAATTGATTGCTAAGATAACGTCCCAGTCGGATGCCCAGTCTGGGCATGAAACCATTGCGCAAATGGAAGCTCGGCGGGACCGAAATCTTGTGGCAATATTGCAAGGTTTGGCTGAGCAAAATATGCAATAGAATGAAAACCAAAAAGAGGTAGTGATGAAAATTGGATTGCAGTTAGGCTATTGGGGCGCAGGTCCAGATCCAAAGATGGTAGAAGTTGCCCAAGAGGCCGAGCGTTTAGGTTACGACGCGATTTTTACGGCGGAGGCTTGGGGTTCTGATGTGTTTACCCCCTTAGCTTGGATCGGTGCACACACTAGCAAAATTCGGTTGGGTACCGGTATTGCCCAGCTGTCTGCGCGCACCCCAACAGCTACCGCTATGGCGGCACTAACCCTGGATCATTTGTCCAAAGGCCGCATGATACTGGGTCTTGGGGTGTCGGGGCCGCAGGTGGTAGAAGGCTGGTATGGTCAACCTTTTGCAAAGCCGCTATCGCGTACGCGTGAGTATGTGAACATTGTGCGTCAGGTGTTGGCCAGAGAAGCGCCGGTGACCAATGATGGCGTGCACTACCCATTGCCTTACACCGGTGAAGGTTCTTGGGGTTTGGGCAAGCCGCTGAAGCCAATTACCCACCCGTTGCGCTCAGATCTACCGATCTTTCTGGGCGCCGAAGGGCCAAAGAACGTGACCATGACCGCTGAGATAGCGGATGGTTGGCTGCCGTTGTATTACTCTCCGTATCGGCAAGAGGTTTACTCTGACCAAATCAAAGATGCCAAGCCTGGATTTGAAATCATGCAGGGTTTGGCGATGATCATCTGTGATGATGTGGCTGAAGGCTTGAAGCCGGTAAAACAAAACTTAGCGCTCTACATTGGCGGCATGGGTGCGAAACAGCGCAACTTTCATAACGAGCTAATGCAGCGGATGGGTTTTGCCAAAGAAGCAGAAGAAATCCAGGATCTGTTTTTGGCTGGCAAGAAAGACGCGGCGGTTGCGGCTGTGCCAGATGCCTTTGCAGACGAGATCAGCCTTGTTGGACCCCCAGAGCGGATTAAAGATCGGCTCCAGGCTTGGCAGGATTCTCCCGTTACCTCATTGTTAGTTAGTGCTCGAAGCATGGGGCAGCTGAGAACCTTTGCTGACCTAGTCTTGGGGTAGCAGATAGCCTTAGTGAACATAGGTTGGATGGTGGCGCCGATGTTGATATTCGGCGTCAACAACTTGTCTATCGGCGGCCTTGTTGCTGCTATTTGGTGGGGCTATGTAAATACCTGGTCCCCCATGATAAAAAATCGCCAACTGCATCGACGCAGGTGAATGATGAGTTCTATAAGCTACGGGTTCTCCTTTTCTGCAGTAGGGACTCATATGTCTAATCTAGAAGCCAATCTCGACCCCAACGCTGAGCTAAACGCCTTAGCCGACAAACGCATCATGAAACACATCACTTTTGTAGTGCTCGGCATGATGGGTGTCGCCGTTGCTATCGTCATTACCGCATCCAGCATCGCTTGATATGTTAGTTGTAACCAATCCGTTTGATGGTGCACCTGTTGGTGAGCTAGCAACCGCTGACAGCGCAAGCCTAGAGCGGTCACTAGCAACTGCACATAACTTGCACCAGCAACGAGCGGGTTGGTTACCTTTGCCTCAGCGTCTTGCCATTCTTGCTAAGTTGCAAGAGCTCATGCGCGGGATCAGCGATGAACTCGCCATGTTGATAGCCATAGAAGGGGGCAAGCCGCTAACGGATGCCCTGGTTGAGGTGGAGCGTGCGATCGATGGCGTTGGTTTGTGCATAGAGCACGCCAAAGCCGATGCCGGTGCGCGCATCCCGTTAGGTTCAAATCGTTTTTCAACCTCTCGACTGGCAATGACCAGCAAAGAACCCATTGGTGTGGTGGCGGCGGTTAGTGCGTTCAACCATCCACTAAATCTTATTGTGCATCAGGTTGCACCCGCGGTAGCGGCCGGCTGCCCCGTCATTGTAAAGCCAGCAGCAGATACGCCGCTGAGCTGTGTGCGCTTTGTTGAATTGTTGCACGCGGCAGGATTGCCTCCCCAGTGGTGTCAGGTACTAATCACTGAAGACAATGCACTTGCAGAAGCGTTGGTGACCGATCCTAGGCTTAATTTTTTCAGCTTCATTGGTAGCGCTCGAGTGGGCTGGATGTTGCAGCGTAAGCTCGCATCTGGCGTCCGCTGTGCCTTAGAGCATGGTGGGGTTGCGCCGGTTATTTTGTGCCCTGATGCCAACCTCGACCTAGCAGTAACGGCCTTAACTAAAGGTGGCTACTACCATGCAGGCCAGGTTTGCGTGTCGGTGCAGCGAGTTTACGTCCCTAAAGCCTTGCGAAATGAGTTTGTTGAAAAATTTGCGGATGCCATTGCGGCACTGCATGTTGGCGATCCGAGCTTGGCAGCAACACAAGTTGGGCCGCTCATTCGACCTCAAGAAGTCACGCGTGTCGACCAATGGGTATCACAAGCGATTGCCGATGGTGCTCAATGTTTGCAGGGTGGCCAAGCCTTGTCGGACCGGTCGTATGCCCCGACCTTGCTGTTGAACCCGCCTGCAAATAGCCAAGTTTCCACTCAAGAAATTTTTGGACCAGTGGTTTGTGTGTACGATTACGAAGATGAAGCCCAGGCAATCACCAGTGCGAATAGCTTGCCTGTGGCTTTTCAAGCTGCGGTATTTAGCGAATCTATTGATAACGCCTTGCGCGTTAGCAGCGCATTGGTTGCCTCTGCCGTGATGATCAACGATCACACAGCGTTTCGTGATGATGTGATGCCGTTTGCCGGGCTGCGTGAGTCCGGCCTAGGCACTGGTGGTATTCCTTACACCTTAGAAGATATGCAAGTGAGCAAGATGGTGGTGATTAACTCACCTTCGATCTAGGGTCGCTTTAACCTTCGACAAACCCCGGCCAGTTATCCATATAGGTAACAAAGGTATCGGATAAACCTTCGTCCTTAAGGTACTGGCTGGTGACAGGTAGACCTACGGGTACAAAGCTGTTGTCCTGGGCGTAACGTTCAGGAAAGTCGTGATGCAATATGGCCGCGCGCCCTAACATGATCCAATCGATGCCGGTTGCCAGTACCTTTTCTGCTTCTTGCGGCGTTCTAATCTTACCGGCCACACCCAAGCGGGTGTCCCCACGTTTTAACTCGGTGAAGAAATCGATTAGCGGGCGCCCCTTGTGCTCTTCTTCGGTGGGCTCCTTGAAAGAGTCCCACAGCGACATATCCAAAAAATCCAGTTGACCGCTTTGCATCAGACGTTCTGCCATGCTGGCGACTTCTGTGAGCTTCAAGCCAAAACGTTCTGGTGAGAGTCGTATCCCTAGCATGAAATTGCTGTCACAGCGGGCGCGAATGCCTTCGATGATCTCGAACACAATGCGCCATCGATTCTCTGCGCTGCCGCCATACTCATCCGTGCGTTGATTGGTTTCCTCTGAGCAGAATTGGCACAGGATGTATCCGTGCGCGCCGTGTAGCTCAACCCCTTCAAAACCCGCTTTTTCAGCTCGCTCAGCGCCTTTGATGAAGTCCTCAACTAGGTCTTTGACCTCCGCTGTGGTCAACGCTCTGGCGCCGGTTTCAGAATCTGCAGAAGGGCAGACGGGGGCTTCACCAATAAGGTCTGCAGGTGAGCGCATCCCAGCGTGGTGGAGTTGCACAATGCTGACACTGCCTTCGCTTTTAATCTTGGTGGCAAGACGTGCTAAACCCTCATGATGGTGATCGGACCAGATGCCCAATTGCCCAGGAAAGCCCTGGCCGTTGGCTTGCACATGCGCAGCGCAAGTCATGGTTAACCCGAAACCGCCTTTGGCTCTTAGCGTGAGCCAGTGATACTCATCATCGGACAGAACCCCATCTTCGTGGCTTTGGCAGTTAGTGAGTGGCGCCAACATGAAGCGGTTCTTCATATCGGGGCCTCGAGTAAAGCTCAATGGGTCCAGCAACGACGGCATAGGGTTTCCTCAGGGTAAAACCGGTCAGTCTACTAGCAACTAGACCTGGTGCAACTCATGGTGGCACTTAAAGAGCGGTTGCTCTTGGGTCTGGTAGGGTGGGAGCGATCTCTGAAGCGGGGTCGCCAGCGATGCGAGTGCCGCGCAATACCCGGGGGTAGTTGGTGTCATAGGGGCGGGCTCTATGCATCAGGCAGCGATTGTCCCAAACAACGGTGTCCCCAACTTGCCAGCGATGGGTGTATACCCTGGGTGATTGGCAGGCTCGCGCCAGCAAATCTTCCAACAGCTCCTTAGATGCTTGGGCATCCATGCCTGGAATGCCGTAAGCGTGTCGACCAGTGTAGATGGACTTTCGATTGGTCTCGGGGTGGGTCTTGATCAAGGGACGTAATGGTGCCCCTTTGTCGTGCAGGCCGTAGCCGTTGTCCGTGGCGTGGTGGTAGCCCGCTTGCTCCTGCGAGTAGTACAGCGAGTGGAAAGCGGATAGCGTTTCGAGTTGCTGCTGTTGGGCTGGTGCCAGTGCATCCCAAGCGGCGCGCATGTCGGCAAACTCGGTCTCACCGTCAGCCGGAGGCAGGACCTCAGCTGACAGCATGGCAACCTTAGAAGCTAGCGGCATATAGGTGCTATCGGTATGCCAACCCTCGTTGCCGCGCAAAATCTGAAATTGGTACTCGTCGGGCTTGGCGACAGATCCATCCGCTTTGCGATTGGAGATGGGCACGCTGGCGCCGCGTTGTTTTGGCGACAGCTTCTCCGGTTGCCCAAAACGCCGGGCAAAATCCCCTTGCTCCTGCTCGGTGAGGTGCTGCTCAGGGAAGACCAGCACGCCGTAGGTGAGAAACGCAGCGTAGAGCTCTGCCCAAGATTGTGCATCTAGGTTGGCGAGCTCAATGTTGGTAACAACGGCGCCTAAAGTGGCATCAACAGGCTCGATAGTCATTGTTTTCGTTTTGGTAGCGGTCATCGATCAGATTCCTCGCGTTGCATGCCCCCAGTTAGCTAGTGTCCATTGGTGCCAAACTAGAGCTAAAACTGGGTATAGTCTGGGTTCTTTGTGCCAGAAATCACTGGTGTAAGCAAATTGGGGGAAGTTAGATGAGCAATGCAGATTTGATTGTTGAGATCTTGGAGCGGGAAGGGGTTGAGGTGCTGTTTGGTTTTCCGAATAACCGTTTGTTCAACTCAGCAGCCTCCCACAGCATACGCCCACTTATTGCTCGCACTGAACGTGTAGCGATCAATATGGCGGATGCCTACACCCGGATGCACAACGGTCAAAAAATTGGGGTGGTTGCGGTTCAAGACGGCCCTGGCATCGAAGCTAGCTTTCCGGCAGTTGCGCAAGCCTATGGCGACAATACGCCCTTGCTGATGTTGCCGGGGGCACATGCACCGGCAATGCAAAACTACGACCCTCAGTTCATCGCTTCGCGTTCGTTTCGCGATATCACCAAGATGGCTGGACTCATCAACGATGCTAAAACCATCCCGCGTCGATTTGAGATGGCATTTGCCGCGTTGAAAAACGGTAAAGGCGGGCCGGTATTGTTAGAAACGGCTGCCAACTTACTTTGGGGCAAGTATCCCAACGACACCCCAGAACCCTACACTCCACCGAGTGCGCACCGCTCGATGGCAGACCCTGCGGATGTGCAGCAAGTCCTTGAGCAATTGCTTGCCGCCAAGCGTCCTGTGCTGGTGGCCGGGCATGGCGTTTTGTACGCACAAGCTTGGTCAGAGTTGCGCGAGCTAGCGGAGCTGCTCCAGATACCGGTGACCACTACGCTGCTTGGCAAGAGCGCTTTCCCTGAAGATCATGAGCTATCGTTGGGGACCTCTGGGCGTACGATCACCAAAGCTGCCGGGCACTTTGCTAACGAATCAGACTTTGTCTTAGGGGTCGGCACCAGCTTCACCATCAATGACTTTACAGCACGTATGCCCAAAGATGCGGTGTTAGGTCAGATAACGAATGCGCCAGCAGATGTGGCTAAATGTCGACCAGTGAGCTGCGCGGCGATAGGGGATGCCAAGCTCGTGTTGCAGCAGCTGCTTGATGCGGCTCGTGCTGCACTTGGGAATGCTGGCCGGGCTGCAGCCACCGATACGGTTGCCGACATTGCGCAGCTGAAGAAAGAATTTTTTGATGAGTGGTCTGAACGCTTGCTCTGTGATGATGCCGGTCCAATTTCTCCCTATCGAGTCATCCATGAGATGAACACCTTGTTTGATAAGTCGAAAACAGTGATAACCCATGATGCGGGTAACCCGCGAGATCAGTTGGTGCCGTTCTATGAGGCATTAACGCCACGCGGATACTTAGGTTGGGGTAAGTCTACCCACCTAGGTTCTTCATTGGGTATCGCCATGGGTGCCAAGCTGGCAAAGCCTGATTGGTTGTCAGTCAATTTTATCGGTGATGCTGGCTTTGGGCAGACGGCTAATGATTTTGAAACGGCCGTGCGGCTTAAGCTTCCCATCATGACGGTATTGGTGAACAACAGTGTGATGGGTGGTTACACCGCTTATATGCCAGATGCGGTAGAACGTTACCAAGCGAGCACCTTGGGCGGTGATTACACGGCCATGGCCAAAGCGATGGGTGGTTATGCAGAACGTGTCGAGCAAGCCAGCGATGTGCGCGCCGCCTTGGCGCGTGGTATCGAGAAGACGCAGCAGGGCGAAGCGGTGTTGCTGGAATTCATAACCCGGGAAGAGCCGGTGTTAGCCATGGCTAACAAGTGGGGCATGTAGCCTCACTTCATCAGTTTTGACTTGTGCCAACTAGTGCGCAAACAGCGCACGGCTAAGCACCACGTTTTGGATCTCGGTGGTGCCATCAATGTATTGGGCAATTTTTGCGGCTGCGTAGTGCCTGGCTAGCGGTGTCTCTTGGCGTAAGCCGTTGGCGCCCAGTGCTTGCATACATTGGGCAACCCCGCTGAGAAGTTGTCTTGTCGCAAACTTCTTGGCGTGTGCTGCAGCAAGGGTTGCCGGTTGCTCGGCATCTAACAGCTCGCAAGCCTGATACGCCATCAGCCGCATCCCATGTAAATCTGTCGCAACGTCCGCAAGCTGCCATTGCATACCCTGCATGTCGGCAAGCCGAGCGCCAAACAATTGGTGGGTTTTACAGTGCGCTATAGCTAGCTCCAGGCTCGCATCCAAGATACCGCAGCTCATCGCTGCAACCACCGCGCGTGCTAGATCGATACCCGACAGCGCCGCTTTGAAGCCTGCGCCAGGGGGCGCCAACATCGCTTCAGCGGGAACCTCGCACTGCTCGAAGTCGAAGCTACCGGTTCCCATGCTATGGCCGCCCAGCAGGGAGTAGGGCGCGTTGCGAACAACGCCAGGTGTGTCGGCAGGTACTAAAAATGCGGCGATACCCCGAGCCCCAGCCCCAGGATCGGTTTGTGCATAGACGCTGAGCAGGTCTGCATGTTGGGCATTAGTGACCCAAGCTTTGGCGCCATTGATCAGCCAGCCATTGGCGGTTTGTGTTGCTGTGGTTTTGAGAGCCGCTGCATCGGAACCGCCGCCGGGTTCGGTGAGCAAAAATGCGCCCAACATTTCCATGTTAGTGAGTTTGGGTAGGTAGGTTTGTTGGAGGTGGGGTGAACCGACAGTGGCCACCGCATTCATTAAGTTGTTGTGTACCACTAGGGCAAAGGCAAACCCTAGATCGGCGGCGGCGAGGGTTTCTGCAATTTTGGCAAGATTGGTCTTGCTTAATCCTTGGCCACCTAAGCTGGTGGGTACGAGCAACCCGGTAAGCTCGGTTGCGGCACGCAATGTATCCAGCGGCTGGGATCGATCCTGTTCCCACTGTTGTGCGTGGGGGGCAACTTGTTCTCGAGCAAAGCGTTGGGCGATGGCCAGTGCGTCAGCCATGGTTTAAGCCTTTGCTAAAGAGTGTATTGAGCTGCTCGGATTGGGTTTCTAGCAAGGCGTCTAACCATTGATGGAACAGTTGGCCCCCACCTTCGTTGCGACCGAAGTAAGAGTATTCTTTCGCCCCTGTTGCCAAAGCGTTCTGCACGTTGAATCCGGTGAAGTAATCTTCGTTGGCAACCACGTGTTGCATCAAAGCCATATATTCTTTTAGCGCGGTAGGGTCGACATCTTTGGGATCACCAAAGCTGAGAAAGTTCTGGGTGGTAACCGAGGTGCCCGGTGTTGCCCCTGGGTAAAGCTGTGACACCATGTAAAAACCGCCTCGGTGCGCACCACCGGCGATAGAGATGTTTGGGAAGATGGTCCACACGCCTTGTGCCATTTGCGCTTCGGTCCATTCTTCTTCAGCGATAGTGGCCAGCTCGCTAAAGTTTTTTGGTGAGACCACACGCACATGCGGGCCCCAAGCGAAGTAATCGGGTTGGTGCGATAGATCTGTACCGATGGTGTCTTTATGCAAAATAGGTAGGTGATAAAAATCCCGGTAACCATCGTAGGCCACCTTCCAGTTTGGCCCGGCTACCTCTTGGCGGCCCACAACTTGGGTTTCTGCAAGACCTAGGTGTTGCAGCATGGCATCGTAGCCGTTGAGAAAAGTATCGATGTCCACATCGCTGTCGGGGTCTAAGGTGACCCAAACGAGACCGGCTCGTTCACTACAGGGTAGCTCAGTGAGGCCGAGGCAGCTTTTGTCGACCTCGCCGAAGTTAGGCTCATCTAAGATGTTGATCAAATCGCCGCGCAAGCTGTAGTTCCACGCGTGGTAGTTACAGCGAAAACTCTTTGCTGAGCCGCTGCCTTCGGCAACAACGTAGTTACCTCGATGGCTGCACATGTTAACGAAGGCGTGCATCACGCCGTCGTCAGAGCGAACCATAATGATGGGGACGTCGGCGATCTTGGTAGCTCGATAGGCGCCGGTGCTAGCAAATTCGGTAGAGAAGCCTAGAGCCAGAGGTAGGCGTTTGAAGACCTGATTGATCTCTTGCTGCCACCGCTGTGAATCAACGTAGTTGGCGGTGGGTACCTTGAGGACATCCGGTGCAAGATCGATACGGTTGTTGCTTAAGTTGTCCACCTCATGGCGGGCCATTTGCTGGAGTTGATCTGGTTTCATAAGCTGGTCTGGGCTCCGTGATTCCGATAGACATAGGGTACACTAGCTGGACTAATTTGGAGGGGTGCAAATGGGCTGGTACACAACAACTGTATTACCAAAACTCATTGAGGCGGGGTGCTCACAAAAGCTGCTGATGCGGCTCCGAGCGCAATATGTGCCTCAGGCACAAGGCAATGTGCTCGAAATTGGTATAGGCACCGGACTCAACCTTGAGTACTACGACAAAGACCAAGTCCAGCTAACGGGCCTTGATCCAGCCGCAGAGCTAACAGGCCATGCGCAAGAGCGGGCCCAGGCCTTAGATTTGCCGGTAGCCATGCTGGGTGTGTCTGGTGAATCCATTCCTGCTGAAGATGCCACCTTTGATAATCTGGTGTGTACTTGGACCTTGTGTTCTATCCCCAATGTAGAAGGCGCGCTAAGCGAGATGCATCGCGTAGTAAAACCCGGGGGCAAGCTGTTCTTTATTGAGCATGGTGCGGCTCCGGATGCGGGCGTTGCTAAGTGGCAGCGACGGGTTGAGCCGGTGTGGAAACGTTTTACCGGCGGGTGTCACCTTACGCGTAAAGCGGACGAGCTCATACAAGAAGCAGGCTTTCGGCTTGATAGCTTTGATAGCGCCTATTTGCCGGGCCCCAAGATTGCCTCTTTTATGACACACGGCATTGCAGCACGGGAAGGTTAGCCAAACGGCTGCTGATCACTTATGGTTTGTTGACCCCATTTTGAGCAGAGGTAGTGATGAGCGAAACCCATTCCGGCGCCTGTTTTTGCGGCGCAGTGCAGATTGAAGTGACCGGCGAGCCCAACCTTATGGGGTACTGTCATTGCACCGATTGTGCCAGTTGGGCTGGTGCACCGGTTAATGCCTTTAGTTTGTGGGCACCCGAGGCAGTGAAGATAACGGCCGGTGCTGACAAGTTGAATTCGTTTGCCAAAACTGAAGCTAGCCATCGAAAATTTTGTCGTGATTGTGGTGGCCACGTAATGAGCGAACATCCGGGTATGGGTATGACCGATGTGTATCTCAACGTGGTACCGAGCAAGGAACACGTTGGCACCATGCACGTGTTCTA
>CALHVX010000165.1 GCA_938036875.1 uncultured Pseudomonadales bacterium
CCATAAGCCAAAAGACAATAATATTGACGACCCACCCCTCCAATCCAAAAAAACGCCAACCAGGTGGCTCAATCGGCGCTCGCTACTGGCTGGTTTGGGCTTAGCCGTCTCCAATACCGCCATTGCAGCATCACAGACGCAACCTAAGTCACCCAGCACGCCTAAAGGTCGCCAACAACGAGACGACGCGGTTGCCACCTGTGTTGCAAAACAACAGATAGCCGAGTTGCGCTGCCAATACGCTCGCGCAACCGATCTCATTGGCACGACACAAACCGAAGCAGTCGCTCAGGGAAGACGAATCTACCACCGCATCTTTAGGCCGGATGCGGTGATTGGCGCGACCGGTAGAGACAACGTCACGGGCCCCGATGCCTGGGTTGAGGTCGTGCTTGATGCTCTTAAGGTTTACGACAAGACGCAACACCTCATCGGAACTCAACTCGTAGACATAGAAAGCCTCCCAGGACGAAAGGGAGAGCTAGGGAAAGCCAACATGTCCAGCTATCTACAAGCCTGGCACGCTAAAGCAGATGGCGAGCTGTGGCTATTCATTGGCAGCTACGCTGATGCGGTTGTACACAGTCCAGAACACGGATGGCAGATTGCAAACATGATGTTGACTCAGGTATCCGGCGAAACTAGACAGCTCAACCAGTAAGGGCGGGGCCCAAACAAAGGCATAAGCCTATGCCTTTGGCGAAGCCACAAACGTAGGGAATTCGCCGCACATAACTTACCTAGCGGCGCCCTACCCTGCTAAGCTGTTTGCTCCACATATGCTTGGCGCTACATTGGAAAACCCACGTAAACTGTCTATTGGCACCATGCTCGCCTTTGGTGTTGGTCAAGCAGCAGAAGGCTTTAAGAACCAAGCCTTCAACGTTTTTTTGGTTTTCTACTATCAACAAATTGTCGGCTTGCCTGGCTGGATGACCGGCCTTGCGGTTGGAATCGCACTAGCCTTCGACGCCATAACCGACCCTATTGCGGGTGTCGCTAGCGATCGTGCCAATACTCGCTGGGGACGACGTCATCCGTTTATGTTGGTTGCTGCCTTTCCGTTAGTGTTCGCCTTTGTTGCACTGTTTTCACCACCGGATAACCTCGGTGAATTAGGCGCGTTTCTTTGGCTCACCATCTTTGCCGTCTTAGTTCGAGGCTCTCTCACCTTTTACTACGTACCACATCTTGCTTTAGGCGCAGACATGGCTCACGACTATAACCAACGCTCTACGTTGTTTGCGTTCAGCACCGTATTTTCCATTACCGCAATGGCATTGGTTTCCTTCATTGGCTATCTCTACTTTTTTCCGACCACCTCGGAGTTTGCACCAGGCACCCTCAACCCAGACGGATATCAACCTTTTGCTCTGTTCTTTGCCGGCGCCATGTTTTTAGTCATCATCATTTGCTGCCTGGGAACTGCTAGCGAGATACCACATTTGCGTGGTAATCAGCCGGGTGATGCTGCAAAGCGAGAATCTTTTACCCTCTTGAGCACACTCCATGACTTTAAGCTGGTATTTGCGAACTCGTCGTACCGATTGATTTTCTTTGGCATGTTGCTTTCAACCTTTGCGATTGCAGTGGAATCCGTCTTGAGCCCGTTCATGGGGGTACACTTTTGGGGGTTGCCAACAGAGCGGCTTGCACTAGTATCGATAGGCACCCTGATTGGCCTATGGCTAGGCTTACCCTTAGCTCCCTGGCTCACAAAACGTTTTGATAAGCGTTTTGCACTAGTGTTCCCAGCAGTTTTTGTCGTGATCAATGCCAATTTTGCTCTAGTTTTGCGATTGCTGGACGTCTCTTGGTTTCCAAACAACGATTCGCCTTGGATATTCTGGATCTACTTCGCACGCTACTTGTTTCAAGGTATTTGCCTGCCGGTTATCTTTGCAACCTTCAACTCTATGTTTGCCGACATCGCGGACGAAGTGGAGCTGGAATCCGGCAAGCGCAAAGAAGGCATTATTTACGCATCGCGCTCCTTTGCTAACAAAATTGTGACGGCCATGGGTGTGCTTATTGGCGGTATCGTCCTGGATCTCATCACCTTCCCCGAAGGTGCTGCCGTTGGAACCGTTGCGGAAGATACCTTGTGGTGGTTAGGCTTTGCCGAAGGTCCAGCAACCTCGCTACTATCCATTACGGGTGTGTTGTTTTACCTAAGGTATCGCATTGACCGGAAACGACACGCTGCGATTCGAGCGGCCATTGCCCGCAAAGAGGCTGAACCGACTTAAGTTTACGATTATGCCTAGCAGCCCAAAATATTGGCGTCACAGGAGACAAGGAGAACCCTCATGCCACGCATTTCTCAGCAGTCGCGACTGAGGCAAAGTCTCTGCTTAGCAACGCTCTATTGGCTTGCGAGCAGCGTTTTCGCAGCTACACAACCAGAAGTTGGGGCTACGCTTTACGCCACCCAGTGCGCTACTTGTCACGGTGCAACGCTCAAAGGCTCCGCTCACGGCGTGCCCCTAACCGGCGACAGCTTTGTAAAAAAGTGGCAAGACCGACACCACCTTGAACTTTTGCGCTACAACCAAGCCAATATGCCACCCGGTGCCAGCGCCAACCTCTCCGAAGCTGAGCATCTAGCTTTGGTTGCCTATATTCTTCAGGCCAATTGGTCCAGAACGGATTCGTTGCCTGAAATCACTGCGAGTAGCGCGCTCAATATTGGCTCAGGCGACCCAGTAACCGACAACGGTGAAGCGTTTGACTCCTGGGCAGGCGCAGACACGATCGACGAAATCGCGAAGAGCCGTTCCGCATTTACCAACCGCTCGATTCCAGATTTTCAACCCGTAACCCAACAGATGTTGAACAACCCTCAAGCCGAAAACTGGCTCAGTTGGCGTCGAACCTTAGATGGGCAAGCTTACAGTCCGCTTAAACAAATCAACGTACGCAACGCCAAAAAACTAAAGCTCGCCTGGGTAATGAGCATGCGCGAAGGCAGTAACCAAGTTACCCCCTTGGTATATGACGGCATTATGTATCTAACCCATGCTGGCAATATAGTGCAGGCGCTAGACGCTGCTACCGGCGAGCTAATCTGGGAATACGCCTATCCTCATCCGGAAGCGTCAAAAACCTTGGGAGGTCCTGTGCGCAACATCGCGTTGTTCGAGGACAAGGTTTACCTAAGCACTTACGACGCCGCTATCATTGCCATTGATGCAGCAACCGGTGAACTGGTTTGGCGTACCCAGAAGGCGGACTACACCCAAGGTTACACCCACACAAGCGGGCCAATCATTGGTAAAGGCGTTGTGTTGAGCGGCATCAATGGCTGTGAGCGATACAAGCCAGACGGTTGCTTTGTCACCGGACATGACGCTAGAACAGGAAAAGAGTTGTGGCGCACATCAACCATTGCTTTGCCGGGCACGCCCGAGGATGCATCTTGGGGTAATACACCACCCCAGTTTCGCGCAGGCGGAGATACTTGGATTGCTGGCTCGTTTGATCCAAAGCTGAATCTATTCTACATCGGCACCGCTCAAGCTAAGCCCTGGGTGGCAGTGAGCCGGGGCATGAGCACAGACGATGCCGCGCTCTACACCAACTCAACCCTGGCCCTTGATCCCCTCACCGGGCGTATCGTTTGGCACTTCCAACACATACCCGGCGAGACCATCGACATGGAGGTAGGGCTTGAGCGCGTGCTGGTCGATATCGATGATACCCAAGCCCTCTTCACCGCAGGTAAGGATGCGGTTTTGTGGAAGCTCGATCGGCGTACTGGCCAATATTTAGATCACGTTGAAACGCTGCCACAAACCATCTTCTCCAACATTGATTCCAACACGGGCAAGGTGACCTACCGCGAAGACATTCGCAGCGCCGGCATCGGTGACCCCATCAAGGCCTGCCCCGGCATCTATGGCGGTCACAACTGGCAAGCCATGGCCTACAGCCCCAAAACCAACAATCTAATCATTCCACTACACCAACTTTGCGCAGACCTAGTGGGTCGCTCGGTTACTTTTGCGCAGGGTGAAGGTGGCTTTGGCGGAGACTCGCGTACCTACGAGATGCCCGGGGCCAATGGCAACCTCGGCAAGCTGGTATCGATCAATGCAAAGACTCTAAAGCAGCGCTGGAGCCATGAGCAGCCGGCCATGTTCATGACCGGCGCGTTAACCACAGGTGGCGGCCTAGTATTTATTGGCGACTTGGACCGCTACTTCAACGCCTTTGATGCGCGCACCGGCAAGCTGGTTTGGCAAACACGTTTAGGCGCTCCTACCCACGGCTACCCCATCAGCTTTGGCGTAGGCAAAAAACAGTACGTCGCGGTGCCAACAGGCATGGGTGTGTTTCGAGCCATGACAGCAACCATCAGCCCGGATATCTACCAACCCGCAGGTGGTCAAGCCTTGTATGTTTTTGAGCTTAGTAATTGATCTCTAGGGCCGTGCCGCCAAACAATTTGACCACCACTTTCGATTACTACTGTTGATAAGCAAAGGGAGCAACAAGTCAATGAGCTTACTTAAAGGTTCTAGTGTTCGTCCTTTCAATTCCGAAAATTGGGGTTACCCACCACACAACCGCTCCAGCTTTCAGCAGGTTCAACAGTTAGTCCCAACAATAAGGTTGAGTCGTGGGGCTAACCCAGCACTGCCGCAGCCCCAGAACATTCAAGAGCTCGCTGCTATTAGCTATAGCGGCGCGGATGGTAATCCACGTACCGTCCAACAAATGTTGGATGACACCTACACCGACGCCTTTGTTGTCACAAAAAACGGTACCCTGATTGCGGAAGAGTATCGCAACGGCATGAGCGCTGATTCCCACCACCTGCTCAACTCCGTCTCAAAATCATTCCTTGGTATGTTGGTTGGCATTCTTGCAACAGAGGGTCGCCTAGACCCCACAGAGCACTTAACCACCTACATTCCCGAATTTGTGAACACCGCGTTTAGCCAAACCACAGTGCAGCAGGCGCTTGATATGACCGCTGCCGTTAAATACGGCGAGGATTACGCGGATCGACAGGCGGACTTTTGGGTTGAGACCGCCGTTGTCGGCTGGCGACCTGCGCTGGTAGACGCAAAGCTGCCTAAGACGCTGTTTGAATATGCCTGCAGCCTAAAGGACAAGGAGCAATCGGACGGTGCACATTTTCACTACAGGACCGTGCTTACTAACGTAGTTGCGATGGCTGTCGAACGCGCAACAAATCAACCACTCGCCAAACTGATGGAGCAAAAACTCTGGCAACCGCTCAGCCCGGAGCAAGACGCGGTGGTTGTGGTTGATGCTAGTGGACTGCCTTACTTCGGTGCTGGCATGAATGCTTGTGCACGAGACCTTGCTCGCTTTGGCCAGCTGTTAGCGCAGAACGGCCATTACGATGGTAAACAGGTGGTACCAAAGGCTTGGATAGAAGACACGCTACATGGCAACGACGAGCTCAAAGGATTGTTTGCTGCCGGTGACTATGCCGAGATGATCCCCGGGGGGCACTATCGGAATCAGACTTGGGCCGATGTACAGCGGGGACTATTGATTTGCATCGGCATTCACGGGCAAACCATCTATGTAAATCAAAACACAGGTGTAGTGGCCGTCAAGCTCTCGACCCACCCGGAATCTGCGGAGATCACCCTCTTTGCCGACACCTTTGCCGCAATGCAGGCGATAACAGAGGCGGTTTAACCCAGCCGAGATCCAGCAGTGGACACGAACCTCGGTCGTGCTTTGTGCAGCGCCCAGGTCAGTCCAGCAAACAATGCACCTATTATGCCAACCGCATAAATAGGTGCATCGCTTTCATAAAGTACCATCCAAACCATCATACCAATGGTGATTTGCGCGCAGTAAAGCGCCGCCCACGGCCACATCCAGGTCCTCATGTGCCAAAAGCCCCATGCGCCGGCTGCGTAGACAATCCAGTGCAGGGGCGCGGTTGCCTTGGCCGCCCAGCCGGTAAACATATAGCCAAACCACACTTCTTGATCTTCCGCCACTGGCTTAACAAAGATATCCCAGGGCATATAGATCAAGGCCATGTATAAGCAAAACAACATGAGTGGTTGCATCCACAAGGGACGCGCGCTTAGCTGGTGTTGCCACCAGCTAGTCGTGTCAAGGGTTTGTGCCATATCGGCTACCTAGCCTAGGTACCAGTCCAATTTGGCTCGCGCTTCTCAGCAAAGGCTTTAGGACCTTCTTTGGCATCGTTGGAACTAAACACTTTCTTCTGCAATGGCACCTGCATTTTCCACAGGGTGTCTTCGTCAATGCCTTGGGAAGCAGAACGCACCAAAGACTTAGAGGCAGCAACCGCAAGGGGTGCATTCACCGCAATCCGTTCTGCTAGCTTAAGCGCTGCATCCAAGGCTTCACCCGGCTCCGTTAGCGCGCTTAACATGCCAGCTTCCATCGCTTCTTCAGCCGTGATCGGATCACCCGTGATGGCCATCTCCATCGCTTTGGCGTAACCCACACGTGCAGGCAAACGGAACACACCACCAGCTGCGGCAAACAAACCAACCTTCACTTCACGAATGCCAATCTTGGCGCCTTTAGAGGCCACCAACAGATCGCAGGTCAACGCAATTTCACAACCACCAGCGAGGGCAAAACCATTCACCGCGCCGATCAGCGGCTTGGATGCACCGGTGCGAACAAATTCGTTCAGTGGACCAATATCTTCACCCCGTGCAAACGCCTTTAAATCCATGCCTGCGCAAAAGGCGCGGCCGTTACCGGTGATGATACCGGCCGTTAAGCCGTCGTCTGAATCCAACTCTTTGATTGCGTCCCAAAGCCCGTGTGATAGGGCGCCATTGATGGCATTCATGGCATCCGGGCGATTTAGGGTAATCACCATAATTCGGCCCCGACGCTCAACGATTACTGCTTGCTCTTCACTCATTCTCACTTCCCCTTCAGATGGTATTTTCTAAGTAGGGCTGAATGATCTCACAGCTTGGCTGCCGCGGAAACTTGGTTAAACCTATGAGTCGGGGATCACAAACGCTTTAGATCCCAACTCTCAGCACCCAACAGCCCGCCCTTGTTATAGAAAGATTTTTCTATCTTCATTTTCTTGTAGCGACTACCCACTTTATTGGAAAATTGAATCCGCCAATAGGTATGCCACCGGGTTCGCCCACCGGATCGCACCGAAAATTCTAGCGTATTCTTATCGAGCTTGCTAAGTCCAAGGTCTGAATAGCTTTCCCGTTTATGTCTAAGCAAACCATCTTTCAGAAAAAGCTCAAACATGACGGTGGACGAGCCCTCTTTGTACTTTTTGTGCAGGCGTAGCTCTGACTCTGTCTTGTCACCCTCTCCCGAAGCCTCAATACTAAAAAGGCTCTTGCCCGTACCTTTTTTGGAGCACCTTATCTCAACACCATCGCCTCGCCATTGACCGTTGAATTGTTTGAGCATCAGTTCTAGCTGCGCCTCTTTTGCACCTTTGAGCTTAACCAAGGCAAAAGGCTGGTTGTGGTAGCTACCACCACGATACATATCGGGGTCACCACAGAGATTGGCTTGTGCTTGCATCACCAATAGCAAGCACAGCAGGGTTGAGCGGAACACTAGGCCTAGCAATAAATTGGATAGCAAGCCCGATAGCAAGGAGAGGTGTGACGGTAAGATTGAGATGAAAAAACGGGGATTGGCCATAGTGCTGTCCGTGCATTAACGACAGCCAAATATTACCTGGGTACGCTGAGATAGAAAAGGAAATAGCAGCAAGACCTAAAACTCACTGCCTTCCCCTTTCGCTGTTCGACTACTGAGCTAAGCGCTCAAACGCCATCTCTGGAAATCCACCATCAACCGACTCGCGCAGCTTGTCGTAGTACACATTGGCACCACCAAAGTAGATCAACACACGCGGGTTCTTATTCTCGATATTGGCACCCATCATCCATGAGTTCACCTTATGGCCCTGAGCCATCAGCGTTTGCTCATGAATATCTTTCGTATGGGCAACCCACTCATCTTCCGCTTTTTGCTGCGGCTCACAAACATCGTAGCCCTCACTTTCCATCTTCTTGATGCAGTCCGTAATCCACATGATGTTCTGCTCAATTGACGTGGGCAAGTTCGCAAAGGGTGCTTGCGGACCGGTGATCAAAAACAGGTTCGGGAAATCAGCAACGCAAACGCCCATGATAGAAGCAGACTCAGTTGCCCACTTCTCTTTGAGCGTTGCACCACCGCGACCCGTAACGGCTACCGCCTCAGTTGCCCCGGTATAGGCTTTAAAGCCTGTTGCAAGCACAAGAATATCGAACTCAAATTCGTTTTCGGTGGTCCGAACACCCGTTGCAGTTATCTCTACTAGCGGCTCTTGCTTACCAATATCAACCAACTGCACGTTGTCACGGTTGTAAGCTTCAAAGTAACCGTGATCAAGCGGCGGCCGCTTAGCAAACAATGGATAACCTTTCGGTGAAAGCAATTCAGCCACAACAGGGTCATCCACCTTGTCGCGAATCTTGCTGCAAATGAAATCGGATACAACTTGGTTTGACTCGGCGTTAGACAACAAGTCATCAAAGGTTTCGAAAACAAAGGCAAAGCTACCCTTCGGCCACTGCTCTTCTAAAATTCTCTGCACTTCATCTGGCGGCGTATCGGCCAAATTGCGACCCACCGGGCTGTTGAAACACATACCAAAGACATGATTACGACAGGTCTCGATGATCTTATCGTAATTGTCTTTGATCTCTTTTTCCCACTCGGGCGTCATCGGCTTTTGCACCGCTGGCATCACAAAGTTTGGTGTACGCTGAAAGACCGTCACGCTCTTCGCCGTTTTGGCAACCTCAGGGAGCATCTGGACCGTGGTTGCACCGCTACCGATGATACCCACTCGCTTGCCGGCATAATCCAAGCCTTCTTGAGGCCAGCGCGACGAGTGAAAGCAAGGACCCTTGAAGCTATCTTTGCCCTTAATGTTCGGCACATTGGGCTCCGAGATCATGCCCATAGCGCTAACGAAATATTTGCAGGTGTGCGTTTCACCAGAAGCTGAGGTGACCAACCACAAGGCGGACTCTTCTTGAAATTCAGCGCTGACAATTTCAGTGTTCAACTGAATGCTGGGCCACATCTCTTCTTTATCTGCCACAAAGTGCAGATAGCGATGGGTCTCTTCCCAACCTGGGTAGCGCTGGGACCAGCTCCACTCTTGCAGAATTTCTTTTGAGAAGGTCAGGCAGTAGTAATAGCCTTCACTGTCCGTCGCAGCACCAGGGTAGCGATTCCAGGTCCAGGTACCGCCGATGTCCGCGGCCTTATCGAACACACGAATGGACAACCCAGCCTCGCGAACAAAGTGAATTAACCCCAGCCCGGCAAATCCTGCGCCAATGGCAATTACGTCGTAGTCAGCTTTTGGTTGCGAACCCATCTTGTGCTCCTTCTCTGAATAGCGCCACAGTAACCGAGGTTCCTATAAAGAAGAGCCTCGGTATTTAACTCCCAATTGTTGCCTATATGCAGCTGGTAATCCAGATATGCCTCCCGCTCTAGACCTGACCGGGCCTGCGCGCCTCAAAAGGCCAGTTATAGCGCTATCCAACGCCCCAACCGCGTATCTAAATCGAGCAAACAGGCACCCCACTGCCCAATATCCGTGCAGCTTTGTGCGGCGACAGTGCTCCACGCCTGATTAACCGCCAAAACCCGAGTTGGCCCGAATCTTGTATGACAGTAAACGAGTGCATATCTGCCCCCCTTCAGAATGCGACTCCTAAAACTCAATTGTAAGGCAACGATGCCCAGCCCTACCCCGGTAGAGCTGGGCATATTTTTTGGAGAAAACCGAATGACCACAAGATTGATCAGTTCAGCTTTATTGACCGTCTGTACAACCCTCGCTGCAACTGCATCTCAGGCAGCTGACTTCGATACGTTTAAAAAGGCTGCAGCCGCTGGCGAAACGAAACTAAATTTTCGCTATCGCTACGAATACGTGGACCAAGATGGCATCGATAAAGACGCGGGGGCCTCAACACTCCTTGCACGACTGACTTGGAATTCAGGCGCAATCTCGGGGTGGAAGGTTGGCGTTGAGGCCGATTACATCGCGCTCATCGGAAGTGAAAACTACAATTCAACCGCCAATGGGGAAACAGACTACCCAGTAGTCGCCGATCCAGAAGGCTTCGATCTAAACCAAGCGTTTATTAGATACAGCGGTGATAAATTCACGGCAACGGGCGGAAGACAGCGAATCGTACACCTGGATCAGCGCTTTCTTGGTGGCGTCGCATGGCGTCAAAACGAGCAAACCTATGATGGGGTGCGCGCCGAATACAAGCCTAACGACAAACTAAGCCTCGACTACAGCTATGTGATGAACGTGAATCGAATCTTCGGACCGCAGGATGGTGCCCAACCTTCCGATTGGCGCAGTAACTCGCATTTTGGTCTCGCCAAATATGCACTCGCTAAAGGCCATAGCATCGAAGGATTCGCCTACTTGTTGGACTTCGACAACGACAACGGAGTGCCCAATTCTACCTCTACCTATGGCGTAAGCTATCACGGCGCTTTTGGGCCGCTCAAGGTAGAAGGCACCTATGCAACCCAATCGGACTATGGCGACTCACCTCTAGACTACGACGCAGATTTCTATCGTTTTGCTGTATCAGCCAAGCTGAATCCGGTGACCCTAACAGCCGGTTACGAAGTTCTAGGAAGCGATGATGGTGTTGCTGCGTTTCGAACGCCACTAGCCACCTTGCACAAATTTCAAGGCTTTGCGGACAAATTTTTGGGTACCCCAGCAAACGGGATCGAAGATTTGTACCTGGGTGTCGCGGGAACCATAGGTAAGGCTAAGGTTGTTTTAACCTATCACGATTTCAAAGCTAACGAGGGTAGCAGTAACTATGGGGATGAAATCAATTTAGTCGCCACCTATCCGGTAACCAAAGGATTCACGCTGCAACTGAAAGCAGCAGATTACAGTGCAGATGAATTCGCAACCGACACAACTAAGGTTTGGTTCAGCATGATCATGGCGTTCTAATCTTGGCATTGATATTGCTTAATAAAAAAAGAAAAAGAAAAAGAAAAAGAAAAAGCACAAACACAACGCAATATCATTTGTTGATACGGACTCATCCATGATGAGACCAATAGAGTAAATTTTTGACTAGCTTAGAATCTCAGGCGCCGTTGCGGATCATGCTAATTGATGACGATCCAAAACGCGCGGCCTGGGTTGAAAAATGCCTCAGAGATTTAGGCTTCGATACCTGCAGTATCGTTGCTAACGTCTTCGATGTGCTCAAAAAAATCTCAACGCATGCGCCAGATGTCATTATTGTTGATATGGAGTCGCCTGGGCGCGATCTACTCGAAAGCCTCTCTGTTGTTGCCCAACACAAACCTACCCCAGTGGTCATGTTCAGTACCGAAGAAGACCCAGGCTACATCAACAAAGCCGTTGAAGCCGGTGTCTCAACCTACCTCGTTGGTGCAATCGATCCTGCCAAGGTGAAACCAATTATCGAAATTACCTTTGCGCAATTTCGAAATTTTCAAAAATTGCGAACAGAATTGGACCAATCACGCTCGGAACTGGCGGACCGAAAAAACATAGACAAAGCCAAACTTATCGTCATGCACAGGTTGAACGTGGATGAGAATTTGGCCTACAAGCACCTGCGCAAAGAAGCCATGAATTGCGGGGCCAGTATCGCAGTCATTGCTAAACGAATAATCGATTCCAACGCGAGACAGTGAGAGCCCAAGAGACCATGCAAACAACTACAGCCCACCCTCCTGAAAAATCAGACATCGATGTTGGGTATCTGCGACTAACAGACTCAGCTCCCTTTTTGATCGCAAAAGATCTCGGCTTCTTCATAAAATTTGGCTTAAACGTCACTCTGCGACAAGAAACCTCCTGGGCTAATGTGCGCGACAAACTCGTAACCGGCGGTTTGGATGCGGCTCAAATGCTTGCCCCCCTCCCAGCTATGACAACGCTAGGGGTGAGCGGTTTGCGTGAACCTATGTTAACTGGCCTAGTACTCTCAAACCACGGTAATGCCATTACTCTGAGCCAAACCATCTGGCAGAAAACTCGCGACTCCATCGAGTCAGGAGAATTTTCAACCCTACTGGGTTTTTTGAAAGCGCATTCGCAACTGGGTCCACACAAGCTAACTTTCGCCACGGTTCATGCCTTCTCCTCTCACACCTTGTTATTGAGACGATGGTTGAGGTCTGGAGGAATCGATCCTGATCGGGATATCAAAATTCTCGTTGTACCTCCCAGCCAGATGGTGGACAGTTTACAAACCGGGGTAATCGATGGGTATTGTGTCGGCGAACCGTGGAATACAATAGCAGTGAAACTGGGCGTTGGGTCCATTGTCGCTTTGGGTAGTGAAATTTGGCCCAGAGCACCCGAAAAGGTTCTCGGTGTCAGCGAAAAGTGGCACAACCTCTACCCAAACACGCACCTGCGCCTACGCATGGCACTACTGAAAGCATGTGAGTGGCTTGCTGATCCCACCAACACAACTTTAGCCGCCCGCATACTGGCCCTGCCAGGCTACCTGAACATGCCTATAGAATATTTAGTGCCTTCGTTAACCGGTGTATTCATGGATCACCACAACGATATTCGTACTTCTGTGCCTGATTACCACCTTTTCCACGGAGAGAATCTTAACCGGCCCGATCAACAAGTTACTGCGAAGATGATCCGGGAGTGCGCAGATCTTTTGGGGCGACCTATCGATTCCGCCATGGTGCAATCACTAACCAAACAGTCGTGCCGTCCTGACCTCTTTGCCCAGACCATCAACGCTCTTGAGACGACGAAGGCGATACCCGCTTCCTGATCACGCACCACTTCAAGTCAATGGTTGCACCAAAGCTGTGCGCTCGCTGGTCCGGGCCGATAAAAGACTAGACCTAGAACCAACAAAGCCCCTAGTAATCGTCATGCAGATCAAAACACCACGTTGGCACGACTTTTGTATTACGTATTAGTAGAGATTGGCAAGGCACAAAGTAAGCACCAGAAAAATTTGGTATCACCCGGGCAAAGGCGCCCGTCGCCACTGAATTCATTTCAGTTTGTCTGGCGACGGGCGCCTTTGTGTTTTAGCAACAAAAACAGCTCTTACAGCTTTAAGGATAGAACCTCGATGACCTGCATGAAAAAGCACCTAAATATGCTTGTACTAGTACTAGTAGCAACCGTAGGCATGAATAGCTATGCCGAACTAGGTGAACCAGAAAAAGACGAACTGACTTTCGGTTTCATAAAACTAACGGATATGGCGCCAATTGCCATCGCTTACGAAAACGGTTACTTCGAAGACGAAGGCCTCTACGTCACCATAGAAGCCCAGGCTAACTGGAAGGTTCTTTTGGATGGCGTCATTGACGGCCAACTCGACGGTGCACACATGCTCGCGGGTCAACCGCTAGCAGCCACTATCGGCTATGGCACAAAGGCGCATATCGTCACCCCCTTTTCTATGGATCTAAACGGTAACGGCATTACAGTCTCCAACGCCGTTTGGAACGCCATGAAGAAGAACATACCCAAACAGAGCGACGGCAAGCCTGTTCATCCCATCAAAGCAGATTATCTAAAACCCGTTGTCGATAGCTACATAGCCGACGGCAAACCTTTCAAAATGGGTATGGTTTTCCCCGTATCGACACACAACTACGAGCTTCGATACTGGCTAGCAGCTGGCGGGCTGCACCCAGGATATTACGCACCGCACAAAGGCGATATCTCCGGGCAAATTGACGCAGACGTACAACTTTCGGTCACACCGCCACCACAAATGCCCTCTACTTTAGAAGCCGGCACTATCTACGGCTACTGCGTTGGTGAACCTTGGAACCAGCAAGCAGTGTTCAAAGGTATCGGGGTACCGGTAATCACTGATTACGAAATCTGGAAAAACAATCCAGAAAAAGTGTTCGGTATGACCAAAGAGTTCACGGAAAAGTATCCGAATACCACGATACGTATCGTCAAGGCTTTGTTACGGGCAGCAAAATGGTTAGACGAAAACGACAATGCCAATCGAATGGCCGCTGTTAAGGTCTTATCTCGTGGTGAATATGTTGGTGCAGACGTTGATGTTATCGCCAACTCGATGACCGGAACCTTCGAGTACGAGAAAGGTGACAAGCGCGACATCCCAGATTTCAATGTGTTCTTTCGTTACTTTGCCACCTACCCCTACTACTCGGATGCGGTTTGGTACTTATCGCAAATGCGTCGCTGGGGCCAGATATCAGAGCCCAAAACAGATCAGTGGTACCACGATATCGCCAAGAGCGTTTATCGGCCTGACATTTATGCGTCCGCGGCCAAAGAACTGCTCAAAGAAGGTCTGATGGTCCCCACGGACTTCCCTAAATTAGACAGCGAAAGCGGTTTCCGCCCACCCCAAAGCGAGTTCATCGACGAGATTGCCTTTGACGGCCTAAAGCCTAATGCGTATCTCAAGAAGTTCCCAATCGGTTTAAAGGAAGAGGTGTTGTGATAGCCCTTAATGCTGCCCAAATCCGAACAAGCGGGCAGCGAATACCCAAATTTCTCGCCAAAGGCATTTTGCCCGCCTTAGGCTTGAGCTTATTTTTACTGATGTGGCATGCCCTGGCTGGCAGCATCACCACCTCACTGGGCCAGTTTCCTGGTCCAGCGCAGGTATGGGAACAGAGCCAATCGTTGTACGTCGAGCACGGTGAGCAGCGAGCTAAAGCTGCTCGCTTCTATGAGCGCCAAGACAAGCGCAACGCAAAAAAGCTCGAGAAAAACCCAGACGCGGTAATCAAGCAACGCGCTTATACCGGCACACCTACATTTCTAGATCAGATAGTGACCAGCCTCTACACCGTGCTCTTTGGTTTTGCATTGGCGTCCATCATTGCCATCCCGTTAGGTATTGCCTGCGGACTCAGCAACCGCTTCTACGAAGCGATTAACCCGATCATCCAAATACTTAAGCCTGTTTCTCCACTGGCATGGTTGCCGCTTGTCACCATGGTGGTGTCAGCCGTCTATGTTACCGACAATCCAATGTTCGAAAAATCTTTCATCACCTCCGCGGTAACGGTAGCTCTGTGTTGTATTTGGCCTACGGTTATCAACACCACCGTCGGTGTTGGCGGTATTGACCGAGACCTAGTAGATGTTGGCAGAGTCATTAAGTTACCGGCGCTTACCAACGTCACGCGGATCGTTTTACCCTCTTCTATTCCTATGATTTTTACCGGCTTACGGCTTTCACTTGCAACCGGCTGGATGGTTCTTATTGCTGCCGAGATGCTGGCGCAAAACCCCGGTCTTGGGAAGTTCATCTGGGATGAGTTCCAGAATGGTTCATCTAACTCGCTAAGCCGAATCATGGTTGCTGTGATCACTATTGGTCTTATTGGCTTTCTACTCGACCGACTAATGCTCAGCCTTCAGCGCCGTGTTAGCTGGGACAAACAGGCTGTCTTAAGATGAAAACAAAAACCAAGCAACCCTACTTCAGACCCTGCTCCGCAAAGGATTCCACATGAGCTATTTTCTCGATATCAGCCAAGTCAGCAAGACTTTCCATACCGACAGCGGGTCATTCGAGGCGCTACGCGACGTCGACTTGAAAATCAATCAAGGCGAGTTCGTCACCATCATTGGCCACTCCGGCTGCGGTAAATCCACGGTTCTAAACCTAGTGGCTGGATTGCTTGAGGTCACAACGGGCGGCGTCATCTTAGAAAACAAAGAGATTAATGACCCAGGGCCCGACCGCGCCGTGGTTTTTCAAAACCATGCTCTCATGCCCTGGCTGTCCGTTTACGACAATGTCGGATTAGCGGTCAAAGCCGTTTTTAAGCACACAAAAACTAAGCAGGAAATGAAGGACTGGATTCTCCACAACCTAGCGTTGGTGAACATGACCCATGCCAAAGACAAAATGCCTCACGAAATTTCAGGCGGGATGAAGCAACGTGTTGGCATCGCCCGAGCACTCGCCATGCAACCCAAGGTTTTACTCATGGATGAACCCTTTGGAGCGCTGGATGCACTGACCCGAGCTCAGCTGCAAGACAGCACCATGGACATTCACCGGGAGCTTGGCACAACGGTCATCATGATTACCCACGATGTAGACGAAGCGGTCTTGCTCTCTGACCGAATTGTGATGATGACTAACGGGCCTGCAGCAACTGTCGGGCAGATTGTCGATGTCAACTTAGATCGCCCAAGGCACAGACTGGAGCTGGCTGAAAATACCCAGTTCAATCACTGTCGGCGAATGGTGCTGGACTTTCTTTATGCGGCCCATAGCAAGCCAGCTGAATCGACAGAAGAATGTGCTACTGATATTTCTACCGCGACCGATCAATCTGAGGCTGCCTAGGATGCAATCGCACTACGAGCTGGTAATTGTGGGCGGCGGCATGGCCGCAGGTAGGCTCATGCACCAACTCGACGAGCTCGGCTACAACAAATCGGTAGCCGTGGTAAGCAACGAAGCCTATACCGGATACAACCGAGTACTCTTGCCTGGGTTTCTCGCCGGTCATTATCAGGCTAGTGATCTAACCGCTAACGACAGCTGGTCGACACGCCCTAACTTTACAGTACTGCCAAATTGCCAAGTTCAACAGATCAATTTGGATAAGCGCACTGCTCGCCTTGATGCTAACAAGGTCATCCATTTTACAGAATTGGTTTTGGCAACAGGTTCAACAGTACCGCGCCTTAACGTTCCAGGTTCAGATCTAAACCATGTATTCGAGCTGCGTTCACTAGGCGATGCAGAACAGCTAAAACAAGCGGCCGCCTCAGCGAACACTGCTGTGGTGATAGGTGGCGGGTTATTGGGTTTGGAAGCCGCTGATGCGCTGAACGATCTAGGCCTAAAAGTCCAGATCGTTCATCGCGGTCCACAGCTGATGAATCGACAACTCGATGCAGCGGCAGGCGATCAATTGGCGCTAAAACTAGCTCAGGAAGGAATAACCCTAAGCCTCAACGCTCAAGTGAATAGAATTCTTGGCGTTGAACGGGTAACCGCAGTTGAACTCAATGACGGAACCCGCCACACAGCAGACCTAGTCCTCTTTGCCACCGGCTCCAGTCCTAACGTAGCACTGGCAGATCAAGCGGGTCTCAACTGCGCACATGGCATAACAACAGATCAAAACCTCCGCACTAGTGCACCCGGTGTTTATGCCTTGGGTGAATGCGCGAACGTAGACGGCAGCAACTTTGCTCTGGTTGAAGCGACCTATGCGCAAGCGGATGCACTCGCAGCAACACTTTTCGGTAGAACCCAAAGCGTCCCACCCATCACTCTTGGAACCCGCCTAAAAGTGTCCAGCACGGCGCTGTTTGCGGCAGGAGAAACGCGTCCAAGCCGGGATGACAAACTAAACGATGTGATTGTTGAAGATGACCGGGACGGCATCTATCGCCGGTTGTTTTTCAGCGACCGTAAGCTGATCGGAGCCGTGTTACTCGGCAACACCGATGCAGCCAGAGAAATCACCCAAAAAATCGGCACTCAGATCGCGGACAGAGACCGGGACCGCCTGGCTTTTGGTATCAGCTAAACACCAATCCTAACAATTAACCTTCATTCACTAGGCAGCAGCATGACCCAAGAACAACAGGAAAGAGTAATCGTTATTGGCAACGGTATGGTTGGCCATCATTTTGTTACCAGCTTAGCTGCCGCATCATCCAATGTTGAGATTGTGGTACTGGGAGAAGAACCCAGAG
>CALHVX010000166.1 GCA_938036875.1 uncultured Pseudomonadales bacterium
GTCCTACTACGCGCCTCGGTGGAACTCGACCTAGTCTTTGCGGCGCAAAACCAAACCGACTACACCGGCTTAGCCGCCGCTGCACTACGCGGCTTGGGCGATGAAGACACCGGCATCACCGACTTGGGCCTCTATCTAGACCGGCGCATCCAACACATCTTGGTTGATGAGTTTCAAGACACCAACTACGCGCAAATGAGCCTGATCGAAAAGCTCACCGACGGTTGGGAGCCCAACGATGGACGTAGCTTGTTTGTGGTGGGTGACCCCATGCAAAGCATCTACCGTTTTCGAGAAGCGGAGGTTGGCCTCTTTATCCGCGCGCATCATCAGGGCATTGGCTCTGTCGCGTTGGAGCAGAAGCAACTCACGCAGAACTTTCGCTCCAACGCTGAGATTGTGCATTGGGTTAACGATCAGCTTGGCCCTATCTTTCCAATCAACGAGAACATTGCAGCGGGCGCTGTCTCTTACGCAAGGTCAGAACCGGGGAAAGCCGAGGGTGGCCAGGTCACGCTAGGGGCCTACGACAATCCCCAACAAGAAGCAGCCGCTATTGTTGACCAGATTACGACGGCGCTGGAAGAGAACCGAGACAACCCCGAGTTCAAAGCTGCCATTATCGTTCGAGCGCGGAGCCATCTTGCTGAGATTGTGCCTTTGCTGAATACCCAAGGCATTCCCTTTCGCGCGGTCAAGCTCGACCCGTTATTGAGCCAATCTGTTGTCCAAGATCTTCTGGCGCTCACGCGCGCGATTATGCAGCCAGGTGATATCGGAGCACGCCTAGCCCTACTCCGCTCACCCGTGTGCGGCCTGACCCTAGAAGACCTAAGGTTGCTAGCTGGTGATGGAGCGTCCTTATCTGACACCAATGCCATCAACCGGTTAAGCCCCGAAGCACAACAAAGAGCCGCACCCGTACTAGCAGCCTTAGCTAACGCTCAAGAGCAATGGCAACAACGCAACCTGCGCGATCAGGTGGAAGGCTTATGGCAACGGCTGGGCGGGCCCGCTTGCTACCAAGACCCACAACGCAACAGCCAAGATGCTCAAGCCTATCTGGATGCACTTGAGCAAGCGGACGCGGATGGGCTGCTCGCGGATTGGAACGATTTCATTGAGCGCTTAGACGACAGCAAAACCGAAGGCGATCCGGCGAGCGACGACGTGAAGCTAGAGATACTCACGGTGCACGGCTCGAAAGGGTTGGAGTGGGACATGGTTGTCTTGCCCGGGCTGCACAAAGGTCCGCCTCAAGACCGTACCCAACTTTTACACTGGCTACCCTTTGTTAACGATGGTGGTGCTGAAGAAATCTTGATAGCACCCTTACGCTCGGCCGAAGAATCGAAAAACTCAGCGCTCATTAAACTCATCAAAGACGAGCAGAAAAAACGCGCGGCCTACGAAAACCAACGCCTGCTCTACGTAGCGACAACCCGCGCAAAACAGCGGCTGATGTTGACCGCCTGCATCGACCCGGAGAAAGATGAGTTCAAACCCAAACCTGGGTCACTGCTTGCGGACCTATGGCCTACCTGCGAGGGTCAGTTTCTAGCGGCAAGCGCCCAGCTACACGCGGCCGACGGTGCAATTGAAGACGTCTCTCAAGCGGTCGAAACCCAAGGCCCTGGATTAGACCAATCGCTGCGACGTATAGAAAAGGGCTGGCTGCCCAAACTGGATGAACGCTTAGCCTGGCAACCAACCCTTCCCAGCAAAGAGCCGAATGTTGACGTGGAGTACAACTGGGCGGGGCTAGATGCGCGACGGAACGGCACGGTTTTACATCGCCTGCTGGAACGCGTGGGCAACCTTGGCATCGAAAATGTAGACGCCACCCAGCGACAGCTACTGATCAAGAAGATCCCAAACCTGTTGCGCGCCATTGGGGTGACAGATGCCGAGATAGAGGTCCCAGCACAAATCATCCGCGAAGCGCTTGAAGCTACATTGGACAGCACCGAAGGGCAGCGTTTGCTGAGCAACGAACATCCCGAAGCCGCTTGCGAGCTGGCCATCAGCGGCTTTATCGACGGTGAGCTGGTCAACGCCATTGTTGACCGAACCTTTGTCGACCAAGACAACGTGCGCTGGATCATCGACTACAAATCTGGCTACCACAGCGGCGGTGATTTGCAGGGTTTCTTTCGTGAGGAACGTAAGCGCTATGCCGAACAGCTTGCGCGCTACAAACAGCTCTTTGAGCAGCTCGAAGAGCGCAAGGTGATCACTGCCTTATATCTACCTAGGCACAATCACCTTGAGATTGTGGACTAGAAGTCGCCTGGCGCCACTTGAAAGCAAGGGATACCGAGCTCGCGCCACATGTTAACCACCGAGTTGCGGTCATCAAACACGCCAATGACCGTCTCAACAAAGTTGTATTGCACCGCCCACTCACGCTTTAGCACCGAATCCGCACGGTTATCCGCTGCCGAGCGCATTAGCAACCGATGAAAAGGCACTTGATGCTTCTTTAGCCAGCCACGCGTTTCCAACTCAACGGCATCGCTACGACCACTTGTGATCCAAAGCTCGTACCCTTGCGCTGAATCAAACAGAGCCTGGGCTACTTGCACCACCGCGCTATTGGGTGGATCAAGCAACGAGGCTTTGTTGAAGCTGTGCCAATCCGGCCGCTCACCGCTAAGCGCCCCACGCCGGTGATCCACCAGCGCCAGGGTTCCATCGAGATCGAACACATAGCGATTCTTGTTCATGCGCTTCCAACCGGTGTGACATCAGCCCTAAGACAAACCTTTAGATGAGCGCCCGCAGAGCGTTGATGGCAAGGCCTAGCAAGCAAAAGGTCGATAGCAAAAAAAGTCCGAAACGGACCGGAATGCTGTTGATCATGGCTTGCCATAAGCTGTGCGCAATACGCAGGCCAACATAGCCCCAGGCTAGGCCCAGGTTTAACTCAGTGTTCGCCCCAATCACGGCCAGCATAATGACCGTGGCATAGAACAGCGTTGGCTGCTCCAACAGATGAGTGTAGTTGTGCGATTTCCAGGCCACTTGAGGTGGCACTTGCACATCTACCTCAGCACCACGCCCACCAACGGAGCTAGTCAGGTCAATTCCAGCCTTAGACAGTGCAGGCAATCGCGTTAACGCCATCCAAAACAACATGAGAATAGTCCATATAACCAGCACAACAGCTGGTAGAAGAATGCTTCCGGACATGGCTTGCTCCTTAGGTTAAGTGAAAGAAAGGTGCTCGGAGCATAACGTTTAAAGAAACGGGCGCAAGCTAGGGTGATGAACCACCCAGGCGCATGGCTGAGCGAAGCTGCGGCAGGCACACCTCAGCTGCGGGGACCCTAGTTCAGCGTAACGCTCGCAATACGGTCGCCATGGGCGCTACCTAAATACAGACGCCCGTTGTGCGGCAAAGCAACCGTTGCATACCCCATCGGCTCGCCGTCATGCTGCATCACCACCGCCGCCGCCATGGTTTCCGGGTCCGCACGCACCACCTGGAACGGTAGCAAACAGGGTCCAGGCGCATCTTCAGCGCAACGACCTTCGATTGGGTCGTTTAAATGTGAAGCCACCCATAAAAACCCTTTGTCATCCACCACCACGTTGTCAGGGCTGCGCACTGCAAACTCACCCTCAACCTTGCCCGACTTACGGTCCAGCTTGATGGTCTTGTTGGCCATGTAGATGTTCACAAAGATCTTGGTGTTATCTGCGCTCACCGCGATACCGTTAGGCATCATCGCTACAGAGTTCGGTAGCTTGGTAAACCCAAGGTTGGGCTGCCACTCCCAAACCCAACCAATCTTCTCACCAGCGGATAAGCGCGTGACCACTTCATCAAAAGGGGTCCCTTTGTCCCACATGTGGGTTGCCACAAAACCGCCGTCTTGCAACCCAGCCACATCATTGATGAAAGGGTCGCCGCCAGGTTTGGCACATCCGCGCCAGGTTAAGCGCCAGGTTTCCACCGGCTTGGTCAGCTCAAAGAACTCTACCTGCTCGTCTCCATGGTTCACGACCAACACCTGCACGCGCCCATCTTCGCGTGTCATCAGATCAATGCCGTGGGGACTAAAGCGCGCTGCATTAGGGGCCTGACACTTAGGGTCACCCCAACGGTCGTTGCTGGGCAGCCAATCGAACGCAATCATCTCGCGCTTGTTGGTGGCAAGGTTCAGCAGCGACATGGTGTTTGGGGCATCTGACATAAAAGCCCCCATCTCGCTAACCAGCAAATGATGCCCACCAGGGATCACGGCCAAATCTTCTGGATTCTTAAAGCCACAGACCACCTGCATGGCTTCTGTGCCGACACAAGGAATAGGCTCTACTTCGCCCATCACATCAGCACCCGCAGCAAGCGCCGGGTCAGGAACAACGGCAGCGGACGCACCCACATCCTTTGCTGCCGTTATCTGGGTTGCTGTCTCGCCCGAACCACCCGATTCAGCGCAACCCACCAATAAGGTAACAACCGATGCAACCAAGACTAAGGTTCGGGCCAGCGTTGTGCCCAGCCGAGTGGAATTCGAAATCATTATTATTTTTGCCACTGTTACTCAAGACCTATACTGCAGATATAGAATTTAAAGCTCTTATGCTGGTCAGACTAAGACATGGCACAGGTAAATGCTACGATTTAGAGACCCCTTTTAGAGCCCCTTAGCTTCCATCTCTTTTAGCCACACAGAAAAGTCTTTACCAAGCGCTTTGCTGTTGCGACCAAGCACTGAGCAAGAACCTTTATAACCCGCACCAAAACCACCCATGGAATCACGGTGGTAGGTTTTTTCTCCCTTGCTAACACCATCAACAAAGAGCTCGGCTCGCGCTTCCATATACTTTTGATGACCAATGAAAGCATTACCGCGACTTACCGCATCGGTGATTTCAATAACCAAGTTGCGGCCTGCATCGTCTTTACTCAGCGCTGCAACCGGTGTCACTTCGATACCTTTCTTCTTGGCAAACTTCACCAAAAAGGTCGTGAGCTTGCTGCCCAGCTCAGTACATTCGGTCAAGATGTTGTGCGCAACACGGTTATCCTCTGAGTAAGGTATTGCAGCCAACACTTTAAAGGGCTCAGCAGCTGCTGGCGTAGCAATGGCCGCCGCAAGGGTTAGCACTAACGCCTGAACAGAGCGCCTAGCCGACTGGCGAAACTGTGTTTTATGAAGCGCATCTTGTTGCAACGAAATTTGAAGCATGATTTGAAACATGGGTGAGTTTTCATCCCTGATTTAGTGGGTAGGTAAATCGCCAAATCACAGTAATGTGACATTGCTCACTCGTCAATTGGCAGTGCGTCAACTTATCTTGCAAATGCGGCTGCTACATTAAGCCAAGAATTTTCTATGGAGCCAGTATGGCTGCCCCCGTTCAAGCTCAACTTTACGCATCCGCCTCGGTAGTTATCGAAGAGGACCAATGCTGCCAGGCTGCCGCCACCATTGCCGGCAAGCGATACTTAATGGCTGAGGTGCCAATGCTGCCCTTAGACGGCTGCACCCGAGTAGACGCTTGCCCTTGCAAGTACCAAAAATTTAGCGATCGACGCCAAGAAGACAGGCGCGCCATGGGAAATGGTAGCGGCGCAAAGGACGGTCCAGAGCAACGCAGCAACAGCCGTGGCCGTCGCAAGTACGACTAAACCCTAATAGGCACTAGGCCGCGCTCTAACGAGGCGCAGAATTTGTTGCTAGCCGATCCAACTCTTGGGTCACCGCTTGTGGTGACTTTGACCGACGCGCAAACAGCGAGTACAACACCGGCACAACAAACAGCGTAAGCAACGACGCGCACAACACCCCAGAAAAAATCACCACCCCAAGAACATTACGGCTTTCGGCACCAGCGCCCATAGCAAACAGCAAGGGCAATGCACCCACAACGGTTGAAATGGTAGTCATCAAAACCGGGCGTAGCCGCACCGTTGCGCCCTGCACCACCGCTTCGGCAAACTCCACCCCGGAGTCCCGCAATTGGTTGATGAACTCAACAATCAACACACCGTTCTTGGCCGCGATGCCAATCAACATGACCATGCCAATCTGGCTATAGATGTTGAGCGTTGAACCCGTGACATAAAGGCCAAGCAATGCACCACCCATGGCAATGGGTACCGACAGCATAATCACAAAGGGTTGAATGAAGCTTTCGAACTGGGCTGCTAAGACCAAGAATACAATCAGCATGGCCATGCTGATGGTGAACAGCAGACCACCGGTGGCTTCTTTGTATTCTAAAGACTCACCCTTGTAATCGATTTGCGCTTGCTCGGGCAGCACTTCTGCCGTCGTATCTTCTAGAAAAGATAGGGCGTCACCCAAAGCATAACCGGGTGTTAGGTTGGCACTTAAGGTCACCGCGCGTAGACGGTTATATCGATTTAGGGTGCCGGCACCGGATGTCTCTCGGGTCGTAATGAGGTTAGACAAAGGGATCAAACGCTGGCTGGTATCTGAGCGCACGTAGATGTTTTGCAGGTCCTGGGTAGAAGCGCGCTGATCCGCCTGGGCCTGCACAATCACATCGTACTCTTCACCGTCCTCCACATAAGTGGTGACCCGTTGCTCGCTCATCATGGCCGCCAAGGTGCGGCCAATGTTCTGCACTGAAACGCCTAAGGCCGCCGCCCGGTTCTTATCAATCTCCACCATAACCTGGGGCTGGGTTTCTTTTAAGTCCGAATCTAAGCGCTGCAATCCAGGGTAGGATTCCGCCTCGTCCATGATCAGGTCGCGCCAATCCGCTAGCTCCTCATAGCTGGAGCCACCAATCACAAACTGTACCGGCTGACCGCCGCCACCGCGCGACATGCCGGAACGAGAAAACGCAAAGGCTTGCACCGAAGGCAGCTTTGACCATTCTTTGCTGAGCGCCTTGGCGGCATCTGCCGAGCTAATGTCTCGGGCGTCGCGCGGGCTCATGGAGATAAACAACATACCGGTGTTGGGGCTGGTGGAGCCAAAAAACGGAACCCGGGACAAGACCCTGGCCGCACTACCGTCTTCCAACAGCTGCATTACCGGAGCTTCTATGTCCTGCATGTGCTCGCGCATGCGATCGATGCCGGTGCCTTCTACCGCCAACACTCGAGCAAACACCATGCTTTGATCTTCCGCCGGGGTATATTCTTCCGGCACCACCAAAAATAACGAGTAAGCCGCACCAATGGCGCCAAGGGTGACCAGCACCACAACCCACGAGAAACGCATGGCGCCGCGTAGGGCCCAAGCGTAACCACGCGCTAGCTTTTGAAAAGCGGCATTGACCCAAGCCGCTACAGCGTTTGGCTTGCGGTCGGCGCTCAAAATTTTGGAGCACATCATGGGCGTAAGCGACAACGCCAAAACGCTGGAGAAGATTACGGCTGCACTAATGGCGACCGCCAGCTCGCGAAAGATGACGCCGACGTTGTCCTGCAAGAACATA
>CALHVX010000167.1 GCA_938036875.1 uncultured Pseudomonadales bacterium
GGACGGAAAGAAGGAGAACGGCATATGGCCGCCAGCCAAGGCGCCGATAGTGGCAATGAACACCGCAATGGCCGCCGCTACGGTGACATACCTAGCCCGCACCGCTTTGGTCACAAAGGCCCGAAACTTGTGTTGCACAAAATTCTCTAACCCATCGGAAAAACGTTGCTGCTGACGAATGGTCGCTTGAGCGAACCTTTCATAGCCGCCGGTAAGATGCCAAGCAAGAAAAATGCTAAACACCCCAATGGCTAAGGCTAAAAAGCTGCGACCGCCCCACGAAATCTCCCACAGCACAATGGCCAATAGCGGTGTTAACATCAGGCTGACTTCACCTGCAGCGGACGACACAGTCTTGTGCCCTAGGTGTGAAGGCAACACCAACTGAGATTCCACCAACGAAAACGCTAAGCAACAAAGCACCACGGTAGCAATCACCGTTTGAATTTGGCCAATGGTGCCAGGCCCCAACATCACCGGCACAAAGGCCGTTGCTGTGGTTAACACACCAAAGATAACGGGCACCGACACTTGTCGCGTACCGGCTATGGCGGCGTTTATCAAATGCTCCGGGGTCGGCTCTGCACCGGTACGGTATTGCAAGGAGTACACCCGCTCACCGACCACCACCGCATCATCCACCAAAATACCCAGCACCAAGATAAAGCCAAAGGTTGAGATGCCATCAATGGACAGACCCAACAACGAGGTCAGAAAGATAGCCCCCATGAAGGCCACGGGCACGCCCACACTGACCCAAAACGACAACCGCGGACGCAAGAACAACGCCAACAACAGCAGCACCAACAAAAATCCCTGGCGCGCACTATCAAACAAAGTATCCAGACGATCGCGTAAAAACTCAGAACCATCCGACCACACCGTCACCTCAACCCCTTCAGGTAGATGATCGGTACCCGCTGCTAGATATTGGTTGATGGCATTGGTGATCTGCAGAATGTCTTGGTCCGGCGTTCGCGCCACACGAATTAGCGCTGCCGGTTGGCTGTCAAACCACAGTTTCTGATCTGTGTCTTCAAATCCGTCCACCACATTAGCCAAGTCTTTTAGGTACACACGTGTACCGTCGGGTTTGGTCACCACTACCAGCTTTTCAAACTCCGGGCCCCGGTAGGCCTGGCCTTTGGTGCGCAGCAATATCTCGCCGCCTTGAGTTTTGATGGAACCCCCAGGAAGATCCAAGGAACCTGCACGCACCGCGTTAGCTACCTGCGCAAAGGTTAAGCCGTAGCGGCGCAGGGAGGTTTCGGATATCTCAATGGATATCTCGTAGGGACGTGAGTTGCTCAGCGTCACTTGGGTCACACCTCGTAACGCGGCAATCTCGTCACGCACCTGTTGCCCTACCACTTTGAGCTCGGTTTCATCCGTTGGCCCGGTCACGGCTAAATCCATCACGCCGCGTTCGCTGGTAACAAAGGTGATGATGGGTTTTTCGGTTTCCGCCGGGAAGGTATCAATGGCATCCACCCGGTTTTTGACGTCACCCAACGCTTTAGTTGCATCCGCGTTTTCGTACAACTCCACGGATACCGAGCAAACGCCTTCGGTTGCTGTGGACAGAATCTTCTCAACACCCGTGATGCCTTCAAGCGCTTCTTCAATGCGGATGCACACACCCTCTTCCACTTCTTCAGGTGCTGCCCCCAAATACAAAACAGAAACCGTGATGAGATTGAAGTCGAGGTCGGGAAAGGATTTTTGCGACATGAACGGCAATGAGACCAACCCCGCCATCACAATCAGCCCAAGCAACAAGTTCGACGCAATATGATTGCGGGCAAACCATTCAATAGGGCCCTTCATGAGGTTGTGTCATCCACTACTCGGACCTGCATACCGTCGGCGGTGCTTTGCAGTGGCGAGATGCAAACACGCTCACCCCGCTTTAAGCCGCTACCTATGTAGACCTTTTCATCCGCCAAGCGCAGCACCTCAACCTCCCGGAATCGAAGCTGATCATTGGCATCCACCACCATCACACGATTGGCACCACGCAGCGCAGAGCGCGGCAACACGGATACACCGTCTAGGGTCTGGCCCTGTATCTCCGCATCCACAAACATTCCTACAGCCAACGGCGACCGACCTCCCTCACGACTATAAGGTTCTGGGATTCTGGCCACCACGTGAATCATCCGTGTAGTTGGGTCCAACTCACCCTCTGTACGCACCACTCGCCCCTGCCATTGCTGCGCGCTGCCGGCAAAGTCAGCCCTAAGCGTCACTAAAGGTGGTTTAGTGACTTCTGGCTCACCATTGCCTAAGGGTAAATCCAAGTACGCTAGATCCGCATTGGGTATCGGCAACCGGACCTCAGCAAAATCGACGGCGTAGATAGTCCCGATGTTATCCCCACGCCGCACAAACTGGCCTACATCCACCCGCTCAGAGCGCACCCGACCATCGTAGGGTGCCAAAATCTTCGTGCGTTCTAAGTCACGTTGACTGCGAGATAGTCGGGCATTGGCTTCACGCACCACCGCTTGGGCCACGCGTACTTGATTAATGGAGTTGTCCACGGCTGCATCACTCACCGCCCCGCGTCGCATCAGGTCTTTTTGCCTGACGTCGTTTTTCTGCGCGTTGGTGAGCTCGCTGCGGGCACGAGCAACTCCGGCCCTTGCCTGCTCTAAAGCCTCTTCGTAATCCAAGCCGTCAATCTCTAACAGCACATCACCCTTTTTGAAGAACCCACCAGACACCAGCGAAGGCGACATTTGGATCACACGACCATCCACCTCGGGCACCAACTCACTTTCGGTGCGCGGCACCACACTGCCATGAGTTTGCACACTGAATTGCTGGGTGGATGGCGCCACGGTTACCACACGAATCAAGGGCGCTACGGCTTCGGATGCACGGGGTTGCACCTTGGGTCCGGTGGCAATCAACAAAGCGGCAACGCCAACGCCAACGATCAGCACCAACAGGGGTAAGAGCTTTCTCATATCTTTCCTTCGGTTTGGCAGAGTCCCGCCACCACAAAATTCACTAACTCATCTATGTTACTTTTTTGGCTGGCCAACTTATCCCGCTTGCTTTTAACCCCCAAGGGCGTATCAAACCGTACCAAGTGCAGCATCGAGCCCACCAGCAAATGAAACCGTAAGGTCAAGACCTCAGGAGGTAACTTCGGCAACGCTTTGCCTAGCGCCTCAAGAAACCGAGCCACCGTAGGTGCAAAGGTTTGCTCAAGAATGGGCTTAGCAAAGGCATCTGGCTCAACAAAAATATGGGTCACCAGGCGCGCCCACTTGGCATCCCCAATCTCACCCGCATCAACAAAGACACGCACGATGTCAGCCACGCTCGGCGCAGAAGAAGCCTGCTCAAGCGCTTCCAAGCCTTGCATCCGCTCCGCATTGATCGGCGCGGCGCAGTGCTGGAAAGTTGCTGAAAACAGCTGCGCCTTAGAGCCAAAGTGGTAATTCATTGAGGCTAAGTTGACCCCGGCCGCATCCGCAATGCTACGCATGGAGGTGCCAGCAAACCCGTGCTCAGCAAACAGCTGAACCGAGGCTTGGAGGATGTCGGCACGCGTTTGGCGGGTGTCCGCCCTGAGGGGTTTTATTGAGCTGACCATGAGCTACTACTTCAAACGGTTGTTTAATCTAGCAGAATGGTGGGGTCAGAGCCAAGTGCCAGAGTGAAATTGCCGCACAATAGCGCTATCAGCATCAAACGGATTCGCTCTGGCACTTGGCTCTGACCCCATAATTTTGACCGAGCAATTTCCCTAAGCCGTTTTTGTTGTATCAATAGAACTGTTTAGAGGAATTCGTACCTTCACACCAAGTTCACCCAGCGTTACTCTTTGGTTGTGGACGGTTCTGTCAACGCGCATTAAGTCCGCCGCGACATGACTTCGTAGCGCAACAAAAGTTGAATAAGACCACTGGCCTGTTGATTGCGACATACGTTCATCTAGCCACGTTCAAAAATGCCCGCGAAGGCAGAACCGAGCCACACCACTACCTCGCATCAGCCTATGCGTGCAGAAGTTTTCGTGACCCGATGGAACCTTCCCCAATCTCCCTGTCTTACTTTCAACAGTAAGACAACTTGAGATTGCCTATGAATACCGCAGCCGACCCAGTCACCGTCACCCTCTTTCGCTGGGCAGGCCAATGGGGTCCCTGGAAAGTGAACATCCCCTGCGGCGAATGCGCACTCACCGTTGACGTGTTGCAAGACACCTTCGACACCGAGCTTGCCGGCATTCCTATTGAGCTGGACAACCGTGAGTGGCTCACCGAGTGGTACAAGCCCCTGCTCAAAGGCGGCTGGCATGCCCCCATCGTGATGGTGGATGGCAAGATCATCAGCCAAGGCAACGCCTTAAATCGCGGCGTGCTAACCGAAGCCGTGATAAGCGGCTACGCGGGTCGAAGCAAGATTGAAGGCAACCATATATTCGGCAAGGCAACTTGCCCGCACTGTGTACGAGCCAAAGGCTATTTGGAGCAAGCCGGCATCGAGTGCGAATACCACGACGTGGTCCGAGAGCCGCGCAGCCTCTACGAGATGCTAGCGCGCGTGAAACCCATTGTTGGCCCCAA
>CALHVX010000168.1 GCA_938036875.1 uncultured Pseudomonadales bacterium
CGACCAAAGCTCTGCGCTGGCTTTGATGGACACCATCGCCAAAGAAACGCGCGGTTTGGATGTGACCCATAAAGTAGAGGTGGACGGCCAATGGAAGCTGTTCTTGCTTATGCCGTTGGCTTCTCGGGAAGGTATCGACCAGTTTTCTATACGATTTAACGCCTATCTGGCGCGCCAACACGGCAGCAATGCTAGCGCCTTGGGTATTGAGTATCTGCACTACGTCATCACTCCAGAAGTCAGCGCGGCAGATGCGGCACGCTTTGTTGGCGAGCTGGTCGGTGCAGAACATCGTATCGCCCAACTGATTGCCTTTGAGCCCACAGCCGATGCGCAAGCGGATGAGACGGACATTGACCTAGCGGATCAAAGCGCATGACAGACGAAGCGCCACAGTCAACATTAACAGCCGAGCTGCAACCCGAGGTCAAACCTGGCCTGACCCGAAACAACAAGCTGCGGCTGAGTTACCTTGCCATCGGCAGCGGTTGGTTAGCGGAAGCTATGGCGACCGTTGCAACCCTTTATGCAAACAATTCGCTGAGTATGATCCTGTGGCACATCGTGGCTTGCACCATTACAACTTTAGGCCTCTGCCTGTTTGTTAGCACACAGACGCCGCTAATGGGACAAGCCCGACGCATAGCGCCCGTTTACTTTAGCCTGTGCTTCTTGGTGCCTTACGCCGTGATTGGGTTAGCGGTTGCAACCCTATTTGGATTTTTATGCCCAAGGGTTAAGACCCTGCAACCGCTGCAGCTAATCAAAATCCCATCTCTGCCTTTCAAACCACTAGAGGTAGACACGGGGCTGTCGTTCACCAATGGCGGCATGTATGACGTGCTGCGCCACTCAGACGACATAGACAAGCGTCGAACGGCCGTTATGGCAACCACCCGCATGAAAGATAAGGTGGCGGTACCTCTGCTAAAGCTTGCGATGCGCGACCCAGTAGACGACGTTCGCCTGCTGGCCTACTCCATCAAAGACAAAATCGAAAGCCGCATCAATATGACCATTCGCGACCAGCAGCTGCTGCTGGCAGAACCAGACAAAGTCGATCCCGCTGACGTACATAGAGTGCTCGCATTCTCCTATTGGGAGATGATCTATCTTGAGCTGGTGGAAGGCGACCTGCGCAACTTCATTCTGGCGGAAGCCATCAAGCACGCCGAGCTGTGCTTAGAAACTAAGGCTGATAGCGCCGTAAACATACTGATTGGCCGTGCAGAGCTCACTCGCGGCAATCTAGATGATGCCGCAACCGCTCTGAGGCAAGCGGTAACCAACGGTGCACGCCCCGCATCCGTGGCATCTTACCTAGCCGAAATTTCTTACCTCCGCGCAGACTTTGTTGCGGTGCCCGCAGCCTTAAGGCTGGTGCCACAACAATTTAAGCGCATACCGAGCGTTCGGCGCTTGTGCGAAAAATGGGCTGTAGCATGAGCGACCAGGCAGACGTCTTGATCTTGCTGGAAGGTACCTACCCTTACGTACGCGGTGGGGTTTCTAGTTGGGTACACCAAATGATTCGTGGCTTGCCTGAATACAAGTTTGAGCTGCTGTTTATTGGCGGCTCACGCAAACACTACGGTGAGTTGCAATACGAGCTACCCGACAACGTCACCGACCTGAAGATTCACTATCTCGAAGATGCGTGGAAGCTTTACAAAGGTACACGCAACGACGGACCAAGAGATCGGTTTGAAGAATCAGAAAACTACCATGAAGTTCTGCGGCGCGGAGGCGACGAAAGCGGCTGTGTCATTCAAAAACTTATGGGTTTGGTGGTCGAAGACGACCCCGCCATCACCCATCGCGACTTCCTATTTAGCCGGGCAAGCTGGGACAGCATCGTCAATTCTTACGAAACCCTATGCAACGACCCCAACTTCCTAAACTACTTCTGGACCGTTCGCTCGATCCACGCACCGATCTTTTTGCTGGCTAAGATTGCCCGCCAAACCAAAACGCCCAAAATTATTCACTCCATCTCCACCGGCTACGCCGGGTTGATGGGTTCGATGCTCAAAGCTCGCAACCCAGACCTTGAGTTTATTCTTAGCGAGCACGGCATCTACACCAAAGAGCGCAAAATTGATCTGTCCCAAGCGGACTGGATCTCTGACGGCACATCTCATCTAGATGTGGGACTGACCGAGGATGCCGGCTACATACGCCGCTTATGGATCAGCTTTTACCAGCAAATTGGTTTGATGACCTACGAACAATCTAAACCCATCGTGTCCCTATACGAAGGCAACCGCAGCCGTCAAATCGAAGACGGGGCCAAGGCAGACCGCACCATGGTCATTCCTAACGGTATCTCGCTAAGCCAATACGGCGGCGCCATGGACAAGCGACCAAGCGAAGTCCCAATGGTGGTAGGTTTTGTCGGTCGCGTTGTGCCGATCAAAGATGTGAAGACTTTTATCCGGGCTATGCGCACCATTGTTAGCGCAATCCCCACTGCGGAAGGTTGGATCATTGGACCAACCGAAGAAGACGAAGAGTACGCAGCAGAATGTACTGCACTCACCGAAGGCTTAGGGTTATCTGAAAACGTCAAATTTCTGGGCTTCCAAAGCATTCCGGAGATGCTCCCACAGCTCGGCTTGATGGCCTTAACCTCGATATCCGAAGCACAACCTTTGGTCATGCTCGAAGCCTACGCTGCGGGTGTGCCTTGCGTCGCTACCGATGTGGGCTCTTGTCGGGAGCTTATCGAAGGTGGCAGCGCGGATGGTGATCGCGACCTTGGGCCTGCAGGCGCGGTAACAAGCATTGCAAACCCCGAGCAAACCGCTAATGCCTGCATTGAACTGCTGACCAATACAGACAAATGGCATGCCGCCCAGCAAGCGGGCTTAAACCGCGTAAAAACTTACTACACAGAACAGCTCATGTTTGATCGGTACCGAGAATTGTATCGAGAGGCGGGTGTATGGCCGGCATAGGTTTTGAACTAAGACGCATTCTAAACCGCGAGACTTACACCGCGACCCTACAGGCCTATTTATACGCAGGCTTGATTAGCTCTGGACCCTGGGTTCTGTCGATACTGAGCGTGCTCATCATCGGCATCATGAGTTTGGGGGTTGTTGAAAAAGACTTCATGGTGGTGCAGTTTTTGGTATCGGTCACCTACCTGATGGCAGCATCCCTCACCTTTACCGGTGGCGCCCAACTGTTGTTCACCCGCTTTGTTTCCGACCGTCTGTTCGAAAACAACCACGACATTATTTTGCCTAACCTCTTTGGTTTGCTCACCTTGAACACCGCCATTGCGGCGATTGCGGGCGGCGCGTTTTGCTTAACGGCTTTTACCGACGAAAGCCTACTGTACCGGCTGCTGATGCTAAGCAACTTCGTGACCCTGACCAACTTATGGCTAGTGGTGATCTTCTTGTCTGGCATGAAGGCCTACAACCGCATCTTAGGGATCATGGCCATCGGTTACGGCTTCTTGGTAGTGGCCGCCTACTTCTTAAGAGAGAACAGCCTCGAGGGCTTGATGCTGGCATTCCTGCTTGGGCATGGATTCCTGCTGTTTGCGTTTTTGGCGGAAATCATTCGAGACTTCGTTCCTCAGCGCTTGTTGGCTTTTGACTTTATGAAGCGCGAAAAAATCTACATCTCGCTCATGTTTACCGGCCTTGCCTACTACGCGGGCATTTGGGTGGATAAGTTTCTTTTTTGGTTTAACCCGATGACCTCAGAAGCCATTATTGGCCCGCTGCGCGCATCCGCCATCTACGACATTCCCATCTTCTTGGCTTACCTAACCATCATTCCTGGTATGGCTGTATTCTTAGTTCGCATCGAGACCGACTTCGCCGAGCACTACGAACGTTTGTACGACGCAATTCGTGGTGGTGAGGCCTTAGACCACGTTTACTATCTAAAAGATAAAATGGTTGGCTCAGTACGCCAGGGACTCATGGAGATATTTAAGGTCCAAGGCGTGACCATCTTGCTCACCTTCTTGTGGGCACCCGAGGTTCTGGCGATGCTGGGCATCTCTGATTTTTACCTGCCGCTGTTATTCGTCGACGTGATCGGCGTTAGCGTTCAGATTGTGTTGATGGCAACGCTAAACGTATTCTTCTACCTCGATCGCAGAGAAAACGTTTTGTTTATCACCACCTTGTTTTTGGTGACCAACATCGCTTTGACCTTGTGGACTCAATCACTGGGTCCCGTCTACTTCGGCTACGGTTTTGTTGGCTCAACAGTGCTAGCAACGCTAGTCGCACTGGTTATCCTAAACCGAGTGATGCGCGATCTAGAGTACGAAACCTTTATGTTGGCCCGCTAACCCAAGTCCTAACTCCAAACCTAACTAGTGAGCGCCTGATAAACCCGGGTGCGTAGCTCTCGCCGAATGGGGTAAGTGGACGACGGCATCAACTGGGTAAAGAACACCGTGTAGAGATCTTCAACCGGATCCAGCCAGAAGAAGGTGCTGGCGGCTCCACCCCAGTGGTGCTCACCTGCCGAAGTAATGATCTGCGCTTCTACCGGATCTAAGACCACCGCAAAACCCAAACCAAAGCCAATGCCATCGTAACTGGTCTCACTCCAAACCGGCTGGCCCATCGCGGCCATATCCCGGTTGCCAGGCAATTGATTCAGGCGCATGTACTCAACGGTTTTACGGCCCAGCAATCGTTCACCATTGAGCTCACCGCCACGCAACAGCATCTGACAGAATTTTGCATAGTCATCGATGCTACCCACCAATCCACCACCGCCAGAGTACAGCTCTGTCGGCTGCAGCATGCGGCTGGCAGCACCGGCCTCTTGCAGCTTCAGCCCCCCGGCGCGCGGCGCGCTGTTACTCAGGCTCGCTTTGCCAACGTTGCTCATATCCCCACCGGACGCTGGTGCGTAAAGGGAGGCCAGCCGGGCGTGGTTCTCCTGCGCCACGTGAAAGTCCGTGTCGTCCATACCCAATGGCAGCAACACCTGGGAACGCAAATAATCTCTTAAGCTCTGCCCGGACCAAACTTCAACCAGCCGACCCAACACATCCGTTGAAACGCTGTAATTCCATTGGGTGCCCGGCTCACAGAGCAACGGGATC
>CALHVX010000169.1 GCA_938036875.1 uncultured Pseudomonadales bacterium
CATTGTGAGCTTTAAAGCTCGCTGAGTTGTTAGCAATACCCCTGCAAGTATAACGATCTTGTATAACACCCTTGTCGTTCGGAAAGATTTTTGACACCCTGGCGCGGCTATCAACAGTCGGGTAGATGTGTCGGTGTGGCAAACCAAAGATATAACGGCTTAATCATCGAGATAAAAGCTAAATGCCACGTATTACCAATATAAAACGGGTCTCAAAATCATGAATCAGGCTTTTTTAAACAGCGCTGTACCGGCAAGTGGGTTGCCCAAGCGCCGTTTATTAAGACAACATACGCCGACGGTCCAAGGCTTCCAACAGGTCATGTGTGCGCTGAGCGTGATTGGCTTGTTGTACCTGCTGACCGTCGACCGCACGGGTCAATTTGATTCCAACTACCGCATCTTAATGGTGTTGGCCTCGGGTGTGGGATTCTTTGTCTATCGCATGCTTGGTGTCTTTAGTCGCTTTGCTAGAGGTCATGAAGCACTTCTCAGTATGCTGCAAGCCTGGGCTGTCACCTTAGCCATTATCATCGCCATCGGCTTTTTTACGAAAACCTCGGATCTTTATTCACGGCAAGTGCTGATCAGTTGGAGCTTGTTGGGTGCGTTGAGTCAGGGTGCCATTATTTTAGGCTCCAGAGCGGTTGTCCGCTTATGGCAAAACGGCATGCAGAATCATTTACGCAGCGTCATGGTAGGCGAGGGTTGGCTGGCTGAGCATTTGCTAGCTAGCGTAAACAAGAACGCATTCTTACCGGACAAAATTGTTGGTCTTGTGGATACCGGCGGTCAGGCACCCAAACTGAATAGTGCGGTACCTACATTAGGCCGTATCGAAGACATCACTGGCTTGGTGCAACATTTTAAGATTGATCGCATCTATTTAGCCTTGCCCTTTGAGCGCGCTGCTGAGATGGTGACATTGCAAGAGCAGTTGCAGGACCAACAAGTGGACCTGATTTGGGTTCCTGACATCTACGCGTTCAACTTGGTTAACCCTAGTGTTCGCGAGCTGGCCGGTGTGCCAATCATCTCGCTGTCTGAAACGCCTCTGGCGTCCGGCAGCCAAGCCTTCTTGAAGAGCATCATGGATCGCGTGTTGGCGGCAGTTCTTGTGGTCATGCTCGCGCCATTGTTCGCAATCCTGGCCATCTTGATTAAATTGGACTCGAAAGGCCCCGTGATCTACCGCCAAATGCGCCATGGCTGGGATGGTCGTGAGTTTAGTATCTTGAAGTTTCGCAGCATGGTCATGCACCAAGAGAGCGATGGTCAGGTCACCCAAGCGACCAAAGACGACGACCGTATAACGGGCATTGGCCGTTTTATGCGGCGCACCAGCTTGGATGAGTTGCCGCAGCTGTTTAATGTTTTGGCGGGTACTATGTCGCTGGTTGGACCAAGACCACATGCCATTGCGCACAACCTAGAATTTGCTTCGCAGATAAAAAGCTACATGACACGTCACCGCATTAAGCCCGGTCTTACCGGCTGGGCTCAGGTGCAAGGCCATCGCGGTGAAACCGATACGGTAGAAAAGATGCAAGCTCGGGTTAATCTGGATCTCGAGTACATCAACAATTGGTCTGTTGCACTAGATATTTGGATCCTAATGCGCACCCCGTTGGCATTGCTGATGAACAAAAATGTATTCTAGCGAGGTGGGTAAGTAACAAACTTACTCACGAAAAGGCGTCTTGCGCCTTTTTGGGCACATAGTGCTACATTTTGTCACATTGCATTCACAGAGTTCTCCCAAGTCCCGTACTTTGATGGGTTAGGCTAGTCGCTTAGCTGAAATTAAGTCACGCCAGTTTTCGTGACGTCAGCTTTGACATCATTTAATACGAGATTGGGGTGAACGAGAAGATGAGCAAAGCCAAAAAAGCAAACAAACAAGATGATGTGCCGACGCTTGCTGAGGTTGCACCTAAGGCTTCAAGCCAACAGCTTAGTGGCGATCTAGTTGCGGCTTCGCTAGCAGGCAAGACCGGTTTGGGCGGCGCAGCGAAAGGGGTTGCCGCTAATGACGGTGGCGCATTTGAGCAGGTTCGCGAACTGTTGATGGGGGAGACCATTCAGTCGCTGCGTGATGACCTAAACACTAGTCATCGTATTATCTTGCAGCGGGTTGATGCACTTGGGACCTCCGCGTCTAGTCAGCTTGAAGCGCTTGAGTCCAAGGTGTCAGCCTTGTCGTCCAGCGTTGCAGCCGAAGTATTCACGCGTAAGGCATTTGCCGATTCCCACACGCAATCAATGGAAATAAGCGCAGCGGAGCTCAAGCGTGAACTGGCAGACTTCAAGCTCAGCGCAGACAGCACTATCTCAAAACTAACCGAGGACTTTGGTAGCCAAGCGAGCTTCCAAGCCAAAGCAATTGAGAATTTTGAGCAAGCGATGAATACTCAACTGGCTGACAAGAGCCGGGATTTGGGTAATGCAACGGTTGCTAAAGAGCAGCTTGCCACCATCTTGTTTGATGCTGCTGCGATATTCGCAGATCCAGAGTCCGCACCGCCCGCTGCGAACAGCTAGCTCAGAGCTTAGTTTGAAGCTGGGTGCCGCAGCCCTGACTCCTCAAGGCGCGGTTCCCAGTGGGTTGTTGCTTAACCCTGAACAACAATCTCTTTTGCAATTGAGCGACCTTTGTCCGCGCCTTCCAAAAACTCGGGTACCTGATCGAAGTTCAGGTAATCATAAATCTCGGCTGACATGGAATCGATCTGCGTGGCGTAGCTCATGTATTCCTCGCGGTTTGGTATCTTACCCATGACGGCTGCAATGGCCGCAAGCTCAGCAGATGCCAAAAAGACGTTAGCGCCCTGACCCAAACGGTTCGGGAAGTTGCGCGTTGAGGTGGATACACAAGTTGAGCCGGCTTCAATTCGCGCTTGGTTACCCATACACAAACTGCAACCCGGCATCTCGGTGCGTGCCCCGGATTGGGCATAGATGTTGTAGTAACCCTCTTCCATGAGCTGTGCTTCGTCCATCTTGGTGGGCGGGGCAATCCATAACCGGGTGGGGATGACTTCGCCTGCCGCTTCTAACAACTTACCCGCTGCTCGGAAATGACCGATGTTGGTCATGCACGAACCGATAAACACTTCATCGATTTTGGTGCCGGCGACGTCAGCGAGCGTTTTCACGTCATCAGGATCGTTTGGGCATGCCAGCAGTGGCTCCTTGATGTCTGACATGTTGATCTCGATCACTTCGGCGTACTCAGCATCTGCATCAGCCCGCAACAGTTGAGGGTTTTCCAGCCAGGCTTCCATGGCTTGAGCGCGACGCTCAATGGTGCGTACGTCGCCGTAGCCATTGCCGATCATCCAACGCAACATCACGATGTTGGAACGTAGGTAAGCGGCAACGGATTCTTCGGATAGATTGATGGTGCAACCGCCAGCGGAACGTTCTGCTGAAGCATCAGATAGCTCGAACGCTTGCTCAACCGTTAGGTCATCTGGCAAACCTTCAATTTCTAGGATGCGACCGTTGTAGACGTTCTTCTTGCCTTTCTTCTCGATGGTTAGCAAACCGCGCTGAATTGCAGCGTAAGGTATGGCGTTCACCAAGTCGCGCAGAGTGATGCCAGGCTGCATTTTGCCGGTGAACTTAACCAGCACCGATTCCGGCATGTCTAAAGGGATCACGCCAAGAGCGGCGCCGAAGGCCACCAAGCCTGAGCCGGCCGGAAAGGAGATGCCAAGCGGGAAGCGGGTGTGGGAATCACCGCCGGTCCCCACTTGGTCTGGTAGCAACATACGGTTTAGCCAGCTGTGAATAATGCCGTCACCGGGGCGCAGCGCAACACCGCCTCGGTTTTGAATGAAATCCGGCAGCGTGTGTTGGGTGTCAATGTCGACAGGCTTAGGGTAGGCGGCGGTATGGCAGAAGCTTTGCATCACTAGGTCAGCAGAGAAGCCTAAGCACGCCAGCTCTTTGAGTTCGTCGCGTGTCATAGGGCCAGTGGTGTCTTGTGAACCCACGGTACCCATGCGTGGTTCGCAGTAAGTGCCGGGGCGTATGCCTTGGCCTTCCGCTAGACCGCAGGCGCGACCGACCACTTTTTGTGCCAGGGTGAAACCTTTGGTGCTTTTTTCTGGATCTTCAGGGCGGCGGAATACATCCGTTGGCCCTAAACCCAAAGCTTCACGAGCACGCTCGGTTAAGCTGCGGCCAATGATCAGCGGAATACGTCCACCGGCTTTGACTTCGTCTAAGATAACGTCTGTTTTTAGTTCAAATTCCGCGAGCAGCTTACCGTCTTCGGTTTCAATCTTACCTTCGTAAGGCTTCAGTACGATCACGTCACCCATGGCGAGCTTGTCGACCGGTACTTCGATGGGTAGAGCACCTGAGTCTTCTAAGGTGTTGAAAAAGATCGGCGCAATTTTGCTGCCAAGCACAACGCCACCTTGGCGCTTGTTGGGTACATAAGGAATATCATCTCCCATGGCCCAAAGAACGGAGTTGGTTGCGCTTTTGCGGGAAGAGCCGGTGCCAACCACGTCACCAACATAGGCGATAGGGTGACCATTTTTCTTCATGGCTTCAATCTGATCGTTAGCAGCCGTGATCCCTTCGCGTGGGTTTTTCAGCATAGCCAAATAGTGCAAAGGGATGTCAGGGCGTGACCAAGCATCTTGGGCAGGAGACAAGTCGTCCGTGTTGGTTTCACCGGTTACTTTAAAAACGGAGAGCGTGATGCTTTCCGGAAACGATTCCTTCTCTTTGAACCATTCTGCGTCAGCCCAAGATTGCATAACGCCCTGAGCGTGGGTGTTGCCCGCTTTCGCTTTTTCAGCAACGTCGTGGAAGGCATCAAACATTAGCAGCGTGCCTTTCAGCTCTTCAGCGGCTTGGGCGGCTAGCGCCTCTACATCTAACAGTTCAACCAGCGGGATGATGTTGTAGCCACCCAGCATGGTGCCGAGTAGGCGTACGGCTTCTTCGACATCGATAACGGGGGATGTGGCTTTGCCTTTGGTGATGTCGGCAAGGAAGGCGGCCTTTACATAGGCAGCATCGTCTACACCCGGAGGTACACGGTTAGTGATTAGGTCTTTGATGAACGCTTCTTCGCCGCTTGGAGGGGCTTTGAGCAGCTCAACCAGTTCACCCACTTGTTCTGCGGTGAGCGGTAGTGGGGGAATTCCCTGAGCGGCGCGCTCGGCGGCGTGGGTTCGGTAGGCTTCAAGCATGATGACCTCAAATTGATCGGAACGGATAGGTTTAACCTAGCAAACTCTAATGTATGCGTAAAATGGATAGTTTGCATGATTAACATGCCTTAAATTTATATGTAAACTGTGCTGACCACTTGGGTAGCCTTTTGGCCCCACTGTGGTTGTGAACCTGACCTAAAGAGGCTGCGAGTCATGGATTTGAACCTGTTACGTTCGTTGGTTGCCGTTGCAGAGGCGGGCGCTATTACAGAGGCTGCAACGCGCTTAGGCCTCACCCAGCCAGCGCTCACGCGTCGGATTCAACAATTGGAAGCCGAGTTTGGGGCTGAACTGCTGAGCCGTAGCCGGAAAGGCGCGCAACTCACGGAAGCGGGCCAACTGGTAGAGCGGGAAGCGCGCGTACTTATCGATCGCTACGACAGCTTGAAAAATGAGGTGGCCAGCCATCGGCGGGTTCAAGGTGGCACGGTGCGCATTGGTGGCGGAGCAACTGTGGTCTCTTTTGTGCTGCCGGACGCTATTGCCAAGTTTCAGCGTGAGTTTCCTAATGTCCATTTTCATGTGAAAGAGGCCAGTAGCAGTGATATTGCAAGCGATGTGGCTGATGGACGCTTGGAGTTGGGGTTAGTCACCCAGCCCGTGCGTACGGCGGGGCTAGATATTGCGCCGCTAGTGGATGACCGGATTGTCCTGATAGCGGCAGCAGATAATCCTCTTGCCGCGTTGGATGAATTGCCGGTGTCTGCGCTTGATGGGCAGAACTTTGTTGGCTTTGAAGGTGGCAGCGCCATTCGGCAAATCGTTGATGCCAACTTGCGCGAAGCGGGCGTGCAAATCAACGTGGTGATGGAGCTTCGCTCGATTCCGGCGATAGTGCGCATGGTCATGACCACCGGCAATCTAGCCTTTGTTAGTCGCTTAGGCGTGCCATCTGAGTTAGGCGTGCGGGTGGTACCGGTCCGTGGATTGGATATTCGACGTGAGCTGGCGGTGATTACACGCCGCGGAGCACCTCAATCGCCCGCCGCTGCAAGCTTTGCGGCCCAGCTTCTACCAAAGGCTAAGTGAGTCGCGACCAGCAATTGGGGAGACTGAGTTTAGTGGAAGCGTTCTGGCGCATCGGACCAAACGCACTCAGCGAAGGTCATTGATAACGTTGTCTATCATGGCAAGACCACACAAGGTGTGGTTGATTCCAACGAAGGTGGTCAGACTAAAAATCGTAGCGTAGTCACTGGTGCTACATAGTCCGCTGCGATAATCCACGGTTTGAGTTGGACTTAGTAGTGCCGCTAGCTCCGCAGTGTTTGCTTCTGGCACCAAGCGATCGTACTCGGAGTGATAGAAAACTAGCTGTGCATTGCTGTCGGCGTAAGCCACATCCGCGTTTGTCACGTTGGTAAAGCTGTTGAGTTGCAACAGCGTTTTTAGCTTGTCTAGGCTTGGGTCGTTGTTCACGAAATCTTGAACGAAGCTTGCCGCTAGATTATCCGCATCAATGGCTTCTGCAGCCGTGACCCCGGTGTCGGTATAGCTCAAAAAGCCAGGCAAAATTCGATTGGTTGCAAAAGGCACGGTGGTTTCGCTGTCCACATAACGGCAGTAAAGCCCGCCGTTGCAGCGACCATCAAGGTGTTCTATGACGCCTGCAAAGGTGGCGTACAAGTTGTGAGGGCCGCCGCCTGCATAGACTTGTTGCACCACAAGATTGTCTGGTCCTTGAGTGGCTAGTGTTTGCCAGAGCGCAACCGCACTGTGACCGCCTTGAGAGTAACCCACGATGGTGAGGTTGTTGGGTCCGTTGCTGTTGGCAAACGGCGCGTATTGATCATCGGCTAGGACAGCGCGAACTAGGTCTAACGAGTTGGCGGCGGTTCGATTCGCAAGTAGGTAGGTCTCTGGTTCTGCTGAGGTATCACCGCGCCCCCAGTTATCGGCCGCAACCACCAAGTAGCCTTGAGCGGCCAATAGATTGGCGGTCAAGAACCAGGCGTTGGTGGCTTCTAGGTCCCCAGGCGTTGAGCTGGTGGAGTGGGCGAGAACAATAATCCGATCGCGTGGGGTAAAAGCTCCGCTGGTATCAGGAAAGGCAACCAAGCCTGTCAGCAAGGTGGAGTTATCGCCGGTTGGGTCCAGCGAGCTGTAGCTCACGCGTTGTGAGGTCACGTTGTACAGCGCGTTGGGTTGCGCCAAGTTAACCCATTGGTCCAATAGTGTTTGCAGGTTAGCCGCGATCAAAAGTTCTAGCCCTGGGGACAGACCCAGCTCGGGGAGCAGTGCACTGGTTAGGTAGTTGCTGAACGCGGCGTCAACCGCGGCACGGGTACTTAGTATGGTGTCACGCACGATTAGCGTTGTGTTATTAGTCAAGCCGGTGCTGAAGCTAAGGTCTGTTTCGAATTCATCGCTGTTGTTGCGTTGCGCTGCAATGTTGATCGTTTGGATTGCGTTGCTAGCGAGGGTTGGACAACGGAACTTGTGATCCAGCAGTTCGTTTGGGTTGGTGTTGCTCAGGGCGGTGATGCTGCGGCGCACCAGCTTTTGAATCTCACAGGCGCCGGTGTAAGTGAAGGTGAAGTCGCTGTAGCCAGGATGTGCAATGGACAAGGTTTGTAGGTTTGGGTCTGCGGTTAGCGCGGTGGCTCTTGGTAGGGAGTCCGCTGTGGCTAGGGTCGTCGGCGCTGCCGGTGGGGCAGGTGGTGCGGGCGCTGGGTCTGAAGACCCGCCGCCACCGCCGCAGGCGCCAAGCATTAGGATCAAGCAAGTCGCGAGTAGTCTGTGGAGGTGGTGCTGTGTCATGTATACCTAGCCTAACCTTGTTTGCGGCGATTCTAAGCTAGCCTAGAGCACCTGTCTGCAACCTGAACCAGTGGTCGTCAGGGTTGGTCGTCGCCCCTAAGCGGATGACTAGATTCCAATCCGGGTTTGTTTTGCGGCTTGTCGGTTATCTGATCAACAAGCGCATTGGCTTTTGTGGCCAATGGGCTGTTGTGTGCCTGGCTAACCAGCTTTTCACGGTAGGGGGCAAGCATCGCGTCTGAGGTTGGTTGGCTGTCGACATCGTTGTTGTCGTGCTGGTTGAACAAATTGATAAAGCGGTCGCTGCGTCGCCCATAGTCAAGCAACTGATTAAACCAACGATCTGGGTGGTTGCCACCAAAGACGATGCCAAAAAGACCGCAACCCAAAGCGATGGGCACTAACAAAATGTCGCGAATGCCATCCATCAAAAGCTTGAGTTGAAAAATGCCCAGGTTGATTAACAGCTGCAGACGAGACAACCGACGTGCATCGGTTTCGTGGTGCTCGGGCGTGATCTTAGACGGGTCGGTATCCATAGTAGGGTTCCGGAAGTACCAGTGCTAGTGTGATGGTCAAACCAGGGTAGTGCAGCGAGCTTTAGATAGAAAGCGGTTAAGGCGGTGCATAAGGTAGGCCGCCTTAGCGCTGTTCCTGCTTGTTAGCCAGCCTTTGACCTCGAGCGCGCGGGTGGTCGAGTGTTTGGGCAGCTCAACGCGCGCATTGGTTTAGCCAAATCTCATCTCGCTAATGCAGACTTACAGCAAGC
>CALHVX010000170.1 GCA_938036875.1 uncultured Pseudomonadales bacterium
TATGACTGAGCAATCCAAATTACGCACCCTGTTGTTCGGGCTATGGTTGCTCTTGTTGTTGCCGACTTTATTTTTGGGTTATCAAACTTACCAGCGATTGCAGTTTGAAGCCTTACATCAATATCGAACCCTAGCGGAAACCCTAACCGACGGTATTGCAACCAGCTTAGGCTTGGCCATGCAGCAGGAGTCTGCTCGAGATCCAGCCGAATATAAGTTTGCGCTGGGTAATGCCCGCTCACCCCTTGCCGCCCTAACGCCCACCTCCGGTTTGCCCGGTATCCTTGGATATTTCCAAGTAGATGCGCAAGGTGAGCTATCGTCGCCCGTTATGCCTGTTGGGCCTCAGCTTGTTGATGTCAGCATTGAAGAGCTGGCCCTGCGTCAGCTAAAGCTTGTTGCGCTTGAGAGTGCGTTGTTGCTCAATGTGCCTGAGCCAGCCCGGTCTTCGTCACAAAAGTCGCGGGAGCTTCAGCCACCCGCCGATAACAACGACGAGTTGGCGGATGAAGATTCAGGGCAACCTTCCCCGGGGTTAGATTCTGTTCGGGTAGAGCCCAAGGCAAGCTCAGCAGCCGGGTCTTATGCAGAGCTTGCGGCGGGTGCCCCGGTGGCTTCTCGAGCGCCCAGCGTCAATGCTCAGCGCAACCAGGTGTTGTATGAAGAGTTGTCGCAAGTGGATAAGCGCGGCGCCCAGCGGCGCGACCGGCAAAAGCAGTCCGCGGCAAGCGAGCTCAAGCTAGAAACGGATTTTTTTAGCCAGTCAAACCAAGAGCAGCAAGCGACAACAAAAAAATTAGGTAAAACGAAAAGCAGGCCGCCCCGCGAATCCAAGGTGAGCACAGCCCCGGTAGAAAAATTGATCAATCCGGCGCCAGCCTCAGAATCTTTTGGGTCTGTCCTGCGCCAAATGTTGCCCGGCAACGCATCGAGCAGCATTGCATCCTCTGATGCTGGGCTATCCGAAGCTGGAGCTGCTGAATTTGGTGACGCTAGAGTAAAGCCTAGCTTGTTTGGCCCCACAGTAACGGAGTTTGCACTAAGGCCTCTCTCCGCAGACCACCTGTTGCTGTTTCGTCGGGTTTGGCAATCCGAGCAACCCTTAGTGCAAGGCTTGGTGTTGGATCGACAGCAGTTTTTTGCCGGTGCGGTCACCAACGCTTATGGTGAAAGTGCGTTGGCCCAGGTCAGCGACCTAGCGGTTGCCGTCGATGGCCAAGTGCAGCTCACCTTGGCTGCCGGATCCGCCGGCTACTCTGCGGGTGCTCGGCTAAGTGGTGGTGAACTGCTGTACCGGCGTTACTTGGGATCACCCTTTGGCAATGTGGAGCTGTTGTTCAGTGCCCGAGAGTTACCCCTAGCGTCAGGCGCTAGCTTGGTGTTGTGGACCTTGTTGGTGCTTATCTCGCTCCTTTGCGCCGGTTTTGTGTTGCTCTACATTCTCGGCAAGCGTCAACTGCAACAGCGCCAGCAGCAACAAGACTTTGTTTCTGCGGTGAGCCACGAGCTAAAAACCCCGCTCACCTCCATTCGTATGTACGGTGAGATGTTGAAGTCTGGCTGGGTGGATGAGGCGAAGAAGCCCGAGTACTACGACTATATTTTCAACGAAAGCGAGCGGCTATCGCGCCTTATCGGCAACGTGCTGCAACTGTCTAGCATTACCCGAGGGCGTAGCGATCTGCAGCTCGGTCCATTGTCCGTTGCGCAAATCCTGGACTTAGTGCGCTCCCGCTCAGCGGCGCAGGTTAAGGCGCAGGGCTATCAACTCATCATCCGCTGCGATACGGCGCTAGAACCGGCCGAGTTGGTTGTGGACGAAGATGCGTTGCTGCAGGTCATGATTAACCTGATTGATAACGCTTTAAAGTTTTCTCACGGCTGTGAGCGTCAAGAGCTGTTGCTTAACGTAGCGCGTGAAGGCGGTGAGATAGTCTTTAGCTTGCGTGACTATGGGCCGGGCATCGACAAAGGCCAGCTCGAAAAAATCTTTGAGCTCTTCTATCGCAGTGAGAGCGAGCTGACCCGAGAGACGGTAGGCACCGGAATCGGTTTGGCCTTGGTGCAAGAGTTGGTTGGCGCCATGGGTGGACGCATTGCAGCCAGCAATTGTGAGCCGGGCGCACAGTTTGTTGTGCGCCTGCCCGGTTGATCTAAGGCTTACTCTATCTTCTCTAAGGGTGGCAGTTCCCAGCTCCCGTCAAGCGCTTCCGCTTTTGGCCAGTAAATGCGCAGCAACACTTTGAAATGCGCCTTGGGCGCCGGTACCCAGTTGTAGTTTTCATTGGTCGGGCGTTTGTTGGACAGGTAAATATCAAGGCTACCATCTGCGTTGTAGTTCAGCTTGTGGTTGCTACCGAGCGAGTAGCGATGCAACTCGTTCGCTTCTAGGTAACCGTCTTTGTCGTAGGCGGTTACTGACCAAAACGCATTGGTGGGTGGGATATCGTTCGCCGCAAAGTGCAGCTTGTAAGTACTGCCACCATCCAGCGGCTGCAGCCTTGCATCCAGTTGCGACACACCATAAACCGCATCTTCAACTAGGTTTGCGCCCAAACCCCACATGGCCCAATAGGCGCGTCTTTGGTAGTCGGTGCCCCAAGTGCCCATCTGCTCGCGGTTGAAGGTCCAAGCGGCCTCTTGTTTGTCACCTTCATAGAAGGCCGTGAGGTAACCCGTTTGTTTGTTGGTCATACCTTGGGCTAGCACCTGTTGGGTTGCTTCAGGCAAGTTGGCGAAGGTGGACCCGGTCTCTAACCCCGCTTTAGCCAGTAGCGCTAGCATGGGCGCGTCTTGCGCCGGTGATGGGTTGCTTGCCCATTGCACCAAAAACTGATCGTAGAAAGCTTGAGGTGACATCTGCAAAGAGAAGGGGACCGGCTTCTTTACTTCCATCGCTTTAAAGGTGACCTCGAACCCGTCAAACGGATCGCCGTTACCCAGTGCCTCTTGGTCCGTCTGCAATTGATACGCGCTTTGGACAATGCTGGCGGCAACCGCGTCCTCAGGGTTGTCTGCTTGGATGCGCCCGGTGATCCAAACCATATTGGTGGGGCAAACGATGACCTCGTATCCCGCGGGCGCCTCGCCTTGCCAAGCGGCGTTTACCAACAGGTACTTTTGCGCTTCTTGTCCGGTGGTTCTAGAGCCCAAGCTGCGAAAGGTGTTGGTCCATGCGTCCAGCAGCGGCATGACATAGTAACGTTCACCCATATCGGGTATCTCGAAGCGTACAGGACCTTTGCTTAAATCTACCCAGCCAACGCTATAGAGGGTGTTGCGATTGCCCAATACTACCGCACGATTTTTCGGCATGGCCAAACGCTTGAAGTGAATGAAATGGTTGGCGTGGCTAGCGGGTCTAAAGGGCACACTAAACATCACGTCTTGGCTGATCTTCATGATCACCAAAGGGTAGGCGTAGTCGTAGATTGCCTCGGCCTCAGCCACCGTGATGTTGGTAGTGACTGTGGGTTCTGCACTTGCATCGGGTGTGGGCTGGCTACAGCCTACTAGACCAAGCGCGGCAAGCAGTAAGGCTGCGCCTTGCAGTAGATTTTTCATTTAGAGTGCTCTGTGGACGATGCGAACGCATGTCGGGGTGTTGCTAGATTAGGTTGCTGTTGTACCTGTGTTGCTTTGGTTAGTGTTGACCTTTGCCTTGCTCAGTGTAAAAGACAAGGCAAAGGTCTAACCGTTTGCGATGGTTCTGTTGCTACTGCCCGGCTGATACCGAAGCGCGTGTGCAAGCCGAGTTCATGACCTCAGGATAATCCTTGCGGTACTGAGTCTCGCAGAACGCGATGGTGTTCTTCGCCGTGTTCACTACGTAGGCTTGGATCGCTTTGGAGTCGTCCTCGTCTAGCACGTGGTCGAAGCGGGCCATACCTTTGCCGATGAACGCGCCTTGGCGAACAATGGCATCCCACGCTTGGTGGGTTGCTGCCGTGGTGTAGCGTAGATCGGGTACACCGCCGGTGCTGGCGTTAGCGCCGCCACCGTGGCAAACCGAACAATACTTGTGGAACAGAGACTCACCATGGGCCACTTGCTCTGGGGTGGTTTCCAACGCAATGGGCTCTGGGATGTCCAGGTAGGCCACTTGTACTTCGGGTAGCTTAACTTCGCCGCCAATTTTGAAGGTCAGAATACGACCTTGGCTCAGCACGTTGTTGCGATGCCGTGGCAGGCCAGAAGCCAAACCAAAAGCACCACCCCAACCCGCAAGAACGCTGATGTACTGCTCACCATCAACCGTGTAGGTAACGGGAGCCGCCATCACACCCACGTTGGTTGGGAATTCCCAAACCAGCTTGCCGGTGTCGGCGGTGTAGGCGGCGAAGTAACCGTCCGCACGACCTTGGAAGACCAAGTTACCGGCGGTGCTCAGAATGCCACCGTTCCAAGACATGGGATGCTGTACGCGCCAGCGTTCCTCTTGCTTGATGGGGTCCCAGGCAGCGAGGTAACCGCGCACATCTTTGATGTCTTTGATCAGTTCATCGGGGTCTTTGTTCGGAATGGTTTGGCCAAAGTCCACGCCGGTGTTCCACTCTTCTTTGTTGTACTGGAACGCATTGTCTTGACCGAACTTAAACGACAGATCCAACACCGGGATGTAAACCAAGCCGGTTCCGGGGTGATAGCTCATGGGGTGCCAGTTGTGGCCACCATAAGGTGCCGGACGAATCTTGCGAATGTCGTTGGCGTAATGGGCATCCGGATTTTCTACCGGGCGCCCAGTTTCTGGATCAATGTGTGATGCCCAGTTAACGGGAACGTAAGCTTCCGCAGACAAGAACTCGCCGGTCGCGCGATCTAGAACATAGAAGAAGCCATTCTTTGGCGCCTGCATGATGACTTGACGTTGCTCGCCGCCAATTTCCAGGTCAGCCAAAATCATGTGCTGGGTTGCGGTGTAGTCCCAAGTATCGCCAGGGGTGGTTTGGTAGTGCCACTTCAGGCTGCCGTCATCTGGGTTCAGTGCAACGATAGAAGAGATATATAGATTGTCGCCGCCGCCGGGTGAGCGGATGTAGCGGTTCCAAGGGGCGCCGTTACCAACGCCAATGTAAAGCAGGTTCAGCTCGGCGTCGTATGCCATGGCATCCCATGCGGTACCCCCGCCGCCAACTTCCCACCATTTACCACCACGCCATGTGGTTGCCGCGTGTTTCATTGCATCACTTTCGAAGGGTTTGGCGGGATCGCCAGGTACGGTATAGAAGCGCCATAGCTCTTTGCCTTCGTCTGCGCTGTAGGCCGTAACATAACCGCGCACGCCGTACTCAGCGCCGCCGTTACCCATAATGACCTTGCCGTCGACCACGCGTGGAGCGCCGGTGATGGTGTAAGGACGTTCTGGGTCTGTGGTTTGTACTGACCAATCGGGTGTGCCGGTGCCTGCATCCAAGGCAATCAAGCGACCGTCAATGGTGCCGAAGTAGACTTTGCCTTCCCATACAGCAACACCCCGGTTCACCACATCGCAGCAAGCGTACTTGCCCCAAGCGCGCGGCACTTGCGGATCGTATTCCCACAACAGCTCGCCGGTGCGGGCATCGTGTGCCCAAACCACTGACCAACTGCCGGTGCTGAACATAATGCCGTCCACCACAATGGGGGTGGCTTCAAGACCACGGTTGGTGCCGGTATCCCAAAACCAAGCTAAACCCAGCTCGCCAACGGTTTCTTCGTTGACTTGCTTGAGCAAGCTGTGTCGTTGCTCATCGTTGGTCCGCCCATGCGCCATCCAGTTGCCCGGCTCGCTGTCTGCTGCCCCAACGCGTTTGGCGTTTACGGTTTTGGTTGCTGCACGAATGTCGTCAGCGCGCTCGCTGTTAACCGTGCTGCTTGCTGTGGTGGTGGTAGGTTTGGCGGCTGTTGTCTTCTCATCTGGTGAGCAGGCGCTCAGCGTAAGCGCGGCGAGTAGCACCGCTGCGCTGGTGCCTAGCTGCCTGGTCAGTTGCATTGCGAACTTCATAGTTGGTCCCCGATTATCTTGCCCTTCATAAACCCTAACGGGCTTTCTCCGTAGGCCAGTCTAGCAACTTTATTTGGTCACGACGCGGGCTGTTGAGGGGGAGAAAGGCATTTTGTTTTGTGGCGCACTTGGCCTGTGAGGGTTATTAAACAGGCTCTTGTCAGGGCAAATTGTTCTAAGACTGGCCGAAAGTTAATGGACACCAGCTTAGTGAGGTGCTATAAAATTAGCATAGTGCTACAAAAGCAGCATAAACCAAGCAGGAACAGGTCCAATAAAACCACTAATAGCCTAGGAATTGAGATAGAAATGGCCGAATCATCCCGCCCACATGTGCACCTAACCCGCCGCGAGCGGCAGATTATGGATGCGCTCTATACCGCTGAAGAGGCAACCGCCGCTGAAGTTCATAAAGCCCTGCCGAACTCACCCAGCTACTCCGCCGTGCGTGCGTTGTTGAAAAAGCTCCTAGACAAAGGCCACGTGGCGTTTCGGGAAGATGGTCCGCGTTACGTTTATCGCCCGGTGCTGGCTAAGCAAGAGGCACAGCAGGGCGCGGTTGCCCGTTTGTTAAGCACCTTCTTTGGTGGATCTACCGCCGCAGCGGTGGTGAGCTTGCTGGGTAGCGATGGCGATAAGTTGGATGCCGATGACTTAGCCGCCATTGAGCGTGAAATTGCTCGTCTCAAGCGGGATGCCTAGCTAGTGTTTAGCTGGGATACATGGGCGTTGGCCGTAGACCTGCGTGGGGTGCTGCGCCTGGTTGTTCTGTCTGTCGCTTTGGTCCTAGTGGCGCAAGTGTTGTTTCAACGCAACGCGCCGAGCCGGCGTCAATTTTTGCTTTGGGCCGCGCCGGTCCTTTTGGTTTTGCCTTGGTTTGTTGGTTGGTTAGACCTGGCAATTCCGGTGGGTGTTGTTGAAGTGCCCCAATGGTCTCTAGACCAAGTTGTGCCGGCCTGGTTAGTCTGGCCCGTGGTTGGGATCAGTGTGGTCGGTTTGCTCCGCACGGTTCTACAAGCTCGAACCCAGCGCCGCCAGTTGATGCAATTGCCCTTGTTAGAAGATGCTCGTCTGCAGCGGCTAACCACCTCGGTACTAGAACCTTTAGGTTTGGCGCAAATGCCGCAGTTTCGTTGCTACCAAAGCAACCTAGGTTTGCCGCAAGCACCTTTTGCCAGCTCAAAAGCTGGTGGGCAGGTGGTGTTGCCAGCAAACTATCCGCAGCTAGATGACAATCGGCTGCGCGCCATTATCACCCATGAGTGCGTGCATCTTGCACGGCGTGACGATGCCGGCCGCTTGCTTATGCGCGCGTTGATTAGCTTGTACTGGTTTTTACCTTGGCTACGCAGCTTAGAGCGCAACTACCTAGCTGCCATGGAGCATAGTTGTGATGACCGCGCCGCCGACTTTTTTGGTCCCAGCTTAAGTTACATGGAAGCGGTGGTGGGGGCGGTGGGTGTCTCGGTGCCTACATTGCACAGTGGCGTTGCTCAAAGCCGGGTACAAACATCCTCTCGCCCGATCCACCCGTTGCTGCAGCGCGTTCTACGGTTTGGTCATCGGCGCGAGTTTGATGCAGATGCCATGCGGGTTGCAGGTTATCTGTTGCTCACCATAGCGGCTGGTCTGACCTTAGTGTCTTTGCAGCCGGTGGTTAAGCCGTCAGCCCCGCTCGGCTTGGTTGCAGCCGCCGGTTTGGCTTTACCCTTGTCGACTCCACCACCGCGCGAACCTTTGGCCTACACCCCAACCGTTAAGGTAACGGCGGCGCGGTCTCTGCTAGAGAACCCATCAACCTTAACCTCTCAGCTTAAGCCGCTGGAGCAACCGTTGCCGATTTACCCGGGTACCGCGCTGCGGGCCGAGTTAGAAGGCGAGGTTTGGGTTGATTACCAGATTGCCATGGATGGCTCGGTGGTAAACCCGCAAGTGGTGCATAGCACACCAGCGGGTCACTTTGATCAATCCGCGTTAACCACCGTGCGCCGCACGCGCTACCAACACCTATCGCACTATCGGCTTGCCCCGTTGAGCTTTGCGCGGGCTGGCCCAACCACCGTTGAGTTGCGAGTTCGCCAGCGCTTTCGCTATCAGCTCCAACCCAGCTATTAACCCCAGCTACTAACCTAGCTACCTAAACAACCATCAGATAGGAGACAGACCATGTCGAACCTAGGGATATTTATGCGTCGATATTTTATGGCCTTTGGCTTTGCGACGGGAGTAACAGCGGCGTTGTTGCTACTGATGCAGCAGTTGATTGAACCAGACTTTGCGGAGGTAGCAGCAAAACCACCGCCAACCATAATTGAATTTCATCCTGTCATTGACGATGAGCCGATTCCGGAGAAAGAAACCCTGGTTAAGCCGCCACCTGTGTTGCCACCACCGGTGGTTGCACTAGTGACGCACACGGAAGTCACGGGCGGCGGCTGGGATGATGTTGGCCCTGGAACCCCAGGCCCAATCACACCGGTCATGAATCCAGGTACGGGCCAAGCCGATGGCGGCTTGCTACCCATTGCACAAGTGTCGCCCAACTACCCAGAACGCGCTAGGCGCAGCGGCATTCAAGGCTATGTGGTGGTGGAGTTCAGCGTTGATGTCACTGGTGCAGTGCGCAATGCACGGGTTATTGAATCCCAGCCGAACAGTATCTTTGATCGCGCCGCGATCGTTTCGGTGGAACGTTCCAAGTACCGGCCTAGACGCGAAGGTGGCAAAGCCTTAGTTGTGCATGGTGTGCGTAAACGCGTGTCGTTTAACTTAGAAGGTTAACAACCTGCCGCTAATTCCGTGCGGCCCTCCCGCCAGCGCTTCGGCGCTGGTTTTTTTTGTATACTCCGGCCATGCCAGCGCTCAATGCAAACACCGCCATTCGTCTTGTTCCCTTTGTTCCCCAGTTGGTGTTGCCCACCGTGCGCATGTGGCGTCGCGCCTTTGAACGTGCCATGCAGCTACCGCTAAGCGGTGGTCCAGATGCGGACTATGAAGGGCAAGTGAGTTATCTGCGCAGCCAGCTGGTTGATCACGAGTTAACCCACGTACTGCATCCGCGGTCGCCACGAGTGTTGGGCTTTATGGCGCAACAAGGTGACGAGGTGGTGCACCTGTATTTGGACGCAAGCCTGCAGCGGCAAGGGGTTGGTTCGGCGCTGTTGCAGCAGGCCAAACAACGCTCACCTTCAGGTTTGCAGCTTTACACCTTTGCTAGAAACACCGGCGCTCGTGCTTTCTACGCGGCCCATGGTTTTAGTGAAGTGGCCTTTGGTCGGGCCGAAGCTACCGATAATCCTTGGGCGACCGCGCCGGACCAACTGCAAGACGTGCTGTTACGTTGGGCACCCTAGCCAGGCTTGGATTCACGTCAAGTATGGCGGCGAGTTTGAGACCTAGTTAACACAATCTCGCAGGCTCCAACGTCACAATAACCCGATATAGGAATTTGTCGGGTAAATGGACGTCAACTACTCACCTTTTGAGATTTTCACCACCACAGGCGCGGTATTTTTGTGCCTGATTTTTGTGTGTGTGTTCAGCGAGGCCAAAGATATTGAGCAGCATTTAGGTGCGCAAGCGGCGGCCGCCGTTGCTAAGCAGGACTTGTATTGGGTGAGCGTTGAGCCGCAGGGCCAAAAGGTTGTGCTAACCGGTGCTGCGCCAGATCACCAAGCCAAGATGGAAGCGGAACAAGCTGCAGCCGACATCTGGGGTGTCAGCGAAGTAAGCAACCTGATCTCCATCATTGGTACCGGTAATAACTGCCAAGCTGATCTGGATAAATATCTCGAGGAAGGCAAGGTGTCGTTTAAAACCGGCCGAGCCGATATCAGCAAATCCAGTTATTCGTTGCTGGGCATGTTGGCGAGCATCGCGCGTAACTGCGAAGTTCGACTTGAAATTGCGGCGCATACCGATTCCAAAGGTGATGCCGCGATCAACCTTAAGTTAAGCCAGCGTCGCGCTGACGCGGTGATGAAATATTTAGTTGGGAGCGGGGTGGATGCCTCGCAATTGGTGGCAAATGGATATGGCGAGAGCCAACCCATTGCGCCCAATACCACCAGCGATGGCAGGACCTTAAACCGTCGTGTCGAATTTAGAGTGCTAGGGAGTGCCGGGTGACGTTTCTAATTTTAAAAATTGCAGCCTATTTAACGGCTGCATTGATGCTTGGCATTGCTGCAGGTTGGGTGAGTCGGCATGTCACCGCGCAGCGCGAAGAAGAAACCAATAGCCGGGCGTTGAACGACAACCGAGCCAAAGTGCCGCAGCTGGAATCCTTGATCCGCGTTCGCGACGACGAAATTCAGCGCATCAAACAAGCTCAGCAGAGCCAAGAAGAGACCGTTGCTCAAGCCAATCAAGAGTTGCAGGCGCAGGTGTCTTTGGTTCGCGAAAAAGAAGTAGAGGTGGCTCGCCTTAAAGCGCAGCTGGATTCTCTACAGAGCCTAAACAGCGATGCCGTTGACGACATGTCGGTAATGATCCCCGCTACAGAGGCCGTGAGCACCCCCATCGTTGATGGGGAGTTGTTGAGCGCTGATGAGTTAGACGCCGAACCGCTAGCTAGCGAATCGATAGATAGGCAGCCAGCCGCTGCTGAACCTTCCGCAGCCCACCTTGAGCAAATTGCCTTCTTAAAGGCGCGTATTGAATCGCTGGAGCGTGAGCTTACGGATGCAAATTTTGCGGCCGATACTGCGCAAGCCGACAACGGTCTCCGTGATGAAATGGATGAGCTAACCAAACGGCTGCGCCAAAAAGCGCAAGACTTTGATCGTCTTAACCGTCAGATGGAAAGCGAAAAGCGCAAAGTAGCGGAGCTAGAACGTGAACGTGAGCTACAGAACAAATCGTTGCAGGTATTGCACCAGCAGCTCGAGATGGAGCGCAACCGCGTTGTTGCGCCCGCTAGCGCAGACTAGCCA
>CALHVX010000171.1 GCA_938036875.1 uncultured Pseudomonadales bacterium
CTCTGAGCTGGGTGTTCGAACGTTGCGCTCCGTCTCAAAAAACCGCAGGCAGGATTCTTCAAACGGCAGACCACAAAACGCAAGCATACGCCGCACTTGGGTTTCTAGATCAGCCACCACATCCTCGTGCTGAACCCGCAACACAAAGCCAGGTAACACGGCATCCCAATGCGACATGAGATCAACGTAGTCACGATAATACTCACCGATATCTTTGAGGTCGTATGAAAATTCTTGGCCTTCGGCAAAGAGCTGTTTGAACCCGCTAAAGCAACAAGCCATGGGTTCGCGCCGAGCATCAATAATTTTCGCGTTTGGCAAGATCAACTTGATCAAACCAATGTGGCGAAAGTTATTGGGCATCTTGTCGATGAAAAACGGCGCGCCGGCTCTATGGATGCGAGTGTCTTCAATGAAAGCAGCACCAAATTCTTGGCATTCTTGCGCACTGAGATCAAGCAACCCGTCGGGATAACCTTGGCCACCCGCTTGGCGCCGCAAGCGTTGCGAAAGCGAGAGTATGTTCGGCAACTCCAACGTGCCATCTACCTGGCTATGCGAGGACAAGATTTGTTCTAGCAATGTGGAGCCCGCTCTAGGCAGACCTAAAATAAAGATGGGGTCTGGAGACGCTGCGCCAAACTCAGCCCGGCTTGCAAACAACTGCTGGTCGCAGATGCGCTTCACCTGCGCCAACTCTTCGTGCATGCGTTCCGAATCGTAACGACTCTGCGCTTTCTTAAGAGAATTTCCTTGAGCGTAGTAAGTAAACGCGGTGGCGTATTCGTTGCGATCTTCAAAAGCCTTCGCCAAGGCAAAATTCAGATAGACGCGATCCATGAAGCCAAGATTTGGGTTCGCCTCTATCGCTTGCATGGCATCAACTTGTGCATCATCAAAGCGGTAAACCTTAAGGTTCGCCAAGGAGTAGTAGGACTCGCCGTGTTCAGGATGTACCGCGGTAGCTCGGCGATAGGTTTGAATCGCCTCATCCGCACGCCCCGCCGTCTTGAGAGCATGGCCTTTGGTCACCAAAGTTCGTGCATCATCTGGCACTTGCACCAGCACTTCATCTAACAAGGTTAAGGCGGTTGAGAAATCACCCGTTTGCATATGCTCAATGGCACACAGAGACTTAACCTGAGGATTGGTTGGGTGCGCAGACATCAGTTGTTGCGCTTGAGCCAAGGCCGTTTGAAACTTTTGGCGCTTGCGCAACACCTGCACATATTCCATCTGCACCCGCAGGTCCGTTGGTGCAAAGGTGGCTGCGCTTTCGAGCAAAAACTCCGCATCTTCTAGGATGCCCAAGCGCAGACCAATGTCCGCCAGCAAACGCATACCGGGTACGTGCTTGGGCTGTTGTTGGAGAAAGTGACGACACAACGCCTCTGCTTTGAGCAGCTTGTTCTGAGCCATAAGATCCATGGCTACTCTCAGCGGCTGGGGCAAGGCCAATAGCGCTTCCAGCTGAACCTGCAAACCAACCGCTTGACGTTCGCGACGCATCGCCTTCAGTAAGGTTACGCTCTCACGCAGGCTGGATTCTAAGGAGGGGTTTAACGCTAAGGCGCGACTATAGGCCTGCAACGCTTGCTCGCCAGCACCACCATCTCGATACAAATGGCCCTCTTCTTGATGGGCCCTGCTGTGCGACGGGGATAAAAACTTAAGGTGTGACAGGGTCTCAAGCGCTAAGTCACGGGCACCTACATAGCGGTACGCCACCGCTTGCAGGTACAACGCATCTACATCATCTGGACGATGAGATAGAAAGGTCTCAAGCTCACCAAGGGCAAGCTTGAGCTCACCTTTTGCGAGTAGCTTCTGTACCTCGGCAAGCTCAGTCACTGGACCTAGAAGTCGTAAGAGAAACGCAGCCCAACAGTTTGTGGACGAGCATAAGTGACTCGCTCTCTATCAAAGACAAAGTTACGTGACAGCTCAGCTTCTTCATCAAACAAGTTATCAACATAGAGCACAGCCGACCACTCGTCCTTGGCGATACCAACAGACAACCCGGCCAACAACCAACTGTCCATCTCCGAGTTGTTGATGGTAACAACATCACTCTGCGCAGAAGCGGAATACGACAAGTTCGGCATGACGTGGAAGGCTAGCCCAGAATCTGAGTACCACTCGTAGCGTGCACGAATATTGCCCTGAAAGGCTGGCGCATAGGCCAACTCATCACCCTTACGAACATCGTTGGTTGGGGTCAGCACTTTGGTAATTTCCGTATCAAGGACCGAAAAGGCACCACTAATGGTTAGACCGTCTGTCGCGCGCCAAACGAAATCACCCTCAATGCCCATGATTTCAGCATCCGCTGCGTTATCCGAGAAGAACAAGTTAACAATGCTTGGGTCAAAGATCGTGGTTTGCAGGTTCTCGATCTCAACATAAAAAATGCTGCCGTTGAAACGTAAGCTGCCGCCCAACAGATCAAGCTTCCAACCCGCTTCGTAGTTCACCACGTCATCGGTTTCCAGCGCAAAAGGCACTGTGTATCCGTTGGGACCCGAAGCACCGCCTGGGCGGTTCAACAAGCCAGGTCGAAATCCTTCTGACCAAGTGGCAAACAGCAGGGTATTGTCATTTGGCGTCCAGCTAACCGAGAACTTACCGATCACGCCATCGGTCTGCGCCGAATCAGGCGCACCTAGCGCACCCACCACCGCGGCCGGAGTTGCTGGATCGTTAATGTCAGCTAAGGTGTAGGTAATCTGGTTGGCCGGGTCACAGCTACCGCGGAAGGTAAACTGACCGTCGCCATTGTAGAGATCGCTGATATCGGTACCAAAGGCGTTCACATCGGAACCACCTGAGTTACAGAAAGAGCTGTTTGCACTACCCTCAAAATCTACTTCAATGTCGTACCAACGCAGGCCGGCGGTTACCGACCAAGACTCGTTAAGGTCCCAAGATAGCTCACCAAAGGCCGCTTGTTGTTCGTCTGTTCTTCTAACGTCGTTTCGAAAGATCACATCCGCCGGAAAGGCACCCGCATCCGATCGATAGCCAGTATCAAACGCGAAGTTTGGCGCAAAAGGACCAAATGGTGCCGCTGCTACTGATCCTGGATAGGTAAAATCATTGCGCTCGGTTAACTCCAGGTCACTGTAAAACAAGCCACCAGTGAAACGAACCGCGTGCTCCAGCGGCGTGGTTACGCGAATTTCGTGTGACCAAGATTCCGTATTGGTTTGCGAATCCACAAACAAATTCGGCGCCTGGCAAGTACCGCTAGGCGCTGCTGCCCCTGGGTAAGAGACCGAACCGTCACAGATGTAGTAGGGCAAATACTGACCTACAAACAGATAATCTGTGTAATCCACAACCTGCTCTGTTTCGCGGTCGGTGAAAGCACCGGTATAGAGAACGTTTAACGCACCAACCCGGCCTTCAACGGTCCAATTGGTATTAGTGAACTCATCTTCAATTTTGTCGTCGCCAAAGCGTTGAATTTCCATCTCACCCAGCTCGGGGTCCGCGAAAAACACACCATCTGCATCCAGGGTCTGCTGCATGGTCGATGCACTGACGGTCCAATCATCGTTCACATCCCACAGAGCGCTGATTCGGCCGCCCTCGTACTTAGTTTTGTTGCTATCGCTGTCTTGCTGCGCATTGGCTTGCAAGAAGTTAACGCCACTAAGGTTAGCGCCCGCTTGAAAACCGGCTCGTGCAGCAGATACCGGCTCGCCGTTGGCTCGCACCGCACCTTCAGGACGGAAACGAGCGCTGGAACTGGCATCTCGGGTCCCTGCAACCTGGTCAATATAGCCACCCTGAGTGTCGGTATAGCCCACCAAGCGCACAGCAAAGTTGTCTGCTAACGACAAATTGAATACACCCTCAAGCTTGCTGCTTGGATCGCCATCTTTCGTGGAGGAAGCACCAAGGTTGATTCGGCCGTACATCTCACCTAGCTCAGGTTTATTCGTGATTAGACGAACGTTACCCGCTTGGGAGCTGGCACCAAACAGCGTACCTTGAGGTCCGGAAAGCACCTCGATGCGACTCAGGTCTGCCGCATACACATCCAAGTTACGCCCGGGTTGAGCCAAAGGTTGCTCGTCTAGATAGAAGGCAACATTGGGGGCAAGGCCGGCTACGCCAGCAGTGGTCAAATTTGGCGTGGTTGACGCCAGGCCACGTATATAGATGGTGCTCTGACCTGGACCACTACCGCCAGCGGTAACACCCGGCAATTGAATGAGGTAATCCTCAAAAGTATCAATGCCCAAATCGTCTAAGGTATCTTCGGTCAGTGCCTGCACAGCAACCGCCACATCTTGGAGTGGTACCGCACGTTTTGTCGCTGTAACTACTATCTCTTCTATTTGGCGGTTATTCGCAACTTCTTGACCATGGCTTTGCCCTGCGGTCATTGCAGCTAAAGCCGTTACTACGGCTTGATTAATCTTGGTCCGTTGAAACTCCAAACTATCTCCCCAATTTCATAGTGGCCAAAGCATGTATACCCTAAGAAATTATTGTTATCGCGCGAATTTGAGGCCGAATACTACAGCAATCCGGGCATAAATTGAATTGAACACTAAGTAATTGGCTAAAGAGTCCTTCGTATACGAATCATTCTATAACTCACCTCCAAAGGCTGGACGTGGCTATAATCACTACCAATACAAGACAGGCCCCCCATGACCGAGATCAACCAGGAAGAACAGGTGCTCATCAATTTGCGCCAAATTATCCGAGCCACGGACCTCTACTCTCGACGGCTTAACAAAGAGGTTGGCCTAACCGCCCCACAACTCCTTATATTGCAGGCAATACGAGGCTTGGGCGCTGTATCCATCTCACGACTGTCGCAACAGGTAAGCCTTGCCCAGGCAACCGTCACCAGCATCATCGATCGGCTTGAGAGCCGAGGGCTTGTGGCTCGTCACCGCAGCACCGAAGATCGACGAGTTGTACACGCTACGCTCACCGAAGATGGGTCAAAAATGGTGTTAGAAGCACCAACCCCACTTCAAGACACCTTCAGCAAACGATTTGCTGAGATCGATGACTGGGAAAAGTCGATGATTGTTGCTGCATTGCAACGTGTCGCCACCATGATGAATGCAGAAGAGATTGATGCATCACCAGTACTCCATGTGGGCGAAGCCATCGATCACTCGCCAACAGGCTAATTTCAGGTAACAAAATCATGCGCAAAGCTCTTGGAATACTCGTTGTTGTACTTATCGTTGGCTTGCTAGTGGTGTTCATGCAACGACAAGAGCCGGCTAACGGACCAAGTAGTAGCCCTGAGCCGCAACCGCAAGCACCCGCCTCTAGCAGCGACAACACACAGCCAGCAAAACCTAGCTACACCCTAGGCCCCATAGAGCTTGAGCAACTCGAAGCCGACATAGATGCGGCCAACACCGCCGTAGAAGTTGCCGAGGCCAAACTAGATGCGCTGTCCGAACAGCTAGATCGCATCGAAACACAAGTAAGCGATATAGAGGCGCGGGGTGATAACCCCGCTGAATACGCGGAAGAAGTAATGCCCTACATGCAACCCGTGTTGGATGAGTTTTTGGATGCCGAGGCTGCTTTGGATGCGGCGCTAGAGCGACAGCAAGACGCCACATCCGCGATGAAAGAAGCCGTTCAACGCCGGTAAAGGTTACTCCGGCGCCGCTGCAGGGCAAGCGCCAAAGGCCAACCGGCTTTGAACTTGGCTATCGTCCACACTGAACGCACAACCCGTATCTGGCCGCGCCATAGCTGCAGCGTCGAGTATGTCATCACCCCCAGGCCTTTGACCGGTATCGGCCCAATGAATCATGTCAGCAAGCGAGCTAACTAACTCACCTCCGGAAAACTCACAATGCCCTATAGCTCGAGTGGCCCGTGATACCAAGTATTTAGAACGGCGTTTCGACCGCACCTCTTTCGCGTAAATTTGCTCCATAGAGAACGGTACAAAGAGGTCGCCCAAGGTGTGTGTCGAGACCACAGGAATCGCTAGGCGGCCATGAATCTCAGGCACTCGCTGTAGCTGCAAGAAGCGTTTTCTATTCACACCTCGATCTGCACGAACACGAAACATTGCCTGGTTAAATGCACGCTCTTCATCGGATACAGCTCGATTGTTATCAAGCTGATAAACCTTGCCAACGTTGCCGTAGGCATTGCCAGAGAGCACGCCATCAACATCACCACCACTGGCACCAAACCCAAAGTACAAAAAGCTCGCCCAGAACGAATAAGCACTGTCAAACCCTGGGCGGTCACCACCCGAGATCAGTCGAGTGAACGCCTTATGTTGTTCGCCTTGCGCCGTTGGCGCATTCGGAAAACCAGCAAAACCGCCTTGAAACAGCGTGCCTAACACGGTGGGGAACACCCCATCAGGTGCGTAGTAGTTGGCAGGCGGAGGAAATTGGGGCAAGGAGACACCGGCGCTAGCTTCAGCCCCGCGAGCAAAATCACCAAAGTAGTCGAAGAGCTCAAGGTCACCCATAACACCACAAAAAGGTGCCGCACCGGAGTACTGAATGCCACCGGATAGTTTTCCCAGAAGGCTGGCTATCCGTCGACAGCTGCGGCCGCGGCGCCCTTCTCGGCAAGCTATATTAGGAAACTGCTCGATGGCAGCACCGGTGACATGACCACCCATAGAAAAACCGGTGATAAAAGTGCGTGATGGTTTACCGTGAAGACGTGCAAAAAGCCTAGCCAAATCGTTGGTGCTTTGCACGCCAGAGCGGACGTCATAGTAGTTTTTGCTGTAGCTCGATGCGGCCCAAGCGTAACCCTGGCTTAACATCCAAGCGCGCATGGGCAGAGGTGGCGAATCAACGGTCAATGCTTCTCCGGTACCGCGAAATCCATGAGCGTACATAATCAACTCACCGTTCCACGATTCCGGCACTTCTATACGATAACCTGCCGCCTTGTGCGTACCCCAACTGACGTTAGCGTTGGTGCCAGGCAGCGCCTCAAAAGGCAGCTGCGCCTCATCCACCACAAAAACACGATCATCTTGGGGAGCTGCCGCAGGCTGATTCCAATGGTAGGCCCAGGCACTTGTAGATATCAGACCAACGCTCAGCAAGAGCACTGCTTGGAGTATCCTTTGTCGTAGCAGCGATACGCTGCGCGACATCTTTCCTAACGAACTTGCAACACGACCTTGGACAACCATGACATCTCCATTTGCTTAAGGTTAGCGAGCCTCCGATTTAACCAAATTATCTGCGCAAAGGGTAAGACCCTAATCGTCTAACCCGACGTCGCTAAACGAGACATAACATTCTTTAATGTCTTAAACAGCATAAGCAACACCGGTCAGTTCCGTAGAAATTGCCCACAGTTTCGCCGCATCCGTTTCGTTTTTAGCCGCTATCGACGTATGCACTCGATGCGCCGAGTGCCTCATTTCACCCATACGCATAGGACCAAAGTAATCACCACCCCGCACACCTTCTGCTGTAGTGGCCATTAAGGTTGGTAACGCGCCTTCAGCAGAACTGTTCATGACCAGATTTAGGGGCGCCAGCAACAGGGCTAATGGCCGCGGGATGTGCCGGCCCAGATCTGTTGCGGAGCCACCTGGATGACAAGCAACGCAGATCGTTGAGGACCCTGCAGCCTTCAGCTTTCTTTGCAACTCAATAGTAAAGAGCAGGTTAGCCAACTTGCTCATTGAGTAGCGGCCCATACGGCTATAGGCTCTATCTGCGTGAATGTCCGCATAGTCTATGTGACCGTTGCGATGCGCCAAGCTGCTGACGTTAACAATGCGCGCACCGGCCTGGGCTTGCAGCTTCGGCAACAAATGACCGGTCAAAGCAAAGTGGCCAAGATGATTCACCCCAAACTGAAGCTCGAAGCCATCTTCCGTTTGCTGCTTTGGCGGCATCATAACCCCAGCGTTGTTTACCAGCGCATCTAAACGCTCCTCTTGCAGAACCTGATCCGCCGCAGTTTTTACCGCCGCCAGGTTAGCCAGATCTAGCGGTACCCAGCTCACATCAACCTCGCTGCTAAGTGCGGTCAGTTTTTCGATTGCAGCAACCGCGTTCGCTTCAGAACGACAACCCAACAAAACCCGTGCGCCGCGCATAGCCAGCACTCTTGCCGTATCAAAACCAATGCCTGTGTTGGCACCGGTGATAAGCACCGTTTTGCCATGCTGGTCAGGAACATCAAGCTCTCGGTAATCCGTCATCTAAGTTAGCTCCACTGAAGGTTGAGGGTCGCAGGAGAGATTGCCGGTCAGCCTAACGCATCGCCGCCGGGCAAAGGTCTTTCGCGCTGACGCAGCACCCATTGTGCACTTTCATTCAGCGCCGCATCACCCAGGTGTTGCAATATCTCTTGGGCCTGCGTCGTATCCGTAGTTTCATTGAGCAACCGAGCTGCAAAACCAAATATCTTGTACATCTGGGTGTATTGCGCCACTAGCTCTCGTTGGGCGATGCGATGTGCATAGTTCTGCCTTGCAGCCGCCACCAACGGCAACAGGCCCATAAGCGCCACCAATACATTGCCGGCAACCTCAGACATCTGGTGCTGGGAGATGGCAAGCACCATCGCTGCGATGAGGCCAACAACGAAGCAGGCATTGGTTAGACGATTCGTGGCACGATGCTCACGCAGCCTCTGGATGGATTTTGCTCGGTAGTAGCCCAGCTGACCCGTATGTTCAGTGCCAACCCAATGCTCCACGGCCAGCGCAACCTCTGCCGGCGAAGCCATTTGCGCGCTATCAGCGCGCAAACCAGTGGAACGTAGGACATTTCGTATCCAACCTAAGTCTAGGTCGCGACCGTTAAAGAAACGATCATGGCTAAAGCGACTCGGGTTACCCATCGACACTCCCGCCTGTGCCCAATAAAATTGCACCCGCAAGGCTTCAGCAAGCACCCGATAATCCACATACTTGCGCTGCCAACCCCGTTTTTTGGCAACCCTGAAAGCAAGCAGTGCAGCGGAAACCAAAACAAAATAGAGATAGATCGACCAAGTTTGGTTAGCAAAATCCGCATAGACAATAAAGGCAAGGCCCGCGGCTAAGGCACAGCCTAGCGTGGTTCGCATCGCCAGCAAAGTGCGGCCCTGATAGAAGGTGGCCAACGCATCACAATGCGCAAATGCCTGCCTTAGCTCGGCACCCCAAGCATCACCGCGCTGGGTTACCAGCTCGGAGGAGAAAGGCTGATCAGGATCCACATGCCCTCGCCGGATAATATCCGCGTTGAACTCTGACATTCGTTGAAAAACGGTAGCGTAACGAATCGGTAGTTTGCGTGTTCGAGGTGCCAAATCATCCCGACTCAGCCAATGCGCCGAGCCAGGCAGCAACTGAGGGCCTAAACCCTCAGCGGAAAGGCGGGAACAAGCAATGTGATAAACCAAATCACTTTCATCCTCAGCAATATCCAAGGTAGGACGGTGCTGATCGATCCCGGCCAAAGAAGTAATGTCGTGTTGGTGGAAGCGAATCACTTCCGCCGTACCACCGGGACCGCCATCTTCTTTGCCATCCCAAAGCGCCAGCAAGAGGTGACAGTGCGCGGCCAGAAATACGCCAAGCTTTTCGTACTGCCGATCTCGACTATTCACCGCAGTGCCTGGCGAACCTAGCTCAAGCGTTTCATGGGTATCCAGCAAGCGATCAAACACTGGGAGCGCCTCATCGGCAAAATCCTCACGATAACGCTCAGCCGGCATAGGCAAAACGTTTAGCACCCGACAGCCGCGGCTAGCGGCCACGTCTGCAACCAAACTATCCGCGCCTTCGGCTATGCCCGTCATGAAGAGCAAAGGTAAATTCGGATACCGATGCTCTAACTCATCGATAAAGCGTTCTAACTTTTGTGTCAGCAGCGGAATTTCTGCTGGCACTATGTCACGATGACCGGTCACGCCGATGGTAAGCGATATTTGATAGTCACTCATAGGCTGGAGAACAACGCTGTTAAGTTACGAAGTACGCTTTAGAACGTTGGTATCGGTATGCGCCATAGACCGGCTATAGATCTCCAAGTGAGTCGTCTGGTTATAGGTCAACATATCGCCCCTCAATTGATAGCCTCGCTCAAAGCTAACCGTGCGCGCTTTTGCAGCAAGAAAGGGTGCCTGGCTAATGGACCATTGCGCATCATCTGCAGCCGCCCGTACGTTGATGGCAACAACCTCACTTGTAACCTCTGCTAAGCCACCGGCTACCAAAGATAAGCCGCGCGGTATCGCAAAAGATTGCATAACCAAGCGCCTTTCAGCGTCCCAAATAAGAAATCCCGCTTCATTATGAAACACTTCATCATTGCGCTTGCGCATCACCACTTGGTTGTAACGCAACATGACCAGCTCTTGGCTGTCAGCGTTATCAACATCACCCGCCGGCTCGAAAACTAGACGCTCATAGTAGGCGCTTGATTCATCTTCATCCAGCTCAGGCGCTACATCCACCCCCTGATCACCCGTCCATAAACCAATAAAGCCACCCAATGGGCCGTAATCAACGCTCACCTTGCACCCTCCCGTTTACTATAAACACTGCCTGTTGGGCCACGATAAAGAAGTTGGCCGCTGGGGTCACTAACCAGATGCAAAAGCTGGCTAGAGGAAAAAGTTGCGTTCAGTCCACCGCTGAGGCACTAATTGGTCTGCATGGATATAAGGTATCTCGATGAAAGTCACTAAGGACATGATCGACCCAGAGCTCAGGCGCTACTTCGGCCCAAGCAAACTGCTCTCGTTTATCTGTACCCGAAAGTGGGGCGTAAAGCTAACCATGGCACTGCTTAGATTCACGAAAGGCAAAGACATCAAAGGTCTGCACTGCGAGGAGCACTACATTCCTAGCCGCAGCGGCGCTGATCCCATCAGAGTTCGAGTCTTCAAGCCGCTGAACGCTCCAGACAACCTGCCAGCTATGCTCTACAGCCATGGTGGCGGCTATATCATCGGAACGCCGGAAATGTTCTTCTCGATCATCGAGCGCTTCATCCAGGTACGGCCTTGCGTGGTCATCGTGCCCGACTACCGCAAAGCACTAACCGCACCATTCCCCGCGGCATTCGATGATTGCTACGACAGCTTGCTGTGGGCAAAAGACAACGCCGCCGATCTAGGCATCCGCAGTGACAAGTTTATTCTAAGCGGTCATAGCGCCGGTGGGGGACTTACCGCTGCACTCACGCTTAAAGCCAGAGATACACAAGACATAGACATCGCCTTTCAAATGCCGATTTATCCTATGCTTGACGATCGTCAGACCACCGCCTCTGCTCGGGACATGGAGGTTGCAGGATGGAACTCCGCCACCAATGCTTTTGCTTGGGATTTGTACCTAGACGGCAATCAACGAGCCAACTCGGACCTGTCTCCCTATGCGGCGCCGGCGCGAAACAGCGACTATCACAACTTTCCGCCCACCATCACTATTGTGGGAGAGTTTGAACCCTTTCGAGATGAGACAATCGCTTATGTAGAGGCGCTAAAAGAAGCCGATATTCCCGTCACCTTTAAATTTTACAAAGGCTGCTTTCACGGATTCGATTTGGTTGGCACCGACGCAACCATTGCCCAAGACGCTCTGGACTTCACCTATAACGCCTACGCCGACCACTACGACACTTACCTAAGTAGCTGAGCAAAGCACAGCACCCGAAAAATGTGATAGAAAAGGTACCATGACTGAAACGGCGCCAATTTTCTCTATGCACAAGTACGGAACCTGGGTGCTAACTATCGCATTGTCACTTGCACTTTGGTTATGTTGTTCGACAACCACGGCGGCAACCAGCCCGGTCAGCGCTTGGCAGTTTACCCAAGACATCACCCCTACCCAGCGCAAAGAGTTAAAAACTTGGCTAGCGGAGGTGCAAGCAGGCCTCAATCGGTTGCTCGGTCCTTTTCCCGATCAACACGAGATACACATCAAGCAGCAATCCAGCAACAGCTCACCGGTCCCCTGGGCACGCACGGCCAAAGGCACAACACGCCAAATACACTTCACCGTGGATACCAGCAAACCTTGGAGCGCCTTCCGCCAGGACTGGACCGCCGCTCACGAAGTATCACACATGCTTTTTCCTTACGTTGGTGAAGACCGCTGGTTTGCGGAAGGGCTTGCCAGCTATCTGCAATACCAGGTGATGTTCGCTGCCGGTCATATTGACTGGGATACGGCAGCGGCAAAAATAGAAGAACGCTTTCAGCGGGTTAAAAACAGCAAAGTGCCCAACGCCTGGTCCGTGCTAAAACACAACGCGCAGCTAAGCCAAGAGCGCGACTACCCGCGCTTGTATTGGGGCGGCGCCGCATTCTTTGCCATGATCGATCAACGCTTAGCCCAAGATCACGACCTGCGGCTGACCCAAGTGATCAGTGCCTACACGCAATGTTGCTACAGCCCGGCACCCACACGGGCTATGGATCTACTCAACCTCTTTGACAAGCTCAGCGGCACAGAAGTTTTTCTTAAGACGTACCATCAAGAAATGCTCTCTGACCAAACACCAAACACCAAATTCCTGGGAGCCTGGCTACGCACTACTCCCCCACGCTTATTCGAGTAAGGTCTAACTAGCAGATGCGTTTTTTTCTTAGATGCTGGTATGGAGCCAGGCTCTCCTACCTATTCTCCTCAGCAGTATTGTTGGCTTTTTTACCGCTAAGCCAAGGCTGTGCTCCGATCGATACCCAAGCGGCCAGTGTTGGCACTTACCAAGTGGTAAAAACGGGGGTGTTTCCCATCAGTTACCAAGTAGCAGGTACACAGGGCAAACCGCTAGTGGTGTTTATTCACGGAACCCCCGGTTCGTCACAAGCATTTCAACACCTGCTAAGCCAACCGCAGCTCCAAGCTTGCTGCCACCTAATTGCCGTCGACCGGCTAGGCTTCGGAGAATCGGCAGGTAGCGATGTACAACCCGATTTCAACGTACAGACGGCGGCAATAGCCGGGGTGTTCAAGCAAAACCAATCGGACTCACCGATCTTAGTCGTGGGGCACTCGCTCGGCGGCTCGATCGGCGCGCAGGTGGCCATCGACAATCCAGACACAGTGGGCGCCTTGCTGATCATTTCATCTGCACTGGATCCAGCGCTTAGCGGTCCCCGCTGGTATCAACGGCTGGCGGATCTACCCATCATCAAGCACATGATCCCTGAAGACTTACACCGGGCAAACGAGGAGATGCTAGGGCTGAAACCTTCGTTGGAAGCCATGGCGCGGGGGTGGGAGGCTTTGGATATTCCGGTGACCATCATTCAGGGTGAGAAAGATGGGTTGGTGCCGAAACAAAACCCTGAATTCGCGGAGCAGAAAATGCCAAGCTCACTTCTTAAGGTGCATAGGTTCCCAGAAGATGGGCATTTTATTCTCTGGGAGCGCCCTGAATTCATCGTTGACCAAGTGCTGCTACTTGTTAAAGCAATAACTGACGCAGAGGCCTCAGGACATCTCTAGTTGGTCATAACCTTCAGCTGCCGCTTTCTTCAAGATAGAAGCGTATTTTGGGCCACCGCCAAAATAGGCTTGATAACGTACGGTGCCTACTTCATGACCGACAACATTAGAATTGTAACCGGTGAACCAACCTTGGCTTTGCCGGGCTAACAACTTCTGTTGTACGCGCTTGACCTCTTCAACCCAAGCCTGCTCCGCCTCTTGGCTGGGTTCAAAGCGCGTATGGCCTTGCTCCCGTACATGCTGAACCAATTCGGTTACCCAATCCACCGCGCCTTCAATAGCCCGTGGGAAGTTGGTCGAGCCAGACACACTCTGGGGTCCGGCCACCATCAGTAGATTTGGGAAGCCGTGGGTTGTTAGCCCTAAGTAGGTGCTCGGGCCATCTTTCCACTTGTCACCCAACAGCTGACCATCAACCCCCTTTACCTCTAGCTTGTCGAAACCACCCGTAATGGCATTGAAGCCGGTGGCGTACACAATGACATCCAACTCGTGTTCGTCGGTTGTTGTGCGGATACCGGTTTGAGTGATGCACTCAATGGGTGAGTCTTGCAGATCCACTAAATGCACGTTGTCGCGGTTGTACGCCTCAAAGTATCGCGTCTCTAAGGGTAGCCGTTGCGTACCAAAGCCGTGATCTTTGGGAATGAGCTTCTCAGCCAAAGCAGGATCTTTTACCCTTTCCCGAATTCGGTTGGCAACGTATTCCGACATCTCTTGGTTGGGCGCCTCTTGCATCAGGACCTCTGGGAAGTTGCCCGCAAGAATGGCAAAGCCCGGGCTTGCATAGAGTTCATCCCAGAATGCTATCCGTTCTGCCTTAGTGAGATTGTCGAAACCGCGCCGGTCTGGCGTGTGCACAAAGCTGTTAGGTGACTCGGCGCACTGGGCAAATATGTCATCGTACCGAGCGCGTATGTCGTCCATCTCTGCGGTTGAGATCGGGGAGTTGTTTAACGGCGTGCTCCAGTTGGGGCGGCGCTGAAACACTTTTAGCTCGCCAACCTTATCCGCAATCTCGCTGATCACCTGGATACCGGTTGCTCCGGTACCGATGACGCCAACCCGTTTACCGGTTAGGTCCAGCGGTTCTTTTGGCCACCAATACGTGTGAAACGCTTGGCCTTTGAAGCTATCCATACCGGGGTAACGGGGCTCGGTCGGCACGGACAGCACCCCAATGCCGGTGATCACAAAGCGCGCGGTATAAACCTGCCCGGTTTGGGTCTCGACCCGCCACTGACATTTTGCCTCTTGCCAATGCATGCTTGCTACGCGCGCATTAAAATGCATGTGTTGTCGGAGGCCAAACTTGTCTGCCACAAAGTTCAGATAACGCAAATTCTCCGGCTGGGGGGAGAAGCGTTCTCGCCAATCCCACTCATCCAGCAACTCTTTGGAAAATGAGTAACCGTAGGTATAACTTTCTGAGTCAAACCGCGCACCCGGATAGCGATTGCGGTACCAAGTACCGCCAAGATCATCATCAGCTTCTAGCACTAACGCATCTACGCCTAGATCTACCAGCCGCTTGATCTGGTAGATCCCCGATACACCTGCACCCAACACAAGCACTTCATAATCTTGCTTTTCGGTCATACCTGCCTCTTAAGTTACTACCCTAGAACCACTCAGCTAGACCAGGTCAAAACGGTCCAGATTAGAGACTTTAACCCAAGCAGCAACAAAATCGGAGACAAAGGACGCATCAGCGTCGTGAGCACCATAGACTTCAGCCACAGCACGCAAGATAGAGTTTGATCCAAAGACCAAATCGTTGCGCGTTGCCGTCCACTTAACCGCACCGCTGCTTCGATCGCGCCCTTCGAACACATCTTGCGCGTCCGAGGTTGCCGTCCACTGCGTGTTCATATCTAGCAAGTTCACAAAGAAATCGTTGGTCAAGCTGCCAAGCCGATTGGTGAGCTCACCATGTTTAGAGCCATCGGCGTTCGCCCCCAGCACTCGCAAGCCACCCACCAACACCGTCATTTCTGGGCTCGTTAGACTCAGCAGAGCGGCTCGGTCAACCAAGGTTTCTTCGGCCGGACGTACTGGGTTCTCACCAAGGTAGTTACGAAAGCCATCGGTCTTTGGCTCAAGCGCCGCAAAAGAATCGACATCCGTTTGATCCAGCGAGGCATCGGTTCGGCCTGGGGTGAATGGTACGCTGATTGGGGTTCCACCCTGCTGCGCCGCCTTTTCAATGGCCGCACAGCCACCCAAAACGATCAGGTCCGCCAAGGACACTTCACCACTAAACTCCCTTTGCACTCGCTCTAACACCGACAGCACTTTTTGCAGCTGATCCGGTTGGTTCACCGCCCAATCTTTTTGGGGCGCCAAGCGAATTCGTGCACCGTTGGCCCCTCCGCGCTTATCGCTGTTGCGGAAGGTCGAAGCAGACGCCCAGGCGGTTGAGACCAACTGAGAAACCGAAAGCCCAGAATCCAAAATCTTGGTCTTCAGCAAATCAATATCTGCGGCACCAATAACCTGAGCACTAGGTGCGGGTACAGGGTCTTGCCAAATCAAGGTTTCGGTCGGCACTTCTTCACCAAGGTAGCGCGAGACTGGCCCCATGTCTCGATGGGTCAATTTGTACCAAGCCCGCGCATAAGCATCGGCGAACTCTTCAGGGTTGGCATGAAACCGCTTGGAGATTTTAGCGTACTCAGGATCCATCTTTAACGCCATATCGGCCGTGGTCATCATCAATGGTTCTGTGCTGGAGGCATCATGAGCTGCGGGCGCTTGCGCCGCATTCGAGGCGGCCGTTGGCGCCCATTGCTGATGCCCGGATGGACTGGTAACCAACGCCCATTCGTAGCCCAGCAGTGCATCAAAATAACCCATGTCCCACTGGGTGGGGTTTGCCGTCCAGGCACCTTCAAAGCCAGCGGTTGTGGTATCTGCACCCTTGCCGGACCCGTGACTGTTCAACCAACCAAAGCCTTGGTCTTCCATTCGCGCGCCTTCCGGCTCAGGCCCCACTTTTTCTTCTGGTCCAGCGCCATGGCCTTTACCAAAGGTGTGGCCGCCAGCAACCAGCGCCACGGTTTCATAGTCGTCCATGGCCATACGTGCAAAGGTGTCGCGGATGTCAAAAGCGGATTTCAAGGGATCAGGATCGCCATTGGGACCTTCCGGGTTTACATAGATCAACCCCATCTGAACCGCGCCAAGCGGATCAACAAGCTCACGCTCACCGCTATACCGCTTGTCGTCTAACCACTGATCTTCGGGACCCCAAAAGATATCTTCTTCAGGTTCATACACATCCGCCCGGCCACCTGCGAACCCAAAGGTTTTAAAACCCATAGATTCCATCGCCACGTTACCCGCCAAAATCATCAGATCAGCCCAAGAGATTTTGCGGCCATACTTTTGTTTGATCGGCCACAGCAGTCGCCTGGCTTTGTCCAGATTGCCGTTATCTGGCCAACTGTTCAGCGGTGCGAAGCGCTGCGTGCCAGAAGATGCACCGCCACGGCCGTCTTGGATACGGTAGGTCCCAGCGCTGTGCCATGCCATACGGACAAACAGACCACCATAGTGACCAAAATCTGCCGGCCACCAGTCTTGAGAATCGGTCATCAGCGAAACCAAATCAGCTTTCAGCGCCGGCAAATCTAGGCTGTTGAATTCTTTGGCATAGTCGAACTCTTCACCCATCGGGTTTATTAGGGGCGAGTTTTGATTCAAGACACGCAGGTTTAGCTGGTTTGGCCACCAATGCTGGTTAGCCGTACTACCGGTTGCTTTTTCGACATTGGCCCCATGAATAACAGGACACTTACCTTCGTTGCTCATCTCTAATCCTCAGCCTGAGCGGCTTGTTGTTGGCTCAGGTGGTAGAGTGCGCTGATCGGAAATTTTTATCTAATTGAAACTAACTACCTAAGCTATAGGCGTTACCTATGAGGAGTCAGCTGGTTACGCCGTCTTACGTCGAACCGGGGTAGCAGCCGTGGCAAGACCGTTAACTTGCACATAATCTACCAACTCGGCATATGGGACTGGTCTAGAGAAAAAGTAGCCCTGAATTTCTCGGCAACCTAACGATATCAAACAATCCAGCTCTTGCTGAGTTTCAACGCCTTCCGCGACCACCCGCTTACCCATAGATTTAGCCATTTGCACAATTGCCTGCACCACAGCACGGTTTTCAGCGGCATTTTGAATCTCCGCAACAAAGCTTCGATCAATTTTGATCACGTCTACTGGTATCTCAATAAGCAAGTTGAGCGATGAATAGGCTGTACCAAAATCATCCAACGCAACCATAATGCCAGCCTGCTGCAACTCACTGAGAATGGTGCGTGTGAGCTCAAAGTTGTTTAAAACTGAGGACTCCACAATCTCCACCTCAATTTGCTCTGGAGAAATGCCGCTGTTCTGCACAATATTTAACAGCTGCTGCCCGCGGTGAGAGTCACATAGCTCAATGGGGGAGACGTTGACCGAAACACGCAGGTTACCCAACTCACCCACTCGAATATCTCGACACACACGCGCTAGCACCCAATCTGTCAGCTTATCAATAACACCAATTTGCTCAGCCACCGTAATGAACTCAAGGGGTCCAACACGGCCTAACTCTGGGTGATGCCAACGCGCCAGCGCTTCAACACCGGTAACCCTATTCGTTTGAGCATCCACTTTAGGTTGATACACAATTTGCAAGCTGTCGTCTGCAATAGCGCCACGCAGAGCGGATGCCATCTTCGCGTTCTTAATCGATAGCTCATCAATGGATTTAGAAAAATACGCATTGCCGGAAACTAGGCGGCTGCGACGCTCAGCAAAACTTCTGGCCAAGGTGGCATTACGTATCAAGGCATCTGCTTCTTGACCATCATGCGGATATACCGCAATGCCACAATGCACTTTGTTTTGGTACTCATGAGAACCACACATGAAGGGGTCTTCTAACGCTCTAGTCACGCGCCCGATAATCTTGGGGATCGATTCAATGCTAGCAATATCTACCACCAACATTGCCAATTCATTCGACGCAATTCTTGACAGGGTCAGTGCTTGTTCATTAAATGCCACGCCAATAGTATCTACCGCGCGCACAACGCTTTCTAAACGTTCAGAGGCCTGCTTCAACATCGCTTCGGCTGCATCACCACCTTCCATGCCAAACACGTGCTCATAGGCAGAGAGGCTAACGGAAACCACTGCGGTCAAGTTATCGTTTCTAGCGCTCAGATTCATTGCCTGCTTGAGCCGGTCAAGCAATAAAAATCGATTGGGTAGACCGGTTAGCTCATCATGCATCGCCCGATGGGTGATCTCCTCTGCCTGGTCCTTAACGAGACCTTCCATCGCCTCTAGCTGATCTTTCAGTTCTTCTACCAGGTTTAGATGCAACAAATCGTCCGGCGTATCCATTGGCGCCTCGGTGCGATTGCGCTGACTTGTCACTGCAACATCTTGAGAATAGTTTGGATCAAATGGGCAGACTCGATTACGTCCCGTTTCTTTTGCCTGATAGAGACCACGGTCGGCTTGATCCAACAACTCCTCCGGACTCAACGCGGAATTTGTATAAGACGCGACACCGACACTAACCGACATCTTGGGCAACAAAATGTTGTTCTTTTTCACTAGTGCCGGTACAGCAGCGCAAAAGCGATTAGCCAATACAAGACTTTTTGCTAAATCTGTACCAGGTAACGAAACTACAAACTCCTCACCACCATAACGGGCAACCACACCTGCCTTACCAAAAGAGGACTGCAAAATATCAGCCAAAAGCTTGATCGCCTGGTCTCCAACACCGTGGCCAAATTCATCGTTTACTCTTTTAAAGTGGTCAATATCAATCATTAGCACCGTCAGATTCGCGCCCTTTTTCTGAGCTTTTTGATAGTGCAGCTGATAGGCCTCCATGAAAGAACGCCGGTTGAGGCAACCAGTCAAAGGATCTCGGGTTGCTAGATGTTGCAGTTCCTGGTTTTTGGCTTGAATGATTTCCTGGGTTTTACTCAATTTGGTTAACATATCTGCAAGCTCTGTATTCTTGGCCTGCAGCGGCGTGACATCATCAAAGGTAACAAGAGCGCCTTTGACCTGCCCTTGCCCATCGTCAATTGGTGCACTGTTAACCGAAAACACAATGTCTTCATCGTCCAAGATAAGCTTTAGTGGCATACCCTGCACGTTGTCTCCTCGATCAAATGCGGACTGCCAAGGTAGCGTCTCTAAGTCATCACCACGCAGGTCCCACTGATACGAATCCAGGCTCTTACCCACCAAATACTCTGGTTCTACACCTAAGCGGGAAGCAAAAGATTGGTTAGCTAACACAATGCGTAGCTTTTCATCCATGATCACTACCCCCTCTGCAAGCACATCAAAAGCCGCATGGACTCTCTGAGGTACAACCTTCGAGGGGTTTAGCTCGGTGAGCGCCTTGCGCATGAGCAGAAAAAAACTAAGCATCGACCCAGCACATAGGAATAGGATGAACTGTATGTTTCGCGCAGGAATGCCTATGTACCGAAGGCCCCAATCGGCACTTGGTGCAAACTGCAGACGCACCTCACCCCATTCGCGCGTTTTATCAAAGATGGGTACAACCAGTAACTCGGTAGAGGACAGAGCAAAGAGATTGGTGTTGTCTTTGTCTTCTGTGCCAAACGCAGCCAACTGTTGCCCATTGGCTGTCCACAAACCTGCAAACGTGATCTCTTCGTTGCGACTAACTATCTGGCGGATAGTATCTTCGATGACATCGTTGCGTGCCCTACTAGCGGCGCTTGAGAGCTGTACCGCCAGAGATTCACTCAGCACTTTGCGAGATTCTCGCACTTGCTCCTCAGGCCGCGGCATTAGGCCAAGGAAATCTGCAACCAGCAATGTGCTCAACAATAGCGAAATTAGGCCTATCGATAGGCGCAACTGGGGGCTGATGTTCACAATCCTTGGTACCTCAACATAAGTGCTATTCCATGCTCAACACAAACTCACAGCTCTACTTCAAGCCTAGCTGGCGTGGCGATTCTTTTCTCGCGTCACTTCTGGAAAGGGTGATCTGCGTCACCTTTTTCGTTGTCATCAGCAAACACCGGCAGCGGATCAAATTCTGTCCACATAGGTTTAGACGACAACAAGCTGGCCATTAACGACCCACCACGTAGCATCCAAACCACAAAGCCGGCTGACAGCGACATGGTGCCAACCACCGCTCCACTGACGCGCAGATCAATCTCTTCATCTTCAGCCAAGGCCGCTTTCGCAAGTTCATCCAATGCTTCCGCTAGCTCCATCGAAACCGGCAGCGACAGCGTGGCAAATTGGTCAGCCAGTGCTCCTACCGCGCCAAATGCACCGTTGTCCGAACCCGCCATGATTAGCCGCAACGTTAACCCCACATGCTGACCTAGTTGTCCACTCGGACGGCTAGCTTCCGCATCATCAACCGCAGGCAACGCAGTCGGCGTAAAGCTAAGCGCGTCGCTACTCGGCTGGGTGAAGGCCGCCTGACCAACAGAGTTGCCCTGTAAATCTTGGCCGCTAGGAAGATCAGTGGACGCCTGAACTCGTTGCCCGTCATCAGCTTCGGCTGGCGGCAACTGGCCTTTGTTCAATACTTCTTGAGTTCGCGGATCTAAGACCGGCTGGTTGTCACTGGCTGTTGCATCGTCATCGGTTGTTGGAATGGTATCGTCTCGTACCGGCACCTCCCCCTCAATGGACTTGGTAATCACCAACTCAATCGTTGCAACGCTAGACAATCCAGCCGCATCAGTGACTTGTACATCTAA
>CALHVX010000172.1 GCA_938036875.1 uncultured Pseudomonadales bacterium
CTTTGGACGGGCGGGAGATCAATCGAGAGATGGTTCGCGACGGTCACGCCTGGGCCTATCGTCGCTACTTGGTCACCCAAGACTTGCTCGAAGAAGAAGCGGCAGCCAAACAAGCGCAACTTGGCCTGTGGTCGCTGGCGCCTCCCATCCCGCCCTGGCAGTGGCGGGGTGGGCAACGGGTACCTAAAGTTACCCCTGCGGCGAAGAAACGAAATCTAAGCTGTGGCGCAAAGCTTATGTGCAGCGAGATGCGAGACTGCGCAGAGGCTCGGTTCCATTTGACCCAGTGCGGGGTAACAACTTTGGACGGCGATGGTGATGGGCTACCTTGCGAGCGTTTGTGTAACGCTCACTAGGCACCTATTGCTGCACAATCTCGGTAGCGCCCCACAACTTAGTGTATTCCTCACAGTGCAGTACCAGGGTCTGAAACTCCCGCGGGTCAACACCACGAGGTAGAGGAATCACCATCTCCCCTTTGAACTTATCCAGCAACTGCACAAACACCGAACCTTGTGCTGCGTTCTTGCCGGTTACGTCATCGGCCGGGGTCTTAGACAAAAACACCTTAACGTCCGGACCTTTGCTCGCTTTAAAGTCTTCGCCGGTTTTTAAAACCCATTGATCGCCACGGCGTTCAATGTTCCAGCTACCTTCTACTTTGGACAGCCAGCCTCCCTCAAATTCGCCGCTAAGGAGGGTTGATGCTGCTGGATTGGCACCTTGCTGCTCTGCTAAGGCGAATCCGCTGATGACTAACAGGGTGAGGCCAATCAAAAATCGCTGCATATCTATTCCTTACTAATCGATGGATGACGAGTAGTAGTAGAGTGGTCCTTTCTGAAATAGTTCCTTGGCCCCTAGAAAAACGTTTTTTATTCGCTTGTCGTTGTCGGCGTGTACTTCTCAACAAACGGCAGCAACACATCCAATAGCGGTTCAAGCGTTGCAGCGATCTCGAAGGTCGAGTTCTTGAATAGGGTGGTCGCCGCTCTTGAGTTGACTATCGGGTGGAGAAAATCCCGTTCCGCACCATGATGGAGGATGAGCGTCGCAGGAATATCCAATGCCATAAGCTGCTCGTCCGTCATACCCAGTGTTGTCTTGGCATGATAAGACGCCAAGTGCTCGCCGGTGCGTTTCATGGCCGCCAGAAAGTCATTCACGTTTTGCGCCAAGAATGCCGCCTGCAGTTCTGGCGTGTTGCGCTCCATATAGGCTGACCACAGTGGAGTTTTGGCAACCTCGGCCATTGAGGTCAGGCTCTCGTCTTCTAAGTAGCCCAGGTAATATTCCTTCGACAAACGCTCAGCGGCAATGGGGCCGCCGGTTAATGGGGCGATAACCAAGGCTGCGACTTGCTCTGGATAGCGTTCCGCTAAAACCATGTTGGAACGGGAGCCAGAAGACATACCGAAAAAGGTGGCTCGATCAATCTTAAGTCGCTTGAGCAGTACGTGCAGGTCTTCTGCCTCTTCGATGGAAAGCGGTTCGGAGCCAAAGGACACTTCGGATTTACCCATGTTGCGGCGATCCCAGATCACCACTTTAAGGTCGCTCGAGGCAGCCGCAACATTGCGGGCGAAGCCTTTAAAGCCTTCGATCTCACCCATGCCACCGGGAGTAACAATCAGTGGAATGGTGCCTTTTGGGTTGTAGATCTCGACGTTCAAGGTCATGTCGCGTTCTGGTCTTAGGTCAATCCTGTGGACTTCGGTAGGGACATCGTCTGCACCTGAGGCAGGCAGCGCTTTAAAGTACAGCGGAAAATAGGGGTTGTTAGCAGCGCCCTTGAACAGGGTTGAGTCCGGATTGTAGTTTGGATCGTTCACATCAATTTCTGCCTCTTGATGGTGAGCGGCGTTAACGCAGGCGCTTAAGGTTAGCGAGGCGAACAGGGCGGTCATGAAGCGGAGTAAGCGTTTGGTTTGTGTTTCCATCGGAGAGTCCATTGCAAAGTCCAAGACAGGGTGGGCAGAAAAACTATAGGACCAATTGGTCCTAAAAACAATCATTATCGAAACTGTTGCGCTACAATCAACGCACACTGCAAACAAAGAACCAGTTTGAATGGCCGGCCGACCGCGAGAATTTGATGTTGTTATAGCCCGGGATGCCGCGATGCAGCTTTTTTGGTCTCAAGGCTATGAGGCGACATCCCTGAGCGAATTGCTTGCGGCGATGAATTTATCCAAGAGCAGTTTTTATCAAACCTTCGAATCTAAACAGGTGCTGTTTGAGCAATGTCTGGTGCGTTACTCAAGCCTATTAACTGGAGCCATGAGAGAAGGGTTAGCCGGTGCACCCAACCCTGTTGCGTTCATTCGCGTGGCGCTAACCGACATTGCCAAAGAGACACGCGATCCTATGGGTAGGCGTGGCTGTTTGATGATGAATACCGCCGCTGAGTTCGCTCAGAGCGATCCGGGGATTGCGCGTTGTGTTAAAGCTGGGATGAAGGCAACCCAAGAGGTATTTGTTGAAGCGGTAATGGCGGCCCAGGCGGATGGCAGTATCCAGTCGAAGGAAAGTCCTCAGGCGCTTGCAGATTACTTAGTGACCACGGTGATCGGATTGAAAACCCAAGTGAAGGCTGGTGCCAGCAGCAAACAGATAAAACATATTGCAGAGCTGTCGGTTGCAGGGTTAGAAGCAATGGATACGGTTTAACCTGCCCTAACTTCGTTAAAGACCACGTATACTAGCGTGCTAGCTTGCCAGGAAATGCTTGTGGTCCGTCAGTTGTCCGTCTTTTGTTCTGCTCTTCTAGTAGTTGTCCTACTAAATGCCTGTGGCCAACCCCAAGCAACGCCTGGGCGTGGTGGCGCGCCGGGTGGCTTTCAGCGCCCACCAACCTTAGTAGAGGTAGCCACGGTTCAAACGCGCAGCATCAGCGATGTCATCGAAGCCATAGGCACAGCCCAGGCCAACGAATCACTAACCCTGTCCGCTAAAGTTACCGATACGGTCAACAAAGTTAAGTTCGAAGATGGGGATTACGTTGAAGCGGGCACCGTCTTAGCCGAGCTCACCAATACTGAAGACACCGCGCTGCTCGCCGAAGCCGAGGCCAACGTAGAAGATGCCGGCACCGCGCTTAAACGTCTCGAAGATCTCTACAAGAAACGCAGCATCCCGATCTCACAGCTAGACGAAGCGCGTGCGCGCTTTAACGGCGCCAGCGCTCGCTACAACTCGGTTGTGGCCCGCTTGGACGATCGCTTGATCCGTGCGCCCTTCGCTGGGCTGCTGGGATTTCGTCAAGTTAGCGAAGGCACTTTAATTACGCCAGGTACACCCATTGCCACCTTGGACGACATTCGAACCATCAAGCTAGACTTTTCGATACCCGAAGTGCACCTATCCTTGCTGCAGAAAGGGTTGGCCTTAAGCGCCAGCAGTTCTGCTTATCCAGATCAGCCGTTCCCAGCCACCATTGAAACCATCAACTCGCGCATCGACCGAGTGACTCGAGCAGCCCGCGTACGTGCCTTGGTGAACAACGATGCTCGCTTGCTTAAGCCCGGCATGTTGCTCACCGTACGCCTGCGCACTTCGTCTCGGGATAACCTCGCCGTGCCAGAATCGGCCTTGGTCCAGCGGCAAGGGCGCGTCTTTGTCTACCAGTTAAAGGATGGTAATACCGCCTCGCTTGGCGAGGTTAAGCTCGGTGGGCGTTATGACGGCTTCGCTGAGGTGTTGGAAGGCTTAGAGGCGGGTGATCAGGTCATCAGCCAAGGTGTGCTAAAAGTGCGAGACAACTCAACCGTTAAAGTCCTGTAAGGCGCAGCGCCATGTGGTTATCCGATACCTCAGTGAAACGCCCGGTCTTTGCCACCGTCA
>CALHVX010000173.1 GCA_938036875.1 uncultured Pseudomonadales bacterium
TGCGGCTGATGCTGGCTGAGCGCTGGCAGCCAGTCACGTTCAATTGCTGCACGAAAGCCGCTGCTTTTGGTGCCTGCAGCCAGTGGTGTGTGTATTAAGTGCCCAGCTTGAACATCCGCCATGCGGTTAGGGTAAAACGGATGTTGATAGCTGGAGCAAACCAACACCCTTGGGTCATCACGAAAGATATCCACGGTACCGTTGCCGTGGTGCACATCAAAATCTAGGATGGCGACCCGTTCGATACCCGGTTGCTCCAGGGCTGACAAGGCACCCAACGCAATGCTGTTGAACAAGCAAAACCCCATAGCATCACCGCGCTCCGCATGATGCCCAGGCGGGCGAACCGCGCAAAAGGCTCGGTTGTCCTCTCCAGCTAATACGGCTTGAACCGCTTGGGTCACCGCGCCAGCAGCAAGTTGAGCGGCAAGCAATGAATCCGTGCACATGTGGGTGTCCGGGTCGATGGACACCATCCCGGAGCTGGGCGCCATGTTCTGCACAAAAGCCACGTGCTCTGGACTATGGGCCTTGTGCATTTGGCTTAACTCGAGCAAGGGCACCGATTGCACCTTCAGGTCTGCAAGCAAACCCGTGCGCGTGAGATGATCACCAATGGCGCGTAATCGGTCTGGGTGTTCGGGGTGGTCTGGCATCACATCGTGTGCCAGGCAGCGTGGGTCGGTGTAATAAAGCATCGTTGTATACTACCCGTGGTGTGGGGGCGGTGTCAGCTAGCCGCGAGGTAGCTCGAAGCTGTAGTGCTTGTGATCACGTTGGGCGCTTAGTAGACGTGCTAGCACTGGCAGATACTCGCTAGTTGCCACCGGCTTGTTGTTGATTTCTTCGACTTGGATACGCTTGCGTTGCTGGCATAAGAACAGCAAGGGTGCACAGATCTCATCCATATCCGGATGCTCGGCTGGCAGCAAGAACTGCAGACGTTTGCCGTGACTGTGAATCACCAAAGCGAGTTCGGCAGCATGGAAGCTAAGGTAGTTGCCAACCCGACGGCTGGGTAGATCATGCCAAGACAAACCTAGCCCGCATGGGCTGGCGGGGTCTGCGGCACTAAGCCAATAGTTAGTTGAGTTGCCCTGGGCCTGATAGCGACGCAGCACGCCAAGTGCTTGTGGTGTGCAAAACTGTGGGCCCGACATGCCGGCAAAAAAGTAGCCGGCAATGATCTCGCCGCTCAGCTCCATAATGCGTAGCGCTTTGAAAAGCTTGGCCCAGCGCAGGTTGCCACCTTCACGGTTGGCTAGCTCGCGGCTGACTACACCGTATCTATCCAGCAGTAAGCGTGCCTGATCTTTCTGGGCTTCGAGCTCGCTTAAAGGGTCTTGATCTGTTTGCGCTAAGGGGGTGAGTTGCCAGTTCCCGGGCCAACCGCGACTGTTGCCGAGCCGACGACGACGGCTGCTATGGGTCAGGGGTTGCATAGCAAACTTGCGTAGCAACCCTTGGCGCAAGGGGGTGAGGCTGTCGGCGCTGAGTTGGCCCGCCCATACGCTGTCCCACCACAACTCGCTTAGTTTGTCGCCAACCAAACCGCTTTGATCCGCAATAGCAAAGTACTCGTAACGCGCTTGGGGATCCTTAAAGTGTTCGGCCAATGGGCTACCTTGGGTTTGTGTTTGCAGCAGCTCGTGCTCTTCGGGATACAGCAGGGTGATGGTTTCGCGGCCGGTACCCAGCCACTGCAATCCACACTCCATTATGCTTTGATCCAGTAGATGGGGTGGCAAGTTGGCAAATCGAGCGGGCAGCAGTTGGTCGAGCCAAACCGTTAGCGGTGCAGAGAAACCGCGTAGTTGTTCTAGCGAGTCCATTACCTGAGCGGCTTTGGTTGCATCGTTGGCGTAGTGTCCACCGAGCTTTTGGATGCTGGCAACAAACCCAGGCCAGCGTTCTATGGCGAGGGTTTCTAAGGCACTGCGTCTGGCCGCGCGCTGGAAGCGCAGCAAGATTTCGTAGTTTTCCGCATCGCACAGATAATCGGTTGGATCATCTGTCAGCAGCGGACCGCTGATCAAAGCGTCGGCTTCTGCGAGTTCTGCGGGGATATTGGGCAGGGCATCAGCCAGCTGTGGATCGCTTAACGGCCCGTAGAACGACAATATTTCTAACGCTAGTTGGGTGGCTGAGCGTGCGTCGTTCAAGTTCGGGAGATCGGCGGCGCTGATGGGCGCTTGGGTTTTTGGGTCGAGCAGTTGTCCCTTAGGTGCTAACTGTTGTTGCAGTACTAACGCAAACTCCAGATGGCAGACCCACTGCTTGGCATCGAGTACAAGCAGTGCCAAGCGTTTGCCCGCGAGCGCTTGATCAGCCTCCGGGCTGCTAGGCCAGCGGGTGGTTGGGATTAACAAAGATTCTTTGGTCCATTCGACCCAATCTTCTGTCGAACTCGGCTCGTATCCTTCGGCGGTACGCTGACGTTTGGCAACAAACTCCGCCACGATCTTGGCATCCAGCGCCGGCCGTTGGGTGACGCCCTGAACCGCAAGGCGAATCACGTCGTCATCCAGTGCGCTTTTGCTCATCTGGTCCGGCGTGTCGTCGGCGTACATATATTCGCTGATGTTGCCGTAGCTTAAATCGGCGGCAAATGGGCTTGGAGAGTTGGTGGTGATTTGTTGCCAGCGGATGTCGCCTGCGTGCAGCTCTTCCAACAACCTAATTAAAGTGGGTAGATCAAACTCGTCTTGCAAGCAGGTGCGCCAGGTTTCTAGCAGCACGGGGAAGTCGGTGTAGTTGCTGACAGCCGTCATCAGCTTTTTGGCTTGCATACGGCTCATCCACAGCGGCAACCGTTGGTTGAAGCGGCTGCGGGTGAGCAATAAGGCACGCCCAGCACACTCGCGAAAGCGTGCACCAAAGAACCCCGAACTTTCGAGCCCAGTGCGCAGCAACGGCATTAGGTTGTCTGCTGTTACCGCCAGCAGCAGCTCGTTTAGTTTGAGGGGACCTTGGTGTTGGATAACAATGGCGTTGTTGTCCGCAAAGATCTCGGGTTTGCTCGGGTATTGGGTATGCCAGGCAGCGGTCAACGCAACAGCCCATGGTCGGTTGATCTCGCCACCCCAAAAGGTATGCAACACCGTTTGACGTATATCGGCCGGGCCGCGATAGCCGCCAGGCCCTGCCAGAGTTTCTTCTGCGATCAGCAGGTGTCGGTGGGGTAGTGGGCTTTGGGTTGCCTCGCGTTGGCGCTTTAAGTAGTCAACCAACTCGGCAGCGGCGGTGGTGTTGAATCCGCGCTCTTGCTCTAACTCCGCTTGTATGGCGGTGGCGTCGCCGTTTGCCAAGCGTTGCTCGCAGCGCTCTAGGTACTCGCCAATTTGTTGGCTGTAGTGCCAGCTACGTTGCACGCTTTCCGCTCGCCAAAAAGGTGTGGCAATAGAGCCGCTGGGCGCTTTGCGCACTAACACGTCGTTGTGAGTAATACGTTGCACTTGCCAGGCTTGGGTGCCGAGGGTAAAGGTGTCGCCAATGACGGCTTCCCAAACAAACTCTTCGTCTAGCTCGCCAATCACCGCGCCGCTGTCCTGGTGTCGTAAGTTGAAGTAACCCCGGTTAGGTATGGTGCCACCAGAGCTGTACATGGCTAACACCGCGCCGCGTAGCGCTTGGATTTCACCCGTGATGCGGTCAAAGGTGATTCTGGGTTTTAGCTCGCGAATGCGAGACCCGGCGTAGCGGCCGGCCAGCATCTCGATCAGCAGGTCAAACTGTTCGCGTGACAAGGTCTCATAAGGTCCGCTGCAGCGAATCAAGGTAAACAGCTCATCCACCGTCCAGCTGGAGAACGCGGTGATGGAGATGATGACCTGGGCTAGAACATCCAGTGCCCCCTGCATTGGTGTGATGGGTTCTATATCCCGCCGTGCCACGCAGTCGGCCAGCACCGCAGATTCCAAAAAGTCGTTGGCGTGGGTTGGATACAAAGTGCCACGAGAGGTTGCGCCAACTTGATGGCCTGCACGACCAATGCGCTGCAGGGCAGAGGCAACGGACAGGGGTGTCTGGACCATGACCACTTCGTCCAGGCTGCCAATATCGATCCCCATCTCCAGGGAGTTAGTGGCCACGATGGCTTTTAGCTCGCCGCCTTTGAGGCGTTGCTCTACCTCAACCCGAATTTCACGTGCTAGTGAACCGTGGTGGGCGTAGGCCAAGGTTTGCGGCTCGGTGTCGTTGATCTTTAGGGTGATCTTCTCGGCTAGCCGTCTGGAGTTGGTGAAGAACAAGGTGGATTGGTTGCGTGCGACGTGGGTTTTGAATTCTTGGGCTAGCGGCTCCCAGATTTTTTCACCGTTGGCAATGGCTTCTTTGGCGCTTGGCGGATAGTTAATCGCAAAGGTAATGTTTTTTTCTGCGGCAGCATTGATGATGGTGATAGGACGACGCTTGCCATTGGACGTACGCCCAGCTACATAGGCGGCAATGGGTTCCATGGGCGTGATGGTGGCCGACAACACAATGCGCTGGAACTCACCGGCGATAAGGGCCAAACGTTCCACGCTGGTCATTAGCTGGACCCCGCGCCGATTATCAATAACCCCGTGGATCTCATCCAAGATTAGAGTGTCCACGGTGCTTAGAGCCTGCTGACCGTTTTTTGTGCTGAGCATCAAGGCCAAGCTTTCCGGGGTGGTGATCAAAATTTCTGGTGGTCTACGCAGCAACCGTTGACGGTCTGAGCCAGACGTATCCCCGGATCGGGTTGCAACCCGTAGAGCGGGGAAATCACCAGCTGCATTAAGCTCGGCCAAAGGCTCAATTAGGTTGCGCTGGATGTCGTTGTTTAGCGCTTTCAGCGGCGAGATATAAAGCACCCGGGTAGCGCCTGCGGCGTAAGCGCCCGTAGCAAATTGATTTAGCGCCCACAAAAAGGCGGTTAGCGTTTTGCCGCTACCCGTGGGTGCCGTGGCCAAACAGTGCTCGCCCCGCGCGATAACGGGCCAGGCGGCCTCTTGCACCGAGGTGGCATCGGCAAATTTTTTGGTAAACCACCGCTCAATAGGCTCGGCAAATGGGCTCAGGCTGGGTAATGTTGTCATGCTGGAGTTGACCTAGGCTGCTAGGCCCAGCATACCCAGTTTTTCTAATGAAAGGATGAGCATGCCGAAGCCTACTGACACCAAACTCAAGGCGCTGCTAGCGCCCAGCCAGCGTATCTTTGTGCAAGGCAGCTGCAATGAGCCAACCGGCGTGCTGGCGGCGTTGCAGGAGATAGCACTGCCGGAGGGGCTACGGTTTATGCAGTTTCCCATTGCAGGCTACAACAGCACCGACTTTACCGCTTGGAATGCAACCGCTCAGCTAACGACTTTCTTCATGGCGCCACACCTGCGCCAAGCGGATCCGGCGCGTTTGCACTTTTTGCCGATGCAGATGCGCTGGATCTATGACTACATTGGTGCCAACACAGACGTCGCTTTGGTGCAGGTAGCAAAAGATAGCCAGGGAGTCGTGCGGTTTGGTCCCAACGTGGATTTCACGGCAACTGCAATCGCCAGCGCCAAGGTGGTGATTGCTGAGCTTAACCACGCGATCGTTGCACCGCTCGGTGCCCCCAAGGTTGAACTGACTAGTTTTGACTTGGTGATTGAAAGCGAGCGTGTTCCTCCCTATCCAGCAGCGATGGAGGTTGATGCAGTGGCCACAACCATTGGCCATAGCGTTGCAGACCTAGTGCCAGACGGCGCTTGTTTGCAAACGGGCATCGGCGCTATCCCCGCCGCTATCTTGGCGGCATTGACCAACAAGAACGATTTAGGTTGGCATGGCGGGTTGGTGGACGATGGTGTCCTTGCGTTGATTCGTAACGGCAATATAACCGGCGCCTGCAAACCGGTAGATACCGGGTTGCACATCACGGGTATGGCGTTGGGTAGCCAAGCGCTGCACCAAGCCCTGGCAGAACGCGATGACGTTAAATTTGTAGGTGCCAACGTGACCCACGAGGTCAGTGCCATGGCACAGCAAGATCATTTTGTGTCGGTTAACTCAGCGGTGGAGGTTGACCTGTTTGGTCAGGTGAATGCTGAGGTAGCGGGTGGCCGTCAAATTTCTGGCACCGGTGGCTCGGTGGACTTTATGCGCGGCGCCAAAGCGAGCCGGTCCGGACGTTCTGTGGTGGCGATGAATGCCACGGCGCGCGGCGGCAGCTTGTCACGCATCGTACCTAAGGTAGAGCTGGTAACCGCGTTGCGTACCGATGTGGATACGGTGGTTACCGAGTTTGGGGTGGCTGAGCTAAAGGACAAACCGGTACACGCTCGTGCTCAAGCGCTAATAGCAATAGCGGCGCCAGAATTTCGCGATACCTTGCGTGAGCAAATGCCAAGGTAGGCAAGACGGGCGAAAAGAGATCAACCTAGCCCTTGCCTGTGATACAGCGCACAAAATGGCGGCTAGCCCGTCACAGATTCGTGTAGCCAAACTCACCACTGACCAAGTACCCAGTAAACTCCTTGAAAGTCGTTCGACCAATGAAAAAGGGATAGGTCATGGAGTACGTGGGTATTGATCCTGCAGTAGGTTTGGAATGTGCAGGTTGCAAGCAAATCTCGCGAGTGCCGTATAGCAGCTTGTTACACATGGTGGCAGAAGAGCATGATGTTGAGTGCGAATTTTGCGAGCGCGTCATGTTACATGACTGGACTACGGTCAGTGTTGTCCAGAATATCATCAAGAAGCGCATGCAAGACGCGAACGAAGCCAAAGCTCGTCGTCAGTCGGCTAACACGGCTTAGCCAAGCGTTTGCTTTGGGGATAGTTACAGCCCCAAGCACCTCAAGATAAAGGCATATTCTTCAGCCGTTTCGGTAATGCTATCGAAGCGCCCGGATTTGCCTCCATGTCCAGCCCCCATATTGGTTTTTAGCAGCAAGCAATTGTTGTCCTGTTTTAGATACCTCAATTTGGCCACGTATTTTGCTGGCTCCCAATAGGTCACCCTAGGATCGTTTAGTCCTGCTGTTACCAGCATGGGCGGGTAGTCGCCTGCTTTAAGCTGATCAATGGGGGAATAGCTGCGAATATAGTCAAAGGCCTGGGCGTCGGTTATTGGATTGCCCCACTCAGGCCACTCGCCCGCCGTTAGTGGCAGCGATGCATCTAGCATGGTGCACAACACATCCACAAAAGGGACGTGAGCGGCAACCGCTCCCCAAAGTTTGGGCGCTTGATTGACGACAGCACCCATCAACTCACCTCCGGCGCTGCCACCTGCAATAGCGATGTTGCCAGCACGGCTATACCCCGCGTCGATTAAATGCCCAGCAACGTCAACGAAGTCGTTGAACGTATTGGTACGCTTGTCTAGCTTGCCCTGTTCGTACCAGTGGTAGCCCAGATCATCGCCGCCCCGTATGTGTGCTATGGCAAAAGCAAAGCCTCTGTCGAGTAGCGATAGGCGGCTAGTGGAAAAGCCTGGTTCAATGGCGTAGCCGTAAGCGCCGTAGCCGTATAGATAGAGTTTGCCGGAGCCGTCGCGCGGGAAGTTCTTGGGGTACACAATGCTCACCGGCACCTGCACGCCATCTCGCGCCGTGACTAGCAAGCGCTCGGTGTCTAGTTGATCAGCATCATAGCCGCTGGGAATTTCTTGCACCTTTAGCAGTTCGAGTCGCTTCGTATCAATGTGATAGTCATAAACGGTACCTGGCGTCACCATCGACTCATAACCCAAGCGAATTTTGTTGCTGACATACTCAGCATTAGAGCCAAGTCCGACGCTGTAAGTGGCTTCCGGGAAAGACAAGGTGGTGATCTTGTGGTCTTCACCTTGCAGCAATTGGATGGTGTCGAGACCGTTGATGCGTGAGGTCAGCACTAAGTGGTCACGAAATGCGAGGTGCCCAGTTAAATATTGCTCGTTGCTTGCCTCAATGATGGGTTGCCAATGTTTGACGCCGGGTGTTTGTTCGGGCGTTCGAACCAGGCGAAAGTTTTTGTGGGTGTCGTTGGTGAGGATATAAAAATATCCTTCTCGATGATCCACGCTGTACTCGTGCCCAGCTTGGCGCGGCGCCATATCTACTAGCGGCCCCTTGGGTGTATCGCTGCGTAGCAGCTTGATGTCGGAGGTCACGTGATCGCCGGTAACAATCATTAGGTAGTCATCCGACTGGCTTTGATCTAAGCCTACCCGAAAACCTTCGTCTTGCTCTTGGTAAACCAATACATCGGCGCTGCTATCGGTGCCAAGCTCGTGGCGCATGACTTTATCCGGACGCCATTGCTCGTTGACTAAGGTGTAAAACAAATGTTTGTTGTCCGCAGCCCAAACCGGTGAGCCGTAAGAGGATTCGATACTTAAGGGTAAATCTTGGCCAGTATCCAGGTCGCGAATGCGCAAGGTAAAACGTTCGGAGCCATCAGTGTCGCTAGACCAACTTAGATAGCGTGCATTTGGGCTTAGCGCCATGCCGCCAAGCTTGAAAAACTCTAGACCTTTAGCAAGCTCATTTTCATCCAGCATCAGCTGCCAGGCATCTGGTGTGGCCAGAGGCGCCCGGTACCAAGATCGATATTCCGCGCCCTCGGTGTAGCGCCACTGATATTGATGGGGTCCACGTGGGTAAGGAACACTTTGCTCGGTGACCGGTTGGCGCCCTTTGATCTCGGTAAACAGTGCGTCCACCAATGGCTGGTGCGGTGCCATGTGCGCCTCAAAGTAGGCGTTTTCGGCTTTCAGGTGGTTCAGAATTTCCGAGCTTTCGACTTTGGGGTAGTCTGGATCCCGCAGCCAGTGATAAGGATCGTCTAGCTCCACCCCATGGTGGCTGAAGCGATGGCTGCGACGCTCAGCAACAGGTGGCTTTAGGGTGCTATCGGCTTGGGGGAGGCTAGAGTTTGTCATTGTTACCGCGTTTTTTCGTGTTTTCGGTGGGCGCGTAGCTTTGCAGGGGTCTAGGCGCTTTGCAATGCGTTCAGACCAGTTACACTCACCCCCGTTCATTGGAGATGCTGATATGCCTTGTACCCAACCCCAATTTGCACCCCAGCAGGTCTAGCCATGTGTGGTCGGTTTAATGTGACATCAGATCCATTGTCCCAACTGCTTATGGAGCTGGTTGGGTTGCCCCATGCCGGGCCCCAAGACCTGAACCTGGCGCCAACCCAAAGCTGTGCTGTGCTGCGCATGGATGCTGCCGGAGAACCGGAGCTGGCCGAGATGCGATGGTGGCTTACCCCATATTGGGCAAAAGAGCCTTCTACAAAATACAGCATGTTCAACGCCAAATCGGAAACGGCGGCTAAGTCACCCGCGTTTCGCGAGCCCTACCGCAAGCGCCGCTGCGTGGTTCCTATCAGCGGGTTTTACGAATGGTCGAAGCAGAACCAAGACGGCAAAGTGAACAAGGTGCCGTATTACATTAAGCCCAATGCGACCGATGGCTTGCTGTTGGCGGGTTTGTGGGACCGCTGGAAAAACCCGGAGAGCGACGAAGTGCTAGAAAGCTTCACCGTGCTCACGACCAAGGCGCATCCGGCGATGAATTTTGTGCATCACCGGCAACCCGTCATGCTGAGCCCGGAAGATGCACTGGCGTGGCTTGATCCAACCAAAGCAACGGAAGATATGCAGGAGTTTTTCTCCTCCCTGTTACCTATGGAGCTGGATGCAATTCCGGTTTCAACCCACGTCAACAATGCACGTCATAAAGATGAGCGGGTGGTAGCGCCGGTTGGTGATACGGTAACCATTGACGATACTTTTGTATGAGGCCGTTATGAGTATGTTGTTAACGCCAGGAAAGTGGCAGGGTAAAGGCAGCTTGGTGCTGTTAGGTTCTAATGTGGGTACGCCGATTTCGTGCCAGCTTGAATCCATTGCTGATGAGCTTGGGCGAAGTGTCAATGGCACCATTGCCGTAGAGAACCAAGCCGAGCGTTCTCTGTCCGTACGCGTTGCTGAAGACGATACGGGTTTGTATCAGATGGATTTGCGGTTAGATGGTTTTGCGCTGGATGGCAGTGCCAAGCTAGAGAGCACGCCAAACATGGGCATGCTTTGGAACGAGGCAGGTACGGTACACGCAAGCTTCGCATTCTTTCCGATCAACCGTGGCTGTGGTTGTCGAGGGTTTTTGAAAACGCCGGACAGCAGCCTGACCTGGGAGGTTGCGCTGGAGCCGGTGGTTGAGAAGATTAGCGGAGGCAACGTGGTGAGCTTGCGTCGTCGTCGATAGCGCTAACAGATAGCACCAACAGACAGCGCCAACAAACAGAGGGTAAGGTCATCAAAACGCGAACAGAGCAGGACACCATTGGCCCCGTAGAAGTGGCGGCCGATCGCTACTGGGGTGCCCAAACCCAACGCAGCCTAGCCAACTTTGCGATCGGTGATGAGCGTCTACCCCGGCCTCTGTTGCGTTCTATGGGTTTGGTGAAGCATGCGGCAGCAACGGTGAATGCACAGCTTGGGGTGTTGCCAACGGAGCTGCTGGAGGCTATTCACGCAGGTGCCCAACAGGTGATGGATGGTGCGCTAGATGAACATCTGCCGTTGGTGGTTTGGCAAACTGGTAGCGGCACTCAAAGCAACATGAACGTCAATGAAGTCATTGCTAATCGAGCGAACGAGATTTTAGGTCAACCGCTGGGCAGCAAGAGCCCCGTGCATCCAAACGATCACGTGAATTGCTCCCAATCCACTAACGATACCTTTCCCACGGCAATTCATGTTGCTGTTGCGGTTGAAATGGAGGAGCAATTGCTGCCGGCGCTTGGCCGTTTGCAGCAAGCGCTAGCGGATAAGGCAGAAGCGTTTTCCCAGATCGTAAAAATTGGTCGTACCCATCTACAAGACGCAACCCCTCTGACTTTAGGGCAAGAGTTTTCTGGGTATGCGGATCAAATTCGTCTGGCGTTGCACGGCCTGAGATCGAGCTTGCCGTTGGTCTACGAATTGCCCATTGGCGGCACCGCCGTTGGTACCGGTTTAAACAGCCCTCAAGGCTATGCTGCCGCGATGGTGGCACAGCTTAGCCAACAAACCGGGTTGCCTTTTACCGAAGCCCCGAATCGATTTGCGTCCATGGCGGGCAAAGAAGGTTTGGTGTTGGCTTCGGGTGCGCTTAAGACAGCGGCTGTTGCCTTAAACAAAATTGCTAACGATATACGTTGGCTAGGTAGTGGTCCCCGCAGTGGTATTGGTGAGCTGCTTTTGCCGGCCAACGAACCGGGCTCTTCCATCATGCCGGGTAAGGTCAACCCAACCCAGTGCGAAGCGCTCACCATGATTGCAACACGAGTGGTGGGCAACGATGCTACGGTCACTATGGCCGGTAGCTCGGGTAACTTTGAGCTAAACGTCTACCTACCCGTTATCGGCTATAGCATGTTGCAGTCCGTTGCCTTGCTCGCTGATGGGGTTGATTCCTTTACTCGGCATTGTGTAGAAGGCATCGAACCGAACTTAGAGCGCATTGAAGAGAACTTGCAGCGTTCGCTGATGTTGGTCACGGCGCTTAATCCACACATTGGTTACGACAAAGCGGCTGATGTTGCCAAGACGGCCTATGCACAAGGCACAACCTTGCGTGAGGTGGCCATTCAGAAGGGCTACTTAACCGCCGCCGAGTTTGATGCATGGGTAGTCCCAGCGGATATGGTTTAAGCGATCAAGCGTAAGCGCCGAAGAACCCACATTCTAGCCGAAGTCGTCTAGCTGCCTTGGTGTTGAGTTTTGAGGATAGGAAGCATGACGTGCCTTTTTGGAAGATCGGAAGTAGGCTTGGCATCGTTTGAGACCGCGGTACGGCTTGCTAGTGCTCATGCGCTGGTGAGCTGTTTTCTATGGGGGTTAGCATCTTATCCAATGGTCCAGGAAACTCCGCTAATCGCCGTCTTTTGCCCTCTGCACGTTTGATCTGTATCTTCCTATGCTGAATTCTGTTTTAGGGTCCCAAAGCCGGTGTCGACTGCAACCGACTTACTTCGCCAATGGAACCGAGGAGATGCTGCTTCCCGAGACCGGCTGATTGAACTGCTGTACGCAGAACTGCGCAGCGTCGCCGGTCGCGCGCTGGCGTTAAACCCCAATGCGCAACGATTGCAACCCACCGAGCTAGTTAACGAAGTCGTACTTAAGTTGTTCACTGTTGATCAACCGGACTGGCAGGATCGAGCGCAGTTTTTGGGCATCGCGGCACATGCCATGCGTCAGGTGCTGGTGGACCAGTATCGCCGGACTCAATCCAACAAACGCGCCCATCAACGAGTGACCCTAGCCACTCAGACACTGCTCGGCATTGAGCCAGACACGGACTTGCATCTTGTGGACGACGCGCTGGAAGCATTGCGCAGAGCCGCACCAGACCTCGTGCAGGTGGTGGAAATGAAATTCTTCGCCGGCATGACCAATCCAGAAATCGCGCACGCATTAACTTTGTCTGAATCTACAGTAAAGCGTCATTGGCGGTCCGCCCGCGCCTTTCTCATCTCCGAACTCATAGAACCCTAATATGACCGACGCAGAAACCCTGGCCCGAGCCCTTTCTCTATTCAATCTGGCACTGGATCATCCGCGCACAGAGCGCGAAACATGGCTGCGAACTCAATGCGTCAACCAGCCCGTGCTGCTGGCCTTGGTGCAAAAGATGTTGCTAGCAGATGAACAGACCCAAGCTGCACTAGTGACTGGCGGTGCACTACCGCTGGACCTCGCCGCTCAGTTTGCGCCGCCGCCAGAACAGATAAGTCACTACCGGATCGTGGAGCTGATAGGTGAAGGCGGCATGGGCCAAGTGTACCTAGCCGATCGCGCCGACGGAGTGGTCGAGCAACAGGTTGCCATCAAAGTTCTAAAGCGACATCTTGCGACTGACACATTGGTGCGCCAGTTCTCCCGTGAACGCCAGATCATGGCCAATCTACGGCACCCTACCATCGCCAATTTGCTTGATGCGGGGACAACCGAGGATGGTTTGCCTTTTGTGGTGATGGAGTACATCGACGGCCTTCCTCTACGTGACTATCTGCATCAGCACAATCCCGAATTAAGCGAGCGACTGAAGATCTTTCAAGACATCCTTGCCGGGGTCGCGCATGCACACCAAAACTTAATCATTCATCGAGACATTAAACCCGGCAACGTACTGGTAACCAATACGGGTGAGCCAAAGCTCATGGACTTTGGCATCGCACGGCTTTTGGAGTCGGACGGCGACCATGCTGTTGTTGTTGATTCCCCCGAGTCAACCGTGGGCATGTTGATGACGCCGTCGTACGCCAGCCCGGAGCAGATTAGGGGTGAAGCGCTAAACACCGCCACCGACATCTACTCACTCGGTCTCCTACTATTTGAATGCATAACTGGTCAGCCTCTGATTGACGTCAAAGGTGTGTCACCGTTGACCGCAGAAAAACGCATCAACGCGGTCAGCGATACGCTCCCGAGCGAGCAGATAAGATCGACAAAGCCGGAAATCGCGAGGCAGTTGCGGGGTGATCTTGACGCGGTCATCGGCAAAGCCATCTCCAATATGGCTGCAGACCGGTATCCAACTGTCGCCGCATTTGCTGCGGACCTACTAGCCTACGCTGCTGGTGCGCCGGTCGTCGCCCAACGTAGCACTTTCGTTTACCGAAGCCGCAAATTCATTCGTCGGCACCGAGTGGCGGTGAGCGGCGCGGTAGTTTTAGCGGCCACCGTAGTCGGCGCTAGCCTGTATAGCATCAATCAGGCCAACATCGCTGAACGCCAGAGGAACATCGCGAAGCAAGAATCTTCCACGGCGCGAGATGCGGTGGATTTCCTCAAAACCATGTTGTTCTCAGTTAACCCGCTAACCGGCGAGGCCAATGCGAAAACCGTAGACGATGTGCTTGCGGTAATGAACGACGAGTTGGAAACCAGCTTTGCAGACCGTCCTGCGACTCGTGTGCTCTTATTAGCCTCAGCTGCCGAGGTATATCTTGGCCGTGGCGATATCGACCAAGCACTGCAATATGCGCAACAATCACAGGCGTTGGTAGCAAGCACTGGAGGCTTGCTGCCAACGGATGCCGCATTCGCAGCTCGGGTCCTCGCTCAGGTTTACTTAGAACAGGGTAAATACCCCGATGCAGAGAGGGAGTTTCTAAAGTCGCTCGCCCTCTACGAAACTTCAGAGGACAAACGCTGGCCAGAAATAGCTAGCAATTACAGTGATTTAGGTGCCACTTTAATAGGCCTAAGCAAGGAGTCGGAAGCAGAGACAGCCTATCGCCGATCCATACAAATTCATGAGGGACCAGATCTGAACCGGCCGGAAGCCTACGCGACCAGCCTCGCGAACCTTGCCGGTTTGCATATGGATCAAGGCGATTACGAGGCCGCAGAGAAGTTACAAGTCCGGGCCATTGATCTGTTTGAACAGAATGCGAGCAGCCCTGCACGCAGAGGGATGTCCTTGTCGAATCACGCCGGGACACTGTGGCGACTTGGTCGCACTGATGAGGCTGAAGCGCAATACTTAAATGGCATTAGGTACCTGGAGGCAGCCGCAGGTCCTGAACATCCGGAGGTGTTAATTGCGAAGACCTCGCTTGGCTCACTCTACCTGGAACAAAAAGCCTACGATAAAGGCGCACCGCTCATGGCTAGCACCGCCGAAATCGCCGACCGAACCCTAGACCCTGATCACCAAGCAAATTCATATTCAAAAAACATAGCCGGTCAGCTGTTATGCGAGACAGGTGAGACCGCCGCTGGTTTACGCTTCCTAAAAGACGCAATAGCAGCACGCATTCGTTCGTTCGGAGCGGATCACTGGGCCGTGGCATCAGCCCGCAGTAGCTTGGGCAATTGTTTGATCGCCGCTGGTGAGTTAGCTGAAGCTGAGGTGTTGCTGAATTCGGCCACCCAGGATTTGGAAAAACTGCGTGGTAAAGATCATCACATGACGGTGCTCGCTGCCGAGCGATTGGTTCGCGCTCAAACGCTTCGACAGGCCGGTGATTGATCCCTACAGCGAAAGTTTGGGCATCGCATTGCCGGTCCTTCGGCAAAACGCGTCGATGCCCCATCCTCCTTGAAGAACCGATTGCCCAACTCAAGTTTGAGTTGGGCGAAGGGAGTTAAATCCAGCATCGGTCCGCCGGTTAGGGTTAAGGAGGTTTCGGTAAAAAGTTGTAGATTCCAAGATGCAGCGTACCTTTCGCAACATCCGTTAGAATCACAATCACTGGCGCTGGGAACTTACCCAGACTGTGCACCACCGGGATACCATTAGCCGCCACCAGTTGCACACAGTCTGCGCTCGGCTCAAGAAAACAGCCGTTAAACCGTTGACTTATCTTGAGTGTTTTACTGCCATCCAGGTAGGTAGCGTAGGCTCCAACAATTGCCTCGGTTTGTTCTTTAAACTCCTCAAGATTCCCGGGCTTTTCAAAAGCTAAGGCTGCATCAAGTATCGCCTGTACCCTGTCCGGGCCAACAACTTGTGCCTGAAACGAGCGCGCATCACGACTAAGCCCTGGTGCTTCGATTATCGAATTGCCCCGTTCGAAGGTGTGAAAGCTCAGCGAAGCACCCGTCACAATTCCGGCCAAGTCTTCGGTATTTGACTGACTTCTGAGCGCATCAAACTCCGCCAAAACTGCCGCTGCCGAAATCACGTTGGTGATGTAGGGCACGTAGGTGTCTTTGATTATGTCAGCGCGAATCGCGGTTGCACTCAGCATTCCACCCAGACTGAAGAAGGTAGGTTGTGTGGTCCGGTAAAACTCTCCTGGTGCAATTCTGGCGAGAGCCGCAGCGTCATGCTGTGTCACTCCGGCCAATAGGCCATTGCTGGCTAACAGATCTATTGTTGTCGTGAGATCGGTATGTACAAGCTCAGGAAGAAGCTGAGACAGCAACACGTAACTCTCGGCGTTGAAGTTTACGTAACCGCCAACGGTTAGATCCGCCGCAACTAAGTTGTTCAGCGCGCTGGCAAGCCGTGCGTTGTTGTCTTTCGCTCGTACATCATCGTTGCGACCTCCGGCTGTTGGATTCAGGTTCACCAGGAACTGCCGCGACTGCTCAATGGCGGTTTCTGCCTTGGCAAACAGGGAACCCACGGTTTCCGCTTGGTTAACCGAGAAGATGAACCCAGCCGCTCGGGCTTCGGCTGAGGTTGGCCAGAAACCAGATTCCGGACCACCCGGATGTCGGGACGCCAGCAGCTCTAGATCAATTTCACTGCGCGCGGTGACCAGTTGGCTACCAATCGATTGTACGGTGACCAAATCGTTTTCCGCTAACGCCGTGGCAAGCTCAGAGTACAGCGTCGGTAGTCGTTCCAACAGGTCGGCGAATGCCGCAACTGGCGCTTGATAGCTGTCCGCATTTAAATCGCCGCGAACCAGAAACGGCAAGCTGCGCTGGCCTGATGCGCCCGCATCAACCACTAAGCGGTAACCTCCCCTTGTATCGCCACTGGAAGTCACCGTGTTACCGCTAATGGTCGGCAAGCTGCCGCTTGCCTGAGCTTCAGCCACAACGCTTAGGCTAAGCGCTGGCTGCGGGTTAAGGGGTACTCCCGCGTTATCAAATTGAGTGGTGCTCAACACCAGGCTTTCACCTGCGGGTAAGAAAGCGTGAGAAATACTCGCCGCCAGCGCCGGGCCGGAGCTGACAGTGAAGTCTACCGCGGTGCCTGGCGCGACCTCTTCGAGACTGGTGTTGCCTTGAGCAAACACGGTGCCAGCCGGTAAGTCGTCGCTATTGGCACGGCTAATGGTGCCGGCAACCAGCAGATTTACCTCCAACTTCGCAACGGCATCCGCTTCGTTAAGCCCCACCAAGTCGGGCACGTAGACTGGCTGCGGACCCAGTGATAACACAACATCAACAATGGCACCGGCTGCACTACTCCCACCGCCGCTGATGCTTTGGGAGATGATTTGGCCAATGGGAACGGTTGAACTAAAGCCCTGGCGTACATCACCTAACACCAAACCCGCAGCAACCAAATCATCACCAGCCATGGTTTCGTCTTGGCCGAGTAAATCCGGCACGGTTACCGGCGGCAGCACATTGATCGAGAAGGTTTGCTCGTCACTGTTGCTTTGACTGTCGGTCACCACTAACGAGACTCGCGCCGAACCGGTAGTTCCAGCAGCCGGTGTCCAACTGACAATCCCCAACGGATTAATCGTCATCCCGGTGGGCGCATCAACTAAGGTGTAGGTCAAGGTATCACCGAAGTCGGCGTCGGTGGCCAACACGCCGTAGCTGTACTCAAAACCGGGCGAGGCACCCAGTGCCGGATTCGACACAATCACCGGCGGATTGACGTTCGGGGTGATCTGCAGGCGAACCGTCGCTTCATTGGAATCAGCGGAGCCGTCGTTGGCCACGTACGTAAAGCTGTCTTCGTTGGTGGACCCTGGATCACCCGGCATCACGGCAATGGTGTTTTGACTGTTTAACCCTGGGATCAACCACTGGGGACGCAGGGGTGTCGGAATGCTGCCGTCCACGTTTACCTGAGCAGGTTCATAACCCCAGTGTAGCGAGATGGGTCTAGCCGGTGCCAGAGGATTACCCGGCAGTCCTTCGTAGACAAGTAGCGACGGCGTGCCGTTTGGGGGCCATGCTTCACCGGACCAGACCAATTCAGCTGCACCGTCAGCGTCCACATCAGCCACGGCCAAATCCATGACCGTGCCATATTCGTAAGTAAATTCTCGGCCAACCAGTGCCCGAGTTAACTCACTACCATCAGCACCGCTAAGAACAATGATCGCACCGGAATTGTAAATCAGTTCATCCGCGCCATCGCCATCCATGTCGAAACCGATGACCTTGATCGAACGGTTATCAGGCTGTTCGACTGGGGACGTCCATTTGACAGTGCCATCACCTTCGTAGGCACGAATACTATAACCCAGCGGATTCGTTTCACTGATGGCGCCGGGATAGATGATCTCTGGTTGCCCATCGCCGTCCACATCCGCCAAGGTAAGCAAAAAGATTGAGGTGTGGTCTTCTCCAACCGTCGATTGTGACCAGACCAACCCGCCGGTGTGGTCAAACATATAAAGGTAGTCGCGGTCGTGGCCCACCACCTCAGGATAGGGATCGTTGTCGAAGTTCCCAACGGCAACACTCAATCGAGCACCTTCGCTCAAGGCATTGGGTAAGGTTGGCCAGACGAATTCTAACTCGCCCTTATGCGACAACACTTCGTTGTGATACAGCACTTCTTGGGTGCCGTCTAAATCTAGATCAGCCACCACCACTGGGTAAGCATTCTGCCGACGACCGACCAAATTGCCATTGTTCAAGGGTCCACCCGCGTGTTCCCAAATGATCTGCCCGTCGCTGCCGTACGCCACTACAAACGAGCGATTGGTGGAAAAGCCGGTTCGCTCAGAAAAGCCAATGAGTATTTCGCCTGCGCCATCGCCATCAATATCGGCAATAACAGCGCCGGTTGATCGAAGTCGCGGCCCGCCGCCAACCGGCGGTGCAGGCAAATCTTCGGACAGCCACAGGAAATTTAACTCGTGATCAAAAGCGAGGAGATGCTCAAAGTCACTCCCAAGCTCTGGCGGTGCAAGCCGACCCACAATAATCTCAAGATCACCATCACCGTCGATATCGCCAACCGAGATACGCCCTCGGGCCGAGATAATCCCGTACCTCGGATCATTGCCCCGGGTAGTTTCCGCAAGGATCTCACAGGTTGTGCTGCTGCGAATGGCTATATGGATAAGTGAAAACGACGTATTCGCTATGGTAATAATCTCAGGAACACCATCGCCGTCAAGGTCCGCTATCGCGGGTGTTCCAAAGTGGGTTCTACCGGGCGCAGATCTGCACTGTTCAGCCAAACCAATCTCAATTGGTGCGGTGGTGGGCGTCTGATACGAAAATGAGCCATCGCCACCAAACGATTCGAGCGAACCGCGCGTGGGCGCACTGGTGTCTGTTGCGCTTAGTACGTCGTTGTTGGCATCCGTGTCATTCGCCAGCACCCCATCTGCAGGCACCGTTAATAGATCACCTCGACGAATTGCATAAGCATCGTCTACCGCAACCGGTGCGCTAACGGGTTCAAGCACAGTAATGGCAAAGGCTTCGCTATCGCTTGCGCCCAGCGCATCGCGCACTGTAACCGTCAGGTTGGTAGTACCGGCATCAGCCGACGTGGGAACCCAACTAAAGGTTGCGTTCTGTGGGTCGAATTGGGCTGATGCTGGCGCTCCGCTGAGAGTAAAGGTTAGCGAATCATCCACGTCCACATCGGTCGCGCTAAACGTCAGTGACAGGGCTGCTTGCGCATTTATCTGCTGATCAGCCACTGGCGCTAGTACCGGCGCATTGTTTTGCGGATCGTTAGATACAACCACCGCGAAGCTCTGCTGCGCAGTCTGGCCACCTGGATCGCTCACGCTCACCACGGCATTTGCCGTACCAACTTGCGCATCACTCGGAGTCCAGGACAACTCACCGGTGGCCGCATTAATACCCATACCGCTAGGCCCGCTCAGTAGTGTGTAGCGTAAGGCCTCCCCTTCCGGG
>CALHVX010000174.1 GCA_938036875.1 uncultured Pseudomonadales bacterium
GTCGTTTCGAGCAGAGAGGTGACAGATGCGTTTTGAAGAATATGCGTCCCACGACGCGCTAGGGCTCGCTGCCCTTATTGCAAGTGGCGATGTGTCGGCCGAGGAAGTTGAGGCTTGCGCTCGGCAAGCTATCCTTGACAAAAATCCTGCACTGAACGCGGTGCTCGCGACGGTGGAAAACCAACCCTACGATAAGGGTCAACCTTTTAGTGGTGTACCCTTTCTTATCAAGGAACTGGTCATGCACGCGGCAGGTGCGCCGTCGCGTGCAGGCTCACGCGCGCTGCCCGAAGTACCGGCCGACTCCGATACCAACCTAATGCAGCGTTTCCGCGCCGCAGGGTTACATCTTCTCGGAACAACGCAGACGCCAGAGGCGGGCTACAACGCAACGACCGAGACGGTTGCCTTTGGTCCGGTACACAACCCCTGGAAAACGGGACACAGTGCAGGGGGTTCGAGCGGTGGTTCAGGAGCTGCTGTTGCTGCAGGTATTGTTCCACTGGCGCACGCCAACGACGGCGGCGGGTCGATCCGGGTACCTGCCTCTTGCAATGGTTTAGTCGGTTTAAAACCAACGCGCGATCGCACACCTTCCGGACCTGACATGAGCGATCCGTTGTTCGCACATGCTATAGAGTTTGTGTTAACGCGCTCGGTGCGCGATAGCGCCGCGCTGCTAGATCTTGTGGCAGGTCCTGATCGAGGCGCCCCGCACATCATCGCACCACCTGCCCAACCATTTGCTGACCTCGCAGCCAAAGACCCGGGCAAACTGACGATTGCGTACGAACCAGGTTCGATGTTGGGCACGCCAGTTCATAAGGAGAATGCAGCAGCAGCGGCTAATACGGCATCCTTGCTAACGGAGCTCGGACACAGGGTGATCGAATCTCCGGTTAAAGTTGATTTCGATGAGTTTGCGCAGCACATCAACGTTATCTGGTGCGCGTTCAATGCTTCGTTTGTGGAACAAACCTGTGCTGCCATGGGGTTCGCTCCAGATTCTGATCATTTTGAGGCTGTGACTTTAACCACCGCTGAGTTTGGCGCAGCGTGTAACGCAACAACCTTACTTGCTGCCCTCGACTACGTGAATCGTCTAACCCGTGAGACTGCCGTGGCGTTTGAAAAGTTTGACCTATTGATGAGCAGTACTCTGGGTTCGCCACCACCTGCACACGGGGTGCTCAATCAGAATGATGCAGAGATGTCGGCAATGGATTGGACTCGCCAGACATTTCGCTACGCAACTAACACACCGCTTGCGAACAGCACCGGCCAACCGGCGATTAGCCTACCCCTGCATTGGAGTGAGGAAGGATTGCCGGTCGGTGTCCAGTTCATGGGGAACATGGGTCAAGAGGGACAACTCTTATCGCTCGCCAGCCAACTGGAAAGGTCTCAGAATTGGCATGCAAAGCAACAAGTTCTGTTTTAGCGGCAACGGTGTTCGAAGTCGTTGTCGTAGTCGTTGTGTGAACGGAATGTTCGTTTTTAGCCGGTTGCGTTGATTAGTGCCTAACTCAGTCAGCAAACCACATCCGGCCCAGCAAACCATCTTTCTTGATTGCATTGTGATACAACGCTGCGCCTGCATGGACAATGAATAGCGCAAGGATGAGACGTGCGCCAAAACCATGAGGGGTTCTGGGCAGATAGTCCCGGAAGTCCGGAAGTATCGAAGCCTCACCGCCAAAGATGATGGGGCCAGCACCAGATAACACCATCATCCCAATACCGCTTGCTGCCATACCGAAAGGGATATGAAACTGCAAGATACTCGTTTTGGCAGTTGAATCCTCTGCCCCCGTGGCACGAAAACCTGAGACTATCATCGCCACAATTAGCAAAGCACTAAGCCAGTGGAGGGTGACAGCGACGGTGCCATAGTGGGTAGCCGAGCTTTTGATGGGCATAATGGTTCCCCCACTAATCGACGCAGAAGCCGGGAACAGAGAGTTTCTCGAACAGATGTGGTGACACGGTCGCACTATCTGGATAGCGGGCAATCCGCTTCTGAAACTCCGGGTTTGTGAATGCGTCGCGAAAGCTTTCGACGCTTTCCCACACAGCGTAGTTGAGATAGGTTGCGCTACCGCCTATTGCTTTGTGCATCTGCGTCGATATATAGCCGGGCTGAGCCTTCATAAACTCGGCATCGTGGGCCCAAGATTCAAGCAACGCGTTCTCATCACCGGGTTCAACCGTGAAGACGTTAATCAACACAACTGAGCCATCCTCGTTGGATTGCATTTGCTGACCGAGGCCAACCTTGTCATTCATCTCTCTTACTTCAGGCATCCTATTTCTCCTTTAAGTTTCTTCGGTTCGTTCACGTACAGACTGCAATACCTTGAGCGTTTGCTTTAGCTGCCTCTCGCTTAAGCCATTTGATAGTTCGTTAACCCAAGCACTTTGCGCTGCGTTAATCTTTTCCATCGCGGCTTGGCCCTTCTCGCTGACTGCAATGAGCGGCGCACGTTTGTGGTCGGGGTTCGGTTCGAAAGTCACCATTTCGAGGCGTTCGAGGTCGTTCACAATGCGCTGCACCCCCTGTCGAGCCAGGCCCATGCGCCTTGCCACCTGCGCGACTGTCAGTGGCTGCTCGGAAACTGGCCCCATCACCTGCCACCTGGCGCTGGTTAGCTCGAACGGTTTTGTCAGTTGGTTGCCGGCGTCCAGCAGTGCGCCGTTCAGCCGGAACGTCTCCAATATGATGTCGGTCAGGACTTCGCCTTCAGGGGTTCGTTTCTTCATGGTCAGCATATTGCTATAATGACAATATATTGTCAAAAGCGTATTCGAATCTCTCAACGCCTCCTCTTGGCCGTTGAGAGCCTCCACAGAGCGGCTCAGCGGTGGCAGCTATGGAGGAATTCAAGGGGGGGCGTGATCTACTCAAAACTAACCGGCGAAGCAGCCGCCCGTTGAGGTTTGAAAAGCCACAGCTTTGTGGCCATAGCCGCCCTTGCATCGCGCCTGTTGGTCTGAATAAATACCCTTCATGAAACCTATTCCCTACACAAAAGCTATTGCTGTCGGCAACGATTTTTTGATTGTTGAGATGGAGGCGCTATCAATAAATGGGTTTGAACCAACGACCATCCCCGAATTTGCACGGAGCATTTGCGACAGAAAGAATGGAGTTGGCGCAGACGGTCTCGAAGTCGTTTCTAGATCCGGAGGGGCCGACGCAGAAATTCACCTATGGAATTCTGATGGAAGCGTAGCCGAGTTGTCTGGTAATGGTACGAGATGCGTAGCTGCTTATTTGCTCTCCCGTTCCGAAGGTCTTGATAGAGTCACAATCGACACTGCTGCAGGCCTAATGAAGTTAGATCTTATTCACGCGAAGAACGATGAATACATGTTTAAGATGACGATAAAAACTGCTGGCGTGCTTGAATCAGAGCCAGTTGCGCTGAACATAGATGGAAGCAGTTATTTAGCCAATGTAATCAATGTCGGTAACCCACAGTGCAGCATTGTAGTCGAGGATTTCGACTTTGATTGGCTGGCGCTGGGCGATGCAATCGAACGCTACCCACTGTTTCCAGAGGGAACCAACGTTTCGTTTGTAAAAGTCCTGAACCGACACACTATCGTTGCTAAGTTTTGGGAGCGTGGGGCTGGGGCCACGAAGAGTTCAGGGACTGGGTCGGTCGGGGCTGCCATCATTGGAATGCTCACGAGCCTACTCGATAACCCTGTAACGGTTCAGACCGATGCGGGGGATATGCTTGTTGAGTGGGCAGATGATCTATTTCTACAGGGTTCCGCGAGACTAATTGAGAAAGGCACATTTGCTCTCTGAATTCTGGCGGCTTTTGGCCGATAGCACGCCTATACCAGCATGATCTGAGCGGCCGCTTTGGAGCAAATCGCCTGCACTAAAAATCACCCGCGCTTTATGATTTACGTCGAGCTTGAGTAGTAAGCCGTCACATACCCACATAACGAAAGCAGAACTGTTACCCAATGGCAACATTTGCTCCAGCAGTAGCAACCACCGACAGCCAATCTGTTGGAACCTAGCTTTCCCCTAGGAGCCTGCCTGCTGGATAACCTGAGCAACCTCGCTTAACCCCTCCTTCAAGCCCACTCTGGGTTCACCAAGAAGCGCCTTTAACAGCGAGATATCTGCCCTCCAAGCTGGCTCCTCTACCGCTTGTTGTTCTATCAAGTTTGGGACGACACCTAGAGCTTGGCTGACTAGCTCGACCATCGCTGCCCGAGTGGTCACCTCCGGCCCAGCTACGTTGAGCACTTGCGGGGGCACTGCGCAGAGATCAGCAGACTGGATGGTGAAGCGCACACAATCCGACATGTGGATGGGATCGTAGTAACTGAACCTCTGCTTACCTACAGGTATTGGCTTACCCTCGGCTACACGCTCTGCCAGTGCATAAGGTAGTCCGCCACGTGCTCCATAGGGATAGTAATAGCGCAAAATGCAGGTTGGGACATTCCATAAGCTCGACAAGTAGCTGCCGAGCACCTCGCCCGCGAATTTGGAGGTGGCATAGGTGCCTACCGGGCCAATGGTTCCATCTTCGGCTGACGCCTCAGTAGATGGCTTATAAACCGCGCCAGTTGAGCCCAGAATGAGCCCCTTAACGTCTCGGCAGTGCTGCATCAGTCTACCCACGAAGTAGCTGTTGGTGTTGTAAGCGGCGTCAGGGTCTTGCTCACACTCTGCGATGAGCACTAGCTGCGAAAATACGTAGTCTATCCCTTGAGGGAGATCGTCTAGGTCGTCGGTCAGCACATTCTTTGCGATGCAGGTTACCCCCAGCGATTCAAGCTCTCGTTGAATTGCAGCGTCACTGAATCTAGCCAACCCGTAAACCTGATTGGACTTGCACAGTTCACGTGCGAGATCAAAACCTATCAGGCCTGATGCTCCTGTGATCAGGATCTTCTTTCCTTCCACTTTGAATTCCCCCCAAAAGTGAGCCTGTTAGCGTTTGCGTTTGTCGTATTCCCTTGCTTTGCGATGCCTTGAAGCCTCTTGAAACTCCGGATTTGATAACATCTCCATAAAGATTTGGCGCGTCGGGAAATACATGATCGCCGCCCGACTCGGTAATGCATTTCCCAGCGGTAGCGCTATATCTTGCGTAAGCTTCCTCGCCTGTTAATTCAGCTGCTGTCGACACAAGCATCGCGATTTGCGCTTCGCTGGGTGCGGATGGATTCCCCATGATTCCCTTTTCTGCTTGCCAAGATTTTTAGCCCTTCAATATAGCATGCAGGGATTGCATCTAGCCGATAGCGGCGCAAGGCACCGCCCACTCCATCCCACTGGCCTCACCTCCCTTTTAACCGATATAGTGATGCCACTACCTAAGAACCCGTGAGGTATTTTGTGATGTTATTCGATCGCTTTCGTTTCCATCAATTTCGATCTCGAAGGGCCTATTGATGTCGATTAAAAGCCTTATCACTCGAGCAGCAGTGTTGCTCATCCTCGTCGTTGTGGTGCTAGCAATCGTTGTTTCTGTTGCACCGGCTATCACCAAGATCACGGACCCAGCTTTCGAAGACTATCTTCCAACGGCTGCCACACCTGCCCAGCTTCGAACAACATCCTCTTGGCCAAGTTACGGTGGCCCGGGTGCAGCAAAATTCGCCAAACTGGAGCAAATCAATAAAGAAAACGTTGGCGATCTGGCATTGGCCTGGACTTATCGAACCCAAGACACCGCCAATGTATTCCAAGGTACACCCATACTGGTGGATGGTCGGTTGTTGCTGTGCACACCACGCAACAACGTCATTGCGCTAGATCCACTAACCGGTGCAGAGCTGTGGCGTTTTGATGCGAAGATTCGCGCCGGTGACTACGACAACGAAACCAATTGCCGTGGGGTTGCGCAATGGCACGGACCATCGACGGACGCGTGCCCTGTACGCGTATTCATGGCAACCAACGATGCACGGCTGATTGCATTAAACGCCACAACCGGCCAGCGCTGCCCCAGCTTTGGTATGGATGGCGAAGTCAATTTGAAGCTTGGCGTTGGAGAGTTAAGCCATCCAGGTGAATACCAAGTCGTTTTACCACCGGCGGTGGTCTCAGACGTGATCATTGTTGGCGCGTCGGTTGGTGACAATCAACGCATCGACGCACCCAGCGGTGTGGTGCGTGGATATCATGCTGCTGATGGTCGTCTGGCCTGGGCCTTCGACATGGCACCGCCTGATTTTGACTACACCACAGAGCCCGTTAGCGATGCAGGCTTCGCCCTATCGACCCCCAATGTCTGGGCCGCGATGGCGGTGGACGAAGCCCGGGACATGGTCTTTCTACCGACCGGCAACCCCGGCCCGGATTACTTCCGCACCGGCACTCCCGATCTGGATTTTTATGGGTCATCGGTGGTTGCCCTGCGCGGTTCAACCGGGGAATACCTCTGGCACTTTCAAACCGTGATCAACGACTTCTGGGACTTTGATGTGCCATCGGCACCCTCGCTGGTGGATCTAACCATGGATGGCAAGCAGGTTCCGGCATTGATTCAAAGCACCAAGATGGGGTTTGTCTTTGTCCTTAACCGCGAAACCGGTGAACCCTTGATCGACGTCGAGTATCAACAAGTGCCTCAACAGGGTCCGCTGAAGGCAATGTTGTCGCCGGTTCAACCCTATCCACCCAGTGCGTTTCAGTTGTCCAGACCAAACGAAGCGGGAGGATTGTTGGAGCTGATAGGCCTGTGCGATGCAAAGGATGTTGTGGGTCCTGTCTACACACCTATCACACAACAGTGGACACGCGGCCTACCAAGCAACATGGGCACCACAAACTGGGGGGGTGTTGCCGTGGATGGTGCGCGTGGACTTATTGCGGTGCGTACCAGCAACATTGCGTTTCGTACCAAGCTGCTCGCGCGCGCTGAGGTCATGAAATTTGTGGTCGACGACCAAATTGCCGACTGGGAGCAATTCAGAGCCCACTTTGATCTTCCCGAGGATGTGGAGATCGGCCGGCAAGAAGGCACCGACTACCTAATGGCGCGACATCTATCTCCC
>CALHVX010000175.1 GCA_938036875.1 uncultured Pseudomonadales bacterium
ATGGAAATTTTAAACGGTCCACACAGCTACTCACCAACCCGGCGCCGCGCCTTGCTGGCGGACTGGTTGTCACTGCTAAACCAGGGTATTCGCATTAGCGGCACCGCCAACAGCGATTCCCACAACAGGTCACAGCAGGTGGCGTTGCCGCGCAACATGGTTGCCCTGGCGACAGACACCATCGATGGCTTCGACGAAGCAGCCTTTGTACGTTCGATAAAACAAGGCAAGCTGTATGGCACTACAGGCCCGTTTCTCACGCTAGCTTTAAACGAGGCGCAAATTGGCGACACCTTTAAAGGCAGCAAAGGCACGCTAACAGGCAAAGTACAAACCGCATCTTGGGTTAGTGCGCAACGTTATCGGGTGCTCATTAACGGCATCACCGCCGAAGAAGGGGAGCTAACCGAGCAAGGTGAATTCAGCCTGCCGCTTAGCTTTGCCAAAGATAGCCATGTGATTGTGGAGATTGAGGGCGAGCCCGGTGCTGACTACCTAACCTTATACCCCGGCCAACTACCCTATGCCTTCAGCAACCCAATATACGTGGATGCGGACGGCAACGGCCAATGGCAGGCGCCCGGCTTGCCTTAACTAGCAGGCATCCAACCATTGGTAAGCCAACTGGAAAAACGCCACTTCGGCTTTGCGTATTGCGCCATCGTTGGTGGCAAAGGCAATCACCTTTTGTTGCCTGGGCGCCAAGACCAACAAGCAGTACCACAAGGTGTTAGAACCGTTATGCCAAACTAGCGGATAGCTACGTGGTTCGGGCGAGCGTACAACCCAACCGCAAGCGTAGTCGTCTAGTGCGGGCTTTCGTAACGCCGGCCAGCGGCCCGCAAGGTGCGCGCTACCAAAGGCCAACAAATCTTGCATCGACATATGGGCGCAGCCAGCTGGGTCGATAATGGAGCTGTTGTCCACCTGCCCACCGCTGGGGTCTTGGGGAAAACGCCACCGCCAAAACGTTCGATGGCCTAAGGTTTGCGCTGGCGGGCCAAACCCGGCGGAGTGCATGCCTAACGGCTGCCACACCCGGTCGCGCAGCAGCGGTTGAAACGGCTGCTGCGCTCGAACTTCTGCACAATGCCCAGCCAAGGTGTAACCCAGGTTGGAGTATCGAAACTTGCTGCCCGGCGTTGAGCGCGATGGCTTAGCCAACAGCTGCGCTAACAACTCAGCGCGTGCAGACAAACGTAAAGCATCCGTTGTTGGGTTGTTGGTGCGAGCCGACAAAGGAATGTTGGCCGGCAACCCAGAGGTATGGGTCAGCAGATTTAGCAAGGTCACCTCACGCCAGGCCTGGTGCATAGGCATGTCGGGCAACAGGTCGGCTAGGGTTTCGGTAAGGCTCAGCTGACCGTCGTCTTGCATCACCGCCAACAACGTAGCTGTCATGGACTTGGTCACCGAGCCGATGTGCCACAAGTCTTGCGGGGTCACCAGATCAGGCGCATCGGATCGGCGTTGGCCACAAGCGGCAACCCGGGTTTGAACCCCACCGCTTGGCTCCATGTCGTGATAACCCGCCGTCACCGCTGTTAGCCCCGTGGCCTTGTGCAAACGCTGTAAATCTTGCTCAAGATCAGGTGTCATTGGTCGCTTCGCTAGTAGTGCGGTGGGGGAGGCTCATCCAATGGGTTTTCACCAACCCTTCCCGCGTCCTCGTCGGTTGTTTGAGCACGCTCAAGCAGCAGTTGCATCTGGCGCTCTAACTTACCCAACTGCAACGTTTGCCGAGTGACCTCATCGTTGAGCTCCGCCAGCAATTGCTCCTGGAAAGTCGTTTTCATCTCCAGCTCGTCCAGACGACTCCGGTCCTCTTCTGTTCCCGACATAGCTTAACTCGCGCTTATTTGTTTGGCGGTTGGTGTCCAGCCTTGAAAAGGTGAGACAACCTTTTGCAGATCTTGAATCAACCCAGGCGGTAGCCCACCCGGCTCATCAACCGGCGTACCCACACTAATAGAGTCAACCAAACCGCCAAATCGATCGGTCACCGCTTGGGTTAACTCATCAAACCGACCCACCGCCGCAAACAAACGCACCACGTCATCACTGACCTCAGCCGTCATCTGGGCCCACTGGTTGGTTTTCGACATATGGTTGAGCTTTTCGCCCAGCTCCCGCAGGCCATGCTGTTCGAACACCGGCCAGTAGGCGCGGGTAGAACCGTAAAACCCAACTCGCATACGAATCCACTCAAAGGCTTTGGCTACCGCTTCGTCGGTAGCACCGGTAGCAACAAAACCGCCGCCAGTGATCTCAAAGTTATCCCGGGCTCGCCCACGGCTCGCCATCGCATCACTTAAGCGTGGCATCGCCACATTCTCTAAGTAAGCCCGAGTGCAAAACGGGTGCAAGCGCACACCATCACATTCTTGCCCGGCCACCTTCATCATGGCTGGACCCACCGCAGCAATGGTAATGGGTGGCGGCGGGCAGTCCAGCGGGTCTGGCTTAAAGTTTGGCGGCATCAGGGTAAACCGGTAGTGCTCCCCTTCAAAGTTCAGCGCATCATCACAAGACCAGCACTGAAAGATTGCGCGTATGGCTTGCACACACTCACGCATACGCGGCGCCGGTGGTGTCCAAGGCACGCTAAAGCGGCGTTCGTTGTGCCCTTTAACCTGGGTGCCCAAACCAAGCACAAAGCGACCGCGTGATGCGCGTTGCAGATCCCAAGACAGGTTTGCAAACACCATGGGGCTACGCGCAAAGGAGATGGCGATGCCGGTGGCGAGCTGGATCCGGTTACTGTTCACCGCCGCAACGGCCAATGGTAAGAACGGGTCCTGCCGATTTTCTTGGGTGGTAATACCGTCGTAGCCAGCCGCTTCTACCGCGGCAACAGCTTTTGGTATTTTGTTAAGGTCGTCTAGTGGTATACCCGCGGTGATTTGCATGATTAAGTACTACGCTTTAGTTGGTTCGGATTAGGCTTGCCCAGATACTCAGCGTATCACAAGCCCTGTTTTTGCTGGCTCTAGCTAGGCGGCGCGGTTTGCTGCAATGCCGGTGTAGAAGACAAACGTTGATACCAAGCAAACAGTTTGGGTTGCTCTACCTGCCAGGTCACGGGCAAGGCAAGATGCATCACTTGCAATGTGCTCACCAACAAGATCGAAGCGTACGTCAGCTCATCTTGAAAGTGCCAATGGTCTTCAAGATAAACCAAGCAACGAGCGCAACGCTGTTTTTCCAATGCAATAATACTTGGTGAGCGCTCGTCTACCGGGCGCCTAAGCTCACGTATCCAAACTGCAACGCCATCCAGAAAGCCGGTTAGCATCCCTTCCCATTGACGTCCAACAGGATTGGTTACCGGCGCCAAGATCGATGCAGAAGACAATGAATCCAGATAATCGCAGATTAGGCGGGTCTCACTGAGCACCACCCCATCATCGAGCTCAAGGCTAGGCACCTTAGCAGCCGGGTTGTAGCGCAACAGTTCATCAGCCTCGGCTCTGACGGGGACCGCAAGCACATCAACGCCTACGTCTAGAACCAGAGCAGCCGTGGCAGCAACCCGTGCGTAAGGTGACACCGGGGTAATAAAGAGTTTCAAGATTAAGTCTCCCTAGCCAAGTTAGGTTAGCGTCACAAGCTCGATAACCCACCATCAATCACAAACTCACTGCCGGTTGAGTAGGAGCTTTCATCGCTGGCCAGAAACAGCGCCATGTTTGCCACCTCTTCTGATTGCGCTATGCGACCAAGGGGCACACACTTAATCATCCGGTCAATGCCTGCACCGATGTCTTCTGCCATGGGTGTTTCGATCAAACCCGGGTGGATCGA
>CALHVX010000176.1 GCA_938036875.1 uncultured Pseudomonadales bacterium
CGGTATAGTAACATCCTGTGAATGCCGAGAAAAGATAGAAACCCGGCGCGCTCGGCTTTGGTCACTAAACCTTTTATCTAGGTTAGGACTCTAACTTCCATGCTAACCAAGCTTCGAACCTTTGCTCAAAATTCGGCGAGATCTAAGCCGAAAACGCTTGTTGATATTCAGCAGGCCGGTATCTCGATGCTGTTGGCCGAAGCACAGGGTGGCAACCAACAGGCGTTTGCGCAGCTTTATCAGGATCACGTTGGGGCGGTATACGCCTTGTGCCTGCGCATGACGGCTAACGTCAGCTTGGCCGAAGAGTGCACCCAGCAGGCGTTTGTGAACGCTTGGCGCAGTCTGGCTAAGTTTCGTGGCGATGCCCAGTTTGGTACTTGGCTGCACCGCATTGCTGTGAACTCGGTGTTAGCGGTGCAGCGCAAAGATCAACGCCGGCAGCAGTTTGAAGTCGCCGCAGAGTTGGAAGAGATGGAGATGGCCACAGCGCAATGGTCGGTAGAGCAGCATGACGATCGCGCTTTGGAGTCCGCGGTGGCTCAACTGCCTGAGCGTGCGCGGCAAGTTTTTGTGTTGCACGCCGTTTACGGTTATAGCCAAGCAGAGGTTGCCACACAGTTAGAGATTGCGGTGGGTTCTGTTAAAGCCCACTACCACAACGCGCGAGGGCAGTTAAAAACGGCTCTTGGAGATCAAGATGAAGGATGACAAGCAGTTCGATGCGCTCAGTGAGCGGGCGCAACAGTTACCTCGTACTTTGCAACCAGAGCCACAGCTGTGGGATCGGGTGCAAGCGGAGATACAACAGGAGGTAGCAGGGGACCAAGACCATAGGATCATCGAAGGTTTGCAGCCTGCGAAACACTGGTGGCCCATCGCAGCACTGGCCTTAGTGGGTGTTGCGCTTGCCACCTTGGGGTTTCAATCCATGCGCCTTCAACCCAACCTAGCCCAAGGACCATTGGAGACCCCAGCTCAAGCGCCGATGACAATACCGGTGAATTCGCCAGGGAGCACCTTGATGCAGGCCGAGATGCGTGAACTGCTCGATGCGCAGCTCGACGACCTACCGGAAGAGGTGCGGGCAACGGTGATCGAAAACCTTGAAATTATTGCAGCAGCCCGCGCAGAGATTCGTCAAGCGCTAGATCAAAACCCAAATAGCCCGCTGCTGCATAGCTTGTATTTGAATAGCTATGCCAACGAGCGAACCTTGTTAAAAGACGTTGAAGCGATGGCTCGACAAACCAAACGAAGGACTTATCTATGAACTATTGGAGCATGCAAAAGGTGACCAAGAAACAATCTCGGCTAAAAGCGTTGCTGCCCTTTTTGGTGTTGTCCGTATGTGCCGTGATTACCCAAGTGGCCTTTGCCAGCACTGACATTGATGAGCGTGACCCTGCGGATCTTGATGGTCGCGTTAAGGTAGACAATGTGTCTGGTAGCCTGGAGATTGTGGGTTGGGATCGCCCAGAGGTAGAGGTGAGCGGCACGCTTGGTGAGGGTGCAGAGCTGCGGTTCCAAGCTAACGGCGACAGGACCTTAATCTCCGTACGCAAACGCAGCGGTGTGTGGCGTATGAAGCCTTCCCACTTGGTGGTGAAAATTCCGACCGGTAGCGAGCTTGGTGCCAGCGTAGTGAGCGCTGAGTTAACGGTGGACTCCATGTTTGGCCCGCAAAAGCTGGAATCGGTTTCTGGCGATATTGATGCGGAGCTTGGTGCTACTGATATTGAGATCACTAGTGTTAGTGGCAGGATTCAATTGGAAGGTGAAGGTCAAATTGGGCGCATGGAGCTCGCTTCGGTTAGCGGTCGAATTAGCGCGCAAGACATTGCCGGAGAAGTGAAGCTGACCAGCGTGAGCGGCAAGCTCGAGCTTGAAGCGGGTGAGCTGGGGCGGCTACGATTGAATAGCACTAGCGGCGACATTGAGGCTGAATTCGGGTTGTCAGCCGGTAGTCGGGTGCAAGCCGAAACCATTAGCGGTGACATCGAGCTGCTGTTTGCGGACGCGGATGATCTACAGGTTGATGTAGAGACGTTCTCAGGCAGCATCGACAATTGCTTTGATGAGCAAGAGCAGCGTAAGCGCAAGCATGGACCAGGTCGTCACTTAAGCTTTGAACGCGGTGCTGGTGATCGGTCGGTTCGCGTTGAAAGCTTAAGCGGTGATGTGAAACTGTGTAACCTTTAACCAGCGCTAGCGGCGTCTTCCTCACGTTGCATCTGGGCAACTCGGGGGTCGTTAGGATGCAGCCAGTGTTCGTCTATCACCTGCTGCACACGAAGCTCGGCTGGGATGTTGTCGATTCCAATCAACTGATCCGCCGCTTGGTTCCAATGGTAGATGCGCGCTTCTTGATAGCTGAGCGGAACGCCTTTAAACCCGTAAGACTCCACAGACTTCTGAATCCATTCGCCAAACACGGTGTCTTCTTGTAGCACTTCGCTAAGCTGTTCACCCTGGTTAATGGTCCACAAATCAGGACCCGGGCCATCACCCCAGTCTGGTGCCATGGTCCAAGTTTCGAACAAACATTTGTTAATGCCGTTTGGCCAAAACTGCAGTGGGGGGATCAGCTTGTTGCTTAGCGGCGCAACAAAATTTGGAAAAACGTTGTAAGACTGGGTGCAAGTGCGACCGATCTCCCCAACGCTTTCGATATCCGGTATCTCCGGCATACGTGAGGCCCGAATGTTGCCCGCGCCCGGTGGCGGTGGTGCCACCATGCGGCCGTGCCCGCGAGGATACAAGGTATTGACGTTACGGCGATCATCCAAGCCAGGTGCAATGGTCTTGGGATGAATGCTGCGGACATGGTAGACCTCGGTATTGGCCTCCATGGCTATCTTCCAGTTGCAGTTCAGGTTAAAGGTGTAGCGAGCGGATAGGCGACACTGGTCGAACCTAAACTCTTTCCACTCATCCGCAAGCGGACCTAGCCAATCCAGCAGGCTGGGTGCATCACTATCAAAGTTAACAAAGATAAGATTGCCAAAGCGTTCGCAACGTACGGTTTGCAGGCCGCGACAGGAGAAGTCTAGGTCGCGAAAGTCTTCGCTGTCGCGCACCGCAATCAGGTCGCCGTCGTGGTTGTAGCTCCAACCGTGGTACTTGCAGGTTAAGCGCGCTTTGTTGCCGCTAGCCTCGGTGACAACGGGCGCACCACGATGACTACAGGTGTTGTAGAAGGCATTAATCTCTCCGCTATCCGCATGCACAATAACCACCGGTTGGCCGACGCGCTCCCACAGCATGTAATCGCCCGCTTTAGGCAATTCGTCGATGTGCGCTGCGAGCAACCAAGATTTGCGCCACAGCTGTTGGATCTCAAGATCAAAGAATCGCGGGTCGGTGTAGCGACCCCCAGGGAGGTCGGGTAGGGATGGAAAGTCGTGGGGTGGTTCGGTCCGATTTGCCTCAAACTCCATAAGCGCTCGTAACTGATCAATTTCTTGCTGTTCCATCCCCATTTCCAACTGTTCTAGCCAGCGGTCAGTCTGCCCTTGGATGCCAGTCTGTGCAAGATTTTATAGCGCGGTCTAATATATCTAGCTATATCTAATGCCTAGCCTAGGGCCAGCTCAAATGAGTAAAGTAGGTGGCTTCTGCGATAGATCAATAGTGCTGGGGAAAGGTAGATGAATCGATTTGACGGTAAATCTGTGATTGTCACAGGAGCTGCGTCCGGGTTTGGCACGGCGATCGCTGAGAAGTTTGCCGCAGAAGGGGCCCATGTTGTGGTGGCAGATATTGATGCGAAAGGTGCCGCGGCGGTTGCGGAACGCCTACCTAGTGCTATGCCTTTCACCATTGATGTAGCGGATGAAGAGCAGAACTTGGCGATGGCGGCAGCGGCGGTGGCTGCCTACGGTAAGATTGATGTGATGTGCGCCAATGCTGGTGTACCGCATCGTGGTTCCTACATGTTAAAGATGAAGGTTGCCGACTTTGATCGGATGTTTGCAATCAACGTTCGCAGTATCTTTTTGGCGGCTCAAGCTTGTGTGCCCCACATGCCCGAAGGCACCAGCAGCCTCATCAGTACCGCCTCTATTGGCGGCAAACGGCCGCGGCCGGGGCTTACCCCCTACAATGCATCCAAAGCCGCGGCCATTAACCTGACGCGTGGTTTTGCAGCCGAGATGGCGCCTCGCATTCGGGTGAACTGTGTCTGCCCGGTGTCAGCGGCCACCAACTTTGACTTTCAAACCATGGGCAAGCAGGCGTTAAGCCCGGAGCTTGAGCAAAAGGTTCTGGACAGTATCCCCATGGGTAGGCGAGCGACGCCGCAAGATGTTGCCAATGCTTATGCCTACCTAGCATCTGATGAGGCCTCGTTTCTAACCGGGGTTTGTTTGGATGTCGATGGTGGTCGTTCTATCCAGTAAATACGGCTAGGTTCACTTTGATTAGCGTCGCCGCGGGAACATAGCGGCGCCAACAAGGTCCTAACTGCAAGACGTACTCAGAGGTAGCCAGTTGTGAAATCTAGTCTCTTCTCTCAAATATCCATGCTCATCCTGACCGCTTTGCTGATGGTTGCCTGCTCTTCAGACGAAAGCGTTGCCCCCTCACCGCAGCAAGTTGGTGCAGGGCAAGCTAGCGCGGTCTTTGCGGGAGGCTGTTTCTGGTGCATGGAGCCCCCGTTTGATGCGCTCCCTGGCGTGGTCAGCACCACCTCTGGTTATGCGGGTGGGACAGCAGCAAACCCCACCTACAAGCAGGTAACCGCCGGTGGCACCGGTCATTTAGAGGTGGTCCAGGTCATTTACGACCCGGAGCAGGTTTCCTATGAGCAGTTGCTTGAGGTGTATTGGCGCAACGTGGATCCGCTAGATGCTGGTGGGCAATTTTGTGACCGCGGCGTGAGTTACCAAACTGCAATCTTTTCTGGCAACGACCAGGAGCAACAAGCCGCTGAACGGACCAAAGTGCAACTTGCCGCAAACTTTGGCTCTGCTATTGCAACCGAAGTGAAGCCATTGCCTGCGGGTGGTTTTTACCCAGCGGAAGACTACCACCAAGATTACTACCAAAAAAATCCGCTGCGGTATAAGTACTACCGCAACAGCTGTGGGCGTGATGCGCGCTTAGCTGAGCTTTGGGGTGAAGGCTAATCGAGGTCAAGGCTAAGGCTTGTACCAGATCGGGCTTGAGTAAGCGCGTTCTTGAATAATTTTTGGACCTTCTGTTGCTTCGTCTAAGCCTAGTGCAATGGCGTCTAACAACGCATGTCTTGGGGTTGGGATCTGCAGTGTCCTAAGGTAGTAAAAGGCGGCAAAGCTGGGGTCGAAATCAGGATCTTGCCAGTAGGCGGCAAGGCTGGCAGCGCCAATGTTGTTGGTCCAACGACCGGTTGCTTTGTCTACGGTGTCACCCACGGGTTCTAAGCTGCCGTCTGCTTGCATCTGACGATCGCCAGACCAAACCACATCGTAGATCTTCTCGTGGCTTGTACCTTGCGCATCCACCCAGCCCTTAATTATTTGTGCTCGATCGAGGTTGGCCGATTTGGGGTCTTTGCTCACGCTAAGCAAAAATGTTGGTGCCGGTGCATTGGGTCCGCCTTGCAGCTCTCCGCCCATGGGCACCCCTTTGCTGTAGCCTCGGTTTGCCATGTCTTTGGCGTCCAGGTCTTCTTGGGTGAAACGAAAACCACCAAAGACACGTACCGCAATGCGCGGTCCCGTGGTTGCGTAAGTTTCGCGTCGTTGCATCGCATCAACGATGGCGCTGCGATTGTTGGCATCTGCCCAAACGGCTGCTAAACCCGCAGCTTGCATAGTCCAGCCGGTTGGACCCGCCCCGAGGGCGCGCCCTTGCTTGTTTTCGGGCACGGAGTCGTACGCCATCTTGCCCCAAAAGTTGGGCTCTTCGGCGGAGGCTAGCCCGGTGTGTGAGTCGGTGGAGCCGATCATGCCAAATTGATAGGGGTTTTCGCCTGTGCGCATACCTACCTCTAAACCTCGCTTGAGTGCTGACCGCACATAATCACCCGCACGTGCTTGGTAGTTATCGGTGCGTACTTTTTGGATATACCAAGGGTAGAGCTCAAAATCGGCAAAGGGATCTTCGGGCGATAACACTGGGTGAGTCTCGGAATCTCCTTTGATTTGGGTGACCTCTACCAATGGTTCCCAGCGTCGGCGCTGCTTTGCATAATCTGCGGTCAGGGGTTCGCCGCGTAATGTTTGCTCACCAAACATCTGCCCCTTGGAGATATTGGAGTTGTGGGGGATGGCCAAAAACCGCGCGCCGATGCGTTCTTCGGTTTCACCCATCCACTTCCAAAGATCTTCTGGGTAGGGGCTCACGGTGGATGCGTAGGGCAAGAACTCTCCAGCTTTGGTTGAGTCGGCGTCGGTTAAGACAACACGATGCAGGTTCGAGCCTCCGGGCACAGCGCTCCATTCCCAGCCAAGCAAGGTAGTGAAGCGGCCTGGTTCGTTGTGCGTTGCAGCGCTGGCGCGCAAGCGTTCCCAGGCGTTACGTTTGGAGATATCGGCACCGGGTGGGGTTCGGTCGGATGTGTTGGCTGACCAGGATTTTGCCGCTTCGATGGGGTCCCCTGCGTCAGGTAGCAAGTCTACGAAGTAAGCGGGCCCGCCATCGCCATCAATGGCGTCGCGGATCTGGTTTTCGCTGTACCAATAGAGCAAACGCTGGATGATGTTTGGGTCTTCGGCCTGTACCCCTTCTTGGTAGATGTCGCGGATACCGCCGTAAAACTCTGCATGGTCAGCAATGACCAAAAAATCCAAGGGGGTATTGATTTGTACACGGGTGCGGTTGTAAGGGTGAATAACCGGTAGACCTTTGGCATAGCGGTAGGCGGTGTCTGGGTCTGCGCTGTGGTTGCCGTTTAAGAACGCATCAAAGGAGTAAGAGGTGTGCACGTGGGTGTCGCCCCACAACAATTGGCGATCAGCAGCCTCTGCGCTGAACGTGGGTGCTGGGCTGAGCAGCAAGACCGTAGCTAAGGCGGCGCTTGTTGATATCACCAGTTGCTTTGCGTTGTTGAAGGTCAATGTCTTGAAGGTCAACGGCGAGCGATTGGTTTTGTTGGGCATGCTGTTTGCTTCTCTTGTCGCTGGCATCTTAATTTGCTGGTTAACGGGGCTTGCGCTGAGCAGCGCCAGCCACCTCGTTGTTGATCATCTGCTCGATATCGGCGTCGCTATAACCTGCCTCACTTAAGATGCTTTGTGTGTGCTCGCCTATCTTTGGTGCTAATGCCGGTGTGCGCTGGGGTTCACCGGAAATTTGGAAGGGGGTGGCCAGCGTTCGATCGTAGCCTGGCTCTTTGGATTCCGTGGGCACGATGACGCCGTTTGCAATTAACTGCTCGTCTTCAATCACCTCTGCGTTGCGCGCAATGAGTGAAAACACGATGCCGGCAGCCTCAAGCCGTTCGGATATTTGATCTAGCGTTAGCTCAGCAAACGCCGCCAACATGATCTCTTTGGCGGCAAAACGGTTGCGGAACAGCGGTCGTACATCGCTGAAGCGTTCATCTTCCAGCCATTCGGGATGTCCCAGTGCGGTAGCCAGGATCGGCCAATCCCGTTTTGCGTTTTGCACCGCAAGCATGATGTGTCGACCGTCTGATGAGGTATAGACGTTGGTCATTGGGTTGGACCAACCCTCTTTGTCGCGACGTGCAGCGATATCTGATCCGGTCATCACCGCTTGTAGATTGAGGCCGTTAGCCCAGGTGCCGGTTGCGGCGAGAGATGTGCTAACCATGGAGCCTTCGCCCGTTTGCTCACGTTTGAACAGCGCAACCATAATGCCTCCAAACAAGGTCATTGCGGTGGAGTGGTCGCCAACACCACCAGCCGGAGGTGAGGGTGGAATGTCTTTGTCGTGCATCATGTCCAGCACGCCGGTTCTTGCAAACCAGCCGGTGAGGTCAAAGGCGCGCCGGTCTGCATCCGGTCCCTTGAGTCCATACCCTGAAATTTGCGCGAGCACCAAGCGTTTGTTGATTTTGTGCAGCTTCTCAAGTGTCAGGCCGTATTTTTCTAGTTGCGATGCACTAAAGTTCACCACTAAGACGTCGGTATCTTGGAGCAGGCGCATTAGCACCTCGTGACCTTCAGGCTTGGCTATATTCAGGGCTAGGCTACGTTTGTTGCGACCGGTTAGTTGCCAAGAGTGATCAATCGGGTGTCCGGCCGCGATGGTGCGGTGGCGGTCTCCGGTTCTGGGTTCCACTTTGATCACATCAGCGCCGTAGTCTGACAAGATGGTGGCGGCGCAAGGCCCGGCTAGAAAAGATCCTGCATCCACTACTTTAAGACCCGAAAGTACCCCTGCCATGTTGTGCCCCTTAACCCGTGAGATTGTCTGCTTGAGCCTGAGTATAAAGCGCGAGCCAAGGGATAGGGAATGGCCCGGGCGACAGAGGGCTAGCCATGCGTCATACGTTGTATTAAGGCGCGATGGTTGGGCCATCCCAACGTTCCAGGCGAGCAAAGTCGCTCACGGGCTTACGTTTGAGCTTGGTTAGCTGCTTTTTGGGTTTGCCTAGCGGAATCATCGCCGCAAACGCCATCTGTTCTGGTACGCCGAGCAAGCTTTGTAGTGCCTGCTCTTGTGGGGCAATAAAAGTGGTTGGGGTGCCGCCTAGACCTTCGTTACGCGCGGCGAGGAGCAGGTTCCATACAAATGGGTAGACCGACGCGCCCGAGATCACGCCAACCCGGTCTAATTCGCTGTCGAAGGATGCCACCACCGATAGATCCACAAACACAAAGAGCACCACTGGGGCATGGGTGATACCTCGTAACGAGTCTTCGGAGACCACTTGTTCAGCGATCTGCGCATCGGTCAGCGGCGTGGGGTTAATCGTGTTCCAGGGTGCTTCGCCATTGATCACCTGGGCTAGATAACGCTGCCAAGTTGGTTTGATCAACGGGAACAGCGCATCTTTAGTGGTCTCATCGCGTACGGCGATGACGTGCCAGCCCTGGCGGTTGCCGCCGCTGGGGGCGAAGCGGGCGTTATCAAGAATTCGATGCAATACCGCGTCGGATACCGGGTCATCGGTAAAATCTCGGGCGGCAAAGGTGGTGCGCATCACGTCATACAGTTCCATAGGCTGGGTCCGAGCAGTTGATAGGTTCTAGGGTAAACATTAGTACCTGGGGCCTATGAAAGCTACGCGCGCCGGTAAGCGGCAATTTGGGTTAGACTCCATGGTTGTTTTTACTATCTGGGGAGAAAGTAGCCTTGAACTTTGATTTTTCTGAAGACGAGAAGTTGGTCCGTGATCAGGCGGCTCGTTACTTAAGTGATAACTGTAACCTGGCGGTTGTGCGCTCGGTCTTAGACGGTGAGACCAACCACGCGGCGCCCGTTTGGCGTGGTTTGGTTGATATGGGGCTTACCGGAGCCTGCATACCGGAAACCCATGGTGGCGTAGATGCGGGTTACCTTACTTTGTGCTTGGTTGCTGAGCAGTTGGGCGCACATTTGGCACCAACCCCGTTTTCCTCATCGGTTTACCTAGCAACCGAAGCGTTGCTCCAGTTTGGCGGTGCGGATATACAACAACAATGGCTGCCAAAGCTTGGTGATGGTTCGATTGTGGGGACCTTAGCGGTCACCGAAAGCACTCAAGAGCTAACCCCTGAAACCGTGAGCGTAGAGGCTACAGCCGATACCATTAGCGGCACCAAACTGATTGTGCCAGATGGTGATATTGCGGATGTAGCGGTTGTGCTTGCGAAAAGCACCGCTGGCTTGGGCTTGTATTGGGTTGATCTACGCGACGCTTCGGTCACTCGTACTACGGTTGCTACGGTTGACCCGACGCGCAACTCGGCAAGCCTGAGTTTTGCGAAGACTCCAGCAACTCTGCTCGGTCAAGCTGGATCTGGTTGGGATGAGTTGCAGCGCCTGCTAGACCGCGCTGCCGTACTGTTTGCTTTTGAGCAGCTGGGTGGTGCGCAGAGCGCGCTGGACATGGCGGTGAGCTACGCGCAAGAACGTTTTGCCTTTGGACGTCCGATCGGTTCGTTTCAGGCGCTAAAACACATGATGGCGGATATGTACGTAGCCTTGAAGCTTGCTGAATCCAACTGCTACTACGCCGCATGGGCGCTGGCGAGCGACTCGCCAGACCTGCCGTTAGCAGCGGCTACTGCTCGGGTCTCCGCAACCCAAGCTTTTCAGCTGTGTGCCTCGGACAATATTCAGGTGCATGGCGGTATGGGGTTCACTTGGGAGTTCGATTGCCACATGTACTACCGGCGGTCTAACTACTTAGCACTACAATTAGGCGGTCTTAGCACCTGGGAAAACAAGTTGGTCGACGCATTGCCTTTGGCAGCGGCGTAACCCGAGCAGAATTTGAGGTAGTTATGGATTTTAACGATACAAAAGAAGAAGCCGCATTTCGTTC
>CALHVX010000177.1 GCA_938036875.1 uncultured Pseudomonadales bacterium
GGCCTTTGACCAGAGCCGATTTTTACCCTCAATTCTGCTTGAGCCCAACGATCCAGATCGTACCAACCAAGCTCGAGACTTCGCGGGTCAATTCGACTACCCAGTCATTCTCAAGCCGGATATCGGGGCCGTGGGTAAAGGGATCGAGAAGCTCAATACCGAGGCTGAGTTAGTCTCTGCCGTTGAGGCCCTGCAATGCGCCAGCGTGTTGCAACAGTACACCTCAGCAAACCAGGAGTACGGGGTCTTCTATTGTCGCTCACAGGGTGTAGGGCGCATCACGGGTATCAACAAGAAGCATTTCCCCGCCGTCACCGGCAATGGACGGGACAGCATTGCGGTCCTGGCCAGCCAGCACCCGCGCTTTACTGCGCATTGGGCGCTGTTTTTGAAATACTGGGATACAGATCTAGTCCCAGCCAAGAACGAGCAAGTGCAATTGTCTTTTATCGGCTCTCACACGATGGGCTGTATGTTCACCGAAGATTCGCATCTGCTAACCCCAGCATTGACTCAAGCGCTCAACGAAATCTGTGACAGCCAGCCGGGCTTCAACTTCGGACGCTTAGATGTGAAGGCGGTAGATTTGGCGGCGTTTCAGGCAGGCGAGTTTGTGGTGATCGAGGTGAACGGCATTGCCTCCCTCCCAACACATATGTTTGACCCGAAGCATAGTCTGAGACGTGCGTACCAAATATTTTTTCAGCACGGTAAGTTGCTGGTCGACATTGCGGCAGAGAATAGAGACCAGCCCATGGAGTTATCGAGCTATTCTGAGTTGTGGCAGCGCGCAAAATCGAATAGCGCGTTGCTAAATACAGTACACAACAAAGCGCTGGGAGCGGACTAGTCCGCTTGGTAGGCCACGTAGTCGGCAGCACCTTCGCGTAGATACTGTTTCAAATACTTCTGGGGCATGGAGGGTACGTGTAGCGATAGCAGTAACCCCGGCGTGTTGTTGAAGCTGCTATCGACGGCTGCGGAGACAAAGCGCGCACCAAGTTTTTGGTAGTGGCGAATCAAAACCGGTACATCACGTTCACCTGACTCCAAGGCACGTACCAGGTTGGAGACCAGCTTCATGTCTAGTGGGTGAGTATCGCCAGCAAAGCTTGACCAAGTGGATCCAAGGTCGGGATCGTAAGGCGCTTTTGGCGTCACGTCTGCATCGGTTTCTACCAATGCGTTGCGTATGGTTGCTAGGGTAGTGGCATTGTAGAGGCGCGACATCGAGACAACCCCGTACACGCGACGATACCTTGGGCGCTTGATGATGTACTGGCTGATACCAACCCACAGTAAGAACAGGCTGGCGTGGTTTTTTTGGTAATCAGGGACAACAAAAGATCGACCAATTTCTAGCATTGGGCTGCCGCTGTAGAAGGCGCTATCAAACTCAAACATTTTGCTCAGGTACACACTGTCCGCACCCTGGGTAGCAAGCAGTTCATCTGTCTTGCCAAGCCGATAACCGCCAACAATCTTCTGGTTTTCGGTATCCCAAGCTAGCAGATGGGTGTAGGTAGCATCAAATTTATCCGTGTCTACCGCTAGCCCACTGCCTTCTTGCATCACGCGGAAGGTGAGCTCGCGTAGTCGCGTTATCTCGCGCAAGGTATTGGGGATTTGATCAGCAAGGCCGCAGTAGACTCGAAACTGACGGTACACAAAAAGTTCGTTCTCAGCTGGCAGCTGTGCAAGCTCCGCAGCAATCACCGCATCGCTGATGGCAGGAGCAATGGGTTGCATTTGATCGGGTTCCGTTACGGCTTGGGGCAACTCGATGGCAATGGTCTGTAGATAACCCAAGATTTCGTTGATCGCTTCAGCGTCGTCAGTTTTCATTATTTAGCTGCTGGTCTAGGTAACAGTGGATGGGGTGGGTTTGCTCGAAGCGCGCAGCCCGAGTATGTAGACATAAGTGTAGATGCTGCCAATGACAAAGCCGGGCGTTATGGTCATCACAATTTCCGGTGTGCCAACCAGCAGGTGAATGCTATAGGCCGAGCAGAACAAGATGGTGCTAATTAGGGCAGTGGTGCGTATCGCTGCGTTTGCATGATGTTGCCAACGAGCAAACAGGTACTCGGTGACAAGGGTCATCACAAAGGTGAGGACTAAACTATAGCCGCCCTGTACCAGCCCTGAGCGCATGGCGATATCTGCGCCGTGGTCAAGATTTGCATACCAGGCCCAACCGCCGTAGCCCACAAAGCCGGCCAGCCCGGCTAAAAGGCTGCGAAAAAAGCCGCCGGCAGTCATGGGTCTGGTAATACCGGTTGGTCTACTAAGGACGGCTGCAACAAGTTGTTGAGCCCAGTGCGGACCGCTAGCTCAGATTGCGCGGCTGCTTGCTTGCGCTCGCCGCTTTGTATGGGAATCGGTTGGTGGAATGTTACTTTTACTCGACTTGGGCGCAGTCCTAACGCGTTAAAGAAGTGGAGTGCGAAGGGCGTGTTGGGCACTGGGACCGATGGGTCTGGAAGATACCAAGCGTAGTAGTCTCGCTGCGCTTGGGTCATGGCTTTGCCGTCGTAGTCGAGATAGGCAACGCTTACAGGTTGAATGTGACCACCTTGTGCTGCGGCGAACAGGCTGCTGCGAAACGGTGCAACCCAGGTGCCGTTGGTACTAGTGCCTTCTGGAAACAAGATGATGTTCGATTGCTCGTTGAGGTGGTCTCGTACTTGCTCTATTTGAGTGGCAGCGCGCTGGCTTTTGCGTTCTAAGAACAGCGTGTTCTGCAAGCGTGCTAAATTCCCAAAAACCGGCCAGGATGCAACCTCAGATTTTGCAACAAAAGCGCCCGGCAGCTTTGCACCCAAGACAAAGACGTCAAGATAGCTGGTGTGGTTAGCAACATAGACAGTAGGTCGGCTGGTGTGGAGTTCACCTTCGTACTCAACGCGCATGGAAAACAGACGGCACATAAAGCCGTGCCAAAGCAGGGGAAATCGATGCACAGCTGACAAGCCTAAGCCTTTGCACACCAACATGGCGATGGCACCGATCAGGCACCACACAGCGACCAGGGGAACCGCCAAGGCAGCTCTGATTTTGTTGACCTTGGTTGCGCCTTTTTGCGGTGACGTCGCCGTGATTTCCGCCATGGTTTGTTGCTACCTAAATTTCGCCGCCATTATCCTCAGATTCTGGCGAGCTGGCAATTTGATACGAATCTAAAATGCAGCCGAGTTTGCCGGTTATATGGGCTTGCCCGCCGATTCTTTTATAGCCTAATGCCCGATTGATTCGTCTACATTTTGTTTGGTCTTGTTGAAGACAAACACCCTTATCAATGGTTCCACAAAGGGTCGAAAAATCACCCCATGGGGTGATTAGCCAATATCTGGGTCGAAATAGCGAAGTAAATAGAACGCGTTCTATTTATCGGTTGTCACTAAGCTTGACCCTCGTTGGCCTCGCCAGCCTGTGTGCTGCGCACAGGTTTCTTTTGAACAAGCCGTTACCCTAGGAGTATGCTCTGATCTGTTGCAACGATTCTGGTCCCGCTAGACATGCCGCAAGAGCCATATTCCTCGTTGCAACTACAGCTGGACCTAAACTTTCTAAACGTCAATGCCGCAGCGGTTGCCTCCCTCGGCTATGCGGCCACTGGCATTGCCTACTTCGCCATTGTTGCCGCCGCTCTGCTAAATCCGGTCCCTTGGGATACGCCTACTACCATCGCACTCACGGCTTTTGTTTGCTTGGTTTCTTGGGCCGGTTGGTTAGCTTTCCAATTTCGTCCCCCAACGCCCAGTACAGCACATCCGATGCTCTTTGCGCTTTTGTGCCTTATGTCTGCACAAACCGGTTTGGTCTTGTTTTTGATTGCTGACCCTTTGCATTCGGGCAACCAGATATTGATAGCGCTAGCCGCAGCATTTTTTCTTAGCGCAAGACCCTGGTTCTACGGCGCACTTGTCGTTCTGTTGTCCTGCTGGATACCCGCCGCTTACCTGGGTTTGCAAAATGTTGAAATGTCACAGGACTGGTCGCAATGGGCCCGTCTGTTGATGGCTGGATTTGGTTTGGCTATCGGTTTGTTTGAAGCGCGACGTCGTTCTGTTGTGCGTATTTACGCATTGAACCAGGCTGCAGAACAAGCGCTGGCGCGTGCTCAAGAAGCAAACGAAGGCCGGTTGTCTATGGAGCGAATGATGCAAGAGGCGCAGCGGCGTGAGTCCTTGGGCGTTTTAGCCGGTGGGATAGCACATGACTTCAACAATTTTTTGATGATCATTCGCGGCAATGTGGACTTGTTGCAGGCTGGCCTTGCAGGCAATGCTGAGCAACTGGAGCTGTTGGGCGAGATAGACGAAGCGAGCGCGCGCAGCGTTGATCTGACGAGAAAAATTCTAGTCTACACCGGACGGTCCAATCCACAAGTGGCGATGCTGGATCTTTGTCACGAGGTCAGATCGAGCGCTCGCTTGATGGAGTCGTCGGTCCCTTTGGGGGTGAAGCTCACCATAGAAGTATCACCGACAGGCGTGCCCATCGAAGGCGATGCAACCTTGATTGATCAACTAGTGATCAACTTGATCCAAAATGCCTACGATGCTTGCCGTGCTGGCGGGGGCATTGTGCGGGTAGCCTGCGGGTTGGAGTATCTAGATGCTGCCGCGCTGGCAAGCTTTGGTTTTCAAGAGCCGGTTGCTGCAGGCACTTATGCCGTTTTAGAAGTCAGCGACAACGGCAGCGGTATTGACGCTGAGCAGCTACAACGAGTGTTTGAACCTTATTACTCAACTAAGGCAGAAGGGCATGGATTAGGCTTGGCGGTGGTGCGCGGCATTGCCGAAACCCACGCGGCGGGGGTGAAAGTGAGCAGCGAACCGAATGTGTTAACTGCATTTAAGTTGGCGTTTCCGACGCCAAAACCCAATGACATCTGAGGCTGTTAGCGGTAAAACTGTGCTGGTTGTTGATGATCAACCCGGTGTTCGTCGATTGATGCGCCGGCTGCTCGAACTTGCGGGTTATGCGGTTGTAGATTTCGCCGACGGTGAATCAGCAATCCGTTTATTGCCCCAGCTCCCCCCGATCGCTTGTGCACTGCTCGACCTGACGATGCCAAGCATGGACGGGTTAACCTTATCTAGAGTCTTGCGGCAGCAACGGCCAAACCTGCCCGTTATCTTCATGAGCGGCTATGACCGTAATCAGGTTCTGCAGGCCGACCTGGTGGATGAACGGGAGCTTTCGTTCTTAGAAAAGCCATTTACCCGCGAAGAGCTGATGGCCGTTATCAATGCAACAGCAATTTAACGATCTAGCAACGCCTTTGCTTGTTGTTCGCACCCGCAAGATCATTGGGCGAAGCTAGGCCAGGTTAATCCTGGTCTCTTGCTTCTATTGCCGCGGGCGCCGAAAAAGCGTTTAGCAGACGCGCCTGGTCAAACTTTGGTTCGCGGCTGTCGGTGTAAAGACCGTTTTGCTCCTGCTCGATATCCGTAAGTTGGGTGTAGCAAAAACCGGCGACCTTTGGATTCTCTAGCAGCACGGCAGTGAGACCGATGATTCTAGCAATTGCGGCTTCCGGGCTGTTTGGTCGTTCGCCGTAGCCCCAGCTCGAATCTTGCTCAGCGCCTTCTTTCCACCAAGTGCCGCCATATTCGTCCACCACGTAAGGCTGGCCGGTGTAGACAACGCCAGGCTCTCCGCCAAATTGCTCGCGTACTTCGCCTCGATCACAAGGACCGTTTGCATAGGTCTGATAAAAAACTGCTGGGTCTTGCTCGTAGTCGTGCACGCTATAGACGTCGGTTTGCACATGGGTCCAACCGCTAGCATCGTGCACAGGCCGGGTTGGATCCAGCGCTTTGGTTAAAGCGTAGATTTTTTTTACCGCCGCATCGTAAGAGCGCTCGCGTCCTTTGCGACGAATGGCTTCGTTGAAAGGCGTCCATAGAATAATAGAAGGGTGGTTCCGATCGCGCTCTACCACTTCACACCATTCTCTAAGGTGATTATCTAGTGCGCGCTGTTGGAAGACAGCATCTTGGCGTGGCGGAAAAAAATTCATGCCCTCAAGCGCCCAATCTGAGAACTCACCCCAGGTGAGGTAACCCAGCTGATCCGCCCAGTAGTGAAACCGCTCCTCAAAGACTTTTTGGTGCAGTCGCGCGCCGTTAAAGCCTAACTTTTTCGATAGCTCAATGTCGTCACGCAAGGCTTGATCCGTAGGTGCTGTCCAAAGGCTTTGTGGATAAAAACCCTGGTCCAGGACCAAGCGTAAAAAAATTGGTTTGCCGTTTAAGAAAAAGCGATCGCCTACTGTTTTGAACTGACGTAGGCCTGCGTAGGAAGTAACGCTATCTATGCAGATAGCATCCGTTGCTGAGTTGTCCTCTTCAACTTCGGATAGCAATTCGAATTGGAGGTCGTAGAGGTGTGGATCGTCCGGAGACCAAGCCCGTGCATTGGGTAAGTTGAGGATGATGGGTAGGGCATCCCCCGCAGGTTGTTCGACCCGTGTGACTTCCTGTCCGTTGGAAGAGGCGATACAACGAATTTTGTTCGCTTGTTGCAGCGCGACGTAACGCGGCAGGATAACCAATCGATCTTGGGGCCAGTCTGGAATAATCTGCACGGAGTCAATGCGAGTGGTTGGAACCGATTCAAGCCAAACGCTCTGCCAGATACCGGTGGTTCGGGTGTAGCTGGCGGCGAACGACTGGTGACGCAAACTCTGCTTGCCAGCGGGTTGCAAGCCGCTACGAACATCATCTTCTACTCTGACAACGAGTTGGTTTGCGCTGCCGTTCAGTGCGTCGGTGATGTCCAAGGCAAACGAGGTCCCGCCACCGCAATGTTCACCTACCTCCTTGCCGTTGACCCAAACTCGGCAATGCCAATCCACAGCGCCAAAGTGTAGCAATACTCTCGCATCCTGATGGGCCTCGCGCCACTCGTTGGGTACTTCAAACTCTCGCTGGTACCAAACTGGGTTCATGAAATCTCGGTTCTCGATGCCTGACAGAGCACTTTCTGGGCAGAAAGGAACCGTGATGCGGGTTGTGAAGTGGCTAGCATCCTTGGGCCAGCCGCGATTTAAGCCCGAATTCCCTGGATCGAGAGCAAAGCCCCAAGTCCCATTTAGCGATTGCCATGCGGCACGGTAGAACTGTGGGCGCGGGTGTTCAGGGCGTGGTATCGACATAAGTCTCCAGTGAAACCTGTGCTCAGGGATGGTCCCTGGTGATCGTGGGTTAGGTGTTGAACTATGGCCCAGATGGCGCGATCCTTGAAGTCCTGCTGTGCAGATGCATCCAAACTAATTGAGCTGAGGCTGTATGACCTTCGAACCTGCTGAATCTTCCAGCCTTCCAGTGCCTTACATGGCGCGCACACGCGCTTACTATCGCGCCCTTGGATACGAGCGGGACTACGTTTGGGCTACCCATGCAGGGGTACCCTTTTCGCCTTTGTCTAAGTCAGTGTCGAAGCTGAAGCTGGCATTGGTTACCACGGCCAATCCCTTGTCTTGGGAGGAGGGGCAGCCTAAGTCGGTTTGGTCAGGTACAACAAGCCAACCACCTGTGGCCTTGAATACCGATGACCTTGCGTGGGACAAAGACAATACCCACACCAACGATGTTGAGACCTTTCTTCCCATTCGAGCTTTGCAGGGTTTGGTTGCTGCGGGTGAGCTGGGGTCGTTGAGTGAGCGTTATTACGGGCTTCCATCAGAGTATTCTCAACATAAAACGCTCAACCAAGATGTACCAGCGTTGCAGTCGCTTTTGGTTGAGGATGCCGTAGACGCGGTTATGTTGGTGCCGTTGTGACCAATCTGCCATCAGTCCGTCAGTTTGGCGGCTCGGAGTTTGGAGCAGATGGGCTTACCCACAATAGTCGTGGGCAGTGCTTTGGATATTGTTGAGTACTGTGGCGTGCCGCGCTTTTTGTTTACAGACATCCCCCTGGGTAATCCGTGCGGCAAGCCCGAGGATCGAACCATGCAAAGGGCCATCGTACGTCGAGCATTGGCGCTGCTAGGCTCGGCGGACGAGCCCAGAAGCACACAGACCACACCTTTTGTCTGGGGTGACCACCAGAGTTGGCGCTCGAGTTACGCTCAAGTGACTGAGGACAACCTAGATGCACTACGAGCGCTGGGTGAGGCTCGGCGTGCGCGACGCGGGCGGCCGTCATCATGAGCTTTACGCAGATACCCATTGTTGACCTATCCCAGCATTCCCAAAAATCGGGCTCGACGCCACAAGCGCTAGGTGAACACCTGGTGCAAATTTGTCATGAAGTCGGTTTTTTTGTGTTAACCGGTCATGGTCTCGATCCCGCGTTGCTCAAAACCGTAGAATTGCAGGCGCGCGCATTGTTTCAACTTCCTCAGACCATCAAACAGAGAATCGATAAGCGCCATTCACGGCACTTTCGAGGATGGGAGCCCGTCGGAACGGAATTTACCAACGGGCGCCCTGATATCCGAGAGCAGGTGGATTTGTGGAGCGAGCATGCGCCGCGCGCGGCTAGCGTGCAACCGAACTACTGGCGTTTGTTGGGGCCAAACCAGTGGTTGTCTGAGACCGAACTTCCCGGTTTCCGTGTAGCACTGGAGCAATGGTTCGATGCTTTGGGTGGGCTTGCGGATGAGCTGATGTCGCTGCTGAGTCGCGGTCTTGGCCTTGCTCCAGATGCGTTCGAAACGCGCTTTGGGCAAGAACGGATGTCGCTGACCAAGTTGATCTGCTACCCCGCAACGCCGCCTGGAGACTTTGGGGTTAACGCACATCACGACACGGGTTTTCTTACCTTGGTTGCACCGGGCGCCGTTGCTGGGTTGCAGGTGCAAGCCCCAGCGGGTGATTGGATCGATGTGCCAAATATTCCTGGCGCGCTTGTGGTGAACTTAGGTGAGATGTTGCAGGCGATCACCGGTAACTATCTGCTCGCCACGCCTCATCGCGTAGTGACCCAAGAGCCTCGGTTATCGTTAGCCTATTTTCATGGCCCCGGGTTGGATACACCGCTAGTTAGGTTACCTTTGGCACAGCGGTTTCAGGACAAAGTGTCTGCGAGTGAGCGTCATACCAAGGCTGGGTTTATGGCTAGGCGTGATGAGACAGCGCAAGGGGTCGCAGATATGCAAAGTAGCTACCAGGCAGAAGTCTACGGCGAGCAGTTGTGGAACTATTTCGAGCGTAGCTACCCTAAACATGTCACGCAACACTACGGCGCCAAACCACTAACCTAGTTTAGCCCCTGAGGAACCATAGAGGACTATGCAAGATCGTTACGGCAATCATCGCTCCACAACCTCCGACGCCGCCTTTGAACAGTATTGCCTTGGCGTTGATCTTTCGTTGGCAGCCCAACCGGGTGGCATTGAAGCGCTACAGCGAGCGACCGAGCTAGATCCAAACTTTGCGGTTGCTCATGCCGACTTGGCGCGTGGTTTGCACATTGTGGCAAAACCCAAAGAAGCACGTGCGGCCATGGCGCGAGCTCGTGCTCTAGAAGATCAGCTCAGCGGTTCGGAGCTGGGCCATGTACAGATTATGGGTCACCTGATCGATGGCAAAATTGGTCCTGGGTTAGCTCAAATGAAAGAGCACATGCGAACCTATCCTCGTGATGCCATGGTGGTTGCGCCGGCTTGTGGCGTGTTTGGCCTGATTGGGTTTAGTGGTCGCACTGGGCGAGAAGCAGAAAATCTCGCCTTTATGGAGTCGGTTGCGCATCACTACGTAGGTGATTGGTGGTTTGAAAGCCAATTAGCTTTTGCGTTGTGTGAAGTAGGGCAACTAAGCAAGGCGGCTGAGCTAAACGACAAAGCGTACGAAGCGAACCCAAGCAATGCTAACGCAGCGCACCATCGCGCACACATTCACTATGAGTTGGGACAGTCGGTAGCCGGGCGCGCGGCGGTTTCTAAATGGCGCGCGGCTTACGACCGCCAGGGCCTCTTGCATTGCCATTTAGCTTGGCATGATGCGTTGTGGGCGTTGGGTGAGGGTGAGATTGGGCAGGTTTGGGATATTGTGACCAACGACTTGCATCCAGAGCGTGCAACGGCGCCGCCACTAAACATTGTGACGGATCTTGTGGCCTTGCTGCTGCGCACGCAGCTGCAGGGGCATGAGCCGCCAGCAGAGCTATGGCAGCTAGCGGCGGACTACGCGCAGGAGTCCTTTGCCAAGCCCGGGTTATCTTTTGCGGATTTTCATTGTGCTATTGCTTATGCGGTCACGCAGCGTGAAGAATCGTTAAGCTCTCTGGAATCTGTTGAACGTGGCGTTGCCAGTGATCAAGTGGGAGCTATCGCTAGCGCCTTTGCGGCCTTTGCTGATAAAAACTGGCAAGCAATGGTGGAACGACTAACGCCGATCATGGCAACCCACGAACGCTTGGGAGGCTCACGTGCTCAGCGCGATCTGTTAGAGCTGAGCTATGCCTATGGGTTGGTGGGCATGGGAGCGAACACCGAGGCCGAGCGCTTTTTGGCGCTGCGACGGCCTCAGTGTTTGTCAGGGCTTTAGTTAGCTTAACCCGCGTTTCTTAAGCTCTTTGGGCATGCGTTTGGCGTCTGCCTCCAGCAAGGGGCCGCGCTCTTCATCGGTGAGCTCACCAGCGGTGTCTTTGGCCATCTTGTCGCTGTCTAGCATGATCCATTTTTCGGGCACAATTTCGATCACCACGCGCAGCGGTGAATTCAAACGCTCGACAAAAGCTTCTGCTTGAGCGGTTTCTTCCGGCGTCATCTTGCCTTCTTTGCCGGCGCGCGTGTATGGACCGTAGGCAAGCGCGGGGTAAAACCATTTTTTGGTTTCTTCGTCTTCATGAATAATAGCGCGACCTTTGAAAGTAATGGCCCCATTGGGTCCATTTGGCGCAGCAACACCGCTCACCACCACGGAGCAACGTGGGTCACGACGAATAGCCGCCACGCGATGACGATGGATGCCGCAGGTAATCCAACCGCTGCCATTGCGCCAGACAAAAGCATGTATGACGCCAACAGGCCAGCCGTCTTTGGTCGACCAGTTGAAGGTGCATTCGCCCGCTTTGCTGAGAAGCTCTTCTTTTGTTTCGCTTGTGAAGGGGTAGATGGAGACTACCTCGTGTTCTTGATTAGACATGACTCTCTCCTTTTGCAATTGAGGGTTGGTCTAGCCGACCAAAGGTTTTCCGTTTAGTGAGGTTGAGCTGTTTACTTCGTGGGGTTGCCTTATGACATCCAGCAAAAAACACATGCGTTCGGCGGTGGCGACCAATTTTGCGATCTCTTGCGTTGTTGCTGCTGACTCGATGTGTAGGGCAGTTTCAACATCTAATAGCCGGCTGGCGACAGTATCCGGGCCGATGGCGCCGGTTTGCTCAAACCTAGGGGTGACGGTCATGGAGACATCCGTCAGTTCAATCTTACGTGCTTCGCTCGACCGAGCGAGTTGGGTCAACATTCAGAAGGCGATTGAGGCTGCGAAGTAGGCCAGCGGCGGTGGTGCTGAATCGTCGCCACCAATCATCGCGGACTCGTCGCAAATGATTTCGAATTGCCCAAAACTAGCTTTCTTGGTTTGGCGCTCGCCCTTCGCGGCGCGTACTTCAAAAGATAACTCCAACCCTCCTTTTATGGGGGTGATGTTGAAGGGGGACTCGGTTTCGCTCATTCTAGCGCCTCGGTAGTTTTCTAATGACAGTAAACATACTACAACTGGGGCGTTGGGAAGAAATTCACTGCTGTGCTCTACTTGGTGTGTTGTCGCGATATCGTTGATATGGTGTTAGAAAAGCTTGAGGCAGACAGATGACGGCATGGTTGAACGAAGGTGTGATCGATGTGATCGCTGAGCAGGCATCAAACGCTGACCGCACGCGTACGGTTGCGCCGGAGGCGATTGCAGGGCTGCGAGCTTCACCAGTGATGGGTATGACAGCGGCCAAGGTCCTTGGTGGGTCCGATGCATCGGTCGTGGAGACCGGTGCGGTGCTCAGCGAAGTAGCCACCGCATGTAGCTCAACCGCTTGGTGCTTGTGGAACCATCTGTCCACGTTCCATTTATTCTGCGGCTTGCTCGGTCCAGATCATACTCAGCAGCTGTCCTCGGTGGTGGGGGCATCGGAATGGGTTTGCTTTCCCGCCGGCGCTAGCACCGGTGTCCAGTTTCAGCAGCAACAAGACCATCTTGTATTGAATGGTAAGGCGGCGTTTGGCTCAGGCTCTCGATATGCACAGTGGGCGGGGGTTACTTTTGTTGGTGAGGATCGCAGCAAGCCGCAATTTGCTTTGGTGGACTTGCGCTCTGACGGCGTGCGTATCGACCCAACCTGGCAAGCCATGAGCTTGCGTGCTTCAAGTACCGACGATCTGTACTACGAAGGGGTAGCGGTAGCCGCTAGCCAAGTTGTCCCTTTCCCGATGATGTATCGACTACGTTTTCGCGAACCTAGTGTTGCCGTCATAGCACCTCGCTATCGAGAGGATTGGGTTGGCGTGTCGGATCTTTGGTTAGGGTTGATGGCGTCGAGCCTGTGTCAGGCGGCTCTCGACGAGATCTGTTTCGGTATTCGCGATCGCGTGGCTATCATGGGCGTTAAAGTGGCTGAACGCCCGATGGTGCAAGTAAATTTAGGGCATGCTCAGGGTTTGCTAACCGCGGCTAAAGATACTGTGCAGGCCGCGTTGAGAGCGACGGATGCGCGTATCCAAAGTGATACCGCACCCACAGAGGCAGACTACCTCGCGCAGATGTCAGCCAGCATGCAGGCGTTGCAATTTTGCGATGAAGCCATGCGTTTGATGTTGCGTGTGCAAGGCGGCAACGGCTTGCGCGAAGGGACTTCTTTTGAGCGCAGGTATCGAGATTTTCAAGCCATGCCCCTGCACATCAATGCTCACAGAGATCGGGTGAGTGAGCAGGTGGGTCGAGCGCTGCTTGGGCTAGAGACGACTAACCCGTTCTAGTTAGGTAGCGCCATGCCACCAATACCCCAACGAATACCGCGTCTTAACAGCTCGTAGTAAACGGGAGACTCCCAGGAGCCGCGTACCACCGGTTGTATGTCTACCATGGGCTTCATATCGTGTTTGCCGGAGCAATGACCTAAGGATAGATACAAGACCTCTCCTTGTCCGTGCGGGTGGAGGTACATCTGGGGATGGCTTTCTTTATCCGTGCCGTAGTCAGATTTTACGTAGCCAACCGAGGGTTCGCTGTATGATGCTTCGAGCAAGACAATTTGCTCACCCTGTGGCTCGCAGTAATAGGGCTCTTCGTCTTCTACCTCAAAGTCACTGATGTGTCGAGTCAATGGGTGATCCACATCGGTTACACGGACCGAAATTTTCTGGTTGGCTGGGTGTGCCATAAACCGGCTACCTAAGATCTGCATGAATTTTGGCGCAACGTCGGGTGTGTCAACCCGACCGTCTTTGGTGAACTCAAGCAGCGCGTTGGTGGCATGTAAGGCAAACCAGCGGCCGCCGTTATCTAGAAACGCACTTAAGGCTTCTTGCTCTTCAAGGCTGGGTCGAAGATCGCAGGTATAGGTGATGAGAAGCTTCGAGTGTTTGATTGCTACGGTATCACCAAAATTCTCTGCTACCTTGGTGTGGATATCTTCGTTTTCCGCCAACAACTTAAGCAATTCTAAACGCGCAAAATTGGTGTCGTGGTATTTTGCGTTGCACACGAGATAGACATCGTGTTTCTGGTTTGCTTCCATAGTTACTCTCTAATTAGTGACTCTTGAAAATCTCAGCCTAAAGATCGTAGCCCAAAGACCCTATATGGTGCCTACTTTGCTCCGTATGGTTTGCCCAAGCTCTAACGTGCCGTGTATCCACCATCAACAGGCAATACCACGCCGGTGATAAAACTTGCATCGTCACTTGCTAAAAATGCCGCCGCGGATGCAATTTCTTCGGGCTGACCCAATCGTCCGATTGGGTGTAGTGATTCTAGATAGCTAATAGCGCCATCAATATCCCGAGCCGGCGCGGTCATGGGGGTCTCAATGTAGCCGGGTGCAATAGCATTTACCCTGACACCACGTGGCCCGAAGGTGACCGCGTATTGTTTGGTCAGCCCAACCACGCCATGTTTGGCGGCGACATAGGCCCCTGCGCCCTCTGGTAGCTCCTCGGTTTGGGCAACCGAGGTTAGTCCAACCAGGCCAGCCACAGAGGCGGTGTTAATGATGACACCTCCACCATGGTCCGCAAGAAAGGGAGCGCCGTGAAACAAGCCATGGTAAACCCCAGTTAAGTTAACGGCGATGGTGGTATCCCAACCGAAGCCTGCGCCGGCCACACCCGCATTGTTGAAGATGATATCTAGGCCGCCCAGTTCGCTTGTTGTGGTGGTTAAGGCCGCGGCAACCGATTTCTCTTGAGTAACATCTAACTCGAGGACTCCCGCTTTACCCCCAGAATTTTGAATGAAACCAGCGGTGGTCTCTGCGCCCTCAACGTCGCGGTCGGCGCACATCACAGCCGCCCCTTCTTTGGCCATACGTAGGGCGCTTTCTCGGCCGATACCGCTGCCGGCTCCAGTAATGAGTGCCACTTTGTCCGCGAGCTTTGCCATTGATTGATAAATCCTTTGGTGTGTTTAGTTTTATAAGCCGGTTCGACGGATCGTCAGTTACCGCAATGACAACCACAGATTTTGCGGTGAACGAAACCCGCCGGAGTCGATCGATGGCGATGTTAGCCCTGCATGATTATCATCGCGTGCTGCGATGTTCGGTAGGGCTTCCAATAGTGCGGCGCACGCAATGACCGTCTCTTGGCGGGCCATGGCGTAGCCCATACAAAAATGTTGGCCTATCCCGAACCCGAGGTGCCCGGGTTTTCCATCTTTGTAGCGCCCCGTACGATTTTCGCGACCCATGTGTAGGTCATCTCGGTGTATGTCGAAGGTATCTGGGTTCTTGAAGACGCGTTCGTCGCGG
>CALHVX010000178.1 GCA_938036875.1 uncultured Pseudomonadales bacterium
TGTATATCCACAATGGCGTTGCAGAGAACCCAACAGACAGCTTTAGCTACTCGGTGGCGGATGATTTGGTCTCTATAGGACCAGACACCTTCCCCATTAACGTTGCTAACGTCAATGACGTTCCTTCACTGCTATCGCGAAACATAGCTATAGAAGCCGGACGCAGCGAACGCATCAGTGGTGGGCTATCGAGTTCAAGTGTACCTGCGGGGGACTTACGCGTAACCGACTCCGATAGCCTCGATCCAGCAGAGATTGAGCTAAGGCTGGAGGTCGCGCCCAGCCAAGGAAATCTGGTGCTACGTCAAAGCGGTTCGGACACCCTGATACCAGCGGGTGGAACTTTTAACCTTGCACAAGTAATCACAGCGGACACTCTGGACGGCTTATTTTACCTTAACAGTGCCGATCCAGACGACTTGACACCAATTGCAGTTGATACCTTCAGTTTGTCGGTGGCTGATGCCTCAAGCGCTGGAACCTGTGGCAACGATAGCCCTGCCACTGTGAACTGCACCATATCCATTAACGTATCCCCGCGATCTGATGGGCCCAGCGGTCCGGCAAACCCATCCATAGCCGTTGATGGTTTCCTAGATCCGGAACGTGCCCAATCGGGAACATCGATAGCCGCATCAAGCACAAACTCCGTTCCCTGGAGGGACAACGTAATCACCGCGACTACGCTCAACTACATCGATTCGAACATCACGGGAGACGCGCTAGAATGTCCGCTTAAGTACACAGTCCTCTCAATACCAAGTGGTAATCGAGGGTTTCTTAAGGTTGGAACCACACCTCTTGCCAATAGCTCTGACGCTGATATTTTGCAAGTGGGAGACGAGTTTACGCACGCCCAAGTCGCTGCAAACCAAATATTTTACGAAAACCGCGAAATAAGTAACTCCATACATCAGTTCGAACTAGAAATCAGCGATTGCTTAGTCAGTATTAATCGAACGCTGAGCATTTCTCGCAGCCTGAACTTCGAAAATGACATGGGCTGGGTGATAAAAACAATTTGGACAGATGCATCAGCTAAATCCCCCTTGGCATCAGGCTTTGGCTGTCCTCAAAACAGGGCACGAGGATGCAGAAACTGCCATACGAATGAAGGAGGTTCTAACTGCGCGGGCTTCGTTTGGGTTGATACCCCCGATACAGGCCCGCCAGCACCGCCTGCCAATGGCGGCACACTACAGTGTACTAACCTGTTGAGTGCAAGGGGGGCTTTCGGCCTTCCCGATTGGCCAACGAATGACGATGACCACCCTGGGGGCCAAGTATTCGAAGCCCTCACCACACCACACCTCATCCTTCAGAATTGGGCAGCGAATCCTCCTGCCTGCCCATAAACAATTCGAGAACAAGGCGAAACCTATGCAACAAAAAAAAACGACAGGATGTAAACGAATCCTAGCCACACTGGGTTTGTGTTTAGCGCCCTTACTAGTCAGCGCAACCGAACCCCCAAGCCCGTTCTCTTGGCACGCAACCGTGGATGCACGCTACGACGAAAACATCGGCCTGGCGCCGGACTCCGGCTCAAAACGCGAGACGCTCACAACGCATATCGAAGCCGGTGTCAGTTGGCAAGCAGTGCAAAACGCTACTCAAGAGCTGTCGCTAACGGTTGCGCCCTTCTACAACGGCGTCGCAACACTGGCCGACCTATCTAACTACGGCGTTGCTGCCGACCTCAACTTTCAGCAGGCCTTTGGCACCGAGTTCACAGCTCCCTTTGTCTCCACTGACGTTAAGTTCCAATGGCAAGAGTATGACAAAAGCGAAATTCGCGATGGTTATCGCGTAGATGCAGAGCTTGCGATCGGAAAACAATTCAATCCTAGGTTCAGCGCCAGCATAGGCGCCAAATATCACTACCGCGTTTCAACAAACAGCAACCCCGAAGGCGGTTTGCTAAACCGAAACTCCGATGATGTGTTTGACGTAGATCGATACGGGCCATTCTTCAAGCTTAGCTTTAGCCCGACGCCAAAAACCAACCTATTCTTCGAGTACAACTACATGACCGGTGATGTTGCCGCCACCGGTCGCGGCACCGAGTTCAACAATCAAGAAGCCTTTGACGCGGCTCGAGACTTTGCCTTCGAAGAGGGCATTGATTTTGTCGCCTGGCGCATCGATGCCGATCAGAACATCTACGCCTTGGGCATCAACCAAGAGATCACCGATCAGTTGGGCCTTGCCCTAACCCTAAATTATCTAGAGGCAGACGGCGAGTTCGACAACAACTATGAAAACATGGTGGCCACCGCTGGCGTGACCTGGTCCTTCTAGCTGGCGTGTTAACAGGGTAGTATCAGAATCACCAGCACCCTGGTGATTTGGCGAGCGGCACTGTCCAATTGCACTATGGGTCCCAAAACCTGATTGGAGAATCCTATGGATGCGGTGTCAACTTGCGAGGCCCTTTTCACTGCTTTTGCTGATAGCGATGAGGCAGCCATTCGAGCACTCTGTGCCGACGATTTGGTAGCCATCCAAAATGGCGCCCCGCCAATGAGGCTAAACTCCCTCATCCGGTTTACCTTAGCCGTCAATAACGTGATCAAAGATTTTCACTACGAAGAGCCAATCCGCTCTGCATCCGCCACCGGTTTCGTTGAAGAGCATATGGTCTGTGGCACGCTCCCTGATGGTAACCCCTTAAAAATACCCGCCTGTGTTGTCGGCGAAATTCACGATGGGAAAATTACGGTACTCCGCGAGTATCTAGACAGCGCGGCGGCGGCAGGACTAATAGCGGCCCTTTCTTAGAGAAACTCAATGAAATATTTGGTTCGTACTGGCTACCTAATTTTTTTGCTAGCGTTAATCTTAAATTACCGCTGGGTCCACGCGGCCAGCGCAACGCTACTAGCTGAGCCCTGTGATCCCACACTGCAAATCCAGGCACAACAACGAGTGGCAGAGCTGTTTGGCACCACACAAAGCCAACCGCTCATTCATTGTTTAACCCAGCCAACCCTAGGGATTTGGTTAAACCACGGCACCACCAACTTCGCTCCAATGCTCCCAGCAGTGGTCTTGATCGGCCCTAAAGGCAACAATGTGGATGTACTTGCACACGAGTGGGTACATGCAGAAACGTCTCACCGACTCGGGTTTTTGCAACGTTCCTTCGGATTGCCGACCTGGATCGATGAAGGCTTGGCGATGCAAGCTGACCATCGCAGTGACTACAATCAAACCGCGTTGCTCAAGTACAAACAACAGCCTGGGTTGGTGCTGCCAGAGGCAAAACGCATCAGCAACTCAGACTTCTTTGTGGCATCCACCCAAGGCAAGCTGCACTACGCCTTAAGCCGTTGCGCTGTTGCCGGCTGGCTAGACCTAAGGCCCGATTGGTTAGACGTGCTCACAACAGATCGCCCTGCCGCTATCAATGAACTTACCCAAACGTTCAACCAATGCAAATGACCGAAGTACCCGAAGGTTTTACCCTGTTAGAAACCGTCAGCCCGTTTATTCAAAACAACGGCCCCTTCTACAGCAAAACCCTCAAAGCTAGCCAACTATTTGGACTGCAGGTTAAACAAAAACACTGCAATCGCGGCAACAAATTGCATGGCGGAATGGTCTGCACCATTGCGGATATTGCCATAGGACACAACATTGGGATGTTGCTTTGGGCCAAGGGTGAGCAACAACAGACCCAGGTGAGCTTAGATAGCGCACCCATAAGCGGCCCACCAGGAACCCCCATGGCGACCGTCAGCATGAGCACCGATTTTTCTGGTTCAGCCGACCTGGGTGATTGGGTAGAAGTTGAGGTAGACGTCCACCGTTTGGGTGGTTCACTAGCCTTTGCGAATGCTTATCTAGCCTGCAAGGGTCAACGAATTGCTCGGGTCAGCGCCATCTTTAAACTCATACGCTCTCAGACCTAGAAGTAGACCTAGTCCAACACCACAACCTTCGCACTACCCACATGGGTGAAACGCCCAGGGGTACAGGTCAAGATGATGACCTGAGACTTGCGTCCAGCAGCTGCAATCGCCGCCCCCATGGTCGACAAACGCGCCGGATCCGAAAACCCTAGTGCATCGTCAATAATCAAGGGCACCCCACCCTGATCTGCGGTTACCTGGCCAGCGGCCAAACGCAGCAAGATGCCCAACTGTTCCCGTGCGCCAATGCTTAAAGCGGCAAACGGCAGGGTTTTGCCATCCAAGGTACGGCTAACCAAGGTCCAATCTTCATCTAGCTCCACAGCAAACCCGGCACCAAACACTATAGCGCCTAAAGCTTCCACGGCCAGCTTCAGCGGCTCCACGTAAGCTTGACGCGAACGACTACGATGCTCAGCTAGACACATCCACAACCGTTTGGTTGCTTCAGCACGACGCTGCAGAGCCTGCAACTCACGGGATAGCTGTTTGTTCGAATTGTCCGCGTTCTCTGCAGCGTCAAAGCGACCATCTGCCTGGGCTTGCTGCAAACGATCGTTAAGAACATCCAAGCGGCGTTGGCTCTTAGCTAGGTCCTCTGTGGCTCGAGAACTAACCAGGCGTGCGTTGTCTCTCAGCTCTAACACCGCATCTGGATTGGCCGCCTGCCAAGCAACCGCCAACTCTGCTGCTGACGCTTCAAGCTTAGCTACCACGGAGCGTTGCGCTGCCATCGCTGATTGCGCCGCCTCATCCGAATTCGCCTCAAGATCATGGGCTAAGCGTTTTTGCTTTTCGACCAGCGTCGCTGATAGTCCGTCGAGATTTTGTTGGACTAGGCGGTACGCGGTATCTACCTCATCGTATTGCGCCCGCTGCTCTTCTTCTAGCTGACGCTGCTGTTCAAGATCTGCTTCCAACGATGCTTGAACTTGTTGAGATTGCTCAAGCCTCGCTTGCGCTTCTAAACCACTTGACGGCAATTCAGTATCCGAGGCACGTTGCTCCAAGTAACTGGCTGCAGCGGATCTAAGGGATGCAACCTCGTGTTGGATCTCAACCAGGCTTGCGCCCCCCAGCAGCTGCTGTTGTTGGCTACTGAGCTTATCTAGCTCAGTTTGGGCTTGATGACGCTGTGCGTTGATTTGCTGGGCCGGCCCATAACCCGCAACAGCGTAGGTGCTGGACAACTTCGCGAGCTGCGCTTGAGCATGATTTAGCGCATCTTGAATTTCCGCAACCGAGGTAGAAGGTGTAAGCGTAATTTTTGCTGTACCCAGCAGATCTAACACCACTTCTTTGGCAACAACACCATCGCTGCGCTCGCCTAGATCGAGCACAACCTCTTGACCATCAATGGTTGCGGTCAAACCCTTGTGTGCAAGCAAGGCAAAGGTTGTCGCGGCGGTATCTCGACGTCCTTCAACAACCGCTAACGCCGTTTCAGCCGCTCTGAACTGCTCAACCACGCTATCGTTGATGCTGGTCCCTTTGGTGATCTTCAAGTGGTCCGACATCTGCGTTTCAAGCATCTGGAGCTGGCTTAAGTTTTTCTCAAGCTCTGTCAGCGTTTTGTGGTTAACGTAGTATTGCGCGTCCGCTGCCGCCAGGTTTGCACTGGAACGTGCTTGGGCAAGCTTCGTTCGCAGTTTGCCTTGCACCTCACGACTAGCCTCCATCTGCTGCTTAAGACGCTGTGCCTTGGCTTGCATGGGTGCACCAAGCTCTTGTTCATGAGCAACACGGGCTTTGGAGCTTTCAATATCTTTGACTAACGCCGCACGCGCCTCCAAGATTTGTTGCAATGCTTGCAACAGTTTCTGCCCGCTTGCAAGTTCCTGCTGCTTGGTCACCTGCTGCTCCTGCAACGAGCTTAGCTCGGACCAGGCCAGCTCTTGCGCTTGTGCGTGCTCTTGCAGTGCCGGTAGCAACGTTTGCAAACGTAGGACTTCAGCCGCGCACCGCTCTTGTTCTTGCGTATCTAGCGTTATCTCTTGCAACGCTTTTTGAGCTTGTGCAAGTGTCTCTTCGCTTTGTGCAACACGCTTTTCTAGATCTGACAGCAGTGCTTTGGGTTTTCCTGTTTTAAGCGTGAAATATTGTTCGTATTCAGCGACCACCGCGGCAAACAACGTTGCGTCTTCAACTCGGCCATCCGTGCCGCTCTCATCACCGCTATGGCCGGCCGCTTCATCTAGCGCCTTCGCTAAGCCTTGGGAGCTTTGCAGGTTAGCCTTGCCTAGGGTGTCTCCTTGATCAACCAGCAATGCCCGCCATAGATCCATGTCAACCTGAGCCGCTAAAAACTCAGTAACCCACTCATGCGCTTCGCGCCCGCTTAGCTGGAGGGTTTGAGCACCGGACACACTTAACACCGTTGTTGGCTTTTTGTTATATGTCTTACCGTAAACTAGGGCAAAGTCACCAACCGTAAACGCCAACTCGGCACTACTGCCCACATCTTGCCCAACCGGCGCTATGGCCTTGATCCGTTGTGTTTTGCTGCTATCCAGGTCGTTGAATAGAGCCTGCAATGCCTCAACGATAGTGGACTTGCCAATTTCATTGGGGCCCTCAACCACCGTTACGCCAGCAGCAAACTCAATTTCTCGGTGGACCACACCCCGCCAGTTCTCAAGCGTTAAGGTTTGCAGGCGCATGTTAAGCGCCTCGCTCAGCAAGACGATAAAACAGCAGCAAAGCATCACGGGCAACAACATCACCGCTGGACGCTTGTAGCAGCAATTCATCCCACGCACTTTTCGCGTACCCGGTTAACACCACACTGTCTTCATCCAACTGGTCTGGAACAATGGCTAGATCCGTTAACCGTTCGCGCCTGCGAAGGCTAGCAAAACGCGCTTGCTGCCCCTCCATCAACTCATCAAGCTGGGCTGCGAGCGCCAAGTTAATGCTGCCGGTAAAGCTGACCTTAACCGCATGACATTGTTTGTTGGGCAATGCCTCCAACCACTGACGAAACGCCTCAAGGTCGTCTGCATTGTTTAACGTGCGATGCTCCGCCACAAATTCCCACGCACCGATCGCTATTGGCTCTACCGTACAATCGGCATCACCATCCAGATCAACCAGCAATGCATGGTTGGGTTGATCCTCGACAAAAGCGGTGGCAACCGGAGCCCCGGAATACCAAATACGCCCGCTATCACCAACGCTATACACGGAGTGACGATCACCCAAGGCAAGATAATGGAACTTCTGCGCCTGCAACGCTTTTTCAACATCCGCAACCGCAATAATCTCTGGACGCGACAGATCTGGCGACAGCTTATCGACCTGGCCATGCCCCACGGCGATTCGAACCACGCCTGCTGCCGGCTCCAACGACGCGGCCATTTCGGCACACAAATCTGCGTTGGGATGCTTGGTGCGCCAAGGGGCACCCACTACCTCTACGCCCGACAACCCGGGTACGGCCACCGGCTGCATATCTCGAAGCACCACAATGTGTTCTGGCGCCGCAAGCAGCGCGGGGGTCAAAAATATAGACGCCGCATCTAGTGGATCGTGATTACCGGGCAATAAAAACACGGGGACTGGCAGCGCAACCAGCGCATCCATAGTACGCAATAGGATTTGGCTAGACAGGTGATTGGATTCGAAGACATCCCCAGCCACCACAATAAACTGAGCATCCTGTTCTTGTGCAGCCTGGCCCAATTGGGTAATGGCATCGATACGGGCTTGGCTGAAGCGAGAAGCGGCTTCGTCGCTGAAAAAAGCGCGCGTCATCCCCAACTGCCAGTCGGAGGTGTGGATAAAACGGACTTTGGATGGTGCATCGGCCATGCTGGGAATCTTACCTCACGCAGGTTTGGCCTCCTACCTATAACCCCAGAACCTTTTACAAACCAGGGGCTAAATTGCTAGGGTTCTAAGCATCAACTCGCGACTAACGCTTTGGCAGGTATGCGGCCAACCTGTTCGAAGCGCTGTCGCTGTTAGACCCAGCTGACAGCCCTCTTCTGACCAGCTAACGTACGTTCGTTTGCCCACCATCAACAGGCACCATTTGCCCGGTAATGAAGTGGGAGGCATCGGATGCAAAGAACACCATAACCGGACCCAAATCTTTGTCTGGATCACCATACTCTTGACCCAACGCTATGCTATTGAGATTCCGCCAATAGCTGGCTAGGTTCTCTTCCTCAGTGCTGCGCTCCCGCGCTTCAAGATACATTTGCGTCGCCATTGCCGGCAAGATGGCATTAACTCGAACCTTATCTTTGCCCCAGGTTCCAGCCGCGGTTCTTGTCCAAGCATGAACAGCACCTTTAGAAGCCGAGTAGGCGGCCGCTGATTCTTCAGCACGCTGCCCCGAAATCGAACCAAAGTTTATGATCGAGCCGCCACCGGTTGCTTTCATATAGCCGTGAGCCGCTTGGTTCGTCAGCATGGTTCCCCGTACATTCACCGCAAACATAAGGTCCCAATCTTCAACGCTCACCTCACCAGCATCTGATGCACGCTGAATTGCCGCAGGATGCGCCAACACATCAATGCCACCCATGAGCTTGTTCGCCTGTGCAAATGCTGCGACTACGCTGCTTTTGTCCGCAACGTCCACGTTTAAGTATTGAGCCTTACCCGGCCCGGTAGCCTCTGCAGCAACTTTCGTACCCGATTCATCGTTGACATCCATGGCAACCACTTGAGCACCCGCTGCCACGTATGCACGTACTGTTGCCGCACCCATACCGCGCGCTGCGCCTGTGACTATGATTCGCTTACCTGTAAGTTCCATGCCCCACCATCCCTACGTCGTGTTTGATGCTCTAATAGTAAACCAACCCGGAGTTAAGTTAGAGTGTCGATAACCTCCAATTCCGATCCTTCACCAATATCTGGGAAAACTCTGATGACCCAAGAAAACAGCGAAGCGTTCCCTATGCTGTGGTCCACAAACGTGGCCCAAATCTTAGACTGGGCTGTACTCTCATTAGGTTTGGTTGAGTCTTGGCGCGCAGATGATGGTGCAGGCACGGTGGAACATGCTGAGCTACATTGGCCCGGCGGAAAAATATCCATCAACATCAAAGCGGATCAGTACGCAAGCATGGGACCCTGCGGAATAGGGCTACGTGTCAATGACAACGCTGAGGTGGAGCGCATACATCAGCTTGCGGCTGCCGCTCATGCAGAGCTCGTGCAACCGCTGATGGAAAGTCCAGTGGCTTACAGCTTTACCGCGCTGGACCCGGACGGCAACCAATGGTGGGTGCACGCCGAAACCGGCATGCTTGACCAACTGCGGCAACCTTAGCTCGACGCGGTCCCCGAAGGAATCTCGTTAAAGGGTAGACCCTTATCGGCTCGCATATCTTCAGGCAAACCCAACACTCGCTCCGAAATGATGTTGCGAAGAATTTGGTCCGTGCCCCCTTCGATACGCACCGCAGGAGAACGCATAAGCATAGCCTGGAAACGTGCCGAGCCTTCAGCCGTTGCCGGATCCGTTAGCACCGATCCAAAGCCTTGCAGGTCCATCGCAAACTTTGCAATGTCTTGCATCATAGTGCCAGCGACCAACTTACCGATTGAGTTTTCCGGGCCAGGCATCTCTCCTTTGGACAAAGCCGTCATAGAGCGCGCAGCGGTATTGCGTAAACCCGCTGCTTTAGCATGCCAATTGGCTATTTTGGAGCGCACCGCCGGATCTTCTAAGGCGGTACCTCGCGCCATAGGCAAAGCGGCCACCATCTCTTCTAGCTCAGGCACGCCTGTTGCAATGCTACCGCCGATCGCCAACCGTTCGTTCATCAAGGTCGTCAAAGAAACGCGCCAGCCTTCACCAACAGCGCCCAAACGCTGAGAGTCCGGAATGCGTACGTTGTCGAAGTACACCTCGTTGAATCCACTTTGACCGTTCACTTGTTTGATCGGTCGGATATCCACTCCCGGCGAGCGCATATCTAAGAAAAACATGGTTAAGCCTTTGTGCTTGGCAACCGTTGGGTCGGTACGCGTAATGAGGATACCGAAGTCGGAGTAATGAGCACCTGAGGTCCAGATCTTCTGGCCGTTGATCACCCACTCATCCCCATCTTTCTCAGCTTTAGTGCG
>CALHVX010000179.1 GCA_938036875.1 uncultured Pseudomonadales bacterium
CGACAGCACAAAGGTCAACTCAATGAGCACAAGCAACCCGACAATCACGGCGAGCAAGCCAACCAACCCAGAGGCCGACAGCGCATCGCCTGACAGCCAACCGTAAATCACCACCGCAAAATACAAGGTATCTACCAAGGCTACCGCAACCAAAGAAACCCAGAGGCTGCGTTCTCGGTAGCCGAGGCTCTCTTCACTAGCGTTAACCTGCCTTTTTGGGCCAACCCAAGGTGCTGCCATAACTTGTGCGCCGACGATTCTGTAGACAATGAAACGTAAAGAATTTTGTACCTAGTGTAAAGTATTCTTTACTCTAAAAAAACATCACCCTTAAACGACATCCCATAACCAGAAGCGTTGCACCCTGGCATCAGCATCCCGTGAAACACCGCTGGCATACTTTGCGCCACCTTTGCAGCAACGCCTTCGCTCCCTAAATAACTTTATGAAACAGACTCTAGACTGGATTACGTTCAATGAGCTGCCGGGCGATTATAATGCGCTGCATCTCATTGGTCCCTTCGCCTATACAGAGTAGCGGTGCATCTCGGTACAGACGCTCCACCGGAAACTCCTTGGAGTAGCCATAGCCGCCATGCACTCGCATGGCTTCAGCGGCATTTTCCATTGCGGCTTCGGATGCAAAGTACTTAGCCATCCCAGCCTCCATATCACAGCGCTCGCCAGCGTCGTAGGCTCGTGCGGCATCTAGGGTTAACAGTTCTGCCGCGCGCGCGCGGGTTGCCATCTCACCCAGCTTCAGTTGAATTGCCTGATGTTGCGCAATCGGCTGGCCAAAGGTCTCTCGAGTTTGTGCATAGGCGGTTGCCTCCTGTAACGCCCGCCGCGCAATGCCCACGGACCGCGCAGCCACGTTGATTCGCCCCAACTGCAATCCACCAACCGCCATATAGAACCCTTGACCAGGTTTACCACCAATCAAATGCCGTTTGGCATCCAACTCGTAGTCATCGAAGAACAGCTCGGCTGAATCTATGCCTTTATAGCCCAATTTTTGTAGCTTACCGCTGGTGGTAAACCCGCCGTACCGCTCACCAGAATCAGGATCTACTTTAGGCGCCAAAAATATAGACATACCTTTGTGCGCTGGCTTTGCATCAGGATCGGTCTTCACCAACAAGGCAACCGCTCCTCCTTCTATGCCGTTGGATATCCAGGTCTTGGTACCATTAATCACGTAGGTATCAGAGGTCGTATGCTTCGCGCGCATAGATATACCTTGCAAATCAGTACCTGCCCCGGGTTCGGTTAACGCAAGTCCTCCACGAATTTCGCCGTTAACGAGTCGAGGCAACCAATACTCTTGCTGAAATTCGGTTCCGAATTTTTCGACAACGGTTGCCAACATGAGGTGGGAATTGAAGATTCCGGCTAACGACATCCAGCATTCGGATATTAAGGTGACAATCTTGCTGTAAGTGGTTGCACTCAGGCCTAACCCGCCAAACTCGGGGCTAATGGTTGCACCAAACAAACCAAACGCTTTCATTTGTGCAACCATCGCATGGGGGTACTCATCCGCAGCCTCCATCCGCATCACCTCAGGCTCTACGTCTTTCGCCAGCCATCGACTAATGGTGTCTAGCAAAATCTGTTCGTCATCATTACGCATGGCTTTGGCTCTTTTATACGATTGCGTTACCATCATTTCATCGACTGTCAGGCGTGGCAACACAACAAATCTATGAAGATACTCATCATTGGGGCAGGAATCGGTGGATCCGCACTGGCATTAGCACTTGAGCAACAGGGCATTGATTACGAGCTGTTTGAGCAAGCGGCAGAATTCAAAGAGGTTGGCGCAGGCATTCAGCTTAGCCCTAACGGCGTGCACATACTCGACCGGCTCGGTCTATCGGAAAAGCTAGCCAAGTGTTGCACCACTCCGGATGCTCACCGCTATAGCGTTTGGGATACCGGCGAAACCATTCTAACCACCCCACTCATGCCAAAAGTGCTTAATGCCTATGGCTACCCCTACTACCATGCACACCGCGCGGATTTGATCCAGATACTCACGGAGTCTTTGAATCGAAACCGTCTCCATTTGAACAGTACCGTCAGCGACTTTGGGCAGAGCCAAACTGGCGTTTGGTTAGAGCTAGCCAACGGCAAAAAAGTAACCGGGGACATTCTAGTTGCTGCCGATGGGGTCCACTCCATTGTGCGCCAACGAACCTTTCGTCCTGACCCGCCCAGGCCCTCAGGCTACGTCACTTGGCGCGGGGTTGTTAATGCCGCGGATATTGCGCATCTAAATATTCCCGCGTCCGCCCACGTTGATATGGGCCCCGAGCTTTCGTTTGTTTACTACTATGTGTCTGCTGCCAAGCGTTTCAATTGGCTAGCCTTGGGCAAAGCCAACGGATCATTACAAGAATCTTGGTCGCAAACCTCAAGTAAGCTAGATGTCATCTCAGCATTCGATGGTTGGTATGACCGGCCACGCCAAGTCATCGAAGCAACACCAGAGATATTTGTCACTGCGCTGCATGATCGTGATCCGCTACAGTCCTGGGTGGATAACCGCATCGCACTGTTAGGAGACTCGGCTCACGCTATGCTGCCTTACCACGCTCAAGGTGCGGTGCAATCGCTAGAAGACGCCTGGGTGTTAGCAAGACTACTAAAGACAAAATCAGACCCTCACCCAACGATACTTAAAAGGTATGAAGAGCTACGGTTGACTCGCGCCAATACCATGGTGCAGCAGTCTCGTAACGCGGAACGCTGGTATCACGTTGCAGACAAAAAAGATGTTGCTGCACGTAACGAACGATTCCGCCAAACCAACTCAAAGCTTGAGGGCGGTTTTAGTGCACAGCAACATTGGCTGTATAGCTACGACGCGGAGCTTGCCGCTTTGGGCACTGACGATGAATGGCAAAGCTTGCCAAAGTGGTCAGGCTAACCCAGCAACTTAGACCTATTTGCCAGCCACGACAATAGATTTCCAACTCTAAATGGCAAACGTTTTGCGCGGTAACACCACTACCAATAAGACAGTCGCTAAATCATTTTAACCCTGCTTGTCAGCCGCAGTTTCCCGGTGCTATGTTCCAGCCTGTCTATCTTGGGAGGGATAACCAATGTCACAGGAAAACCGTCGTAAGTTTCTAAAGTCTGGGTTAACGGTTGCAGGTGCAGCGGCACTTGCTGGACCTTATCAAGGGCTGCTCGCACGATCCGGCCACGTCCGCCACGGCATCAACAATCGCGCGGGCTACGGACCGCTAAGAGATGTTTTAGATCGAACTACCGGCCAGCTATTACTACGCCTACCCCGGGGCTTCAGCTACCGAACGTTCGGCGAGCAAGGTTCCATTATGGATGATGGTTTTATCACGCCCCCGTCACATGATGGTATGAAGTCTTACCGCGCACGACGAGGCGCCGTACGCTTGGTTCGAAACCACGAAACCCAATTTCAATTAGGCAATGCCAGTGGCGCGCCAGCGTCCGGCGAGGTTGGCCCCAATCCCTATGACCCAGTCTGTAACGGTGGCACGACAACCATAGAGATCCAGCCTGGCCGTGGTCACCGCGACTGGGGTGACGTCAGCAGCTGGCGCAGCGCATCCGGTACTTACTTTAACTGTTCCGGCGGCAACTCCACTTACGGCACTTGGTTTACCTGCGAAGAGTTACCCGGCGGGCCAGACATCGGTGCAGATTTCTTCGGCAACGCCACCAACCTAACCAAAAAGCACGGTTACGTGTACGAAGTGGATAAACGCTGGGGACCCGGCGATGCGCCAACACCCGAACCCATCACCCAAGCGGGTCGCTTCACCCACGAAGGGGCCGTGATGGATACCGCAACGGACTACTTGTATATGACCCAAGATGATTTCTTTGGAGCATCCGGGCTGTACCGTTACATTCCACCAAAAGGCAATCGCCCTCGACGTGACCGCCGCTTGCACGATGGCGGCAAGCTGCAAATGTTACGTGTCAAAGGTATCGAGTGCGCCGAGCTGTTCCGTCATCAAGCGCCCGGCAGCCGCTACGATGTTGACTGGGTGGACATTCCTGACCCAGATCCCACGCACCCTGAGGGCACCTCGTTTTTCGGCTCGCTCGGCGCTGTGTCAGCCCAGGGATTTGAACAGGGTGCGGCAAAGTTCAGCAGGCTCGAAGGCATCCGTCGTCGCGGCCGTAACATCTTTTTCTCATCCACCCAAGGTGGCCAAGGGCGCGAAGGTGCATCTAGCACCTTCGGACCAGGCTTCGGGCAAATTTGGAAGTTGAACCTCAACAGAATGCGCTTAAAGCTCGTGTTCGAGGCACCACCAGTAGCTAACCCAGAGCTACCCATTGGCCCTGGCAACCTGCCTGAGCTGAGCTTACCGGACAACATCGCCATCTCACCCAACGGCGCCTTAGTTCTTTGTGAAGACGGCACTATAGATCGACCTGATCGCGACATCGTTATTCCACATAACTTTATGCGCGGTTTAACCCGCGACGGTGAGCTATTCGACTTTGCAGAGAACGTGGTCGGCGCTGGTGAGTTTACCGGGGCCACCTTTAGCCCTGATGGGCGAAGTATGTTCTTTAATGTTCAGACCACAACCGACGACGATGGCAACTTAGTCGATGTGGGTAGAACCTACGAGGTGCGTGGCCCGTTCCGCCGAGGTCCGTTCTAGAAGGATCTAAGAGCGGCGGGAACTCAATAGACGAGGCGTGCTGGTTTCCACGAAGGCCAGGTGACCATAGGCCTCGTCCAGGTCTTGCCGCATTGCCGGTAGATCACGACGCAACCGCTGTTGCTCTGCAAGCAACTCTTGGGTGTTAGCAGCAAGCCGAATCCGGTCTTGTGGGCTCAATCCATCTGCGAGTTGCGCGGAGGCGAGCTGGATCACCTCGGTGTTGATGCTGTCGATACGTTTTTCTGCCCGTGCAATAGCACTCTCTAACTGACGCACTTCGTAACGCGCCATATAAAGACGTCTACCTTCATCGTAGGCCTGCGCAAAAGCGGCTTGATGTTGCTGTGGGCAAGCGTTTGACATCGCCTGCCCCTCAACCCCTCGTTGATACCCTTTTTGGGGCTCGCAAAATTGAGCAATGCCTTGAGCCCAACCTTGCCGGTAGGCCTTCGAATCCGGAACCACACCTTGCGGACCACAAGCATTTTGATGCGCCAACAAGCGAGACTGACCATAACCGTTAAGACCATCACTTTGGCCAACGGTATACCAATCCCCAGCCGAACATTGATACTCAGACAGCGATGGCTTGCTACCGCAGCCCCAAAGAAACACAAGGCTAGCAGCGACACAAAACTTGACGACCGATTGTAGTGGCATGGGTAATCCTCAATATCCTGCCTCGACCCTAGCGAGAAATCGCAGCGAAAACGGTGTGTTACAGCACAAGGACCGACGAATGAGCAAGATGCTCCGCACATCTAAGATAGCTAAGATCAAACTGAGCAAGGTATGTGACACGCTAACGGGCCGAGTTAAACCGAAATTTGCCGATCAAACGACTCCGAATCGAAAGCTGCCTTGTGCCCTCATTGTTGCAAATGTATCGCGCAAATCCGATAGCGGGTAAAGTTATGGGCAAGGTTGTCAAATGATTCTATGCAGGTTTCACCAGCTTTTGAACAGGAGATTAGGATGTCAGAAGTGAATGCCACCGACCAACCATCGCTACCGCATGAGATAGATCCTCGCGCTTTCGATGGCACCAGCTTTCAGCAAGACCCTTTCCCGCTATACAAAAAACTGCGCGATCATCACCCACTGTTTCACGATCGCTTTCATAATCGTTGGGTACTCACTCGCTACCAAGACATCGATGCGGCGTTTCAGGACAACAACCGCTTTGATCGAGCGGTTTATAAACCAGAGGGATCCTACAAATTTGGATCCTCCCACATCTTCGGTCCAAACCTATTGGAGTACGGCAACAGCTCACAACACACCTGGCTGCGAAACGTGGTCGCGGGGCAATTTGTTGGCCAAGGATTAAAAGATTTTTTGCCTATGGTGCGCCAGATTAGCGCCGAGACTATCGATAGATTCAAAGACGACAGTGAAGTGGAATTGGTCACCCAGTTTTCCAGCCAGGTTCCTATTCGCGTGATCTCCAACATGCTGGGCCTACCCCGCCAAGACGAAGACCGGTTCGTAGGATGGTATCAGGCGCTAATTGCTGGATTGGGTTTTGGCGGGGAACACTTGGCGAGAGGAATACAAGCGCGCAATGAAATGTGGGAATACCTTGAGCCACTCATCGCCGATCGAGAAAACAACGGCGGCACCGACCTGCTCTCGCGCATTGTAAACGCACAGCTCGATGGCAATCGAATGAGCCACGAAGAAATCAAGGGCTTTGTCGCATTGCTACTTGCCGCTGGAGGTGACACCACAGACAAAGCCATCGCCAACATGTGGTATCACATGCTCTACACCCGACCGGACCAGTTGGATGCGCTAAGGGAAGACCCCGAGCTTTGGGAAAACGTCTTCACGGAAATGATGCGTTACGACGCGGTGGTACATGCACAGTTTCGATACACGACTTGCGAAGTCGAAATGTACGATCAGGTCATTCCGGAGCGCGCAGCAGTAACCCTATATCTTGGGGCCGGCAACCGCGACGAACGCGTCTTCAAGAACCCAGATACCTTCGACATACACCGAGATGACCTACACATGGGTCGCGAAAATCGTACGGGGCGCTACAAAGATGGAAAACCCGGGCACCTCGGGTTCGGGATAGGCCAACATTTTTG
>CALHVX010000180.1 GCA_938036875.1 uncultured Pseudomonadales bacterium
CTTGGCAACCGCTCGGATTTACGCATAGGCGGCGATATCCGCATGGACAGGATTGCCGATGCCAATTTGTATGCAACAACCGCGCGTGCGCGCACGCAAACCTACCGAGAGGACAGCGTAGATTGGCTCAGCGTGGGGGCATACGCCGAGTTAACAACCCATTGGACCGACCGACTGCGCACGGTCTTCGGTTTGCGCGCAGACCACTACGACTATCGTGTGGACGCTAACCTAAAGGCAAATTCCGGCAAGGGCGATACCGGCAACTGGTCACCCAGCATCGCGTTGGCCTATCAACTAAACGACGCTCTAGAGCTCTACGCAAACTGGGGACGAGGTTTTCACTCCAACGATGTGCGTGGCGCTACCATCGAGGTAGACCCTATTGACGCCGCACCCGTTGCCAGCGTTGATGTTTTCGCTAGACAAGAAGGGGCGGAAGTTGGCGTTCGGCTCGAAGGCTGGCGTGGGCTGGTGGCTACCGCAACCTACTTCTGGCTGGAATCGGATTCCGAACTTCTGTTTGTTGGTGACGGTGGTGCTACTGAGCCGAGCGATGGATCGGAGCGCACGGGTCTAGAGATCAGCGCATTTTGGAACATCAACAGTCGCTGGACCGCTGACATCAACGCTGCTTTTGTTGATAGCAAATTTGTCGATGTAGAATCTGGGTTCGAAAAGATCCCCAACGCTCGAGATCAAGTCATTGGCGCTGGCATCACCTACGTTCAACCCAAAGGGTGGGTGGCGAGCTTAAGGCTGCGGCACTTCGCCGGTGCGCCGCTCACCGAGGATGGCAGCAGATCCAGTGGCGACACCACCGTCGTCAGCGCCGGCTTACACTATCGCTTCGACCATTGGCGAGTCGGCGTTGACTTTCTAAATTTATTCGATGCGCAAGACGAAGATATCGCCTACTTCTTTGCATCCCAGCTACCCGGAGAATCCGCGCCAGTGGAGGACGTGCACTTCCACCCGATCATACCCTTTAGCATTAGAGCCAGCATTCGATGGGAGCTGGGACAGTAGCCGGGGTTGTGTCTGGTTACCTTCGGGTGTTTACCAACGGTTCAGGGGTTACTTGCATCATCCTCGCTGCGGGGATCTAAATCTGCGGCACCCAGCGTGGTTTTGCTGACTGCCTGAAACGGCTCGAAATGTTCGCGATCCGTCTCATGCACCGTTAGGCGGAATGCCGTCCATAAAGCACCCAGGAAGAAGACAATTCCAATGACTGGGAAGTAGACATCGCTTAACCCTGATAGGTTTAGCCCCGCATAGAGAAGCGGCCCGACGGTTGATCCCAACCCATTGGCAACCAGCATAGCGCTTGAGATGAGTAGGAATTTTCCATCCGCGTTGTCATTCGCATGGGCGATAGCCAGCGAGTACATTGGCATTGCAGTACCGCCCAGAATGAACCCGATGCCATACAATAAGCGATTGCTAAAGGGCAAGAAGGTCCAGGCCGCTATGGCAACACAGGCGACGAGACACAATCCAAGTAGGACCCATCGCCTGTCGATCAAATCCGACAACTTGCCTATCGGCAGCTGGCAGAGCATGCCACCAACCAGCGTCGCCGCAATAAAATTAGCGCCAGCATCTGCACTCAAGGCGTTGGTATAAACAGCGCCGTTACTCCAAACCAACCCCATCACAAAGCCAGACACTCCGGCCAAAATCGGACCTACTTGGGATGCGCGGTACGCTGCTTTAAAACTCAAGGTAACTTCGGACGGAATCTCGGGCTGGGGACTAGTGGTCAATGCAACCGGCACAATCGCCAGAGCGAACAGGATGGCAACCAAAGGCGCACTGTCCAAAATATTGGCCTCGAAAACAAAAAGCTGACCAATAGACATAGCGGCAAGGCAAACAAAACCATAAAAGGACAGCACTGCGCCCCTCGATTCATTCGGCGCCTGTTCGTTTAGCCAACTCTCCAACACCATATAAAGGCCGGCAAAACATAAGCCAGTAAGCGCACGAGCAAGTGTCCAAACAGCCAACACCTGCCATTCACCCATGGTTAATATCGCCACAATGGCGAACGCTACGCACACAGTGAACACTCGGATGTGACCCACACGTCGTATCAGCACGGGAACCACAAAACATCCGAAAATAAACCCGACAAAATAGGCCGACCCGGTCAGGCCAATTTCAGCTGGGGACCAACCTATAGTTTGAGCATGTAGGGGTATCAGTGTCTGCTGAAGACCGTGGCCTACGAGCAGTATGGCCAAGGATAAGAAAACACTGAACAGTGAGTGAATGGCTGCCTTCATTCGTCAAGATCGTGCATTAAAACGGTGCGGCATTTTGCTCAAAATTGGCGTCGACGCAAGCGTTTTGTTACCGGAATCAGATTTCGATTCACCTAAAATTTAGGGCTACCGTCACCGATGGTGTTCAAAGATATTGGAAGACTGGGCTTGGTTAAAGATGACGCTGTCGTCGGCAGGGAGGTGCGAGGCGTTGGTAAGACAATGGTGCTAGAAGTAGTGTATCTAGAGTATTCGGCGGACCAAAGCGCTGGACTATGGCACCTGGCTCTGACCCCAGCATTCTGGGAGGAAAATGGCGTCCCCTAGGGGAGTCGAACCCCTGTTGCCAGGATGAAAACCTGGAGTCCTAGGCCTCTAGACGAAGGGGACTTTTTCAAGAGCGGGGATTCTAGTGAGGGGCTTAGAGCCAGTCAAGCCAAGGGGCCAAATCCTGCTAAAAAAAACCAAACCAGCCTCATTTTGACCCCATCCACCGCTCAACGCACCCAATAGCCAACTTCCAGCCCATAGCTATACTCAAATCATGAATGCACAACTATTGACCGCCCTAGCTTTAAGCACCCCCCTGCTCTATCTCGCCGCCCGCTGGCTTCGAGCCCAAATGGCCATGTATCGCCTGCGCCGCTTAAGTCATATCTGGAGTGACGTGCAGCAAACTTGGGAACAACTGGGCCGGCTCCCCCAAGGCTCGCATTCACAGACCTTAAGAACCGCCTTCGCCACCCTTCAGCGCAGCCGCCTTAGTCGGCTGCGCAAGTTGGCACCAGACCACGAACGCGCCAAAGCCCACTTGCGGCTCACCAGTCAATTTCTTCGGGGCCAATATCACCCTCCGGCGCCTCGGACACCCGCCAGCACCAAAACCAAGCTCGCCACCGTGCAGGCGTTACGTGCCAGCCTGAACGGTAAAACCGCAACGGCGGCGTTAGAGCCTGGCTTGATTATTCGAGCGGATGCAGAGCTCAACCAATGGATGGCTCGCCTAGAGTTAGATGATTTCACGTCTTGCGCTATGCGTGATGCCTTGCTGGGCAAACGCACCGAAGCGTTGCAGGGGATAAAACAAGCGCTGACTTGCTTGCCGCGCTTACCGATATCGGATGCAGACAGCTGGCGTACCAAACTTACCGCAGAGCAACGACGCCTGCGAACAACCATGCGGTCAAACGCCGCTTAAGAGTCCGCTAGTGGCCGTGAGCGCTGCTATCACGCACCAACAAACGTTCACCCACCCACTGACGCGCAAAGTGTTGCGCCGTACGCCCACTATGCACCCCACGAGCAAGCGCCCAACCCAGCGCTTCTCGACGCAGATCATCATCCATTGGTAAGGGTTTACCGCGGCCGAGCAAGTCGTACTCTTTTGCAAGCTTGGTTAGCCAACGCTCAACCACCGCTAGGTACTGGTCCTGCTTGAACGCCTGGAACGACAAGCGCAAACCAAAACGATCCGACAGTGACATCTTCTCGTCTACCGCTTCGGACTCATGCAGCTCACCATCGATGATGCTGTTAGCCTGATTATCCGATTGATACTCCGCCAACAAGTGACGACGGTTAGAGGTTGCGTAAACTAGTACGTTGCCTGGGGCTTTCAACACCGATCCTTCCAGCGCACTTTTCATTGCCTTGTAGGTGGCATCACCGGCTTCAAACGATAGGTCATCGCAGAACAACACAAACCGATACGGCGCATCAGCAAGCGCTCGGGCAATGGTGGCGAGATCCTCGAGTTGGGCCTTGCTCACTTCCACCAAGCGCAAATTTGAGCTGGCATAGGTATTTAGCAACGCGTGAATTAGGGATGACTTACCCGTGCCACGCGCACCCCACAACAGCACGTTGTTGGCGGGAAAGCCGCGTACAAATTGTTCGGTATTGCGTTGCATGGCTAGCTTCTGATCATCAATATTGAGCAGATCATCTAGGCTGATGTCGTCTATTTGCCTTAGCGGTACAAAACCGTTAGAGAATTGATCCCGCTGCCAGCGCGCTGCCATAGTGTGGGTCCAGTCCACCACAGGGGCGGCAGGTAGTATCTTGAGCAGCCTTTGGGCTAGTTGCTTAACATCCTTTTTCATCCGTTAAGTGTAGCCGGTTACCGGCGGTTTAGATGCGAACAAGTACGCTAAGCGGGCCTGACGGCAGGCCCAAAATCATTGCCAAGATTAGGGTAGCAGCGCGATAGCACGCTCGGGATAGTCGGTCATCACGCCATCAATGCCGGCGGCGTAAAGTTGTTGGATTGCTTCCGGCTCGTTCACGGTCCAAACCTCGGTGCGCAGGCCACGTCGGCGCGCCGCATCCGCGTAATCCGCATCCGACAAGCTCACCCCGTACTGCTCAGTGGGTACCTGCAACACTTGGGCTTTAGGGGTATACATCCGAACCAACCCGATCTTGGCATAGGCGGTGAACCACACGACCTCCCATTGATGTGCGCTGGTGGCAACATCGGGACAGGCGGCGCGAAACTCACGCATGTTGTCGCCGTCAAAGCTCGCCACCAACACCCGCTCGGTGGCCCCGGCTTGTTGCAAGAGCGCACAAAGCGGCTTGGCAATACTCGGTTCTACTTGTTTGAGCTCAATAGTAAAACGCTGCCCTGGCAGACGTTGCAGCACTTGGGCGAGGGTCGGGATTTTGACACCAAGACCGCGATACGGCGCGTCATCACTATCGGTTGGCCAATGATAAGCCGCATCCAGTGCCTGCAGTTCAGACAGCATTAACTCATGCACCAAACCACTGCCATTGGTAGTGCGATCAACCGTTGCATCGTGGTGCACAACCAAAACATTGTCCGCGCTACTGCGAACGTCCAACTCAAGAATGTCAACGCCCACTTCAGCCGCGCGCTCAAAGGCAATCAGGGTATTTTCTGGACGTTCACCAGCGCCACCTCGATGCGCTATCACCAAAGGACGCTCCGGTGCACCGGCATAGAACACACTGGGCCCGATGGATTCGCTGGTGGTTGCTCGGATACCAACAATGAAGGTGGCCACCACCGCCATCAGTATCCAATTGCGCTGCTTGTTGTTTCGAGGCTTGTTAACGCTTCTGCTCTCGCCGCGGAAGGTTGATCACATTGCTATTGGCGCTGCGGTTGAGCACCCAATAGCAAGCGGTGGCGGGTTCAAACAATCCCACTTCTGTTGGGTTCAGTAGGCGTAGGTCAAAGTGACGTGGCGCATCTTTGACGTTGCCCGCTTGGAGTTGCAAGCGATGGCCAGAGAGTTGCCAGCGGCCACTTGCCACCAAATGACCATCCGCCGCATCTAACCAGCGGTAGTTGCCTTGGGTTAGCTCTCCAGAAAGCTCCAAGCTGGCCACCGGCTCAGCAGCAGCGCTGGAAGCGGACGGCTTCTCTTGATCTGACATGGCTGGCAGTAGCTGCCAGCGCCCGGGCAAGCCCAGCCGACGCAACCAGCGACGGCGCTTGTCTTGAACCTGGCGCCACCAAATGAACAGGCCGAAGGCGCAAAAAATCACGAGAGGGATAAGATCCATAAGCTAATCCTGCGCTGCTGCTGCGCCTGGTGCAAGTGGTGACAGCGGCATGCCGCAATGGGTCCACAGCCGCTGCCAAGCCAAGGCATGGTCCCGCAAAGCGGCCTGGGTACGCTGCCATTCCGCTTCAGGATTCTCGGGATCCAGGGTCACCGCATACCATTGGGCAAAGGTCTCAGGGGCCACCGCAGCCAGCCGCTCCTGTAATTGACGCAGCGCCTGAACCGTTGCCTGATCCGCGCCATAGTGCGCGGCAAACTGGGGCTGAAGGTCATTAACATATTGAGTATCAAAGACTTGGCGGAGTATCTTTGCCTTTGGTGTAGGTGTGTTGTTGCGGCATAGACGCTCGCTCTCGCGATTCAGCCCGCCGGCCGCACGACGCAAGTTCAAGCGCAGGGCGCGCCAGCGCTGGCGCATACCACCTATAGATTCACCCTGAGCTAAAGCCTTTAACCTGTCGTTCAACAAGCTCTCGTTGAGCGTTAACGCCGCAAGGGCTTGATGATCATCCAGCAAGTCGCGGAGCGCTCTAGCCGGCGATTGCTGCTCTAGGGGCTCCTCCCCGTCCGACCTGCCCAGGGGTTGCGCCGTGGACATAACGCGATTGAACTCATCCCCCGCAAGCACCGCATTCCAAAACCGTTTGGGTAAGCTGGATTCTTTGGCCGCCAGAACCTCGACTAACCAATCCTGACCTTGGCCAACACACCCGGGCCCAAGTCGCAGCCAACGCTGGTCTTGCACCAGCAATGCCACCGGACCCGCGACCCGGCCTAAAGGGCTGTTCCGCTCACCTACCAAGTCACCAAGGTCACAGGCATGCAAGCGAGCAAACTGAGTGACATCAATGACCTGCCGCTCTATTGCTAGAGTGAGTTCACGCTGGGTTGGATAGGATTGCAAGGCTGGCTCGTCACCTTTGGGCAAGTCGCCCAACTGGTTGGCCAAGCGTTCTAGGTAGTTGCCGTAGCGCCCCGCATCCGCATAGTCGCCAGAACCACAAGCGCCAACCAAAACAGCGCACAGCAGTAGCCCCGCCGTTTTGCTTACCGTTAAGGTCTTATAGAACGACCTAGCAAAGGACTTCAGGGTCAACACCAAGTTTCTAAGTTGAGTACGCGCACGCGCCGAAGTTTGCCATAGTGCAGTACATAAGCGAACATCGTGCGCACTTAACGTAAAGCACTTAGGGGCAGCACATGAAGTTTAGTTTTTGGCCAAACCCAGCCCAATCTTTCAACGACGTACTTGCCCTGGCACACCATGTTGAGCGCACCGGATGGGACGGCTTTTGGTACGCCGACCACTTCATGCCAAATGCTGAGGATACCTCAACACCCTGGCCAGAAGCCTGGGTCACCCTAAGCGCCATTGGCGCTCAAGTACCTCGTCTACAGCTAGGCACTTTGGTCGCTAGCAACACCTATCGACACCCCGCCGTGCTAGCAAAGATGGCTGCCACCTTGGACCACATCACCGCAGGTCGAGTGACCTTAGGCCTTGGCAGCGGCTGGCAGCAAAACGAGCATGAGCAATATGGTTTAGAGTTTTACGATGTTGGCGAACGGTTAGCGCGTCTGGATGAAGCCTGTGCTGTCATCAAGATGCTGTTCAGCGAGCAACAAAGCAACTTCGACGGTAAACACTATCAATTGAATAACGCTAGCTTAGAGCCCAAGCCGGTCCAGCAGCCACTGCCTCTACTGATTGGTGGCGGTGGCGAAAAGGTCACGCTCAAGATTACGGCCAAATATGCCGATGCGTGGAATGTTTGGGGCGACCCAAGCATTCTCAAAGCCAAAGGTGCCATACTCGACCAGCACTGCCAGGCCATAGGGCGCGACCCCAAGACCATTCATCGCACCGCGGTGGCCTTACTCTTTATGAGTGAAGACCAAGGCTATCTAAACAAGATGCGCGACGCCAAATTGGCTCAGCCACATATCATTGGCACGGTCGCTGAGGTTCGCGAGGTAGTGGCCCAATATGCAGCAGCCGGTGTAGACGAATTGATCGTGCCAGATTTCACCTTAGGGGCAATGGACGCCAAGATTGCCACTTTAGATACCTTTATAAGCCAAGTTGCCGAGCGCTAATCCGCTTTGCAAAGCTAGAGCCTTAACCAAGGAAAGACCATGAGCAAAACCACCACCCCACCCATCCCGTCAGCAACCATTGTCATGCTTCGAGAAAACCCCAGTGCTGACAAAGCGATGGAGATGTTTATGGTGGTAAGACACCATCAGATCGATTTTGCTTCAGGTGCACTGGTCTTTCCTGGCGGCAAAGCCGATCCGGGTGATTACGACGACGTGCTGCTGAACCATTTGGACGGTGCGTCAAGCGACCCGGACATGCGGGCAATGCAAGTGGCCGCCATTCGCGAAGCCTACGAAGAGTGCGGTGTACTCTTGGCCCGACCCCAAGGTGGCAGTGCACTCATCGACGGAGACCGTTTGTCGATGTTGGAGCCTTTTCGCAAACGCCTCAACGATGGTGAGGTTAGCATCGCCGAGTTTGTGAGCCAGCAAAAACTGCAGCTTGCCTGCGATCGGCTTGAGCACTTCGCACACTGGATAACGCCAGAAATGATGCCCAAACGATTTGATACCCACTTCTTTTTAGCCACCGCACCGGCAGACCACCTGGCTATTCACGATGGCTATGAGAGCGTGGACTCCGTATGGATCACCCCAAAGCAAGCGGTTGCCGACGCAGAAGAAGGAAGTCGCACCGTCATCTTTCCCACCCTGCGCAATATCGAGAAAGTGGCCCAATACGACAGTATCAGCAGCTTAACCAAAGCAACGAGAGCGGAAACCGTAGTACCAGTATTACCTTGGACGGAAAAGCGCGAGGATGGTGTGTACTTGTGCATCAACGCGGATGCTGGGTATCTCCTAAACGAAGAGAAGATGCCCGATCGGGGTTAACGGACGAGGTTGCTAGCGCAACTCACCCAACTGCTCTAACAGGTGGTCCATGGCCACCATCAAATCTCTGTAGTGGCAACGCACCTCTTCCCCATTTAGCGGTTCACGCTTCGGCACACTTGTCGCCAACGTGGAACCATCGCAATACAGCGGTTCAAACTCCGCCATACCTGTACCCCAACTCAGGATGCACGATTGCTGCTCAAGGCGGTCAACTTGTTGCGCTATGGCAGCACGTAACTGCCGCGCATGAAACAACTCCAGCAAGTTGGCTGCAGGCCTAACGGAGCTATCTATCGAAGCCTGAAAATGCGCGCAGCTTGGCAGTGGCAAGCCTGGTGCAGGGTTGATCTTCGGCTGTGATTTTTCTGGATTGGTTTGTGACATGCGACTTTTGTGGTGGCGACTTGTTTTAAACCTAGACGCTGAATTGCTCTGCTGCCACTGCACAACAGCCAAAGTGACAACTTTTTCTCAACTTTATTTAGCGGATCAGCCTTGATTTTTTTTGGCCTTGAACAGGGCCCGCCACCGCGTCAGGAGACCGCCCAAGCACTGGCTGGACCACGTCATTTCTCCGTCATGTGCAAAGGCTGCACAAGGTTATGCCAATCCAGCGGGTTATACCCAGGCCCCACCTTAACCCAAGGATTACCACAAGTGTTTGGCTTACAATGGTTCGAATTAGTCTTAGCAACTTGAAAGGTACCCAACATGCAAACAGCAACATTGGTGCAAGGCGCTCTCATTGGTCTCGGCCTTGCAGTAGCCGGTTTTTTCATCGGCAACGGGTTCGTCGATGCTAAGGCGCTAGAACGCTCGGTTACCGTCAAAGGATTATCAGAACGCGAGGTCCCTGCAGACGTTGCCATTTGGCCGCTGCAGTTCAACATCGCTGACAATCAACTCGACAGCTTAGTGAAACGCATTGAGCAGCAAACCCAGGCCGTGGTTAGCTTTCTCAAAGAACGCGGCTTTACAGACACGGAGCTGACACTCAAGCCACCCACCATCACCGACAAGCAGGCCCAGAGCTACGGCAACGAGAACGTTAAGTATCGCTACCTAGCGCAAGCCGTGGTAACGGTGTACACCGATAAGATCGAGCAAATTATCGCCGCCAACAAAGATTTGCTGGAGCTGGGTAAAACTGGGGTGGTGTTTAGCCAAGATAACTACGAGTACCGCACTCAATACTTGTATCAAGGGTTAAACGACATCAAGCCCCAGATGATTGAAGAAGCCACGCAGAATGCGCGATTGGTTGCTGAAAAATTTGCTGGGGATTCAGACAGCCAGCTAGGCAAGATAAAAACAGCACGCCAAGGGCAATTTAGTATCACCGATAGAGACAGCAACAACCCACACATCAAGAAGGTGCGCGTTGTTTCTACCTTGCAATATTATCTCGCGGATTAACGGCTAAGGGTTTGCTGAACCGCTGTAGTCAGGTGCCGCAGCAACACCTAGCTTAGCCAGCATAGCCACCATATCTTCTGCGGATGTTGCTGGCCGCACGCTGCGGTCGATGGCGAGCACACGACCATCAATGCCAATGTAAAACGTATGTCGCTTGGCATAACCCCCACCGCCCAACACACCATAGGCTGCAGCGGTGGTTTTTTCTGGATCCGAGAGCAATGGGAAATCAGCACCTTGGTCCAGAGCAAAGCCGATGTTGTCCGCCAAGGGATCTACGCTGGCCATAAAGTAGGCCACATCAAAAGCGCGAATCTTATCGCCGTTTTGCGCTAACGATTTACATTCAACCGTGCAACCGCTGGTGTAAGCCTTAGGAAACCAAGCCACAACCACCGCGCGCTCGCCGCGAAAGTCTGAAAGCTGGTAAGTCACACCATCGGAACCCGCAAGCGTGAAATCTGGCGCGAGCTCACCAACGGCCAACTCAGCGGCACAAAGAACGGGCGCACTTATCGCCAAGGTTGCAACGAAAGCCAACAAATTGTGGCGAAGGGTTCGATTGATGTTCATGTATGCCTCCAAATCAGAAGCCTAGTGTCACCCAACCAGGGCGGGTTGGCGATAGCCAATGATCCCCAAATCTTCGCAGACGGGACCAGCGAGCGCTTCTGGAAGAATCTACAAAGATACAGTCGGCACCGCAACGCTTCATCGGTAAATTAATTGTCATAAAACCTTAAGAATCTGCCCCTTGGAACCACTGATACAACACCGGGTCCTTTATCTTGCTGGCCAAAGACATACCGAGTTGACGAATCGCATCCCTCCCAGCAACGCTGGCCCAGCTTGCTTGCAGCCACAGTAGACCCTCCCTTGTACGCCCAAGCCCATCCAATACCAAAACATAAAGGGTCGCCATCTGAGCATCTCCAACCGCTAGGTCTACCGCCCTCTTGCTTTGCACCAATGCTCCGGCCATTTGTTTCGTGCGAACCAAATGCAGCGCATAGCTGTAGCGCAACGATGCATCATCAGGAACCGCCGCCAACGCTTGGGCATACAAAGCCGCCGCCTCGCCACCGCGCTGTTGTTGCCGGTAGATGTCCGCCAAGTTGATGTAGGCCGGCGCAAAGTATGGGTCGATTAACACCGATTGCTTATATTGCTGCTCCGCAGCCACCAAATTTCCTAACCGTTGCTGGGTCAGCGCAAGATTCATGCGGCCCTCTCCACGCCATGCGGTTTGCGCTTGCGCTGTGCCTAGCTCGGCAAAGGCTTTGGTAAAAGCGGGTTGAGCACTGGCAGGTAAGGGCGCCCCCAACAGGGCATCCGCCGCAGCTACCCTTAACGCACGTTGCGGGGCGGTGAGGTTCGATTGCGCAATCCGCAGCCGTTGATCTGTTGGTAACAACTTGGCGATGTCTAACGCGGTTAACGCAAGCAGCGCATCGCCGAAGGGGGCGTCTGCTAGCCGCGCTAAAGTGGCCACACTGACCGGCGCTTCACCCGCAGGCCGCAAACGTGCCTGTTGCGCCAGTACGGAAGCCTGGGTGATCTGGGGCAGCGTGGGATCTGCCAGCACCGCATTGATCACCGCCGTGCTCAATGGCGCAGCACTACGCGTTGGCAAGCCATGCTGGCTAGTAAGCACTGCCCGCTGGTTCTGTGTGAGCGGTTTGGGTTTGCCGTGCAATTTGCGCAACGCCTGCGCGGACCAGCTAGCGTCCTTGTCCGCATGACAATTGCTGCAAACGTTGGGCACATCAAACTCAGGGGTTAGGTGCGGCCTGGGTACCACAAACTTGTGGTCGCGCCGCGCATCCACCCCCATATAGGTGGTCGCTGGCATATGGCAATTCACGCACTGAGCACCGCTACTACCCTGGGGGTGGCCGTGGTGTTGCTCCTGGGCAAACTGGGGCAACGCATGGCACTGCCCGCACAAGGCATCGCCAGTGGCCTGCAACTCTAACGTGTGGGGGTTGTGGCAATCGTTGCAAGCCACGCCTTGCGCAAACATTTTGCTTTGCAGAAACGAGCCCCAAACATAGACCTCTTCTTTAATTTGACCATCTGGGTGATACAAGTTGGGCTCAAGCAAGCTGAGCCTAAAGTTATCTAGAAAGGGTTGCCCGGCTTGGAACCCATCGGTCAACGGCGTGCGCAACGAATGGCAAGCCGCGCAGCCCTCCATGTAACTGGTATCTCGAGGTTGGCTTAACCGGGCGGTAGCGGCCCCAAGTTCATGCGCCCAAATCCCAGTGTCTGCAGTAGCGGCTTTACGCCCTGGTGTATGGCAGGCCAAACAGCCCACATTGCCCTCTTGCCATTGGGTAGCAAAACGATTGGTACGCACATCGTACCGACGCTGCATATTGGTGGTATGACAGTCGGCGCACATACCGTCCCAGTTTTGCAGCGGCTGCTGCCAATGGAGGCGATCGGTTGGTGGCCGCGACTGTGCCTCAAACAAGGTAAACCACCGCTGGCCACCTATCGCCTTTGCGCGCGTGTCCCACGCAAAAGGCAAGACTTGAAAACGTCCATCGGGTGCCTGGGTCAAATACTGCTGCAGCGGCGCTATGCCAAAGACATGCACCACTTTATGTTCGGTGGCTTTGGCGTCACCTTCTTGTAGCTTGACCCAAGCGCCCTGCTCGTTGCGTGAAAATGTTGCCACCAAGCTGCCCTGTTGCGCGCTGGTGGAAAAATCTCCAAGCAGGGTCTCCAAACTGGCCGGCTGCATGGCCAATGCGTGATGCGAACCCTGCCATTGATGGACCTGCTCGGCATGGCAAGATCCGCAGGTGCTAGCCTGTTGATCACCAGCAGCTGATTTATCCCAAGCAAAGGCCGGGCCACCAATCAGCGCGACGACAGCTAAAAACAAAGTCAACAACGGCGTTGCCAAGCGCGTTGGCGCTACCGGCTCCGTGGCAGGGTGATCGGTTGGCTTTAGGCTAGGCATCTAGCCACCAGCATACCTTGCGTTGCCGAGCTGATCCAAACTACCCCTAACCCAACCCTAGGTTCAGCCGCTCAAATTTGATTAGACTAGTGGATTGAGCTATGCCGCTAACTTGTACCGAGATGCCATGAGAATCCTAATTGCCTGCGATAAGTTCAAAGGCACCTTAAGCGCTGCACAGGCCAACGCCGCGATTGCCAACGCTTTGGTTAACGATGAAGTGCACTGCCAAGCCATAGCGGACGGCGGTGAAGGCACAGCAGCACTGCTAGGTGAGGCGCGGCAAGCCACCGCACAAACCGTTGCCGTGTCGGGTCCGCTGGGTGAGCCAGTGATGGCTCAGTTTTGGCTGACCGATAACAGCGAGCCAAACAAGCGCCTGGCCATCTTCGACATGAGTGCCGCTTCCGGGCTCCAATTGGTTACAGCCCCAGACCGCGATCCTTGGAAAGCTAGCACCTACGGTACCGGGCAACTGTTGCTTGCCGCTCAAGCCGCCGGTGCTGAGGAGGTATTGGTGGGACTTGGCGGTAGCGCGACCAATGACGGCGGCTCGGGTTTCGCTTGCGCCCTTGGCTTCCAATTTTACGACGTGAAGGATGAGCTAATCACCGACATTCCTAACCGCCTACTAGACGCCTGCAAGCTACGCGCCCCTGTCGCTTTAGCGCTACCCCAGATCATGGCCCTTAGCGATGTCGACAACCCGTTGCTAGGAGCCCAAGGCGCCACCCAAACCTTTGGCGCTCAAAAAGGCATTGTGCCGGCAGACCAGGCCCAACAAGAGCAGCGGTTGGCCCACTTAGCCGAACTCACCACCCAATGCTTGGGTAGCCGCTTCGAGCAGTACACCAGTGCGGGTGCAGCGGGAGGCTTAGGCTTTGGCCTAATGAGCTTTGCGCAGGCATCCATTCAATCCGGTTTCGACCGGGTAGCCACTGAGTTAGCCCTTGATCGGTTGGTGCAACAGGTGGACCTGGTGATTACCGGCGAAGGTTCACTAGACGCTCAGTCGTTGGATGGCAAAGGTCCTGGCGCTTTGGCTGCGCTAGCCAAACAACACCAAAAACCCTGCATTGCACTTTGCGGACGCACAGATAACCACCCCGCGCTGAGTGACCACTTCACCCAGGTACTGCCTTTGGTCAGCGGCAACGCACCGGCACCTGCAGATTCCGCTGCGGCGCTAACCGCCTTAACCTCCGCACAACGTAGCACTTGGTCAGGCTGGAATTAAATCAACTGCTCGCCAAACTCTAGCAAGCTGAGCTAACTCATTGATATTGATAAAAACTGCAAAGCGCACTCAAGACTAGCCCGCATCTAGCCATGAGCTTTGGTATCCTTAGCCCTGACCCAACCCCGAAAACCACCACAAACCGAGACCTACCAGCCATGGTCGATATCGACGATCTAAAAGATCGCTTTCTAAACATGGAGTTTGATTCCAAAGGGTTCAAACTTGATGCGCAGCGAGCAATCAAAATTGCCCAAGCAACCGGCAACGAGCTGCCTTGCTACACGGATCCAAAACACCCGCAGCTACAGGCCACACACGCCCTGCTGGCGTCCTTAGCCTCCGGTCGCCGGCTCCCCATCGACTTCCCCAAGCTTGGTGGCATGGTTGTCGATGGCGGTAAAGCGGTAACCCTATCTGCGCCGGTACCTTTGGATGTTGAGCTCACCGGCCGCACGCATCTTCATGACATCTACGATAAAACCGGCCGCTCGGGACGCATGGTTTTTCTAGTGGCCCGGATGGAGATCTACGGTCCCGATGAGACCTTGCTGGCCATCACCGACTCACGCATGGTTATTCGGGAGAAACCGACCTCATGAGCATCTCTTCTATCGCTGACGTCGAGTTCGGTGCGCAGCTTCCACCCTTTACCCCGGACACCTCGCTTAAGAACGTTCGCGCGTTCGCCGAGGCGGTTGGCTGGGGTGGCGGCCGCTTTGACAGCCATGAGCTCGCCCGCAAAGAAGGCCTACCTGCCGCCTTAGTGCCCGGCATTATGGGCATGGGCTTTTTCACTACCATGATTCAGCGCTGGTCGCCTGAGGCAACGGTGGTCAACATCGACACCGTGTTTCGTGCACCACTGCTGGCAGATGAAGCCTGCTTTCTGAGCGCAACAGTAACGGACATCGAGGAAGAAGATGGCTTGGTTGAGCTTGACCTAACCATCAAGAATGCGGCGGACGAAACCCGTGTCTTTGGTACCGCCAAAGTACAGTTCTCGCCCACCTAGCCCATCACTTGGTCGATCTACTTCATACGATAACGAATCGGCAGACTCTTCAAACCACCTACAAAGGTGGTTTGCATGTACTTAGGATCACCACTCAACTCGATATGGTCAACGCGATTCAATAGCTCACGGTATAGAGCGTTAATCTCCATTCGAGCTAAATGCTGACCCAAGCAAACGTGCGCACCAAAACCAAAGGCCAGCTGCTTTGGCCCTTTGCGATCTACCTTAAAGCTGAACGGGTCATCAAAGATTTCAGCATCTCGGTTAGCGGAGGGATACCACAAGATGGCCGACTCTCCGGCCTTGATGGCTTGCCCACCTACCTCGCAGTCCGCGCTGGCCGTGCGCATGAAGTGACGTACTGGGGATACCCAACGAATCATCTCATCTACGGCGCTACCCAAATGTGCTTCGGGATCTGCCCGCAGCCTTTGCATCTGATCCGGGTTTTGGATCAAGGCCAACAAGCCGCCTGCCGTTGTGGAGCTAGTGGTGTCATGACCGGCGGTAGCAATAATGGTGTAGTAGCCGTTGGCTTCGTGATCCGGTATTGGCTTGCCATCAATCTCACCGTTAGCAATCACGCTCGCCACATCGTTTTGTGGGTTTGCGCGACGCGCGGCGGTTAGCTTGGCAAAGTACGCCTCAAAATCTTGCACCACGTTTAAGAAGTCACCCATCTCAAAGGAGCGGTTCACATCTGGGTCGCTGCTACCAAAGAGTTCTTGGGTGAGCTTCATCATCAACGGCTCGTCTTCTTCGGGCACCCCTAAGATCGACATGATGACCCGCAACGGATACCAGATGGCAACGTCTTTCACAAAATCACACTCGCCGCCCATCTCCGCCAAGCGATCCACATACTTCACCGCTAGCGCATCAACCGTATCCTGCAACTTGCGTAGGTTGGCACCTAAGAACCAGCTTTGCGTTAGCGCGCGATACTTGGAGTGGTCAGGTTCGTCCATCTGCACCAACGAACGAACCAAGTGGCGACGACCGGTGCTTTGCTCAACGAAGGCCTGCACCATCTTTGGCCCCAAGGTTGGGCGCGGATCGTTCAACCAAAGCGTTTTGTTGCCTTCAATGGCTTTGATGTCGTTGTACTTGGTGATCGCCCAAAACGGATCGTACCCGTTGGGGGCCAATTGACGTACCGGCGAGTTGTCGCGCAGCCAAGTAAATGCCTCATGTAGCTTGTGTTCATCGCCCCAGAACACGGGGTCAACCATGGTTTCATCAAAGCTTGGTGAGGCGTAAAAGTCGCTCATGCTATTCCTTAAGTCTTAACTGATTCAGTCAACAATGGCTTGGTAAGTTAGCGATTTGAACTTTGCACCTAAGGTGGTGCGGTGCGGCAAGCTCTGCACCATAAACAAACCAATCACGTTTTCTTTGGGGTCAATCCAGAACTTGGTGCCCGCCGCGCCACCCCAGCTGTACTCACCTTCTGAGCCCGGCTCACCAGCAGCGCCGGGGTCCAGCAACACACCAAAATCTAGCCCAAAGCCCGAACCTACCCCACCAAAACCCATTGGGATTTCACCAAGATGGTTGCGCGACATCAGCTCAACGGTTTTAGATCCTAAAATGCGTACACCATCTAGCTCACCCCCATTGAGCATCATCTGCGAAAAGCGCAGGTAATCCATGGTGCTACTCACCAGACCACCACCACCACTTTCGAAGGTAGCACCCGGCATAAAACCTTGGTTGGCGTAAGCATTAGCTACTTCAAGCTCAGCCGAGGAATTTGGCGTCAGCCAAGCGTTCACAGAACCTGGGGTGCCTTTGGGTGCATAGAGCTGGGCCAAACGCGGTTGCTTAGCAACAGGCACCGTGAAGCTGGTATCCGTCATGCCTAAAGGCCCAAAGATTCGTTGCTGCAAAAACTCGCTAAACTTCATACCACTCAGCACTTCAACCAAGCGCCCTTGTACGTCCACGGACACGCTGTAGTGCCAACGTGTGCCCGGCTCGTACTGCAATGGAATTTTGCCTAGCTTGGCGACAAAGTCTTGCAAATCTGGGTGATCACGAAGCAAGCCTGCCTGTCGGTACTGTTGGTCCACTTCGGTATTGCCAAACACACCATAAGTAAAACCGGCGGTGTGTCGCATCAGGTCACGAATGGTGGGCTGCCTAGCAGGCGCGCGCGTCATACCAACTTTGGATGCATCACCTACACCCTGAGTGGAACTTTGGGTGCCGTTAGATTGACCGCGCACCTGACCATCCGCCGTGCTAACCGCAACGGTCAAATTGGCAAGCTCCGGGATGTATTTTGCCACCGGCTCGTTCAAGAGGAACTTGCCCTCTTCAAACAGCATCATGAGAGCCACACCCGTGATCGGCTTGGTCATCGAGTAAATACGAAACAACGTATCGTCGGTCATGGGTAGGCCTTGCTCACGATCACGCTGCCCCCAGGTGGAGGAGTAAACCAGGTTACCGTTGCGGGCTATCATGCCAAGCCCGCCAACCATGACACCGTCTGCCACCGCTTGGTTCATAAAGGTATCAATGCGCGCTAAACGTTCGCTAGAAAACCCTTCTTTGGCCGGTTTTACCTCACGCAGGTCCCGAGCTTGCGCGCTGCTGAAAGTGAGGATACTAAGCACCAATCCAGTCACCACTGAGTTACGTAGCGCTGAACGCAGACAATACCGCCTGGGCTTAGCAATGTCGGGCACAAGGGAGCTGGCAAAAGAGCCTAGATTGAAGAGATTTCGCATTGCACGTCCTGTTCGTTGAGTCGTTAGAAAACTGTTCACAAAACCACTCTACCACAGCCGAAACACTGGAAAAGCCGCAGCAACCGATACCACCAAAAGACTATCGAAGGGTCTGGCAGGACCCGATAGGGGCCACAGAAAATATCCAAACTTGGCAACAGCTTGCGTATATTGTCCCCTTCCAATCCAACAGCGTACCGAGCCAGCTAGACCATGTTAGGCCCTAGACCCAACTCACCATCGACTGATGCGCAGAGCCACCCATGTGTGGCTTAACTGGCCTCATCAACCCTAACGCCATTGCCGATGCCGCCCGGGTACAACGGATGCGTGACCGACTCAGGCACCGGGGCCCCGATGATGCGGGTTTATGGCAACAAGGCGTTATTGCGCTAGGACATCGGCGTTTATCGGTGGTGGACCTCTCCAAGCACGGGCATCAACCCATGCTCAGCGCCAACGGTCGATACGTGGTGGCCTACAACGGCGAGATCTACAACTTTAAAGCGCTGCGGGAGCAACTGGGCATCCAGACTTGGCGCGGGCACTCCGACACCGAAGTCCTGGTCGAAGCCATTAGCCGCTGGGGCTTAGAACGTACGCTAACCGCATGCGTTGGTATGTTCGCGTTGGCGGTTTGGGACCGGCAAACGCAGTGCTTGCAATTGGCTCGCGACCGGCTAGGCATCAAGCCGCTGTTTTATGGCTGGGTTGGCGGTCAATTTGTTTTTGCCTCGGAACTCAGCGCCATTCGCGCCGAGTTCAGCCATCAGCTTAGCGTGAACCGAGATGCGTTGAGCGGTTACATGCGTCACTACTACGTGCCCGCTAACGACTCAATTTGGGGTGGCATTCACAAGTTACCACCTGCCCACACGCTTACCCTAGACGCCAACGCCCAGCACCACCAGCTGGAACCAACACTGCATTGCTATTGGACGCTGGAAGTTAGCGCTATAGATCAGGCTGAGGCCCTACCGGAGCGGGAAGCGGTGGCCGCCTTTTTGGAGCACGCCCGTCAAGCGGTTGGCGATCGAATGATTGCAGACGTACCACTAGGCGCGTTCTTATCTGGCGGTTTGGATTCATCCCTGGTCTGCGCGTTGATGGCGGAACAATCAACCAACCAAATCAATACTTTTGCCATGGGGTTTGCTGACAAAGCCTTTGATGAAGCACCACATGCCGCAGCGGTCGCAAAACATCTAGGCTGCCAGCACTACAGCCAGCAAGTGGGCCCCGAAGATTTGCTCAGCGTAGTGGCCAAGCTGCCCGACATGCTGGATGAGCCTTTTGCAGACAGCTCAATCATCCCAACCACTTTAGTGTCACAGCTCGCAAAGCAACAAGTCACCGTTGCCTTGTCTGGTGATGGCGGAGATGAGCTGTTCTGGGGCTATGCGCGCTATCCACTTTGGCAAAAATTGAGCCAGCGTCTGCTCAGCCTGCCAATGCCGCTACGTGCCATGGGCGCAAGCTTACTCAAGATGAACGGGTTTCAAGCCCTTGCCGGGTTGTTGCCTGCACAAAAACTCTTTGGCAGCAAACACCCGCTGCCTAGCCGCATGGCAGGTTTAGCTGCGCTCATGGACAGCAAAGATGACGCTCAACTCTATCGAACCTTAATCTCTTTGTGGAAGCAACCCAACTCTCTCGTGATTGGTGGCAACGAAGTACAGACCATCTACTCGGACCCAAACCACTGGACTACCCAGCTGGAATCCTGGCGCCGAATCAGCGCCCAAGACCTGCAGGCCTATCTACCCAACGACATTTTGACCAAAGTTGATCGCGCCAGCATGTCGGTAAGTTTAGAAGCTCGAGTGCCATTGCTAGACCACCGCTTGGTGGAGTTTTGCTTCGCACTACCCCAAGCACAAGTGCATAACCCCCAAGGCAGCAAGTGGTTATTACGCCAGGCGCTACTGCAATATGTTCCCGCCCAGCTCATCGATCGCCCTAAGCAAGGGTTTGGTGTGCCCATCGACGCATGGTTGCGAGGACCACTAAAAACCTGGATGAGTGATTTGCTGAGCGAGCAACGTTTACGACAAGACGGCTACTTTGAACCCAAGCCCATAACCGACTTAGTGCACCAGCACCTGAGCGGTAACGCCGATTGGGGCGCCTACCTGTGGAGTGTTTTGATGTTTCAGGTTTGGTTGCATAAAAGCACGCCCGATCTGGCTTAGTTAGTCACCGCCGCCAGAGCCAGTTGCCAAGACAAGAACATCAAGCCCAATGCACCAGCTCCGGCAAGCCACTGCCCACTAACACCTAAGCGTCGTAAGTTGTAGCGCGGCACCCACCACCCAACCAACGCACCACAACAAAACCCAGTGAGGTGTGCCACCACATCAACCGGACCTTCACCCACACCCAGCATGGCAAACAAACCGATGGCACCAAACACCGGTGCAAAGCCTCGCCGCCAATCAACGCCTCGAAAATACCCGCGCTGCCACACAAAAGTGCCAAGCAAGCCAATGGTCGCAAAATTAGCGGTGGAAGCACCGATTGAAACAAAGTCATCGGGTCGCACAGCCGCATTCAACCAATTGCCCGCTGCCCCTGCCAACACCACTAGCAGCCAGCCCAAACCCGAACCTAGATAGCGGCCCAGCATCAGACCAAAGGCTGACCCAAAAACCGAGTTAGACAACAAATGGGCCAACCCGCCATGCAGGCTCAACGCGGTGAAGCAGCGCCACCACTCACCTTGGTGCACAAGCCCAACTTGCAGGCTGCCTTGTTGTAGCCAGATTGCGGAAGAACCAGAATTTTGCAACCAAGGCAGGCACCAAATGACCAACAGGTAACCCAGCACGCCGAGCCAACCGCTATCAAACTCCACCACGGCTCGAGGCCGAATGGCCGGTGGCAGGTTTTCACTCTCATAGCTTTCTAGCTCAGAGCGAGCTTGGGTGGCAAAGGCATCTGCCACCCATAAGGTCCAAAGATCATCTTGCCACAACACCGAGTTGTCGATCGCACGTGCGGTGAGCACAAGGGATGCGTCAAAGCACAGCTGCATTGAGCTGGACCGGTATATACAGCAGTCCAGCTCTAGCTCATCCATTAGGACATGCGTTACTTACTACGGTATGGAACCAATAACCACATACGTTCATGGACGTAGTAAAGCAGCAACTTGAGTAAGAACTCAATACTACCGATGGCAATGGCTGTATCTACCTCACCCGTGATGAAGTAAGCCACCGCCATGGTGGTCACCGTCGCCCATATTCGCCATGAAAAGGTTTTCATAATCGTGCGTACATGGCTGTCTTGGGCCACCGCAGGCAACACTTCAGGCGCGCTCATAGTAGATCCACATTTTTAAGCACCAAGGCCACACTTTCGCTGACTTCAAGCTCATGAGAAGGCAGGCGTACCTCTGCTTCCGTCGGCGGCTCGTAAGCGCTATCGATGCCCGTAAAGTTCGGTAACTCACCTTGGCGAGCTTTGCGATACAACCCTTTGGGATCACGCTCCTCAGCAACGCTGAGCGGCACATCCACAAAGATCTCCACAAAGTCACCTTCGTCGAACAATGCACGCGCCATGTCGCGCTCTGAGCGGAACGGCGAGATAAAGGCGGTCAGCACAACCAACCCAGCATCCACCATCAGCTTGGCGACCTCAGCAACCCGGCGGATATTTTCTATCCGGTCCGTTTCAGTAAAACCAAGATCTTTGTTCAAGCCATGGCGCACATTGTCGCCATCCAGTACATAAGTACGGATACCTTTGCTATGCAGCTCTTGCTCGGTTGCATCAGCAATGGTGGATTTACCCGAGCCGCTAAGGCCGGTAAACCACAGAACCTTACCTTTATGCCCATTCAGCTTGGCACGAGAACTGCGATCAATCGCCAACGCTTGGCGATGCACGTTCTGCGAACGGCGTAATGCAAAGTTCAACATACCTGCACCCACAGTGGCGTGGGTGTACCGGTCGATCAGCACAAAGCTACCCAACTGAGGGTTAGTAGCAAAAGCTTCAAAGGGCAAGGACTTGTCTAGGTTAATACTGGCGCGACCTACGTCGTTAAGCTCCATCGTACGCGAGGACAGTTCTTCCAGCGTGTTGATGTTGTACTTAAACTTAATGTCGGTAAGCGTTGCGTTTACACGGTTAGCGCCAAGCATCAGCCAGTAAGAGCGGCCCACAAAGCATGGCTCATCGCTCATCCAAACAATGCTGACATCAAATTGATCGGACACTTCGCAAGGCTCATCCGCTTGGACCAAAAGGTCACCACGCGACACGTCCACCTCACGGTCCAGCACAACGGTCACCGCCTGTTGGGCAACCGCACGAGGCAGGACCTGGTCCGCTAGCAACACTTGCTCCACCTTGGCAATATGACCTGAAGGCAAAACTCGAACATCATCACCGGGTGCAACTTGACCTGCGGCCAAGGTACCTGCGTAACCGCGAAAGTTAGCGTTGGGACGGTTAACCCACTGAATGGGCATTCGCATCGGCGTATTGATAATGTCTTCACGCACCACAACGGTTTCTAGGAAGCCGAGCAGCGTTGGGCCGCTGTACCAACCGGTGCGCTCTGAGCGCTGGATGACGTTGTCACCTTGCAGCGCAGACAGCGGGATGGGGGTAATGCTGGTGAAATTCAGCGGCTCAGCAAACGCTTCGTACTCACCACAAATTCGGGTGAAGGTGGCTTCATCAAAATCCACCAAATCCATTTTGTTTACCGCCAGCACAACGTGGCGTATGCCCAGCAAGGAGGCAATAAACGAATGGCGTCGTGTTTGGGTCAACACACCTTGGGATGCATCCAGCAAGATGACGGCCACATCTGCGGTAGAAGCACCGGTCACCATATTGCGCGTGTATTGCTCGTGCCCTGGCGTATCCGCCACGATGAACTTACGTCGGTCGGTGTTAAAGAAACGGTAGGCCACATCAATGGTGATGCCTTGCTCACGTTCCGCCGCCAAACCATCTACCAGCAAAGCAAAATCAATATCTCCGCCCTGGGTACCTGATTTTTTTGAATCCGCTTCTAGCGCCGCCACCTGATCATCAAAGACCATCTGTGCTTCGTACAACATGCGTCCGATGAGCGTGCTTTTGCCATCATCCACACTGCCGCAGGTAATGAAGCGCAGCATGTCGAGGCTACCTTGGGTTTCAAGGTACTCGCGTACGCTATCCGCGTCGGCACTGCCCTTGGCCTTATTTTCTGCAACGCGGTTGGGGGCAACCGGCGCAAGCTGTTGTTTCTGCTGAGCCATTAGAAGTACCCCTCTTGTTTCTTTTGCTCCATGGATGCGGAGGCATCCGAATCAATTGCACGACCTTGGCGTTCACTGGTGCGACTGGCTAGAAGCTCCAACACCACCGCCGGTAAATCTGTTGCTTCCGACTCAACCGCGCCACTTAACGGGTAGCAACCCAAAGTACGGAAACGGACGCGTTTTAGTGACATGGTCTCCCCTGGGAAGAGCCGCATTCGGTCATCGTCCACATGGATCAACATGCCATCGCGTTCAACCACCGCGCGTTCCTGAGCAAAGTACAAGGGAACCAAGGGCACCTGCTCTTGGTAGATGTACTGCCAAATATCCAGTTCGGTCCAGTTAGACAGAGGAAAGACGCGAATGCTTTCACCAGGATTCTTTGACGCGTTGTAGAGGTTCCATAACTCGGGCCGCTGGTTCTTTGGGTCCCACCGATGTGCCGCGGTACGAAACGAGAACACACGCTCTTTTGCCCGGCTCTTCTCTTCATCACGTCGAGCGCCACCAAAAGCCACATCAAATTTGTGTAGGTCCAGCGCCTGCTTCAAACCTTGGGTTTTAGTGATATCGGTATGCAAGGCGCTGCCATGATCAAAAGGGTTGATATCCTTTTCAATGGCTTCAGGGTTTATGTGCGCTATCAGCTCCATACCGCTGTCTTTTGCTGCGGCTTCACGAAACCGATACATGGCTTGGAACTTCCAGCGCGTATCAACGTGGAGCAAAGGAAACGGTGGTGGACTTGGATAGAAGGCTTTTTTGGCCAGATGCAACATAACCGAGCTGTCTTTACCTACCGAGTAAAGCATCACCGGGTTCTCTGCCTGAGCAACCACTTCTCGCATAATGTGCATGCTTTCGGCTTCAAGGCGTTGCAGATGTGACAAACGAGAGTCGCTAAGCACGGTGCCGCTGCTGGGCTTACCCGCCTTGGCATCCGCAAAGGTTACCGTGTCGTTTGCGGGCTGAAATGCAAAAAGACCCAACAACATCTTAGCTTGGCCATCCAAATCAAAGCGGTGCCCGTCTGCATTGGCCACCAATTCCCGGCACTGGGCTGTAACCGCGCCATGAGGCCAAACCAGCGCATCGCGCTCACCGATAAGCGGCACCAAGCTTTCAAAAATTTGCTCAGCACTAGGCGTGGAATCGGCTGCCACGTCTAAAAAGCGCCAGCGACGTGCTTTGCGAGCATCATTAGCCAGCAGTAACCAGCCACCGGTGTCTGTACGGTGCAGCTGTAAAACCCAGCTATGGTGGCGCTTAGCCTTAGCCTGCCGGTCAAACTCGGTAACCACAAGGCCGGTGGCCGGGCGGTCGAATTCGTCCTTTAGGTCAGCGACGGCGACGTTCGCTGGCAGCAGGTTGGCAGAATCGATTGCTCGCTCAACGGAGCGAAGCGAAACATCACCCTCTGCAGCGGCATATTTGTTGACCAAAGCCGTATCCCAATAGGGTTGGCCCGAATCAGCGGGTGGATTTTTTAAGCAAATGGTAGGCAAGTTCACAGAATTGGCTCGTTTTGTCGTATTGCGCGATTCTAAACAGATATTGAGATTAAATCAGAATAAAATCGTAAAACTTGCAAAGTAAATACACTTAATAACATATTGCGACAATTGGCGACGCTAGCGGCCCAAGTGAGCCCCCCAAAGAAAGGAGGACTAAAGTCGCATGTGCAACCGAATTACCCTTCTGCTAGCGTGCCCTCCTGCCAACGGAGAGCCAAATGCAAGCAAACGCGAAACCCAGCCACCATTTAGCCCTACCCAACCTTGCCTTCTACATGGGGCTCTTTTTAGCATTGAGCGGATGCTCGACAGCAAGCCTGGAACCCGCGAGCCAAAACCCCAGCATGGCAAGCATCCAGGCGGCCTGCGAATCGCTAGTGCTCGACTACGCCTACTACCGAGACCGAGAGGACCTGCAATTGGCCGCTCAAGGGGTTGCCGCGATCTTTACCCAAGACGCTACGCTAACGGTTAACGGGCAGAGCTTCACCGGACGCCGTGCGATTCATGACCGCATCGCGGACCAAACCAATCCACCGCTGTTCGCCCACCTGATGAGCACCATCCGCATCTTTCCCGAAAGTGCAACCAAAGCAACCGGGGTTAGCTACGCAACTGTATACGTTGCACCCCGTCCAGCTCAGGGCAGCGCTTTGGCGGAAGGGTTTGCCGCCGTGGGTGAGTACCACGACGAGTTCAGGTTAACCGATGAGGGCTGGCGGATATCCAAGCGCACCTTCATTGCGCGCATTCGCTACAAGCGAGATGAGGCTTAGGCTAAGGAGTTAAACCTAGATCACGCACCGCCAGCTCGCGGAGCTCGCGCTTAAAAATCTTGCCTGAAGCGATACGTGGCAGCGGCTCGGTTAGCAATCGCAGGTAACGCGGGATCATAAAGCGAGCAATCCGCGCGCTTAAAAAATCACGTAACGCCTGCTCTTGCAGATCTGCAGCAACATACAAAGTTGCCCCGACCTCTTCACCCAAACGCTCATCAGGCACAGAGTAAACGGATGCTTCGTGTACGCTTGGGTGCTCCAGCAAAGCCGCTTCCACCTCACCACAGCCAATGTTCTCGCCGCCACGTATGACCAGGTCTTTGATGCGATCAACAATAAACAAAAAACCATCGTCATCTAGATAAGCCACGTCACCGGTCTTTAACCAACCCTCAGCAAACGCCTCAGCGTTCGCATCCGGACGATTCCAATAACCACGAATAACGGTTACCCCGCGCATTTGCAGCTCGCCGCGTGACCCCGTGGGTACAAGCTGTCCTGCCTCATCCACAATACGTAGGTAAGCCACCGCAGAAGCGCACCCCGAGCTCGCCGGGCGCTCTAGGTAGTCCAACCCGCTAATGCCGGTACCAATGGCATTGGTTTCGGTCATCCCCCAGCCCGTATTGGGCATCGCGTTGCCAAAGGATTCACCAATACGTTTGACCTGCTCCGGTGCGCGTGGTGCGCCACCGCCGCCAACCGTTTGCAAGGTGCTTAAATCACGGTTTGAACGGGTTGCCTCTGCGACCAAATCACCGGTCATAGCAGCTGGTGCCACAAAGGTATTGATCTTTTCGTCTTCGATGAGAACGGCCGCCGCCGCCGCATCCCACTTGTACATGCACACCATCTTGCGCTGAGCACGGTACGACATTAAGTAAACCGCATGAGATCCAGTTGCATGAAACAATGGTACCGCAAGCAAAGTAGCAGGCTGCACCTCGGGTGGTGGAGCAACCTCACCCGGCTGCATACCGGCACGTAACGCCGCAATTTGACCTTCAAGCTCCCAAGACCACAGCGCGTTCACGATATTGCGATGGCAGGATACCGCGCCTTTAGGATGCCCAGTAGAACCGGAGGTGTACAAAATGGTGGCATCATCTTGCGGGCCAAAATCAACCAACGGCATCGCCACATCACCAACCTCGGCTAACAAGTCACTTAACACCGCATGGGGCGTTGGTGCAGTTGGGCGTACCGCAATGCAGGCGACCGGCAGATCGTCGGAGCAATCGGCAAAACGCACCAACCGTTCCGAGTCAGCGAACAACACCTTGGCGCCACTGTCCGTTAAGCCATACTCCATCTCTTCAGCGGTCCACAATGCGTTCATGCACACCGCGATCCCACCAATAGAGGTGACGGCCATAAAGGCCAACACCCACTCAGGATAGTTGCGCATGGAGATCGCGACCCTATCGCCACGGCTCACACCGTGGTTATGCACCAATAGGTGGCCCAACTTAGAGGCCTGCGCGTAGGTTTGCGCAAAGCTCAAACGCTCGTCTTCAAACACTAGAAATGTGGCGTCACTGAGCGTTGATTCAAACAAAGCGCGCAGCGTCGGTGGCGCGTTGCGAAAAGCCCGAACCTGTTGGCCGTATTGCTCCAGCTCGATGACCTCGTAGGGCTCGCCTTTGGCGGTGAGCTGAGCCATCGCTTGCGCGCGTGTCGGCAGCATGGCTGCGCTAATTTCGGATCCCATCTTATCTCTCCCCTTCTCGAACTCAATTGTTCAGGTATCTGTCAACGCGTGCAAGTTTAAGCTGCTCCCGTTATCGTAGGGACCAACGCAAAGCCCTCCAGAAAAACAAGAGGAGTGACCATGACCAGCAACGATGCAAATCAACACCTAACCGCCCAAGAGATCAATGCCGACCTACAACGCAAAGGGCACGCCGCCTTTCGCTGGGAAGATCTAGAGCAAATCAATCTCCCCACCGGGGTCCAAACCTGCTTGTATCGGATTGGCGATCCAGACGACGAAGCCTCGCCAACGGTATTTCGCGTGTTCTTCCCGCCAGGCTGTTTGGTTGAAGCGCATACCCATGCCTGCGACTACACCGAGATCATTCTGGAGGGTTCTCAGCGCGTTGGGGCGCAATGGCACAAGGCCGGTGATATTCGTCTCGGGTTGGCGAACCGAGGCTATGGGCCTCTAGAGGCAGGCCCTGAGGGCGCAACGGTTCTGTTTATGTTCGCCGATGGCCGCTGGCCCGCACTTAAGCTGGGCAACAACGATGGTTCAACGCTAGGTAGCGAGTACATCGCTGCAGCGGTGGCAGCCGATAGCTAAGCGCTAACGCTACTTAACCGTCTCAAAACCACCTGCTGCATCGCCGGCCACCCAGCCGGCGAGATGCGGGTCTGCTTCTTTTAGCTCACCACTCACCCAACGGCCATCTGGCAAAAAGACACCTTGTTTATCACCATCGGTGACCACAACTTGGCCTTCTTCATTAACCTCATACAGCGCGTTAGTAAACGCGTGACGAATACCGCCGCTCATGTCTCTTCCTTAGCAGGATTTTCTACCCACTCGGTAAGCTTGTGATGCAACCAACGTACTTTGGCTTCTTGGTATCCTGCCAATGTAACCCCAGGCTTATAGGTCGTCTCTAAGCCTTGCTGCACCTTGGGCATGTTAAACGCATCTTGCTCAAACACTTTGCCTAGAAAACCGAGCGCCGCTGACCACGGCTCGTTTTCTTCTAACCAACGAATTGGTGCAGGTTCAGGTCGCTCACCCGAAAACGGCGCCAACATGATGCACTCCATAATGCAGGAACGGTGATCGTTGCCATTTGGACGGAAGCGGTAAACGATGCGATTGAAGGCACCCCAAGGGTGAAAGTTTGGGAACACCGTATAGTCGATGTTATCAACCAGCTCAGCATCGCAGTACTCGTCAACGCGATCCGGCGCATCGGCACGCAAGGTCTCACGTGCTGCAGCGGCAAAGTGTTGACGTAGATCCGCCCCTTCAGGCACTTCCGGGATAGCATCTCCTTCGCGCAGATCAAAGGTGGCCGCAATCACCTCAGACTGGGTTGGCTGGGCTTCTAGCAATGGGCTGGGGGTCCAACCTGGCGTGATCACCCGAGCGCAGTTATCCCACACATCGACCTGGCTGTTTACATCGCCCAGGCTTTTCAAGATTTGAGGGTGGGTGCCGTTGACATGGTAGGCCTCACAAAAAGCTTCTTGGGCTATCTTCCAGTTAGCAGGCATGATCTTGGCCGTGTGGCTTTGCTTGTAACTTTTAGTGAGGTCCCAGCGCTCGAACTGCTCCGCCATATCTTTGATGAAATCCGCAAAGGGTGCGCAGTCTTGGTCTGGGTTGATGAAGATAAACCCACCCCAAGTGGCAGTTGGAATTTCAGGCAACGAAAAGTCTTCGTCTTTTACCTGCGGAAAGTCCCAACGAGCAGGCACATCTTTCAGCTCGCCGTTGAGATGCCAGCAAAAACCATGAAATGGACAGCGCAGCTCCGAGCTGTTGCCATCAAACTCTTTGAGCATGCGGCCCCGGTGCAAACAGGCGTTGGGATACGCCTTGTAATCACCCGTCTCGGTATGGACCACCAAAAACGACAGCCCGGCAATATCGTAACGATGAGTATCACCCACGTTTGGCAGGTCTTCTTCTCGGCACGCGAATTGCCACACTTTACGCCACAGATGTTTCACCTCAAGGTCATGCCATGCAGCGCTGGTGTAGCGCTCGTTGCTGATATCCGCATCACCTAGGTCAACGGGTGACTGCAGACGCAACACTGGCGGCACTTCTTTCGAGTCTTCATCCAGCAGCTGCTGGTAAGTAACGCCCGGTGAACGCGCCATGGTCTGAGGGTTGCGAAGTTTCATTTTTGCCGCCATCTGTGTTCCCTTTAAGTTGGATATAGACTTGAATATAGACTTGTATTTAGCCTGCTAGCTACTCTAGGAAATTTTGTCGAACCCAACCTGCAATCCGGTCAAACCATGTAACAACGCATTCGGTGCAAACACCGGTTCCACTTCAGGCTCAATCAAACGGAAATTAGCAAGCCGTTCAAAGATCACCTTAAAGCCCACATTCATTTCGCGCCTTGATAAAGCAGCACCCAAGCAATGGTGAACCCCTTTGCCAAAAGCCACGTGCTCTTTTAGGTTAGGGCGCGTGATATCAAACTTCATCGCGTCAGGAAAGCGTGAATCGTCTTGGTTCGCCGATGCAAAACGAGCAAAACACACCGAGTTTTCTGGAATAGTGACACCGTGCAGCTCAACAGCTTTGGTGGTACGTCTAAACATATTGGCCGAGGGGCTAGAGACCCTCAGTATTTCTTCTACTAGATTGCTGATCATCTCGGTTGACGGGTCCTTGCGCACCAACTCGTACTGATCCGGATTGCGAATCAACAGCAAAATACCTTCTACCAATGCAGAGGATGTCGTTTCGTTGCCAGCCACCAATATCTGCGACAGCATGGACAAACATTCCGCATTATCCAACGGCTTGTCACCATCGATGCTGGCATTCACAACCTTCGACAGAATGTCGTCTTCGGGTTGCACCCGACGTTGCTCCATTTTTTCAACGAAGTAGAGCTGGAACTCCAGCATATCTTTGGCCGCTTGCACTTGGCCATCATGATCCAGCTGCTGGCTCAAGTTGGCGATAAAGGCTTGGGTCCATTTGCGGAGCAGTGGCAGGTCGGACACCGGCGTACCTAGCTGAGCGGCAATGACTCGCAACGGCAAAGGCACACCAAACTCCGATAAAAACTCACATTGACCCGCATCAATAAATTGGTCGATAAGCATGTTCGACGTCGATTCGATGAAAGGTTCAAGCGCCTTCAAACTCTTAGGCGAAAACGTACCATCCACAAATTTACGATAGCGACGCTGCAATGGCGGATCTTGGGTTAGCATCGTGGCGACATTGGGGTAGCCTTTCGACATCACCTCAGCCACCTCTTCATTGCCCGCACTGCGCCCAGCATCGTTGCTAATAAACGGCATCACGCTAGAGAAAGTCCCGTGATCCATAGACATGGCAACCACATCGTCATATCGCGAGATAAACCAAATACCGCTATCTGGGTCTTGATAGACGGGTGCATCTGCAATCAAGCGCTGGTTCATGGTGTAGGGGCAAGCTAGCAGCTCGGGGTGCATCGGATGGATAGCGCTAATCGGGCAGCTAGCAATGGAATCAAGCATTTCGGTCATGGGTACTTCCTGTCAAAAATTCTTTCGGTTAGCTATGCAGTCAATTGAGCATTTCTGGCGTGCTGGTATCTTGGCCAGAACGCAACACGGTGCCGGGGCTGGCACCCGTGTGCACACCTTGATCAACAATTTGCGTGCCATTCACAAACACATGGTCGATACCGTAGGCATCCGCGTAGATACGCGGCTCATCACAAGGTAGATCCGGGCGCATGTGGACAGGGCCAGAACCAACAAGATCCGGATCAAACAACACCAAATCTGCATGCCATCCTTCTTTTAAGACACCACGCTGCTTTAGGCCAAACAACTCTGCCGGCACCTGGGTAATCTGGTGCACCGCCTCGGTTAACGAGATAGCGCTATGTTCACGCACCCCGTTACCCAGCACTTGGGTAGAAAACGCAAAGGTGTCAATCATGTCAAGATGCGCACCGGCATCTGAGGCACCAATAACGGTACGGTCATCACGCCACAGATCGCCACGCACTTTCCACAAAGCTTCATCACCACCAATGGGTGCAGGCATAAAGGAAGTGCGTAGACCTTCTGCAATGGACAGGTCTAACATGGTATCGAACGGCGTTTTACCTAGGTCAGCAGCCACATCGCCAACGGTTCGACCTTCAAAGGATTTGTGCGCAGGATCAAAGACCGAGTGAATGGTCATCTCCGCCCAGTTTGCCAAGTTGCGCATAGGCCCACGAGAGGTAGCTGACTTATCAAGCTCCCGCCGCATTTGGGGATCGCTAAGAATGGCGATACGTTCGGCAATGCTATTTTGAAACAAGTCTTCCCAGCCATTCAT
>CALHVX010000181.1 GCA_938036875.1 uncultured Pseudomonadales bacterium
CGTTATTCAACAACCCCCAAAATACCGCGTTCCGAGCTAAGCCACCACCCCATCTGCACGCAAAGCCGCCAGGGCGCTGGCATCTACCCCAATAGCGGCCAAAACCGCCTCGGTATGCTCACCGTGAGCCGGGCTAGAGGCCCCAATAGGCAGGCGTTCCCCGTTAAATTTGGCCGGGTTGCGAACGATTCGCATATTGCCCAGTTGGCCATGCTCTACCGTCGCCAAGGTTCCGCAGGCCTCAACTTGCGGGTCGTTAATGACCTCTTCGAGCGTGGAAAAGTTGGCGCAAGGCACATCGTTGTCCGCTAAACGCGCCACCAGTTCAACCGAGGTGAAACGGGTGAAGGCTTCCGCCATCTCACCCTGATAAACCTCCAAATTCGCAACCAGCTTATCCATCGTGGCAAATCTGGGGTCGGTATTCAGATCATCACGGTCCAGCGCTCGATGCACACCCGCCCGGTGCCCCGGGGTACTGGCCGAAATAGTGATGTAACCGTCTTTGGTGGCGGTCGGCTGGTACACCAAATCGGATAGCAGCGGCTGCTGCACCACGTCCTCATCAAGCAAGGTGTGGTTCATGAATCCATCTGGGTACAGAAAAAACAGCCCGGCATCCAACATCGACAAATCGATGTGTTGGCCAACCCCAGCGCGTTCACGCTGAAACAACGCCGCCGTCACCGCCTGGCATGCGGTGTAAGCCGTGATCTTGTCGCACATCAGGTTGCGCACAAAAGCTGGGTCGCCGCTGCCCCCCTGGCTTGCCGTCAAACCACAACGCGCTTGAACCACCGGATCGTAAGCCGGAGCACGGCGAAGTGGTCCCTCAGTGCCAAAGCCCGACACCGCCGCATAAACTAACTTGGGGTGCGCAGCACGCAAGGCTTCACTGCCTAGACCTAAGTTATCCATAACACCGGGCCGAAAGTTATGAATGAGCACATCTGCCTCGAGCGCCAACTGCTTCACCAGGTCCACACCGGCGCTTTCTTTTAAGTTCACGCGGATGGATTGCTTGCCACGATTGCAGTTAGCAAACAGGCCAGAGCTGCCGCCTTTGGCGCTGCCGATATAGCGCATCGGGTCACCCTGCTCTATGGGCTCCACCTTCACCACCTGCGCACCTTGTTCTGCCAACATCATGGCCGCAAACGAAGCCGTGATCATGGTGGAGAGTTCCACCACTTTTATTCCTTCAAGCGGTAACCCCAGTGGTAACGATGCCGACATTTTCTATCCCCTAAAAGACAACAACAAAGCTAGACTGTTGCAGATAGTTGCCTGTGAATCCACTGAATTGGGTAACATCAGGGTGTCGAACCCAGGCTAGGTAGATTCACCATCACCACCCCAACAGACAACAGCGCCCACGACCACCATGAAGTGCACCGCTTTCACCGCAGCAATTGGTTGCGAGCAGCCGTGTTGGGGGCCAATGACGGCATTATCTCCACCGCCAGCTTGTTGGTTGGCGTCATTGGTGCTGGCACTCCGGCAACCTATGTCTTGATCACCGGCATGGCGGCCGTTGTTGCCGGTGCGGCATCCATGGCGGCCGGCGAGTATGTGTCGGTGAGTGCCCAAGCAGATGCAGAAAATTCAGACTTAAATGCAGAAGCGCGGGAGCTTAACCGGAACCGAGATTACGAGACCGCGGAGCTCGCCAGCATCTACGAAGGTCGGGGCTTAGATAGCCAACTAGCCACACAGGTTGCAGAGCAACTCATGGAGCACGATGCTTTAGGCGCGCACGCTCGAGACGAGATTGGAATCGATCTAGACAATCGGGCAGCACCTTTTCAGGCTGCTTGGGTAAGCGCGCTGGCCTTCAGTTGCGGCGCGGTGCTACCGGTTTTGATTGCCTGGCTGCTGGTCGACGGTTGGTGGGTTGCCATCAGCTCAGTTGCTCTGCTAGCAATTTCTGGCGGTATCGGCGCGCAACTCGGTGGCGCCAACATCCCAAGGGCGGTTGCTCGAATTGTGTTCTGGGGAAGCGCCGCGATGGCCTTTACCTATGGCATCGGCCACTTGATTGGCAACGCGTTTGGCTCAAACTTCATCCTCTGAACCACAAGGAAAGCCTTAGCGCTTCGTTGCTAGGGCTTTGCTATATGGCGAATTTAGCAGCGACTAGCGTCCGGTGAACTTGGGCTTACGTTTTTCTAAGAAGGCTTTCACACCCTCTTCAAAGTCTTCGCTCTGAAACAACGCACCTAAATGCACCATCAAGTGATCTACCGCTGTGTCATAAGACTCTTCAAGGCCCATGCGCATCATACGCTTGGTGGTTTGCACCGCCATCGGCGCGTTCTCCGCGATTTCTGTCGCCCACTGGCGTGCGGTATCCATCAACTCATCGTTGGGTACCACAGCATTCACCAAGCCCATCTCTAAGCTTTCTTGAGCGTTCAGTACGCGCGCGCGATAGTAAATCTCTGCGGCTTTTGCCCAGCCCACCAAGCGTGGTAGCAACCAAGTACCCCCACTTTCGGGCACCACATTGCGTTTGGCGGTAACCGCCGCCATCTTCGCGTTTTCGCTAGCAATACGAATATCGCAGAGCAAGGTAACATCCATGCCGTAACCCGCGGCGGCACCGTTCACTGCGCAGATCACGGGCTTATCAATGCTCCACATCACGTTGATGGGTGCATCACGCAGATCAAACAACTGGCGCGGCCGATTGTTACCCTTACGTTTATCCATGTTCTCGCCGGTATCGATCAGATCTAGACCAGAGCAAAAACCGCGCCCCGCGCCTGTCAGGATAATGCATCGTACCTCTGGATCTCGGTTTGCCTCCGCCATCTTGGAAGACAGCTCATCGAGCATGTCACGACTGATAGCATTCAAACGCTCCGGGCGGTTTAAGGTGATGGTTAAAATGTGGTCTTGATATTCAACCAGCAACTCATCTGTTTTTGATTCTGAAATGGCCATCTGGGCCTCCCTAATTAAAGTTTTGTTGGTTTAAACCACCTGTCCCGCTAACACATCCGTGTAAGCACCATCTTGGTACGCCACCGAGCCGTTAACGACCACTGCCGAATAGCCGCCAGACCGGCGGACGTAACGGCGTGCCTCGCCGGGGAAGTCATCGACAAACTCTTCTTGCCCAACAGTGACGCTAGCCGGATCAAAGACCACAACATCTGCAGCCAAACCAACCTCTAATCGACCGCGATCATTCAGACCCCAATCCTTGGCGACCTCTCCGGTCATACGGTGTACCGCGCGCTCCAAGGTAATCTGCCCCGTTTCACGCACGTAGTGCTCCAGCAAGTGGGTTGTGTCTCCGGTACCGCAGAACTGAGTGATGTGCGCACCGGCATCCGATGCACCGAAGTGGCACAGCGGGTGATCAATCAAACGCGCAACCGCCTCTTTGTCTGCGTTGATCACGTTCTTGAGCTGAAACTCCGTATCAAGATTGTCAGCCAGGGATAGATCGAGAATGACCTCGCCCAATTCTTTGCCTTCTGCTTGCGCAATCTCCATCAAGCTACGACCTTGATAAACCTTGTTGGCATCCGACACGACGGTGCCAACAGTAAGGAATGGCAGAGCACCGCTCATGCCTTGCGCATTCTTCATCTCGGACACCAGCGCTTCGCGCTGTGCGGGGTCACCAAAATGCGCCTTACGCTCCTCTGCCGGCTTGTCCATGATGGCCTTCCACTTCGGCAACGAAAACAACAGCATGCTGGTTTCAGACAATCGCATGTTCATGTCAAAACAGCGCGGCATGACTTGACCGTAAACCCGCGCACCGCGATCGCGTTGTTGCTCGAGCGCCGCCATAATCTCTTCGGCATTAGGTGAGGTGGGTGAACTTAGTACCGGCTGCAAACTGCAAGGAATACCGGCGGCTAAGCTGATATCACCTAGCTCAGCAATATTCTCTAGCTCGCGCTGCAAGTCTGGAAAGAACGGCACAATCTGCCACATGCCACGACCGCTTTTTGCCATCGCCTTAGCTAAGCCAATCTTCTCATCTAAATCTGCGTACTGACTTGGGACCGGATCGCCATTCTCATCCATGTCGACGTAAGAGGAGGAGATGCCCAAGGCGCCGGCAGCCATCGCCTCTTCAACCAAAGCACACATCTGGGCCAACTCTTCCGCTGTTGCTGCGCGCTCTTGGCTAGCCGCACCCATGACATACAAACGCAACGCAGAGTGACCAATCAATGCGCCCACGTTAATGCCTAGCTTGGGGCGAATGTGGTCTAAGTAATCCGGGAAACTTTCCCAGTTAAAGGGTACCGCCTCGTCAAAGGTGCGTTTTTTAATGTCTTCAATCACGCCAAACATGCTGACAATTTTGTCAGCCGCTTTGCGGTTCCGAATTGGTGCCAAGCTCAACGAGCAGTTGCCAGTAACCACAGTGGTAATGCCGTGTTCAATGGAAGGTGTCGCGTACCCATCCCAACATAGCTGTGGATCGAAATGCGTATGGATATCAATAAAGCCGGGCGCTACCGCCTGACCTTTAGCATCCAACTCATGCTTCGCTTCACCGCTGACCTGACCCATAGCGGCAATCTTGCCGTTGGTGATGGCTAGGTCGCCCGTTTGCGGGGTGGATCCTGTCCCATCCACCAGCAAACCGTTACGTATGATTAGATCGTATTGCGCCATTTTTCCCTTCCTAACTTTACTTTTTCCACATCATAGCCCAGCTAAGGCTGCGAGCGAGCAGCAGATTGCACCCCGCCTTGGTCTGGCATAGTATTTTAGAGTGCTATCTAAGGTTTGAGGGAAACAATGGAAAGTAAAGAAAAAACGCCCAATCACGACCTAAGCCCAATGCGCTGCCCAGTAAACTTGGATGACGTCGATTTATTCAGCCCCGGCGCACAAGAGCACTGGTATGAAGCTTATGACATCTTGCACCGCGAAAGCCCTGTACACCGCATCCCGGGCGAAGGCTCTACGCCGGAGCACGACGGTTTCATCCTGACTAAGTATGACGACATCTCCATGGTGGTCAAAGACCCCGTCCGATTCCCACCTGGCATGTCTGGCGCCATTGATGACATGTTGGCCCAAGGCAAGAAACCAGAAGAGATGCCGCACGTAAACGCCATGATGGCATCCATCATGACCCTGCGACCTAGCATCGAATTGTGGCGGTCGCATCGCCAGGAGCTTACCGATCCCTGGGTTGGACCGGGTGCTGGCCGTCATGAAGAGATGATCAAGCAAGCGGCTAACGATTTGATCGACAACTGGATCGACAAAGGTGAAGTCGAGTTTATCAGCGAATTTGCACGGCCGTTGCCGCAGATGGTCATGGCCAACGTGCTTGGACTGCCCTACTCCGACATCCCGCGGCTCGCCGAGTGGGGCAACGCACAGGTAATGGCCTTTGTTTACGGCAAAGGTCACCGTAATGAGCTAACGGAAGAGCAACTGGTTGAGCAATTCAAATTGCTCGATGGCTTCAAAGAGTACGTCCACGAAAAGGTGCAAGAAAAGCGCGCCAACCCCGCGGACGACATGATTTCCTTTTTGTGCGACGTAAAATACGAAGCCTTAGATCGCAAGCTTACCGACATGGAGATCAACGGCGTGGTCTATGCCATGCTGATTGGCGGGCTAGAGACCACGCAATACGCACTCGAAGAGCAAGCGCAGTTGTTGTGCGAACGCGACGGTATCTTTGCTGAAGTACAAGCAGACCGCAAAAAGCTTCGTCACTTCACTGAGGAGGCGATGCGCTTAAGGTCACCCACCCAAGGCTTATCAACGCGACTCACCAGTCAAGACGAAGTCTTTCAAGGGGTAAAGGTGCCAAAAGGCTCTATTCTGCACTTACGCTGGGCAGCGGCCAATATAGATGAAGAAGAGTTTGAGTGCCCTCACCAACTTCAGTTAGACCGCAAAGCGGTGAGCCGGCACCTGACGTTTTCCGCCGGGCCCCGAGTCTGCCCTGGTGCTGGGATATCCCGGTTAGAGCAAATCACGGCGTGGAACTGCTTGTTAGACCGAATAGATTCCTTGGCGTATGCACCTGGCAATACCTTTGAGCATCAACCCGGCATCATGCTTGGCACTTTAAAGCTGCACTTGAAGTTCGACAAAGCGAAGTAGTCGCCAACAAGCTCGGCAAGCACTAACCAGTTTCAGCAGCTTTAGTCGCAAAAGCCCAATATTTGGCGAGGCTAAAGACTGTGGCCGGGGTGACCAGCAGCATCGCTAACAGCGCCCACAAGGCGGCATACCCGCCGTTATCGACCACCAACCATGCGATAAAGGTATTGATACCGTAGCCGGTGATCGCCACGGTAAAAAACTTAACCAAGGTTGCACCCGCCAGCTCTTCTGTGCCCTGGCTTGGCCGAAAGGTCCAAAATCGATGGCCAATGTAGGCAAATACAAAAGCGATGCAAAACGCCAGCGTGTTGGCACCCACCGCCGTCCAGCCAAGCTGCTTGATAGCCAACAAAAAAATGCCCGAGTGGAGCAGCGCTGCGCTGACACCTACCGCGCCAAATCGAACTATTTGCATTCCTATGCCTTACCCTATTGACGCCAGCGGCTTGCGCCAGCAAAAGGCTTCCAAAGCTTGATCAACCGGCCCATTATATAGATTAGATAGACGTAGATTAAAGCGCTACAGACAATGCCGTGACCAACTAGAACCCGGCCGCTAAACAGGCAAGATTTGTTGCCGTCATTCTAAACACCACCACATTGCAGAGGTTTGCATCTTGGAGCAGTACCTAGAACCCGCTGGTCAATGGCTCAATCAAACTTGGCTGTTAGCGGGTGAGTGGGCTACTAGCCCCCAGTTTTACGCCCAGCTCGCCGCCATTGCCGTGGCTCTGTTCGTCGCCACCGTAATCGCCAAGGTCTTGCGCAGCCGCGTTAGCCTTTTGCGCCAACCGCCCGCTCCCGGTCGGCTCGAGCACTTTCGTACCTTCATTTACAGCCTTCGAGCGCTGATCCGGCCTGCCCTTAACATCATGCTGCTTGGCGTAGCCATCGAGGTGACCAACGCGAGCGTGGGCCAAAGTTGGCTAGTAAAACTAGCCCAAGGGCTAGCACTGGTGTTTTTGCTTTACAGCATCATCAAGCGCTTCATTCCAAGTCCTGGGATGCAAAGCATTGCCAAGTGGATCGGCATACCCATAGCAACCCTAGAAGTCTTTGGTTGGCTTGACCCGGTCATCGCCCACCTAGACGGCATCGCCCTATCTTTGGGGGATATCCATGTCAGCCTGTACGCCGTACTGCGCACGCTCATTGTCGGCAGCCTGTTGTTTTGGGCTGGCCGGGTTTCCAGCAATGCGGGCAAACAAGCCATTCGCAGCCAACAGACCTTAGACATAGGCACCCGCGAGGTCTTTGCCAAGCTCTTCGAAATCGGTCTATTTGTCATCATCTTTTTGCTGCTGTTGCAGGTCATGGGCATCAGCCTTACGGCGCTTGCCGTATTTGGTGGCGCTTTGGGTGTTGGCCTGGGCTTTGGCTTGCAACAAATTGCGTCCAACTTTATCTCCGGCATCATTATCCTTATCGATCGCTCTATCACCATTGGCGACTTCATTGAACTAGAAGATGGCCGATCAGGCATATTGCGCGAGCTAAACATGCGCTTTGGTGTTATCGAGACCTTTGATGGCAAAGACATCATGGTGCCAAACGAGCAATTCATCACCACGTCCTATACCAACTGGACCCACAAAGATCCCAACCAACGCTACTCGCTAGAGTTTCAGGTAGCCTACTCAACGGATCTCGATCTGCTCTTCGACAATATTAGGGCAATCTGTAACGAGCACCCTGGAGTTATCAGCGACGAGACTATGGGTATTGAGTATCTACCCGATGCGGAGATAGCCGGCTTCGGTGATTCTGGCATTGATATCTTGGTTGAGTTTTGGATGCACGGCATCGATGAAGGCAAAAATCGGGTTGGCGCTGACTTGCTACATTCTATCTGGCGTTCCATCCAAGAACACGGCATGCAGATTCCTTTCCCCCAGCGCGAAGTGCGGATATTAAAAGATTAGGAGCCAATCCATGGCAGAAACCACTGACTGGCTAGTCCACTCGCTTGAACTTTGCGCAGAGCGCGATGACGACATCAATGATGCGGTGTACAAACATTTCTTTGCTGCTTGTCCAGCAGCCGTTCCATTGATGGGTCATTCGGACGAGCACATGCGCGGCCGCATGATGGCGCAAGTTCTCGAGTTGCTTATGGAGAACCAAAACTACCAAAGCGGCGACTATCTAGACTGGGAAGTGGAAAACCACGTCAACTCTTATGCGGTTGAAGCATCCATGTACTCCGCTTTTTTGCCAGCGGTAAAAACGGCGGTGCAAGAAGCTTTAGGTAGCCAATGGCAATCCGAACACGAGACCACCTGGAATGAGCGACTGGCGAAAATGGACGAAGCCATTCAGCAATTTTCTGAGCAACAACTTGAAGCACCCTAGTAAACAAAACAACCACAACACCATCACTTGGTTCTTCGCCTAGTGTTGAAAAAGCTGAGGAGCCTACAGCATGCTTAACCGCCTCGATGAATTCCCTGTCCATCAAACGCCAGAACCACTGGCGCAACTTGCCAGCAGCGAGCGCAATAGTTATGACCGCAGCTGGTACAACGGTTACGCCGGAGACGGATCCTACTATTTTGGATTCGGCATGGCCGTGTACCCGCATCGACAAATTTTGGATGGCGCTTTTAGCGTGGTACGCCCGGGCGGACAGCAACACAGCTTCTTTGCCTCAAGACGCGCACCAGATGAGCGAACCGATATGCAGATTGGTCCGTTAACCCTAGAAGTGATTGAGCCCATGCGGCGTTCACGAATCATTTTAGAAGAGAACGACAGCGGCCTTGCCTGCGATCTAACCTTCTCTGCGCGAACCGCCGCCATTCAAGAAGCCCGGCAAACGTTGTGGCAAGGGACGCGACGCACCATGGATGCCACTCGCTTCGATCAGTTCGGCCGCTGGACGGGCGTGATTCAAACCCCAGAAGGAGAAATCCAAGTGGACGATACGGTGTGCTACGGCACCAAAGATCGATCCTGGGGATTTCGCGGCGTTGGTGAACCCGCAACTGGCGGCGCACCGCAAAAACCAGGCGGCGCTTTCTTCTTATGGGCTCCTTTGTTTTGGGATGACCACATATCTCACGCGATCTTCTTTGATGGGCCTAATGGCGAGGCATTGGTGCGTGAGGGCCTAGTGGCGCCTTTATACCCAACCGAAGCGGATATCCCTGGCGTGGAAGACGGCTTAGTACAACGTATGGCAACCGCGCAACACCGAGTGGAGTACCACCAAGGTACACGCCTAGCGAGCTCGGCTGAGCTTGATCTATTCGATATCAACGGCAACAAGCGCACCATTACCATGGAGCCGATACTGCGCTTTCAAATGAAGGGCCTGGGGTACATGCACCCCAAATGGAATCAGGGAAACTGGCAAGGCGAGCTGGCCACAGGCTATGAGTCCTTTGACCCTGAAGAAATCGACTTGCTGTCGCCCCACAATCTACATGTGCAGCAAGTGATGCGCGTGAGCGATGGCAAAAACCAAGGTATCGGCGTTCTAGAGCAAGTGGTGATTGGCCCTTACGGTCCAGCAGGGTTCACCGAGATGTTTGACGGCGCATGAGTATTCCAAGTTCTGAAACCGTAAGCGCCGAATGGCTTACCGAGCAGCTGCATGGTGCGGGGTTCACCGATACCAACGTCATCGATTTTAGCGCCAAGCAAATTGGCACCGGGCAAATCGGCAAGTGCGTTCGCTACGAGTTGCAGCACAGCAACCCAAACACCCAGGCCCCAAAAACCTTGGTGGGCAAATTTCCTTCGGACGACCCGTTGAGCCAAGCAACCGGTGTGGCCTTACGCAACTACTCCTGCGAGGTGAACTTCTACCAATCCTTAGCAGGCCAAGTCGATATCCCCATCCCCAAGTGTTACTACGCAGAGATTGTTGGTGACGGACCTGAATTTGCACTGCTGCTGGAAGACCTAAGCCCTGCACAGCAAGGTAATCAGCTGGAAGGTTGCTCGATTTCCGTAGCCGAAGCTGCGGTCAACGCTTTGATCGGACTGCAAGCGCCTTCTTGGTGTCTGAGCAGCTTAAAGGAGCAAGCGTGGCTGTTGCCACCTAAAGATTCTCCTGCTGATGCCCTACGCACTATGTACCAAGAAACCATGCCGGCGTTTCTTGACAGGTTCGGCAGCAAGCTGACCGCAGACCAAGCTCGCATCATTGGACAAGTGGCCGATTCGCCCAACTGCCCTTTGTTCCAGCCGCTATTCGGCGCCGAGCCGGCACCCTTTTGTTTAGAGCACGTCGATTATCGCCTCGACAACTTAATGATCAACAACAGCGGTCCAACACCAATAGTCACCGCCCTGGATTGGCAGAGTGTAAAGCTAGGCAGGCCACTAAACGATGTGGCCTACTTTTTAGGCGCAGGGCTACTACCAGAACACCGACGCGCTGCAGAAGAAGGCATTGTGCGCGGCTACCATCAGCGCTTACAGCAAGCGGGCATTGATGACTTCGATTGGTCCAGTTGCTGGCAGGCCTATCGCCGTGCAACCTTCTCTGGGTTTGCAGTTACCGTGGTGGCCTCCGTCTTGGTGCAGCAGACCGAACGCGGTGACCATATGTTTCTCACCATGGCCCAACGCCACTCACAGCACGCGCTGGATCTAGGCGCAGCCGAATTCTTAGCCTAACAACACCCACAAGGTAGGTTTTAATGAGCGATTCATCAACAAACTATGTCGACGGCAAAGTCATTGTCGTCACCGGTGCGGGAAGCGGTTTTGGCCGACTCGTTGCCCAGCAAACCGCCCTTCTAGGGGCCAAAGTGATTTGCGCCGACATCAACTCCGCAGCCGTTGATGAAACCGTTGCAGGGATCACCCAAGCCAACGGCACGGCCAGCGCCGCCCACACCGATGTCACCTCACTGAGCCAAATGCACGCGTTAGCGGAGCAAGCCAAAGCGGAACACAACGCCATCGATGTTTGGATCAACAATGCCGGGATTATGCCGCTTGCCTTTCATCGCGATCACACTGCGGCGGCAGAGCTGTGGGACAAGTGCATTGATATCAACATCAAAGGGGTAATCAACGGCATCAGTGCTTGTCACGACACCATGATGGCCCAAGGTCGTGGCCACGTGATCAATCTGTCGTCGATCTACAGCAATGCGCCAGTTGCGGGAGCGGGCGTCTATGGAGCAACCAAAGCCGCAGTGAATTTCTTATCCGAATCCTTGCGGGTGGAATCTCAAGGCAAGATCAAAGTGACCATAGTACGCCCCACCGGCGTGCCCAACACGGGCCTTGCCGCCAACATAGTTAACCCGGAAGCGATAGTTGGCATCTTGGGCCAGAACGCAGCCGGTTTCTTCGAGAAGATGGGGCTTGCTGCAGAAGGTAAGTTAGACGACAGCGCAACCAACCCTGAGGACATTGGCTATATGGCCTTGGATCCTGAGTACATAGCGACGCAGATTGTCCACGTTATCAACCAACCCTGGGGTGTCTCCATTGGTGACATTACGGTCAGAGCATCTGGCGATGAGTATGTAATCTGACAGACCCCAGCCGCGGGAGTTGTTAGTCTGGCCACATGACCAACCAGAATTTCTTTCGCAATAGGCGCCGGGGCATTAAACCCTACAAACGCTCCGCAACCGTATATAACACGGAAGAAATATTAGCGCGCCTAGGTACCAGCTGCATCGTAGAAGCCGAGGTATTGCTTAAAGAAAAGGGGGTTCGGTACCACCGTGATGCGCTGGGTGAGTTATGGAGCAGCCAAGAGAACTGGTGAGCGCATCAACCCGAATCTGCCTCCACACAGCGCCGTGCAGACCGTTCAAAGAGGTGGCAAAATAGCCCAACAGCGATTTTTAAGGAGATGGCTATGTCAGAACTCTCAGTCATTAATATTGAAGATTACCCCGAGCAACAAACCCGCGGTTCACTGCTAGAGGGCCAGCGCTACACCTCCAAAACTTTTATGGACCAAGAATGGGAAGGCATGTGGACCAAAGTTTGGCTGCTGCTGGGGCGCGAATCCGAGCTACCCAACCCGGGTGATTGGCAGATGGAGCCTATCGGCCACGAAGAAATTTTGATGGTGCGGCAACAAGACGCTGGCGTTAAAGCGTTCTACAACGTTTGCCAGCATCGCGGCAATCCACTGGTTGAAGATAACAAAGGCAGCGTGAAGCGCTTTGTCTGCAAGTATCACAGCTGGGCATTCATGCCCGATGGCGAGCTCAACTTCGCACCAGACAAAGAAGATTTTCCGGAAGGTAACCCTTGCGGCAAAGTACGCTTGCAAGAGGTGTCGTGCGAGACCTTTGCCGGTTTCGTTTGGGTTAACTTAGACCCCAATTGCGGAAGCCTGCGCGAGTATCTCGGGCCCATTTGGGACGAGTGGGCACTACGGGATATACACACCTGGAAGCGCACCCTAGCCAACAGCATGTGGCTACCCTGCAACTGGAAGGTAGTGCTCGACAACTTCAATGAGTCTTATCACGTACCAACAGTGCACATGGGTGCTACCACGGAAACCAATCGCAAAGAGATTCGCGGTCACATCAACACCTACTTCAAGGAAACCCGATTTGATCTCTCCGATGAGGGGCACAATCGCATGATCATGGAAGGTGGCTACGGCGTTGGTTCTACCGACAAAGAGGGCAATATCTTAGAGCCTCTAGCGAGCCAGCTAAAGTATTGGGATCTTGATCCGGCGGATTTTAAACACAAGCCTGAGGCAACCCGAGAAGCATTGCAGCAAGCGAAAAGAAAATTAGGGCCCCAACGTGGTCATACGCACTACGATCGTATTCCGGATGCGCAGTTTACCGATGCCTTTCACTACACACTCTTTCCTAACTTTGCCGTTTCTTTGTGGTCAGACGGTTTTCACTTCTTACGTGCACGCCCACACCCAGATGATCCACAGCAATGCTTGTTCGACAACTTTTGGTATGCCAGCCCCGCCTCACTAGAATCTGGTTCAGAGCGTAACCATGGCAGCTCCGAAGAGGCCGAACACGCCATGTTGGAATACGGCTCCGATGTATCCATTGGACCAGGCATCGAAGACGATGTCCGGGTTTTTGTCACCCAACAGCGCGGCTTCCGTTCTCGTGGATTTAAAGGCGTTTATCTTTCTAACCAAGAAAAACGCATCCGCCGTTACCACGAGATGGTGGATGACTACATCGAAGGCCGACTACCCAATTAGCTGCTTATGAAATCTGATGTAGACAAACTTCTAAAGAAAAATGAGAAGTTGAACCAGCTCGATGTTGTGAAGGTGATAAGCCATGTACAGCGCTCAGTTGATGACGGCGACTGGGTGCTAAACACCTTGATGCTTGAGGGGTACGATGTGCCCTTCAAGTATAAACGTAAGAAGCGCTATAAAAGTCTAGAAGGCGCACCGGTTAACCTCACTTACTATCCACAGATAGAAAAAGTGGCCGGTATGGACTTTGAAGTGATGAAAGTTGCGCGAATACGCAAGAGCTAGCCCAGATCCGGCCGCATTGGCTACCCAACCCAGAAATAAACCGACAATCGGTAACCAATTGCTATAGGTTCCCTCCTATAGATCTACCTCTTCCATATCTGCCCTAGATTCAAACCTCATGGTTTGTGACGGTCGTTTCTAGCGACCCATTTTTTCGTTTACGCCTATATAACTTACTGGAGCTCGCCTATGACGCTCGCCTTTCCAAATCCAAGCCGCAGTTTTGATACCTCAGTCCAGTGCGTCCGTTTTTGTGGTCACGATACCGCTATAGAAGTGTCATTTTTCCTGTCAGTCGATGCCCTTGCAAAAATCCACAGGGGTCCGGTAGAACAGGAAGCAGACATACTAAGAGCCTTCGATACAGAATTGCACACCATTCACAAAGCAGCGGCCAAAGCCTACAAAGAAAATAAAGGGAAGTATGTCTGCACACTTTCCACAGGTGACTTCAAGTAGAGCTCGCGGAAACACATACCATAAGGTTTATGCCCTAGATGTAGCAAAAAAGGAGGGGTGCAAAGGGTTTTCTTAGCGCACTAGTCTACTTTGATAAATGCAGTGGATGACTTGCTGTCACCGCGTTTTGCCCGTTTCTGGGCACGCTTTTCTTTCAACGTGCTTTGCGCTTTGGTTTTATCGCCTTGGCTTCTCTTATCTTGACCTTTTGCCATCAGATGGTGCCTCAGGAGCGTCCGATTTTTGTTACTTTTCAGACAGTGTCTGGAGTATGCGCCTTTCCCATCCACAGATGCGGAAAATATTTTTTTTACTCGTTGAACTTTATCTACCATAACGGGCTCTACCAATTACCACCAATCTGAGCCGGTACGGCAGTAGGACAAACCCAATGCATCTAGCGACACAAAAACTGAGCCTATACCTAGGATTTCTACTATGGGCATCCGCAGGTCAAGCATATGCAGCAGACCCTATCTACACCGGCGTATTTTCTAACAAAGCCGCCAGCGGCTTTGACGTGGTCGCCTACTTCACACAAGGCAAAGCAATCAAAGGCAAACGCACACACAAAGCAGAATACCTAGGAGCTGACTGGCACTTCGCTTCTGCAGATCACTTAGCACTCTTCCAAGCCGAACCACAAAAATACGCTCCACAATACGGGGGCTACTGCGCCTGGGCAGTTGCTCAAGGTAACCTAGCAAGCTCGGAACCGGAGCAGTGGACGATCGTCGACGGTAAGCTCTACCTAAATTACAACAAATCTGTGAATGAAAAGTGGAGCAAGGACATTCCAACCTTCATCACAACGGCAGACCAGAACTGGCCGAGCGTACTAGACTAGCTCGCTGCCAACTCTCGCTCTACCAACTTAACGAAGAGGCTAGCCCCATACCCCAAGGCATCATCATTAAAGTCGTACTGGGGGTGATGCACGGGATGTGAAGTGGGTGAATCCCCATTGCCTAGCAATAGATAACAGCCTGGCACTTGCTCCAACATAAACGAAAAATCTTCGGAGCCAGTACCCGGTGGCAATGAACGCTTGACTTGCGCATCCCCTACCAAGGCTTGGGCCACGCTTGCCGCCGTATCCGCAGCATTAGCATCGTTCACGACCGGGTGGAACACGGTGCGAAAGTCTACCTCTATCTTGGCGCCATGCGCGGCTTCTAGTCCTTGAGCAATCGCATTGACCCGCTGCTCAATCAGCGCCATCACTTTGGTTGAAAAGGTTCTAACCGTACCGGCAAGCGAAGCACTGTTCGGAATCACGTTGTAAGCATCCCCCGCATGTACCTGGGTGATCGACAGTACCGCCACATCCCTTGGTCGCACATTGCGCGACACAATGGTTTGCAAACTATTGATCATCTCAGCTGCCAGAATAACCGGATCGATGGCGTGATCAGGGAAAGCACCGTGTGCACCTCGCCCGGTAATATTGATGTCAAAGAATGCGCCTGCGGCGGTTACGGTGCCGGTTGTCGCCGCGATGGTACCAACAGGAAGGCCAGGCGCGTTGTGCAACGCATAGAGCACATCACAAGGAAATTGCTCAAACAAACCCTCCGCAATCATCGCCTTGGCGCCACCCAACCCTTCTTCCGCAGGCTGAAAGATGAAGTTTACGGTGCCGCGAAAACTTTCACTTTCGGACAGGTAGCGCGCAGCTGCTAGCAGCATAACCGTATGGCCGTCATGACCGCAGGCGTGCATGACCCCCTCCTTTTGCGAGCGATGGTCAAACGTATTGTGCTCTTGCATTGGCAGCGCATCCATATCCGCCCGTAAACCCACTGCTCGTGTTTCGTTGCCACGATTCAAAACACCTACCACGCCAGTGCCACCCACCTTCTGGTGCACGGCTAAACCAAAAGACTCTAGCTTGTTTGCTACAAATTCAGCCGTCGCTTTTTCAGCAAACCCAAGCTCCGGGTTAGCATGCAGTTCGTGCCGCCATTGGGTTAACTCTTGTTGAGCCTGGGTAATGTCTTCTATAAGTGCCATGAGGGGTTCCATCAATGCTTGCATAGAATATACGCCAAAACTGCTGCGCAAGCCTATCCCACAAACCCCTCTACCCTTGCGGCTGCAGTAACGGGCCTGTAGGTTTTAACCACCGAGATCAGGGTTACCCAGGAGACGCATATGCAAGGCAAACAGGTGCTCATCACCGGTGGCAACAGCGGGATTGGGCTGGTAACCTCAATGGAGCTCGCCAAGCAAGGCGCTAGGGTTGTATTAGCCTGCAGAGATTCTGAGAAAACCACTGCCGCACTCAAACAAATCAACGCGGTTGCTAGCACTGAGGTTGTTAACCTGCCGGTAGATCTGGCCAACCTACAAAGCGTTCGACATCTCGCCGCAGCCTACAAAGAAAAATACCAACAATTGGATGTGCTGATTAACAACGCGGGTGTCTTCCCAACAAAACAGCGACTAACCGAAGACGGTTTCGAGATGCAGATTGGCGTAAATCACCTAGCCCATTTTTTGCTAACACACCAACTTCTGGACTTGTTAAAAAGTAGCGCACCCTCTCGTGTGGTTACTGTGTCGTCCAAGCTGCACACCAACGGCAACGTCGATTTTGAATCGTTCAAAGGCTACCCAAAATACAATCCACAAACCGCCTACGGCCAATCAAAACTGGCCAATGTACTGTTTTCCAACGAGCTGGCCCGGCGCACCAAGGGTAGTGGCGTCACCTCTAACTGCCTACACCCCGGCGCGGTAAACACCGATATTGTGCGCGAATTGCCTTGGCTGATTCGTAAGGCGCTGGGGTTGTTCTTTCTGACACCGCAAAAAGGTGCTAAGACCAGCGTCATGCTGGCTAGCGATCCTTCGCTGGCCCAGGTTACCGGCAAGTATTACGACCAATGCAAGCTTACCGACTGTTCAGCTTTAGCAAGGAATGAAGCCCTTAGTCAAAAGCTCTGGCAAGTTAGCGCAGAAGCCGTGGGGATTATTGAGGTTTGAAAGAGCTCCAGTCTGATATTTTCCACTTTGCGTGACATTTCTGGTTCATCAGTCACATTTCCGCCGCCATCTCCGGTGTTAATCTGTCACATAACTGGCAATGGACTGCGAGAGCAACATTATTCACAACCTAGATTTAGCCTGGGCGCTTCTCGCTACCATCGGCGGGGCATACCCATTGGTGCGCCTGCTGGAACATTGCAACAAGCAGAGCGGTAGAGACCTATTTGCCCTGATTTTCACCTTTGTAGCCTACCCATGGGCTATGGCGACCATGCACTTAACGCCGTTCGACAAAGGTCTGGTCTACGCTATTTGCTTGTTTAGCATCCCCTTCTACGGGGTCGCCGTCATGCGACTGGTTGGACTAGAGAATCAGAAACTCACACCGCTTCGGCAGCTATCTTTGTTGACTGCGACTGCCTTAGGATGCTTTGCCATATCCAACCCATGGCATGGGCAATTTGCCTTGTTTGACGTGCCGGTTCTGGGCCAGCCTAACCATCTCTTGGACTATCAAACCCCAAAAATCGGTGCGTACCTAACGCTACTCTTTGCGGGCATTGTTGTACTCGGCACCGCATGGGTTGCCTCGCTTCGCTTGTTGCGTTCCCGTTTCATCTGGTCCTACTCCCTGCTAGGCGTGTGCTTACCCATTGTTGGTCTTTTGGCTTACCTCAACAACAGCTTGTTCAATCTAATCCAGCAATGGCAGGTAAGCCCCTACTTTGTCATCACCACCCTGGCGCTATACTACTTCACGTACCAAATAGTGCGCGGAAGGCTAGGGGAATCCTTGCCTATAGCGCACAACCAAATCATCAGCTTAATGCCGGACGCCATTGTCATTGTCAACGGTCAAGGTCTAATCGATGATTACAATCCAGCCTTTGAGGTATTGGTAGGCTCTCCCAAGAGCGACATTCTGCAGCAGCCGCTATCCACCCTATTACCCCAAGCCAATTTTTCGGACGACAACTCGGTGCAAAGACAGCTACTCACGCTGCCCGCTGGCGATGCAGATCGACACTTGGACATACACCTGACCCCGCTCACTGGCTCCGACCCGCAAGAAGTTGGCAAAATGATCTTAATGCGCGACGTGACAGATCAAACCTCGGCGTACCAACAACTGCAAGCTAGCGAACGACAACTGCACCAAGCAAACAATGAGCTGGCAAGACTGTCGACTACTGACTCTCTAACGGGCCTACGCAACCGACGCTACTTTCAACAGCAGCTTGAACAAGAGTTAGAGCGCTACAACCGCAGTGGTACCACATTCGGTTTGCTCTCACTTGACCTCGATCATTTTAAAACCATAAACGATTGTCACGGCCATCAAACCGGTGATGCGGTGTTGGAACAGACATCTCGAATTTTGGAAGCCCAATGTCGAGCTGCAGATACCCTCGCCCGGGTTGGTGGAGAGGAGTTTATGATCTTGCTCGTGGATTGTGATCAAACGCGCCTGCTAACCGCAGCGGAGCGCATACGCAAAGCGGTTGAGGAGCACGTGGTAGATACCCAAACAAAAATGGATTTAACTGTTACCACCAGCATAGGCGCCACATTGGTCCACCCAGAAGACTCCATGCGAGGGCTGTTGCATCGCGTGGATGATTTATTGTACTGCGCAAAACGCCAGGGGCGAAACCGCAGCAATACTGTCTAATCAAAACTAGGACCTAGGTGATAACTCACCTGCTGATTCCAAACCCCGCCACTACCCCGCCACTACCCCGCTAATGACTTATCTTGGTCAATTCTCTACCATCGGTTAACGCTCAAACTTCAGTGAGAGCTCCTTAAGAATCTAAGGAAGAACAATACCAATGGTGAACCCCGAAATTCTTGAACGCCAGAAGGTGGTTTCTAAAACCCCTATGCTAGCGCGTATCGCCTCTATCAAAGAGGCACTTGTTGCCGCTGGTGATGAGGCACAGGAGCTAAGGCACCTCCCGGCCTGGGCTTCTAAAGAGATGGCAGACATTGGGATTTACCGTTACGCATTGCCAGTAGAGCTTGGCGGAGAAAACCTTAAAGCCCGAGAGCAAATCGAGATTATCGAAGCGACCGCAGCCATCGACGGTTCAGTCGGCTGGTGCGTGCAAATCTCCTCGGAGATTAATGCGCTGGTGATTCGCCAGATGAAGCCCGCCCTTGCACAAGAAATTTTCAACGATTGGTACGCGCTGGTTTGCTCTGGCCATGGCCCGGCAAACGGCCCTAACCCCGGACGCAAAGCCAAGCAAGAAGGCGACGGTTGGCGGATCAACTACCAGGGAAGTTTTGCCAGCGGTTGCCACAACGCCACCTGGAACTTTCTCATGGGCAATATGTGCAAAGACGAAAACACCGGCGAGATTGTGGATGCATCCTTCATGATTCCCGTTGGTGAGTTCGACATTGTGGATACCTGGAATACCTCGGGCATGCGAGGCTCCGGGAGCCACGACGTTCGTATGCAAAATTGTTTTGTGCCTGCTCACCACCTGCTACCCGGCCGCTCACTCGCATCCAGCGAGCTTTGGGATAACCCCACCTTTCGAAACCCCACCCACGCCATCTACAACAAAGCCGCAGTGGCACTAGGCGTATGCCGCGGCGCAATCGATAACTTTATCAACCTAGCCATGGGTAAAGTACCTTGGGGCTTAAGTACTTCCTTAAAGGATCAACCTCAAGTGCATTATCGGGTTGGGGAAGCGCAAGCAAAGCTGATGGCGGCACGCGCCTTTGTTATGGATACCCAAGATCGGCTGGAAGATCACCTTGGCCCGCTACCGAAAGACGGTGGCCGACTCTACCCCGATTGGGAGTACTTTCGACCAGCCGTACTAGCTTGCGCGCATGCGGCGCAAACTTGCCGCGAAGTGGTTGGCGTGATTAACAACACCGCTGCAACCACAGGGTGCCGAATGGACAGTCCCCTTGAACGACAGCTACGCGATGCGCATCAAGCGGCAAATCACGCCTTGATCTCTTATCGCCACTACGAAAATTTGGGTCAAACCTATCTCGGACACGAACCCAACGATATGTATAAAGGGTTTATCGGACAGTCGTAGAAACTAGGAACAACACAACTCAGGATTACCACCATGACCATACTCGCTGGTAAGAACGCCATCATCACTGGGGCCGCCGTCGGTTTAGGTCGCGCTTATGCCGCCGCGTTGGCTGCTCAAGGTGTTAACGTGGCGCTATGCGATCTGCGCGAAGAAGTACTGCAACGCCCAACCGAAATGCAGGCGCATGGCGTAAAGAGCATCGCCTGGCAAGGGGATGTCTCCCAGCCCGATGACGTTCGCAAAGTGGTGGACGGAACCTTAGCAGCGTTCGGAAGCATTGATATCTTGGTTAATAACGCCGGCGTATGGGGTGCTAGCGTTGCTGATGATCCGCTGGACAAATCCCTTGCGGACTACGATCGCATTGTGGGCACCAACCTCAAAGGGGAGTATTTATTCGGGCGAGCGGTTCTCCCCATCATGATCGAGCACGCCAAGGGCGGCGACATCGTCAATGTGGCCACAGATCACATGGTCACTTGCGGCACGCCGCACAATGTTTGCCCGAATCTGCCCACCTGCCCCTGGAACCAACCCACCTCTAGCTTTGACGGTCCGCCCCGTCCAACCGGCGGCGGCAACGCCATGGATTTGTACGATGCAGCCAAATGGGGATTGAACGGGTTGCTATTTGCTTGGGCCCAAGCAGGGAAACCCCACAACATACGGGTGAATGCACTATGTATGGGAGCCACGGATTCCCACATGCTTCGATCATTCCACAATTTCAAACCATCGCCGGAAGAAGAAGCCAGCTGGATGCGTGCAGAAGATGCCGCACAAGTGTTGATCGACTTGTTGAACGAAGGCCCAACCGGACGCACAGGACAGAACATGAACTTCTGTGTTGGCCGACCGGTGAAACTGGAACCACCGCTACCTTTACGCTACCTAGAGGAATCTGCGCTATGAGTATTGTCAAAAATAAGGTAGCCATCGTCAGCGGCGCTGCACAGGGCATCGGACGTTCTATTGCGGAAACTTTGGCAGAAGCAGGAGCCAAAGTACTGGCTTTTGATGTGCAACCCCAGATAGAAGAAATTTTTGCCGACAACGCGAGCATTACCACGCTAGTGGCGGATGTATCCCAACGTGCTGACGTAGAACCTGTGATCGATGCCGCACTAAAGCTGGGCGACTTAGATATTTTGATCAACAACGCAGGCCGGTGGAAACAAACACCCGTTGATAGCCCTTGGGAGCAAGCGCTTGAAGATTGGGACACCATTATGGATACCAACCTAAAAGGTGTTCTCATGTTGTCCCGCGCCGCCGTTCCCCACTTACAGGCCAGCGGCGGTGGCGACATTATCAACTTATCAACCTACTACGTGCTGCCTGCCAAAAGTGCGGGCACCAACCCACCAGGTACGGATTTATACAACGCCTCCAAATGGGCGCTCAACGGTTTTACGGATGCCTGGGCCAAGTATCTGCAACCACACAACATCCGGGTGAACGGGTTGTGTATGGGTGCAACCGACACCCCCATGCTCCGTGGCTTATTTCCCAACGGGGAGTATCCACCCGGCCTCAAAGAAACCGTGATGCCACCAAGTGCCATCGCACAGCAATTGCTGGCACTGCTAGAAGACGGTCGCAGCGGAGAAAACGTCGGAGCCTGGGTTGGTGAACCCGTCGTTATTCCTGAACCCGCAGCCGCCCACAAACGGATAACCGGTTAACGGATTGGTCGGGACGGCAGGATTTGAACGCGCCACGCAGTGGCAAGACCAAGGTCGCGAGGAATATCAGTGCGCGAGGATCAACGCTACGCACTCATTTATTGGTCGGGACGGCAGGATTTGAACCTGCGACCACCACACCCCCAGTGTGGTGCGCTACCAGACTGCGCTACGCCCCGAACGGCGGCCATACTACCCTAGGCTAGGCCCGCTTGAAACCACAAAATTGTTCCAAAACTTGCACTTAGGCCACACTTGCGGGAGTCTTCTTAAGACGCACACCATGGAGGTATCTGCATGTCCAAACCGCTACTAGTACTCATCGCGCTAAGTCTTATCACCGCAGCCGCACCTGTTACTAGCTGGGCTTCTGAGACGGCAGAAGAACCCAAGATCCGCCCATCCGCAAGAGACCTTGGTCGAGTCCCAACCTTTTCGCAACTCAGCCTGTCTCCCTCCGGCGCTTGGTTTGCAACTTTTGTCAATATCCGCGGACAGCGCACCTTGCTCATCGAAAACCTTGACGATAAGACAATAAAACCTTTCCCGGTCACCAGCGATCAATGGCGCCTAAACTGGTATCGGTGGCTGTCAGATCAGCGCGTGCTGCTCAGCGTCTCAATCCCTGATTCCTTTGATGGCACGCCTGTAACCGTGACCCGGCTGGTACTAGTGGACCCAATCAAACGGACCGCAAAAATAATGTTTGAGCGGGATACCACTCGCCGAAATTTTCAAATCCAAGATCGGGTTGTCAGCTTGTTACCCAACGACCCTGAGGCAATTTTGGTGGCCTTCAACCCTGACAATCCGGCCAAACCACAAGTACGAAGGGCACGACTGAATCGACTCAGGCTAAGCAAAAAGAAAGTCCAAACTCATATCGCCGGCATTCGTGGCTGGTACGCCGACCTAAACGGTGACGTAAGAGTCGGCTATGGTTTCACCGCCGACCAGCGCCAGCCTATTTTGAAGATGAAGGATGCTGAGGGCGAATGGCACGACTTTCCAAAGCGTGCCGCGAATGCGGGTTTCGAGATTCTCGAGCTTCCGGCGAACAATCCAAAGATCGCCTACGTTAGCTCCGACCATGAACACCCATTGGGTGCGCTCTACGAATTCAATATTGTCGAGAACAGCTTTGGCGCTAAATTGGCGTTTGACGAGCGCTCGGCTATTGCCTCAATTGAGCTTAACGATGCAGGGGATGCAATCAGCACCGTCAACTTCGAAAGCGAGTTGGTCCCTACCCTGTACTTAGACCCTTGGCTCAAACGCTTCAACAAGCATCTGGCAACCTTGCTCCCAGACACCACCAACCGTTTGATATCCGTCTCCGAGGATCGTGAACGGGCCATCATCCGCTCCTTTGCCAGTGACAATCCACCTCACTACTATTTGTACGAAGCTGAGCGAAAAAGCATCACCTACCTCAACTCCCAATACCCGCAACTGGTTAAACGCGCACTCGCACCTACTGAACTCACCAGCTACAAAGCACGAGATGGACTGGAGATTCCGGCCTACGTCACCTTACCCACCGGACATGACTCACGCTCCGCCAAGAACTTGCCTTTTGTGGTGCTGCCTCACGGCGGACCGCACGCTCGAGACTTTTTGCGTTTCGACTGGCTGGCACAATTGATTGCCAGCCAAGGCTACGGCGTATTGCAGATGAACTTCCGGGGATCCACCGGTTATGGCGCAGAGTTTTTTAAAGCGGGAGCCAAACAGTGGGGCCAATCTATGCAGGACGATGTCACCGATGGTACCCGTTGGCTGATAGATCAAGGTCTAGCCGATCCCAAGCGAATCTGCATCGCCGGTGGCTCCTATGGCGGTTACGCTGCCCTAATGGGACTAGTTAAGGAGCCTAAGCTTTACCAATGTGGCCTCAGCCTTAACGGGGTCACCGACCTCGTCGCCCTACTATCCAACTCGAACCGTTACATTGGCGGTCGATTTAGCACGCGTTTCATCGGCAATCTCTGGCGGGACCGTGCAAGCCTCAAGCAAAATTCGCCCGCACGCCAAGCCGGCAAAATTGAGGCGCCGGTTTTGCTAGTACAAGGTGAGGTGGATCGGGTCGTCGATCGTAAACAAGCGGTGCGAATGCAAAAAGCGCTGAAAAAAGCGGGCAAAACCTTCGAGTATATTGAGCTACCGGACGGGGATCACTTCTTGTCGCGTGAATCCAATCGACTTGAGTTCACGCGCGCCGCCGTGGCCTTTCTTGCTGAGCATCTGGGGGAACCCCAGAGCTAGGCTTTAAGCACCTTCAAGACATCTTCCAACTCAACAATCATCTGCTTAACCAGCAGCTTGAATTGGGTGCGATCTTCTTTGGCTTCTGAGCCTTCTAGACGCTGACGGGCACCACCAATGGTAAACCCTTGATCGTAAAGCAACGCGCGGATTTGACGGATAACAATCACGTCTTGGCGTTGATAATAACGCCGGTTACCTCGCCGTTTTACTGGCTTTAGCTGAGGGAACTCTTGCTCCCAATAACGCAGCACATGAGGTTTTACTTCACATAGACCGCTAACTTCGCCAATGGTGAAATAGCGCTTCCCCGGTATCGGGGGCAGTTCGTCATTCTGACCGCTGTCCAGCATACGCCTCTACTCGTGCTTTTAGTTTTTGCCCAGGTCTAAAGGTTACAACGCGACGGGCACTAATGGGAATCTCTTCCCCAGTTTTTGGGTTGCGACCAGGGCGCTCGCCCTTTTCGCGGAGATCAAAATTGCCGTAGCCGGACAGCTTGACTTGCTCGTTACGCTCTAACGCGTCACGAAGCTCATCGAAAAACAGCTCAACAATTTCTTTTGCTTCGCGTTTGTTGAGCCCCAGCTCATCGAACAAACGATCGGCCATTTGCGCTTTGGTCAGTGCACTCAAAGGTCAGCCTCCCGCTTCCACCCGACAACCACCTGACTTAATTTAGACCCGTCTCAATCGAGACATCCCGGGCGCTTGGAGCAAGCGCCTCGAGTAATACGGCAACCTCATCACGACCGCTATATTGCGG
>CALHVX010000182.1 GCA_938036875.1 uncultured Pseudomonadales bacterium
TACCCCAGCGGCGATGATGTGGCAGACGCCACGCTCATGAACTCACTGCTGGAAGCGCAGATACGTAAACACCCTACCCAGTATCTGTGGCTGCACAAACGCTTCAAGACTCGGCCTGAAGGGTCCGCTAATCGATATAGCACCTCTTAAGCGCAGACCTACTTGCTGCGTTCCAGCGCTCTAGCAGCCGCCAGAGCAGTGATTGAATTGGATAATCGTTCGGGTTCCCTGATCCGTGATTGCCGAACCATCAATAGCGTAGAACCCGTTTTCTGAAATCTGCGTGCCATAGGCTTTGGGTCCAAGCACTTCAACCCCAGAGCTGCCACCGCGAAACGCATTCTTGGTAATCTCGTTGTACTTGCTCAGACTTCTATCGGATTTAGGGGCACGAATGATAACGCCGTACAAGTTGTCATACATTTTGTTGCCACGGATTTGATTGCTGTGGGAACCATCACCACTTGGCTCACGACCGGAGATGGAGACCGCGTGATTGCCATCAAACATGCCGTTGCGTTCAACCAGGTTACCGCTGGCGCCGGCAATGGAAACCGCACCGGTATTGCGCCGAAAGCTGTTGCCTTCCACCCGATTGCGGTGACTGCCCTTGATCAAGACCCCACCGCGGTTGTCGTTAAAATGGTTGGAGGTCACCGCATTACCATTGGCTAACCCCTCATCATCAATAACAATTGGCATTCGGTTGTTGGTAAACCGACTGAAAGAAATGTCGCTGTCGTGCACTGACCATAGGTACACCCCAAGGTCGGTACCTTCAACATCCAGATCCTCAAGATGAACCTGGTTTGAACCCGTCACCGTCACACCGGTTCGGTCACCGCCAACCGTGCCACCGATAAGGTGTATATTTCGCGAGTTGTGAATGCGTATCGTGGCTTCCACACCAGCTGCACTGGCAACCCGAAAACCGTTCAGGTCAATCACCAGGTCCGATTGCCAACGCACCTCAAGGGCGGGTCCAGGGCAGTTCACCAAATCTGCGGTCAGTCGAATATCCGACTCCACAAGGTCACCACAAGCAGCGGCGTTTACATGGGGGGCCACCAGGGTTAGAGCAAAAGTGACTAAAGCGGCAAGGGTTTTCATCTTCTTCTCCAGCGTTAAAAACTAGAGCCTAGCGGGCCGGGCCAAACCGAGATGTCACCCAAGCGACAGTAGTGCAGACCAAACATTCTGGGGTTGAACCCTGGCCAATACACCCTGACCAATACACCCTGACCAACACAACCAGGCCAATACACCCAGCCCGCTTTCAAGCTATACTCCATCGACTATGTTGACCCCAAGCACACAGAGCAAAGCAGACCAACACGCCCCTACCCAGGTGGCGCTGCGCCCTGCTGCCCTAGTGCAAACAAACACCATGATGCGACGCATGCCATACCCTCTAGGGTTAGCCGCAGGCGCGTTCAGGTCCAAACCGGTTTAGCAAACCGATCTAGCAAGACCAAATCAGGACTCACTAAGTCCAACCGCACCATCAAGGCCAACCCTCCAAGGGTTGGGCTATTTAACCCATGGAGATTTTTTATGTGATGTAACACCGGAGCACCCAACATGAACTCACGATTTGTCAGTACCGCCATTCCTTACGTTAACGCCAGCCCACATTTGGGTTTTGCTTTGGAGCTGTTGCTTGCGGATGTGCAAGCGCGCCAAGCGAAGCTTAATGGGCAGCCGGTTTACTTCCTCACCGGCAGTGATGACAACAGTTTGAAGAATGCGTTAGCCGCTGAAGCCGCCGGGCTTTCTACCCAAGCCTTTGTGGACCAGCATGCGGCCCAGTTTGCTGCGCTAACCCCACTGTTGAACTTAAGCTGCACCGACTTTATTGCCACCAGTCGCGATGCACGGCATGCACCCGCCGTTGAACGGTTGTGGCGCGCCTGCGCCGCAAACGGTGATATCTACAGCGACGAATACCAGGGTTTGTACTGCGTGGGTTGTGAAGCCTTCTTAGATCCTAGCGAGCTCACCGCCGAGCAACTCTGCCCGGACCACCTCAAAGCGCCGGAACCCGTAGCGGAACGCAACTACTTCTTTCGCTTAAGCCGCTACCAAGCGCAACTGCAACGCTGGCTTAGTGATGGCACGCTCAACATAAAACCCAGCAAACGACGCAACGAGGTGCTCAGCTTTTTGCAGAACCCGTTACGCGACCTGTCCATCTCCCGCAGCCGGGAACGTGCTCGAGGCTGGGGCATTGAAGTCCCCGATGACCCAAGCCAAGTGGTGTACGTGTGGTTTGATGCGCTAGCGAACTACATCAGCGCCTTGGGTTACGCGCAAGAATCCGAACCAGGCGAAGCACTAACCCAGTTCTGGCACCAAGCCACCCAAATTCAGCACGTCATCGGCAAAGGGGTGCTGCGTTTTCATGCGGTGTACTGGCCCGCCATCTTGCACTCCGCTGGGCTACGCCTGCCAACCGATCTGCTGGTGCACGGCTACATCACCTTGGATGGCCAGAAGATCAGCAAGTCCTTGGGCAACACCATCAGCCCCGCAGAGGCGGCGGCCTACTTTGGCGTGGAGGCGTTGCGTTACTACCTGTTGCGACACGTGGGCAGCGTTGAAGACGGCAACTTTGCCTTGGACCGATTCGAAGAGGTCTACAACACGGAGCTAGCCAACCAACTGGGCAACTTAGTGAACCGGGTCTGCGCCTTGGGGATACGCCATCAGTTAACGCCAAACACTTTGCCGTTAACCCAGCAACCGGACTTTCCAGCGCTGGCGGCAACCGTTGGCCCCACCTTGTTAACCCAGGTCGACGACGCCATCACCGCTTGGCAACCCCACCGCGCGCTAGCCCAAATATGGCAAGGAGTGGATGCCGCCAATCGCTTTATATCCCAACATGAACCCTGGGTCTTAGCCAAAGCGGGCCACACCGAGCAACTTGAGCAGGTGCTGAACGCCTTGTATCAAGCCTTGCACTATATCGGCCAAGCGCTTGGACCTTTGCTGCCAGAGACCAGCGCAAAAATTGCGGCCGCATTGAGCAATCGTACCCAAGCACCTAGCCCGCTCTTCCCAAAACGGTCCGAGCCGCTATAGTAGCCGCGTGATCATCCTCGGCTTATCTGGCGCGCTCAACCACGATGCTTCTGCAGCTCTAATTGTGGATGGCGAGGTGGTGGCTGCGGCAGAAGAAGAGCGTTTTGTGCGCAGCAAGCACGCCAAAAACCAAATGCCGTTGCAGGCCGCGCGCTACTGTCTGGATGCCGCCAAGCTAAAAGGTGCACAGGTAGATGTGGTGGCTTTCCCTTTTGCACCCATCAGCCTGCTGCGCAAAGACCGCTGGCACTACGCACGCCGTTATTGGTACGCACCCGACCGCGCGCTGGATGCACTGCTCAACGGCAACCGGCGCTTTCGGCGCAACAAGCAAAAGGTCATGGCCGCGGGCACCGAGCTTGGCATTAACTGGGACAAGACCGAGTTTGCACCGGTAGAACATCATTTAGCCCACGCCAGCAGCGCCTATCACCTCAGCGGCTTTACCGAGAAAACGGCCATCTTGGGCATCGACGGCAAAGGTGAGTTTGCCACCACCTTCTTCGGCTACGGCGAAGCGGGCAAGATTCATAAGCTGCACGAGTTCTATGATCCAGACTCGCTGTCGGGCGTGTATGGCGCAATGACCGAATTCCTAGGCTTTGAGATGCTAGATGGTGAGTACAAGGTGATGGGCATGGCCCCCTACGGGGACGCCGACCGCTACGACTTTAGCCATCTCATCAAACGCCAAGGTGGCGAGATCAAAGTGGCCGCCGACTTGGTTAACACCGTGGGGCTGCGCCGGCATAAGGCTAACGGCCGGGGCTACTACTTCTCCGACAAGTTGATCGAACAGCTAGGACCGCCGCGTGAAGGAGACCTAGCGGATGAGCCCTACATTCATTACGCCGCCGCTATGCAAAAGCTGTTTGAGCAGCGCAGCTTGGAGCTGTTGGAGCACCACCTAAAGCCGGTGCTGCAAGAGACGGGCAAGCTCGCCTTTGCCGGTGGCGGCGCGCTAAACGTTAAGCTCAACCAAAAAATTCTCGACCTACCTTACGTAGACGAGCTGTTTGTGCAACCGGCGGCCGGTGATTCCGGCACCAGCTTGGGCGCCGCCACCTACGTTGCGGCCCAACGCGGCACCCGGTTGCCGCGCATGCAACACGTCTACTTGGGCCCAAGCTTTAGCAACGCCCAGTGTTTGGCGGCGGTTGAGCAATGTAATGCACAACGCAGCGAGGCGTTAACAACCGAGCAACTGCATGACACCCCAAAGCAAGTGGCGCAGCTATTGGCCGCAGGGCATCCGGTGGCTTGGTTTCAAGGGCGTATGGAGTTTGGCCCCCGCGCTTTGGGCGCACGCAGCATTTTAGGTAGCCCCAATGCCCCGGGCATTGCCGACCGCATCAACGAGCAAATTAAGTTTCGGGAACGCTGGCGACCTTTTTGCCCCAGCGTGCTCGACACCTGCGCCAAAGAGTTACTCAACAGCGAACACCCGGCGCCCTTTATGACCATCACCTTTGAGGTGAACCAAGCTTGGCGTGAGCGCATTCCACAGGTGGTGCACGAAGACGGTACCGCCCGAGTGCAAGTGGTGGAGCCAAAGGCTAACCCGCGTTACTACGCGTTGCTGCAAGCCATGGAGCAACTCACCGGCAACGGGGTGGTGCTGAACACCTCGCTAAACCGGCGTGGCGAGCCACTGGTCTGCTCACCCCAAGATGCACTCACCATGTTTGTTGAATCAGACTTGCAGTACTTAGTTATGGAAGACACCTTGGTTAGTAAAAACGTTAGTAAAACCGATACGAAGATCTCAACCGCATGACCGACACACCAACCCAACTGCTGCAACTCTGCGCCAACGATCTAGCCCCTTTTGCTCAGATCTGCGATGTCTACGCCCAAGCCGCGCTGAGCCTGGGTGCCCAGTGCACCACCATTTATCTAGAGCAGCGGGCGGCGGACCCGGTGACCGAGCAAACCCATGCGGGCCAAGTAGGTTACCTAACCAGCCAAGGTAGCGAGCCGGTGAAGACCAATCACAAAGAAGCCGGGCAAGCCCTAACGGCCCTAGTTGCAGAGCTTGGTCTCAGCAACACGCCGACCTTAACCTTGAGCCACCGCTATCGTACCTACCAGGCGCTCAAGGCCAGCCCCATCCGAGGCCAAACAAACCTAGTGGTTGCGCATGAGTTTGGCATGTTCAATCGCTGGCAACGTCGCCTCTCCCAGCGTTGGTCAAGCACAGGCTTTCAGTTTGCCGGCATCTCTGGTGCGGTTGCCGATGAGTTGGCGTCGGCTACTGGGCAACGGTTAGTGATGCCCAACGGGCTTGATCACCTAAGCCTGCAAAAACGTCTACACAAACCGGATGACGCGCTAGCGGCGCTACAGGCCCAGGGCCGGGTGACACCAGGCACCGAGATGCTCATTGGCCTGATTGGCCGGTTACATCACAAGAAACGTCCGCACCTGGCGCTCGCAACGTTAGAGGCACTAGCTCAGCAACCCGCCAACCCGGTTGGACAAGCCCACCTGCTTGTGGTTGGTGACGGCACCCTGCGCGATAGCCTGGAGCAACGCACCGCCGACGGTAACCTACCCGTCACCTTCTGCGGCTTTGTGCCCGACGCACCCAGCACCCTAACCGCGTTTAACGTTTTGCTGATGACCAGCGAGCCGGTGGAAGCTTTTGGCATGGTGGCGCTCGAAGCACTAACGGCTGGCTTGCCGGTGGTGGCCCCTCGAATTCCAGGACCCATGAGCGTATTAGGGGATTTGGGGTTCTACTACGACAATAGCGACGATGAGCAAGCGTTAGCACAAGGGATTGTGGCAGCACTAGCCAAGGTACAAGCGCTCTACAACAGCCCGGACTTCACCCGCTGGCAACAGCAGGCGCGCCAGCGGGTGCGTGATGAGTTTTCCATCGCGGCGACAGCCAACCGGCTAGCCCCCTATCTAAGCTAAGCGTTCTTCAAGCGCGCCAAGGCTTCCGCAAAAGGTGCTCGCAACTCGCCTGTCCAGTTACGCAGCAAGCGCGCTTCGTCTTTGTTGTACCCAGGATGATCACGCCAGCGACCATAGTAGTAGGCGGTTTCCTTCATGCTATCTAAGTCGATCAGATGCAGTTGGTTGTTGTGCACAATAAAATTGGTGGCCTTGGTATCCCGGTGGACCAAGCCGCAGTAACGTAAGGTGCCAAGCAAGCTTGCCGCTTGGGGGGCCCAGCGTTGGGCATCTTCCAGGGTTTGCACCGCTTGCAGCAAATCTTCATTGCCTAAATCTTCCAGCACCAAATAGGCCGTATCTCGCAGCGCTCCGCGCCAGGTTTCCAGCAGCGCCAACGGCGCCGCGGTCGGGAGGCCTAAAAACTGCAAGCGCAGAGCGTTGCGCCAGGATCGTTCCGCACGACCCGGGCGGCGTAGGGTTTGCAGTATCTGATGCTGCCGGTTTTTAATGTTGTAGCGTTTGATGATGCAGCTACGCCCGCCAAGCCGAGCACGCACCACGGTGGCCGTGTTACCCGCTTTGAGCACCTCGGCGTTGTTCATCACCCGCTCTGGATGCCGCGCAAAAGCGGCGAAGGACTCATCAAAGTGCTCACGGACACACACAAAACGTTGCGTGTCGCTCAGCTCCACTCGGAACTCGGTGCAGTCGCGCACGCTTTTGCGTAGGTAACGAAACACCCGCAGGTAGCGCTGGGTCTGGGTTCGTTTCTCTAGCTGTTGCGGTAGGCTTGCATCATCACTTACCCAAGCAGCGCTACGCGCTCGCTGATAGGCCTGGGTCCAACCCACCAACTCACGTTGGGTAGCGGTAACGTAACGCTGGGCAAACAGCACCGCCAAATTGTCTAGCTGCGCTTTGCGACCGCGCCTGCCGTTAGGCAACGCCTCAATGCTACTCACATCCACCGCCAACAACTGCTCGTCGTTCACCATAAAATTGCCGAGGTGCATATCCGTTTGCTGCACCCCTTGCTCATGCATGGCGGCAACCGTGGTGACCACACGCAAAAAGTCCGCCTCGCTTGGCGCTACTGTGAGTGTTTCTGCCTCAACCCAGTCGTAAAGCACAAAAGCGCAGTAACCCAATCGATTATCGGCACCCGCGCCATCAGCCAACGCACCATGATCCAACAAGGCGGGCGTTGGTACACCACTTGCTGCTAGACGTTGGGCACCCGCTAGCTCACGCGCAAAGTGTCGCTTAGCTTTGGGGCCGACAAAGAGTTTAAGCAGCACTTTGGCATCCGCCCCGCCTTCTTGGATGCCAACACGCGTCCCGGCCACTACCCAACGATGCCCAGGCAGCAAACGAAGGCTTTGGGTGATGCGGATCTGGCTCGGAGCGCCAGCAGAAGGTAACTGCACCAAGCTGGGTAGGGTGGGCTCACGGGTTTCGCTCAACAACGCCTGCAACACAGCGCTGGTGCTAGCATCCGGGGTTGCGGCCGACCTGCTCATTCCGGCTTAAACCGTCCGGCGGTTAACCCTTTACGTTCAGACTTAACGTACAAAGCCACCGCGCGTTGATACACGGCGCGCCAGAAATCCCCTTCTTCGGCAAATATCTCGGGCAAGGGCTTGCCCCGATAACGCCGCAAAAAGCGCAGCCAAGCAAAACGGCTCACCGGCAGATCCAGCACCGAGAACAACATGGCGGCTAGATCGCGTTCCAACCAGCGCTTGGGTATCTGCTTAAACAACTTAGCGCGATGCAAATCGATGACCGCCAGCTGCGGGTCTTGCGCGGTTGCTGTATTGGGCATCAGCAGATGGCAGATGTAGAAGTCACGATGGATCACCCCAGCGCCATGCAGGGCTTTAGCAAAATCCGCCACGGCCAAGGTGAGCGACCGCAAGTCCAACGGGTCTGGTGGTTGCTCGTGCCAATTAAGTGATAGGTCTTCTAGAGACTGATGTTCTTCCAGCGAATCACACAACACAAACGAGGTCTGATCCGCTGGGTTCCAACCTCGTTGAGCAAAAGCCGCCACCTTGGGCGCGGCTATACCTTGCTCGGCTAGATACTCACACGCCTCATACTCATTGCGTGCGCCGATCACGGGCAAACGTAAGGTGGTCAGGTTCTTAAAGATCTCACCCCAGCCCACACCCAAGTGCAGCTTCAAAAAATAGGGCCGCCCCGCTAAGACCACACGCAAAGTGCGACGGGTCGCTACCTGACGGTACATCTCCCCTTGCAATGCTTGGGCCTCGGCAAAGGGATCCTTATCGCGCCACAGCGTTTGAATCTCGGAGCGCAGGTAGAGGTTAGTCATGAGCAAGCGCTAGCTGATCAAAGTCAGAATTTTGCGGGTAGCGTTGGTTGATGGCTTCTAAGATGCCGGCCACCATACGCTCGGGCATGGAGAACAAATCCGCCTGCTCCGCAAAGGCCAAGCCTCGCTCGCTCAACCGTTGACGCTCAGCGGTATCCACCAGCAAACGTTCTAACTCACGGTTTAACTGCTGCTGCTCAAAAGGTTCGGGGAGCACCACACCCGCATCCGCTGTTGCCACGTAGTGCGAAAAGCCGCAGTTGGCCGTGGTGATTAGCGGCAGACCCGCAATCATGGATTCCAGCAACACAATGCCGCCGCTCTCCATATAAGCCGGGTGCACCATCAAATCGGCCCCTTGCAGAAAACGCGGGATGTCTTCGCGACCAGAAAAGATGGTGACTTGCTCGGAGATGCCCAGCTCTTCCGACATGCTTACAAATTGTTTGGGGGTATCTTCACCCACCACGTGCAACCGGGTTTTGGCGCGCAGGGCTGGCGGCAAGCTTGCAAAGGCCAACAACACGCGGTCCAAGCCTTTGGTGATAAAGCCTGAACCGATCAACACCAACAGATAC
>CALHVX010000183.1 GCA_938036875.1 uncultured Pseudomonadales bacterium
CATCAAAGAGACGGGGGCGGAAAACTACAGCGAAGCTTGGAAGCCCTAACCGGCCTCCTCACGGGTCTCCGAACAAGGTTCAGACAACTCACTATGCTCCAAGGCTTCTCTAACGCGATCATTCGCGGCTTTGAACGGTACATGCCGGAACCTTTTGCGTTCGGCATCATCATGACCTTGGTTGCCATGGTCCTTACTTGGGCGGTCACACCATCCTCGCCAGGGGATGTACTTATCGCTTGGGGCGACGGTTTGTCGTCTCTACTGAGCTTCATCACCCAGGTTAGTTTGACCGTGCTGTTTGCCTACGCACTGGCACATCTCGGGCCAACGCCTGCGGCCTTGCGCCGCTTAGCCACCATCCCCACAAGCCGAAACGCCGCTTACGCCTTCTGCGCTTTTTTTACGGGCTGTGTTTGCCTGATCGCCTGGCCCCTGGGCACCATCATGGGTGGGCTGATGGCGCGCCAGGTAGCCTTGAGCTGCAAAGCGCGTGGCATCAAAATCCATTACCCCTTACTGGGTGGCGCAGCCTTTGCCGGTTACGTGGTCTGGCACATGGGTTACACCGCTTCAGCGCCGTTAATGGTGGCCACCGCGGGTAACCCCATGGAAGAAATGATCGGCCGCTTGATCCCGGTCACCGAAACCATTTTGGCGCCGTTCAACTTGCTAACCATTGTGGCCACCTTGAGCGCGGTTGCCTTCTTTGCCACACGCCTACACCCCAAAGCCGGCGGAGTGCCGGTGGAAGAAATCGAAGACCAACCGCTCGAGGGTCCTGAAGCCGAAGTGCTTGGGCACGACAACAAAGAGACCAAGAGTACTGGCAAGCCCCAATTTATCGCACAGAAGCTTGAGTCATCGCGCTGGCTGACCAGCGGCTTTGGTTTGATACTAGTGGCATACGTCGCCCACTGGTTTTACCTCAATGGCATCAGCTTAGATTTGAACATCGTGAATTGGACCTTCTTCGCTGCCTGCCTGCTGCTTGCGCGTTCCGCTAAAGACTTCAGTGCGGTCCTCATAAAGGGTGGCCAAGCCGTGGTGCCCTTCTTGCTCCAGTATCCGCTGTACGCTGGCATCATGGGCATCATGTTAAACACTGGCTTTGTGGATCAACTGGCCCAGTTCTTTGCCACCATCGGCACAACAGAAACACTCCCGCTCATAGCCTTCTTATCTGGCGGCGCCATCAACCTATTCATTCCATCCGGCGGCGCGCAGTGGGCTATCCAAGGGCCAGCATTCTTAGATGCCGCACAGCAACTGGGCACCTCACCGGAACTAATTGTTATGGGTGTTGCATACGGCGATCAGTGGAGCAACATCATCCATCCGTTTGCGGTGATTCCATTGCTGATCATGACCGGCTTAAAGGCACACCAAGTGCTGTCTTACTCCTTTATCTTGTTTCTGGTTGCCGGCGTGCCGTTAGCCTTGGGGATTTTGCTTGCGTCCCTGTAGTCAACATATAAGTAGCAATACAATAAACAGTCCAAGACCCTCAACAATATGACCACCGCCCTACCCTCCGCTCAAGATGTTCTGCAGCGGGTCTTTGGTTACGAGCAGTTTCGCGGCCAGCAAGCGCAGGCTATTGCCACCCTAGTTGAGGGAAACGACGCTCTGGTGTTGATGCCAACCGGTGGCGGTAAGTCTCTGTGTTACCAAATCCCCTCGCTGCTGCGCAATGGGGTGGGCTTGGTGGTGTCGCCGCTGATCGCACTGATGCAAGACCAAGTGGTGGCGATGAAACAGCTAGGCATCCGCGCCTCCTACTTAAACTCCACGCTGTCGTATCAAGAGCAACAAAACGTTATTGATCAAGCGCTAGGTGGCGAGCTGGATTTGCTGTATCTAGCACCCGAGCGTTTGCTGCAAGAAAACACCTTAAACCTGTTGTCCCAGATATCTATTGCGTTGATTGCCATCGACGAAGCCCATTGCGTCTCTTCCTGGGGCCACGACTTCCGCCAAGACTACCTACTGCTCAACCAACTGGGCGAACGCTTTCCTGGTGTGCCTCGGGTTGCCCTCACCGCAACCGCCGATGCCAGAACCCAGGCCGACATAGTCCAACGGTTGGCCTTAAACAACCCACACCAGTTTATCGAGAGCTTTGACCGGCCGACCATCTGTTACTCGGTCCAACCCAAAACCGACGCTAAGAAGCAGCTGCTGCAGTTTTTAGGGCCGCGCAAAAACCAGGCCGGTATTGTGTACTGCCTCTCAAGGCGGAGCGTGGAGTCCATTGCCAGCTGGCTCCAAGGCCAAGGCTTCCATGCACTGGCTTACCACGCGGGCATGGATGCTGAGGTCCGTAGCGAGCATCAAGCCGAGTTCCTGCGTGGCGAAGCCGTGGTTATGGTGGCAACCATTGCCTTTGGCATGGGCATCGATAAGCCCGATGTGCGCTTTGTGGCTCACCTTGATCTACCCAAGTCGCTAGAAGCCTACTACCAAGAAACCGGCCGTGCTGGTCGTGATGGTGCTGCCGCGGATGCCTTTATGGTCTTTGGTTTGCAGGACGTGGTCCGGCTGTCGCAAATGGTAGCCGCATCCGCCGCCGCGGAAGACATCAAGCGTGTAGAGCAAAACAAGCTTGAGGCCCTGCTAGGGTGGTGCGAGCTGACCAGCTGTCGCCGCCAACCCCTGCTTGAGTACTTTGATGAAACCATGCCCAAGCCTTGTGGCAACTGCGACAACTGCTTACTGCCACCCAAAACTTGGGATGCAACGGAAGCGGCGCAAAAAGCCCTGTCGTGCGTGTATCGCACCGGACAACGCTTTGGTGCTGGACATGTGATTGATGTGTTACGTGGCGCTGTGCGCGACAAGGTGAAGCAGTTCAACCATCAAGACCTCAGCACCTTCGGTATAGGCGCGGATCTAAACGAACGTCAGTGGCGTTCGCTGTTCCGGGCACTGGTGGCCAACGGCTTGCTGTTCTCTGACCCGAACGCCTATGGGGCACTCAAGCTGACCAACAGCAGTCGGGCGATGTTGAAAGGCGAACGCTCACTAAAGGTACGCGAAGAGGTGGAACCACCTAAGAGTCGTGGCAGTGGTAGTAGCAGTGGCAGCAGTAAAACCCTTCAGGAGCCACTAACGGACGCTCAAGAGATTCGGTTTGAATCGCTACGTGAGTTGCGCCGAGAGATGGCTGAGGAGCAAGGCGTGCCGCCCTATGTAATCTTTCACGACAGCACGTTGCGGCAAATTGCCAAAGCTCAGCCGACCTCAGGTGAGGAGTTGCTTAGCATAAGCGGCATCGGCCAATCCAAGATGGAGAAGTATGGTGATGCGGTGTTGGATCTGATGACCGAGCTAGACTAGCTCAAAGATTCTGCTCGAACGGCAGGATTGCGCCCTCCACGAAACATATTGTTTCGACCGACCGCTAGTAGCTGACAGTGGCTAGTGTTCATGCCTTCGAGTCAATCTAAGTAAACTTTACATATTTGCTCTTTTTTGTAAAATATGTAATTCTTCGATCAGCAACCAACAAACGGAAACACCCTATGTTCGATGGGGAGAACACTGAACACGCTGTCCTACAGGCTGCAATGACGCGATTTTCTAACTACGGCTACAAGAGAACCTCATTAAACGACATTGCTGATGAAGCCGGTCTTTCACGTCCAACCCTCTACTCCTACTTCAAAAACAAAGAAGCCATCTTGCGCGCCGTTTCCCAAGGTTTTCATGATGCAACGCTCCGCAATGTTGAGGCGGCATTCACTGCCAAAGCCAACATACAAACCCGACTAGTAAACGGTTTTTGGGCCTGGAGCGAACCCTTCATGGGCATTTTGTTCGGCTCACCACACGGGGCAGAAATGATTGGCGCCAGCAGCGCGATGGCTAGCGACATCTCTGCAGAGGCACGCTCGAAGTTTCACGCACTTCTCGTGGTGCAACTTAAAAAAGCCAAGAATGAGGGTGACATCAACCTAAAACCCGTAGCACTAACCATCAACCAAGCAGCCGAACTGCTTATCTTATCGGTAAACGGTTTGTCGTCTGGGGATACCAACGAGAAAACTTACAAGCAACGATTAGCCTCGCTGGTTCGGTTGTTCCTAACCGCTACATCAAGATCAAGCGATTCAAATTGAACACCCAAAAGTTTTTAGGACAATAACAATGGATATCGCTTTCTTTGAAATGCTAGCCGTTACAGCAAGCGGTCTACTAGCGGGCGCCCTAGTTACTGAAGCCTGTGTCCTTGTCCCCTACTGGAAGACAATGAGTCCAGACGAGTTCCTGCGCCTGCATCCCACCCTCGCCCCACTACTTTTTCGCTTCTATGCTCCTCTAACCATAGCTGGAACCATGCTGCCCCTGGCTGCTTGCGCGTTGCACTGGGCATTCGAACCCACATCGCTATTGCCGTGGTTGCTAAGCGCCGCTTGTGGGATTGGGTTAATCGGCTTTTACTTCGGCTTCTTTCAAGACGCCAATCGCCAGTTCGAGGAAGGAACCTCTCCAACCGAGGTCTCAATCGTTTTGTCCAAATGGGCCAAAATGCACCAAGCGCGAACCGTTGTGGCCGTACTTGGCTTTATCTTCGCAGCACTAGCACTGCAAGCAGTCTAGGCACTCGATGACTCAACCCCAGCGGTTAGTGGGTCAATTCCAACCCGTCTAGATCCCCGGCTTCCCGCCAGTCGCGCAGAACATGCTTATAGGCCCCGAGACCTTTGCCGTAGGACTCGAGACGAACGTCGCGATATCGTTGTGTGGTGCCCTCTTGGTTGTAATACCCGGGGGTGCAGCTTTCTGCTGACCCACCCAGCACCAACTGTGCTTGGGAGGATTCTGCGCTCAGTTGATCGTCCATCCAGCGCTGCTCTGCCTCAGCAGACACATTAGCCACCTTCACATCACGGTCCATCAACGCTTTAACCGTATGAGCCACATGCCCTGCCTGCACATCAACGCCATAGCAGTAGTTGGCCCCCAGCTGAAACACAAACAAACCACCGCAGACATAAAGGTTAGGAAAGCCACGTGACATCAAGCCATGCATGGTGCGCATGCCGCCGTCCCAGTGCTCGTAGATCTCTTGGCCATCTATGCCAAAGATCGGAATACCAATCCGCCGTTCGTAGCTGCTCGTGATTTCAAAGCCGCTGGCGTAGACGATGCAATCCACCTCGTACTCTTTGCCATCCACCACAATGCCACGCTCGGTAATACGCTCAACACCCTGGCTGGCACTGCAATCCACCAGCTCCACGTTGGGGCGATTAAAGGTTTCAAGGTAATCATCGTTAAACGTGGGCCGCTTGCAGAACTGGTTGTAGAACGCCTTCAGCTTATCCGCAACCTCTGGATCGCTGACGGATTCATCCACTCGGCTTCGGATCTGCTCCATGGTCGCGAAGTCCGCCAACTGCACTAGGTTCATCAACTCTTCAGCCGAAACGTCGCCCGCTTGCTCTTTGAGCGCCCGCATGTTGCGGGTCATGCGTGTCCAACCTTCGTCTTCAAACTCGGGGTAAACGGCCCCACCCAGCAACGCATCACCAAATCGCTTCTGACGCTCCTCCTGCCAACCGGGCTTCAAGTTCGCAGCCCATTCGGGATCCGTTTCTGAGTTGTTGCGAAGATCTACTGAAGACGGCGTGCGTTGGAATACATAGAGTTGCTTTGCACTCTGCCCTAGTGACGGCACGCACTGCACTGCGGTAGCGCCAGTGCCAATGATGGCAACCTTCTTATCGGCCAGCTTGTCCAAACCGCCTTCCGGGGTACCGCCGGTGTACTCATAATCCCAACGACAAGTGTGAAAGGAATGACCTTTGAAGCTTTCTACGCCAGGAATACCCGGTAACCGGGGACGGTTGGCAGGCCCCGTACCTAAGCAGACATGGCGCGCTCGCATCTCGTCACCCTGGTTGGTGGATACCAACCACATCGACTCGTCTTCATCCCAACGCAACTCGGTTACCCAAGTTTGGAACACCGCGTCTTTGTACAGATCAAAGTGTTTGCCGATACGTTGCGCATGCTCCTGGATCTCGGGCGCAAAGGAATAGCGTAACTTGGGTACGTAACCGGTTTCTTCTAGCAACGGCAGATAGCTATAGGACTCAATATCGCACTGGGCACCGGGGTAACGGTTCCAGTACCAAGTGCCGCCGAAGTCCGCACCACTTTCAATGATTCGTACATCCGTAATGCCCGCCTGGCTTAAACGCGCCGCCGTCATCATGCCAACCCAACCACCGCCAATGATGATGACATCTCGAACGTCGCGTATCGGATCTCGCTCTACTGGAGCGCTATAGGGATCATTTTCAAGATACTTATTGGCAAAAGGAGAATCGTTGCCCACCGCGACAAACTGGGACTCGGCATCTGCCCGCACTCGCTTTTCCCGCTCTT
>CALHVX010000184.1 GCA_938036875.1 uncultured Pseudomonadales bacterium
CAGAAATGCGCCTCAACCTGGCTCTATGACATTTTAGCCACACACCCACAGTCGAATATGAGTGACCTCAAGGAGTTGGATTTCTTCACTCGCTACTACGACTACGGATACCAATGGTACGAACGTCACTTTCCAGAGGCCAACGCTTTGGTGGTGGGTGAGATATCGCCTTCTTATCTAAACAGTGCAGAAGCACCCGCCCGAGTCAAAACCTACAACCCACAGGCCAAACTCTTAGTGTCGCTTCGACATCCTGTAGAGCGAGCCATTTCTAACCATCGTCACGACGTTCGAATTGGTTTGTTTCAAGGCCAAGATATGTCGTTGCAAGCTGGCCTAGCAAATAACCCCGCCTACATTGATCAAGGGCTATATGCCAAGCATCTATCGGCTTGGCTCGAGCACTTTCCAATATCTCAGCTCAAAGTGGTTCTCGTTGATGACATCAAAGCGGACGCGGCAGCCACCGCAGCGTCGGTCTACGAGTTTTTAGGGCTGGATGCAAAACATAAGTCAGAGTTGCTCCACACCCGATCCAATGAGAGCTACGTCAATCGTTCCTCAAGTTTGGAACGCACCAAAAACCAGGTACGTGGTGTTGTTCGCAAGCTAGGTCTTGGTCCCCTGTGGAATGGTCTTGGCAATCTAGGTTTGAAGAACGCTTACCGAAGCGCCAACCGTGCCCCCTCTTCATCGGTCATTCCAAAACCTAGCGCCCAAGTGCTTGCTGAGCTAAGCGAGGCTTTTCAAAGCGACATAGAGCAACTTGAAGCGTTGCTGGGAAGGTCGCTGGAGCATTGGAAGCAGATACCGGGTTAGGGGCAGATTTATCCCTTCTTCACCCAACAAGCACTACGGCCGTGGAGCAATTCTTCATAGCCTAGGTCACTTTCTGATTGGCCGGGCCGGTGCGGGCGCTGCAACCTTATTGGTTCTGCTGCTATCCATTCGATACCTTACGACCCAGGAATTTGCTGCCTACGCCTCTCTCCATGCGCTGGTCTTGGTGCTTGGCTTGGTTACCTCCCTAGGCATCAACCCCCTGCTCCTGCGCATGTTGCCGGAACTTCGAACCGCTAACAACAATCGTGCTGTGTATCGGCTGTTAAGCCTAGGTACCTTAGCGCGCGTGCTTTGTTACGGCGTTGGTGCCGCCATTTGCTTAGCCGTTCTTCCCGCTATCGCCAACTGGCTGAAACTCACACAGTTTGAGCCCCTGCTTGCACTGTACTTGCTGGTTGGGTTGCTACGCGTTAACGGTACTTTTTTGGCGAACGCGCTAGAAAGTCTACTGTGGCAAAAACAAGCGCAATACAGCCTAGCGTTAGGCGCCTTACTAAAGTTGGCGTTAGTCGCTTTCAGCATTTGGCAACAAGAATTTGATTTAACGCGGTTCGTCTACATCGAACTTTGTGCTGACGGCGCTATGGTTTTATTGCTGTTGGCTAGTGGTTGGCGGCGCTGGCGTCAAGACAGCGAACGCCATCTTGGTGATGCTAGTGTGCTGACACAACAACTAGGGCGTTACGGCCAATTCTCAATCTGGGCTTACGCACAAAATTTGACCTCGGTCATGGCCGGTAGCGCACCAAACCGATTGTTTGTTGCCACTTTCTTCGCCAGCGAAGCCACCGCTCTGTACGGTGTGCTCGACCGCTTAACGGACTACGTGCGCCGCTACGAGCCCACCCGACTGCTACTTGGCATCATTCGCCCCGCCTTTAACGCTAGATTTCGCGAGGACTCTCAATTTGATGGGTTAGCCCGACAAGCCAGTATGCTAATCCGATTGAACCTAACGCTGCTGGGTTTGCCGCTGGCCATACTGGTCTACTGGGCACAGCCGCTGCTCGCCCTCCTCGACAATCCCAGTTACAGCCATGCCACCTGGCTGTTGGTTGGTATGTACGCCTTGGTCATTATCGGCAGCCTAAACACATTGATCGACATTCTTGTGAAGCTGGTGGAACGTGCCGCCATCTACACCATTAGCAACCTGCTGTTATCCGCTTCCCTGTTACTAGCCATTCCACTTATCGAGCCCTTAGGTTTATGGTCCATTGTCCTCGCTAACGCCGTTGGGCTGACGCTGGCGATCGGTGTCATTCTTGGCTATATGCGCAGTGCTGGCTATTCAATCAATCTACGTCCCCGGTTGCTGGCAAAACTTGTGCTGATGATTGTTTTGGCCATTGGGGCGGGCCAGCTCGCCTGGATGGCCCTAGAATCCGCTTGGGCAGCAGGCGCCATCACTGCGGTAACTTATCTGGGCTTGTTGTTCGTTTTAGCCCCAATCTGCAACGAGGAACGTGCCGATATTCGGGGTTGGCTGAAAAAACGGCGAAAAAACACGCCATAGGCTCTGTAGATCAGCAGATAGATCCTCAGATCGCCCCTCAAGCCCGGCCAAACCAGCGATAAATCGGGTTATTTACGTAAATTTATGCGCTGATCTGTGCATATAACTTACCTATCTATACACTCTGCAAACTAAATTGCAGTATATTTTCGGGACGGGCCTTCGTGCCTGAAGTCCCTAATTGAAAACTTTTTTGGAGCTATCTGTGCAGAATTTCAAGCGCCCATCAAACCGCTCTCGCTGGCTATCGAGCATGCTTCTTTGCCTATCTATAGGTGCGGTCGCGGCGTTCATGAACTCAGCTGCCTATGCAGCTCCAGTTAGCTTTGAGGACAAATCTGAAGAAGCGGGCTTATCCGGCGGCACCGAAAGCTGGGGCTTGGCTTGGGGTGATCTGAACAACGACAACTGGCCGGACCTGTTTTCTCAAGGTCACCGAGACTACCCACGACTGTATCGAAATACCGGCAACAGCAACTTTGCCGATGTGGCCTACGAGTACGACCCCAACAATCTTTGGATCGACTTCACCTACGATGACAAGCACGGCGCCACCTTCAGTGACGTCGATAACGACGGCGACGACGACATCTACATAGCCGTGAGCGCTACGGGTGACGCTCAACTATTGATCAGCCAAGCAGAATCTAACGGCACTTTGGTTGATGTGGCCACCAGCGCAGGGGTCAACAATGATGGCACCTCACGCATGGGTGTGTGGTTTGACTACAACAACGACGGTTTGCTGGATGTTATGCGCCACTCCAGCGGCGGTGCCAGCTTGATGCGCCGAAACTCCGGTAGCTTAACCTATACCTCCGTCAGCGATCCCTGCGGCAACCGGACGGATTGGGGCCAACTGGCGGATCTAAACAACGACGGCGACCTTGACTATATTTGCGGTGTCCAAGGTTTGATGCCAGCAGGCATCTTCGATTTCTCATCCGGCAGTTTTAGCAACATTAGCACCACCCTGCCGAACGTTAGCTTGGTTAGCGACACCATTGCGGGTGACTTCAACAACGACCTGCAAACCGATCTCATTATGACCCGTGGTGGCTTGCGTCCATCCGGAGCAAGCAAAGTGAACAACACCGGTATTGATGCCTGGTTTCGCAGTACCAACGGCGTCGGTTTTACCTTCACCGGTACCGGTCCTATAACCGTCACCTTAGATGGCAGCGGCATTGGTCTTTTTGACGACTCTATTGTTTTGAACCTAGACACAGCGGGCACCACTTCAGGCAGCGGTTACGGCGTTAGCGTAGCGCGCAACGGCAACGTTTGGCAGGTTACGCATACCAGCTCTTCACAGGCCTACATTCGCGTGCGCGCTAATAGCACTCTTGGTGACCCGGTTATGTTCGGCACATCTAACCAAGACGCCTCAGCAGAAACCTATCACGGGGTAAACAACGGTAGCGGTCTTGATCTACGCTACAACACCGGCCTGTTTGATTCGGTGAACTGCATCAGTGGTGTCACCGCTGACTTCGACAACGATATGGACCTTGACCTGTACCTTGCCTGTCGCCAAGGCGCTGAAAACCTAGAAAACCGTTACTACGACAACCAAGGTGATGGCACCTTTGTGCTGGTCAGCAATCACGGTGGCGAAGGTCCCGTAGGTACCGGGTTAGAGCTTGGCGTAGCCGACAGTGTGGTGACCGCTGACTACGACGTTGACGGCTTCATGGATCTGGCCATTGCCAACGGGCTGCTGTACTACCCTGTTAGTCGCGGCGGTCCAGATTCGCTGCTACGCAACACCGGCAACAGCAACCACTGGATTGAGATCGACCTGAACGGTAGCACCAGCAACCGCCAAGGAGTGGGTGCAAAAGTCTTTGCCACCGCCGGTGGCGTGACCCAAGTTCGTGAGCAGAACGGTGGTTTCCATCGCTGGTCACAAAACCACCAACGCATCCACTTTGGGCTCGCTGGCAATACCAGCGTTAACATTCGAGTGGAATGGCCCTCAGGTCAAACCGACATCTACAACAACGTAACCGCCGATCAGCTGTACGAAGCGGCAGAGGGCGGCGCGCTAACCGTGGCAACCATGGGGCCGGTTATCGAAACCACCTTTGCTACAGATGACGAGTGTGGCCAACCCCCATACACCACCAGCTTCGGTGCAGTTGCTTTGATGTGGCGCGACTGTGGCACAAACAACTGGCACCTGCGATTACGCGGCGGCCTAGATATCTTGAACGACTTTCAACCGGTCAACGCCACCGGGTCCATCGTTGGCAACTCCAACTTTGGTAACGTCAACGGCTCGGCGCTTGCGGCGAGCGACACGCTCACTAACGACCCACGCACCCACATAGATTTTGATATTACGGTGCAAGAAGACAACGGCAACAACAAAGGCATCAACTTCAACCTGGGGAACCAAGTCTCCAGTTGTATCAGTTTAGACTCACCGCTTATCGATTCGGTTATCGTTGGCTCCGCGCGTAAACGCGTTGATATGCCTTTCGACTTGGTCAGCCTAACCGCGTGTGATTCTGATGGTGATGGCATACCAAACAACACCGATCCAGATGATGACAACGATGGTGTCTTGGACATTAACGATGCATTCCCGTTGGATCCCAACGAATCCGCAGATACAGATGGTGATGGGGTTGGAGACAACAGCGACGCCTTTCCCAACGATCCAACCGAAACCACCGACAGCGATGGTGACGGCGTTGGCGACAACAGCGACATCGACCTAGACAATGACGGCTTGCCAGATAGCGTTGAGACAAGTGGTGGTCAGCCGAATACCACAACCGTCGATAACTTTGAAACCAACTTGGGCTGGACAACCAACCCCAACAATACCGATACCGCCACAACCGGTCAGTGGGAGGTTGCTAACCCCGAAGGGACTAGCAATGGTTCTATTGCTTTGCAGCTCAACACCACCACCAGTGGTAGCCAGGCTTTGGTAACACAGGCAGCCGCTGGAACCGGTTTGGGTAGCTTTGACATCGACAACGGCACAACCTCAGCATTATCACCGACGATTGCACTGCCAAGCAGCGCGCAAACCTTGGATCTGAACTACTACTTTGCGCACCTGAACAACGCCAATGCGGACGACTTCTTGCGCATTACCTTGATCGCGTCCGGTAGCCAGCAAACCTTGCTGAACCAAACCGGCAACGGGGCAGATCGCGCCGCCAGCTGGACCAACTTAAGCGCCAACGTCGCCAGCTATGCTGGCCAATCTATCCAGTTGCTCATTGAAGCAGCGGATGGTGGCAGCGGCTCGTTGGTTGAAGCAGCCATCGACGACATTCGGGTGACCTCTTTTGTTGGTGGCAATGATGCCGATGGCGATGGCATTGCCAATGCGATAGATCTAGACAGCGATAACGATTCTATCCCGGACGTGGTTGAAGCCGGATTGCCGGATACCAACAGCGATTCATTGGTGGACGACATCATCAACGATCAAGGCACAGTGAACAATCCACCAGATACCGACAACGATGGTATTCCAGACTTCTTGGATCTTGAGAGCACCAATCCAAACAACAATGGCACCGCCTACGACATCAACATTGCCGGCAATGGCGCTTTGGATACCAACAACGATGGCACCCTCTCCAGTGCTGACACCGGCGGCGGCATCGATGCTGATGGCGACGGTATCGATGACCTGATCGACGGCAACCCAGGAGGCCCTGGATCTGGTAACAACACCCCACCGGTTGCCTCACCGCAATCCGTGGTGACCGCATTGAATACGAGCGTGGCGATCACACTGAGCGGCAACGACGCAGACAATGATCCGCTGACCTATAGCCTGGTGAATCTACCCAGCAACGGCTCACTGTCAGGCAGCGCGCCAAATGTTGTGTACCAACCCAATGCAGGGTACGTGGGCAACGATAGCTTCACGTTTAACGTCTTTGACGGGCTAATCAGCAGCGGCACGGCAACGGTAAGTATCAGCGTTAACTCAACCGCAACTACCGTATTCTGTGGTGAGCCAAGTATTGATGCTAGCGTCGATCGAGGTACCTTCTTATGGCGCGATTGCACCAACGGTACCGAGCTTTGGTCCCTGCGCATTACTGGTGGTGGCACCCCAACTCGACTCGACTATGCAGGTGAACTTGCTGTTGCGGGCGGCTTAACCACAATCACGCCGATTCTCATCGAAGCAAGCGATACGTTAGACACTAGCGACCCGAACGCCTTTGTCTACAACTTCATCGTCTATAACAATGGTGTAGATGGCATCGACTTCACCTTGCCAGCCAACGCTTGCTTCACCCCAAGCGCACCAACCAACCTACCGGTATACCTGGGTAGCACAAGGACCGAGCTGACAACCGATGACGTTAGCCTGGCGACCGGCTTGGCTTGCCCACCACCGGTGGACAGCGACGGCGATGGTTTGAGCGATCTGGAAGAGCAAGTGCTTGGAACGGATCCAAATAATCCAGATACCGACGGCGGTGGTGTCAGTGACGGAGACGAGGTGGCCAACGGTACCGATCCATTGTTTGCTGGCGACGATCCGTCTAACACCGACGTATGCGGTCAGCCTAGCTACAACAACGGCACCGATCCCGGTCTCTACCTTTGGCAGGACTGTGGTGCGGCAGGCAGTGCTGCGCAGTGGCAAATTCGAGCGGTAGGTGGTGGTCTTGCGTGGCAGGAATACGCAGGCATGCTGGACGCCAAT
>CALHVX010000185.1 GCA_938036875.1 uncultured Pseudomonadales bacterium
TTGCAAACCAAGCTCATTATGCGCAAAGCGGGTATTGCCGCACCGGAGCTTTTGCTTACGCTTAAGACCCAACAAGACATTGAGCATTTCAAAGACCAACTAGCAGAACTCCCAACCTTTGTGATCAAGCCCGCCCAGGGCAGTGGCGGCAAAGGTATCTTGGTCATCACCAAACGCGATGGTGAGGACTTCATTAAGAGTAACGGCGAGCGCATCAACCTAAACCAAGTGAAGCGTCACCTTTCCAATATTTTAAGCGGCTTGCACTCACTGGGTGGCCGCAATGACAACGCCATTGTAGAAGCCTTGGTCATCGCCAACCCCATGTTTGACAAGGTGAGCTTTGAAGGCGTGCCAGACATTCGGCTGATCGTGTTTAAAGGCTATCCGGTCATGGGCATGCTGCGGCTTGCAACCCGGTCCAGTGATGGCAAAGCCAACTTGCACCAAGGTGCTGTGGGGGTGGGCTTGGACATTGGTTCCGGGCGCAGCATTGCAGCCGTTCAATACAACAAAAACATCACCCACCACCCAGATACCGGCGAAAGCTTGCTGCAGCTAGAGGTACCAAATTGGTCCCAGCTACTCAACCAAGCCTCTCGCTGCTACGAAGTGACCCAACTGGGCTACCTCGGTTGCGACATAGTGCTGGATGACCGCTACGGCCCTATGCTGCTGGAGCTCAACGCCCGCCCGGGCTTGAGCATTCAGATCGCCAACAACCAAGGGCTGTTGCCACGTCTGCGTCAGGTTGAGGCGCTAGATACCTTCTTACCCTCGGTGGATGAACGGGTCGCCTACTCTATGGAGCATTTTTCTGCTCACGTCGCTGCACAACAAGAATCACTGGAATTTGGGACGGGCATAGCTAACACTTAGGCTCAACACCAAATTTGGGGAGCCCTATGATCATTGTTAACGCCACCATCGTCTCTGATGCCGACAGCATCCGCGCCATGCAGCCGGCCATCGCCGAGATGGAAAAAGCCAGCCAAGCCGAAGCCGGCTGCGAGGATTACACCTTCAGTGTTGAGCTCAACAACCCGGATGTTTTACGTATCACCGAACGCTGGGTAGATATGGCCGCCTTGCAAAACCATTTCTCGCTGCCCCACATGGCCATGTTCCAAAAAGCGATGGCGGCTAATCCACCCAAAGAGGTTAGCGCGCACTTCTACGAAGCAACCGAAGTGCCCGGCCCCGGAAGCTAGGCCCGGTCGCAAGAATGCCTACGCCATGACAACCATTTGGGGTGGCGGCACATCGCGCACAATGCGTGCGCACTGGATGGCCGCTGAGCTAAATCTTACCTACACGCCAAAGCTGGTGGGATCGCGCAGTGGCACCACCCAAAGCCAGGCGTTTCGTGCGCTCAATGCCAAAGAAAAAATTCCAGTATTGGTCGATGGCGACTTTGTGTTGTCTGAGAGCGCCGCCATTGTCACCTACCTAGGGGATACCTACGGTCCAGACAGTGGTTTGGTGCCCAAGCCCTACGCTTTGCAACGCGCCAAGTACAACGAGTGGCTGTCCTTTATTCAGATGGAGCTAGATGCACACACGCTGTACGTCATGCGCAAACATCAGGACCTGCATGCGCTCTACGGGGAGGCTCCTGCAGCAATAGCGGAAGCCAAGGCAGGGTTTGCTAAACAAGTTAGCGTGGCACATAACCAGCTAACAACCAGCCCGTACTTACTCGGCGAGCAGTTTACCGCTGCCGACCTGCTGTTGAGCACCTGTCTGGATTGGGCGATTGCCTACAAGCTTGAGTTATCGGATGTGTTGAATACTTACCGCAAACAGATACAGCAACGACCGGCCTTTGCCAAAGCGGCAAAACTCAACTTCTCTATCTCGCCCAATGAAGATGGGCCACAAGACGCCTCAACAAAAGGCAACTCAGCTTAAGCTGTCACCTCGCAACCAACGCAATATGCGAACGTTCTCTTCGCGCGGGAAAGTGTGCGACAAATCGTCGATCTCACGATACTCAACCTGCGCCCCGGCACCAGTGAGCGCCTGTTGTGCCGTGCGCGCCACGTCCACCGCAAACATCCAATCCAGCGCACCGTGGGTTAAGTAGATGGGCAAACCTTGCAGCCGCTCAGGGGAGCAAGCTTCTAACAACATGGGATGAAAGGATGCAGAGGTTGGCGCTAAGTGGGTAAAGGGTGAATCTTCGGGTAAGCCGGCAACATAGCTGAAGGTACCGCCATCGGACATGCCGCTGAGCAATATCTGCTCTGGGTTGATCGACCAATGTTTTTTCACGTGCGCTAGCATGGTATGCAAATTTTCCGTGTCCATATCTGGCCCCATAAGCGACCAAGTCCCTTCTCGAGAAGAGGGGCTAACAACGATCGCACCTTCAGCGCGTGCATCAACCAACCAACTCCACAAAAACGAGCGACCGTGACCACTACCACCGTGCAACGCAAAGACCAACGGATACTGTTGCTGCGGGTCGTAGTTTTCTGGCACAAACATAGAGAAGCCACCACGGTCGGTTGCCTCGTTATCAAAATGAAACACCCCGACATCTTGCCGAGGTTCTTCTGGGTTGAGCTGCTCCAACAGAGCAACATCATCACGGCGATCTGGGCTGAGAAAAAATCGGCTAACCGGCGGTAAGATACGCGCGAGCGGGTACAAGTACTCAAGGCTTTTATTAAGGTATCCCAACGAACGGTACCCCTGCATGATCGGGTTATCTGCATCTGTCGCTGCAACCAAACCGCTTAAGCCTTTGCCTGCCATGGTGGCTGCGTTCACCACTTGCTTGCGAAAATCTTGCAAGTGATCAGGCCACGGCGCCGCCGCAAAGGTTTCTAGCCCGTCGCTCAACGGCTGCTCATGCTCCTGCATCACCTCCGCTAAAGATGCCATATTTGGGGGATGCATGTGCCGTGCAGCAAAGGTGAGCGCATCTAACCCAGCCAACAATGGCGGCAGCGCCGCTGTGGTGGCATCTAGCAAGACATCGGTTGGATCGGCCCCTGAGGGTGAACCGGTATCTGAATCTGATTTCGACTCTAAGTCCGACATAGATGACACCCCTAGGTTATGCAGTAAATTCCACCTAACTATACCCCAGCTTGATTCCTATCTGCGCCCAGCGTTGCTAAAGTGAAGCCATGAGCCAACTACCTTACTACCTGCCCGTGGCAGATGAAGAAGAGATCTTTCGTGCCGCTTTTGCTGCACGCCTACCCGTCTTATTAAAGGGTCCCACCGGCTGCGGCAAAACCCGGTTTGTTGAGTACATGGCGCACCAGCTGTTTGCCCAATCTGGGGGTAGCAATTCAGACATTGAACCAGACCAAGCGTTAACCACCATCGCATGCCACGAAGACCTCACCGCCACCGACCTGGTTGGACGTTACTTGTTGCTGCAAGACGAAACGCGCTGGACCGATGGCCCGTTAACACGCTCGGTTCGCAGCGGCGGTCTGTGCTACCTAGACGAAGTGGTGGAAGCGCGCAAAGACACCACGGTCCTCATCCACTCGCTAACCGATCACCGTCGCATCTTGCCCATCGAGAAAACCGGTGAGCTGGTACAAGCACACAACGATTTTCTGTTGGTCATTTCTTACAACCCGGGTTACCAAAGCGTGCTCAAAGACTTAAAGCCGAGCACCCGACAGCGTTTCACCAGCTTGGAGTTCGACTACCCCGAGCCAGAGCAAGAAACCATCATCATTGCGCACGAAGCCGGCATCGACGCTGCAACGGCAGAACGGCTAGCGACGGTCGGCGCCAAAGTTCGGCAGCTGCGCGAGCACGGTTTTGAAGAAGGGGTGAGCACGCGCTTGCTTATCTACACCGGCCAATTGATTCGCGGTGGCATTGAACCTAGGCGCGCAGCGCAAAGCGCCATCGTCAACGCCATCTCTGATGACGCCACGGTAAAAAGCGCCGTTGCCGACATAGTGGATGCCGTATTGCCGTGATCCGGCTTGTGGATGTTGAGCCTAGCCTTGCGCTGTTCACTGAAGGCTTAGCCGGCCAATACCTGCACATCAAAAGTCGGGACGAGTTCACCGGGCGCGCGCACTTTAGCGGCACCAGCGGTCAAACTAGCGACACGCTATACCTACCCAGCGAGCTACCCAGCACCGCAACCGACAGCGCCTTTCGCGTGCTCGCCATGCAACAAATTGCGCAGCGGCTTTATGGCACTTACCAGTTGCGATTAGAGCAAGTGTTGCAGCACTTGCCCCACTTAGATGAGCGCCAACCGAACGCGGGTACCATGAGCTTGCGCCAAGGGGACCTACAAGGCTGGTACCAGCTCTACCCTCACCCCGGGTTGCTGGCGCAAATTTTTCATCTGTTCGAAGCAACACGCACGGATGCCGCCATGCTGCGTCAACATCCGGGTATGACCAAACACTACCGACACTACTACGTACAAAACACCGAAGCCCAAGAGTTTGATGCAGCACTGTTCTCCCAAGCAGAGCAAGTGGCGCAACACATCGTGTGTGATGCCAGCACACAACTCACCCTAGAGCCGAGCGAGCCATTGCTGTTGCAGGTGCTAACCAAACCGCTAAGCCAGCTCGCTAGCCCAAGCGCCGCCAGCGTGTATGACAGCGTGCTGGCGGCAGATGCTTGCTATGAGCAACTGGTAGCGCTGACCGTTGGCGATCGCCTCCCTGGCCCTGCGGAGGCGCTGGAGACAGAAGAAGATTGGACCCAACGCGACGTACGCTTAGAAGACTGGGACGATGAGATTGCACAGCTCAACCAGCAGATGATGGCGGCCCAAGTCATGGAGGAGGCGGAGGTAGATGCTGCCGAAGGCAACGCCGAGGGTGGTGACATCAAGCCGGATGAGGTCAGCATTCGTTCGCTCACTGAACAGCGCGATACCTTAAGTCGGCGCGCAGACATGGAACGCTCCGCCATTCGCCACGCGTTGGGCCCCGCACACCCAGACACCCGCAGCTACCTCTACGACGAATGGGACTACCAAGAGCAACGCTCCCATCACGCTTACTGCCGACTCTACGAAGAGCGTTTGCTGGCAGACGAAGCCAACGGCGATCTAGCCGAGGCCATGGAAGTGGTACGCCGCTGGCAGCCCGAGGTTAAAGCACGTTTAGCTCACATCAAACCTTTAGGTTACCAACGTCAGCCGCGCGTGGAAGACGGCGACGAGCTGGATTTCAATGCCTTGCTCCAAGCACGGTTAGATTTACGTACCGGGCACAGCCCGGATGATCGCATTTACAGCCGTCGAGAACGGGTCCGTCGAGATTTGGGGGCGGCTTTTTTGGTGGACCTGTCGGCTTCTACCGATGATCCTCTAGAAAAACCGGAGCCCGAACCTTACGACCTAGACGAAGACGGCGAGCCACTAAACCTGCGCGACCCCTTCTTGGAGTTTGAACCCACGCCGATTGCACAAACCAGTAGGCGCATCATCGATGTACAGCGCGAAGCGATGCTAGTGATGGCCTCCGCGCTTGAGTC
>CALHVX010000186.1 GCA_938036875.1 uncultured Pseudomonadales bacterium
ACGCATGAGAATTTCAATCAGTTGGTCCACCAAAAACATCACGTTTTGGGCTGCGGTACGTTTGCTGCCAAAAACACAACAACTGGCGAGCGCCCGTGCTGTCTCTTCGTCAACACTCGCACTGGGGTGTGCGTGAATCAAGGTTTGACCCGTCTGCGCAAAGTCGCCGGGGCGGTACTCCAGGCGTACACTCAGTGCTTTGTCGCAGGCAATACTCATCATGGTCTCGTGATCGACAAGCTGCATGTAGCCTGTTTCAGGCACCGGTATTGCCAGGCTTTCTACTCTAAATTTAGGTCCCAGGTTCGGTGACTTTGCCTGTGCATCTGCACCAGACTCACCCACTTGCTCTGGAAACAGTTGCTGCATGGAGTCTTGAAGTTGCGTTGCAATGTTATGGGCAATGCCAGCCACGTTAATGGATTCTGGAATGTGGTGAATGAAGAAAATCAAGTTCCCCACGCTGAGCATGGCCAAACTCAAGGCAATCAGTATAGATATGTGCGGCACATGCGCCGCATCAGAGGCACCGGATGCATCGGTTACGGTACGCAAAATAAGCAAACAATAGACAAAGGTGGCAATAAAGGTACCCAGGGTTACCTGATTACCCCGGTCACTCATAAAGTTGCCGATTAGCCGAGGACCAATGTTTGACGCGGCGAAGGACACGCTCACTAGGGTCATAGAAAAAGTCACCCCAGCCACGCCAATCATGGAGGTAGCAATGGCCGATAGCACCGCACGCGCACCGGCCGGTTGGTTTTGATACAACCAAGGAATGCTGGATAAAAAGGAAGCATCGGTGGATCGGTCTAACCGGTCGCTGAACATCGCGAGCACAATCGCACCAAGCACCATAAGTGTCGGCACAAACCAATAGCTGCTTTGCATGGACAGAAAAAGATTGATGATTCTCGCGCGCATGCAATATCTTAGCCTTTTGGCCAACTTAGGGATACCGCACACCAAGGCTGCGCGCCAATGGCCTAGAGCCTCTGATAGAATATTTGGCGTTGCTCGCGCAACTGAGTAACCACCAATTATTGTTCTAAGGACACACCATGACGGATGCGACACAGCTACTGAACCAACTCATTCAGACCGGCAAAGATCTCGCCGGCCAAGGTCGAGCCGCGTTAGAAGAATTTGCGGAAACCAATCTCGATGTTCCTGTTGCTGGCCCAGAGCGTGACAAAGCCATGGCCAACGCCGGTAAAGGCGCAGCGGCTGCGGGCGCCCTACTACTGCTATTGGGTACCAAAGGGGGTCGCGCTCTGACCGGCACTGCACTCAAAGTCGGCAGCTTGGCCGCCTTAGGTGGGCTGGCCTACAAAACCTATCGAGATTGGGAATCGGACAACAACCAAGATTCCACATCACCTGCCGGTATCCCGGTGGGCGAGCTGACCGGACCCAACGCCGTTGCACGCAGCCAACACCTGCTGCGCGCCATGGTGGCCGCCGCCAGCGCGGACACCCACATCACCGATGCAGAACGCCACAAGATCATGACCTTGCTGCACAACTACAACTTAGGCACTGACACTGAAGCCTTCATGGCCGAAGCGCTCGAGAACCCCGCTGACATAGCCACCATTGCGGCCGGTGTAGACACACCCACCTTTGCCGCCGAGATCTATGTGTTGTCTGCGTCGGTCCTGGCCCAGCAAAGCCCGGAAGATCGAACCTATCTTGATGAGCTAGGCAAAGCCTTAGGCCTAGCACCCGCGTTATGTGCGGAGTTAGAGCAACAAGCGCTACAAACGCCTGAATAGTTGGTAAACCTTCCTTTCGGAATACTTACCTAAACGGTCGCGGAATGGCTTAATATCAGACCCTGGTCCAAAATCTTAAGCCTCTATGATCCAGCGACCGTTTGCGGCCTATTCCGGCGATCAGCCCTACATATTTGTTAGCTACTCGCACTCGGATGCGGAGCGGGTCTATCCACTGCTGTCAGCACTCAAAGGGCGCGGGCTGAACATCTGGTACGACGAAGGCTTGGAACCCGGATCAAGCTGGCGCGCGGGGCTTGCGGACTCGATTCAAAACTGTGAGCGGGTCTTGTTCTTGGTCTCCAGCGTCTCGGCCAGCAGCCGTAACTGCGAACGCGAGATTGAATACGCGTTATCCAAAAACAAACCCATTTGCGTCTGCTTTCTAGAACGCACCCAACTCACCTCGTCGTTAGACTTTTCGCTAGGCAGCGAGCAAGCCATATTTGCCGATCACTACGAGTGGCCCGCCTTTACCGAAAAGGTTGAAGCATCGCTACGTGGTCATAAGGCTGATGCTGTCTCAACACCCATGGCTACTCTGGCCTCAACGCGCAATCCTGCACCCCTTAACACCTCAAGCCTGATTGAACGCGACGACATCATTCAACGCATCCTACAGGCAGTAGAAACCGCTCGCAGCGGCCACGGCGGCATGGTGTTGGTCAGCGGTGAAGCCGGAGTGGGAAAAACAGCGCTACTCAGCCAGCTTCGCCGACAACAACCAGAAAATTGCACGGTTTTGTGGGGTGCCTGTGATGCACTATTTACCCCGCGTGCGTTAGGCCCAGTGCAAGACATGGCGCCGGGTTTGGGTTTACGAGTTCAACGTGCGCTGGCGGAAGGTACCGCCACCTCCCAGCTATTCGCGTTATTGCTTGAGCAGCTTGATTCCCAAAGCGATCCAACGGTGATGGTGATCGAAGACGTGCATTGGGCCGACCACGCCACCCTCGACCTGATTAAGTACCTAGCACGCCGTATCTCGCTATTGAACGTGCTGTTGGTCTTAAGTTTTCGCAGCGAAGAGCTGGATTCCAAACACCCGCTAACCCAAGTGCTGGGCGATCTGCCGGCTGCACAAACCACACGCTTAAAGCTGCAACCTTTGTCTCGCGCTGGTGTTGAACAGTTAGCAGCCCAAGCAAACTTTCCTGCAGAGCGTTTGTTTGAAGTCACCGCAGGTAACCCCTTCTTTGTAACCGAGCTAATCGCCGCACATAGCATAGATACCTCGGTTCCTGCATCCGTTCGCGATGCTGTGGGTGCACGGTTGCAACGCCTGGATGCACCCATCCAAGCGCTAATGGAAACCATCAGCGTGATCCCTAGCGTGGTGAGCAGTGACCTTATTGCCCAATTGTTCGGACCACAAGGTGAGCAAATAGCCGCTAACTGTGTGGATCACGGCTTGCTGGTGGAAGACCAACGCGGTTTACGCTTCCGCCACGAGCTAGCACGCTTAGCAACGCTAAGCCGCAGCACCGAAAGCAAAAAGAAACAGGCGCACACAAAAATACTGGCGGCTATGGAAGACATGCCCAGCAACGCCTCGTACGCCGAGATGGTGCATCACGCGACCGGCGCCTACGACGGTAAATCGGTGTTACGTTGGGGTGCCGCTGCCGCTAAACAGGCCGCCTCCATCGGCGCCCACCGCGAAGCGGCCGCCCACTTAAACACCGCGCTGCAGTTTGTGGAAGAAGCCACACCAGAGCAGGCGGCCCAACTCTACGAAGACTGGGCTTACGAAGCCGGTCTTGCACTACAGATTGACGACGTTGTTATCGCGGCGCGGGGTAAAGCGGTCGACTTATGGCGCGAGCTAGGCCGCATGGACAAGGTGGGTGAAAACCTGCGTTGGTTATCCCGTTTGCATTGGTACCGAGGTGAGGCGGCACAGGCTTCTCGGCTAGCGGACGAAGCGGTCACCACCCTCGAAGGCATTCCTGCCTCCGTAGAGCGCGGTATGGCCTACAGCCTACGTTCGCAGTTACACATGTTGAACGACCGCATGGACGAAGCCATTAGTTGGGGTCATCGCGCACTTAAGCTGGCGGATGAATTCAACAACGCTGAAGTTAAAATTCACGCGCTTAACAACGTTGGCACCGCTCTGCTGTTTCGTGGCAAGCCTGGCGGACGCGAGATGATGGAAGAGAGCCTTGCTTTAGCGCGTACTCACCACCACGACGAGCACGCCGCACGGGTTTACACCAACTTAGCGGAGTACGGAGTTGAGACCCGAGACTTTGCACTGGCCGAACAAGTGCTATCTGAAGGCATTGCCTTTGATACTCAGCATGACTTAGATGCTTGGACCCACTACTTGGTTGGGCGGCTAGCTCAGCTGCGGTTAGAGCAAGGTCGACTAAGCGATGCTCGCACCATTGCTGAAGGCGTCTTAAAGTTAGACCAACTCACCCTGCTCATGCGGCTACCCGCACGCATTGTGTTGGCAAAGGCAAGCGTACGCCGTGGTGACCCCGATGCCCAACAATTGCTGACGCAAGCCCTTGCCGATGCCGAAGCAACCGGCGAACGGCAATACATCTTCCCGGTTCGCATGGGCATGATTGAACACGCCTGGCTCACAGACCAGCCGGACTCCGCAAAGCGCGAGCTCAGTACATTGATGGATGATGGCGTTGAGCTGCTGCGCACTTGGGACCAAGGTGAGATTGCCACTTGGGCGAACCGTCTGGACTTGCCATTACCTAAAGAATTTCTAACTGACCTACCCGGCGCTTACCATCAAGAAGTCTCCGGTGCGTTTGAGCAAGCGGCTCAACACTGGGAAGACCTAGGCGCACCCTACTCAGCCTGCCTGGCATTGGTTTGCGATACCAACCAGCTCAGCACGGACCATGTACAGCGCGCACTGGCCTTAGCAAACACCATGGACGCAAGCGCGGTGGTTAACAAGATCAACCAATTGGCGCGGCAGCAAGGGTTGCTCAACAAGACCGCTGCACCCAAGCAAGTATCATCACGGCGTGCCACCAGCCACCCGCTAGGGTTGAACGAGCGTGAACAACTGGTACTCAGGCACATTGTAGGCGGCGCATGCAATCAAGAGATAGCGCTGGAGCTAGAACGGTCGGAACGCACGGTGGTTCGCAACGTGGCAACCGTGTTGCAAAAGCTTAATGCGCAGAGCCGCATTGAGGCTCTGCTTAGGGTGAAGAACGAACCTTGGTTGCTGCAGGATGCAGACTAGCTAGACGGCTAAATTTTTCCTGAACGAGCAAAGCCCATACTGGCTACTTGCCAGGTGCCCTCGATCTTGCGGAAGGTAAAGGTTCGGGAGTCAGAACCGCCCGGCTTCGTGGCCCCGGGTTTCTTGTAAGCATAGTTGGCGTGCACCACAAACTGTTCATCGTTAGACTTCTCCGCTCGACTTTTGAGCACCTCGCCAATAACGTACTGGCCAGCAAACTCACTCTTAGATCCATAAAATTCGATAATCATGGCATCCAGCGGAAGCTCGGCAACAGTGGCATTAAAAGCCGCGTGCTTCGCGTTGAGCTCTTCTTGGAAAACGGTTTCTTCGGCGGAACCACGCACAATGGTTCGAGCTGGGGCAAAGGCGGCCGCCGGTTGGCCTAACTTACGGATCGGGTTGCCCTCAATATACAGATCATGGGCCCAACCACCTTGGTAAAGCTCAGAACGGGATTTGCCGAAGAGCTCGAGCTCGGTGCCGGGCGCAGTGGCGCCCAACAAGAACAGCACATCACCAACCGAACCGTCGCGGGTATAAAGTTCGCTGGTGACTTCGGCCTTGGCTTTATACCGAGAGATGTAGCTTGGCTCCACTTCGTTGCCGGTGTTTTCCATCGCCTCAACCCTAAAGTCTGTGACGGTCACGTATTCAGGTAGCTCCACAACAAGGGCCTCACGCAACTGTGCATCCGTTGGCTTGTTCTCACCACTACAACCGCCCAATAACAATAGGCTTGCGGCAACACCCGCACCGAACTTAGCTAAGCTCAACATCAATCAACAACTCCTTTAAGATTTAGAAATGAACTTAAGCCAGGCCTCTACGTGCGCCAGCATATCCTCACGTGACAGCATGCGATCGGGTGCTTCGTCGTCGTGCATGGCTTCGATCAACACCGAGTTGTCTCGAAAGTCAACACAGTGCCCGTTGCCAGTAAAGTCACCAGAAAACTCAGGATTCTTTAGCAGTGCAATCAACTCTTCCGCTATGGCCGCTGACCCCTGAATATCTGTTTGTAGGTAGGTTGCAAGACGATCATCTTCACCACGCGCGCAGTGCATGCCGTCTTCATCAATATAAAATTCTAGTTTACTCGTCATAGGCTTCTCTATTCAGGTGCAGGTCAGATGCTAGTTGCGTTTATACACAGGAAAGGCCGTATTGATTCCACCACGCGACGTGGTGTAACCCTGCACCTGAAAGCCAAGCCCAGACGGGCCCGACCAAGGTTGCTTGTTCGGATTGCTGCTGTTGTTGTAGGCGTTAAGGATAATCTCCACCACTTCTTGCTGGCTTAGATTGTCTGGGAAGAAGCTCGAAAACTTAGATTTCCATTGACCACCGTCCCGCACCTCAACATTGGCGGTATACACACCATGACGGTTTGGTCGATCTTTGATTGACACCACACGGGCATCTGCTGGATCTTGCCCACCCGGGCGGGAGTGAAAGCCGGTGGGTTTGCCTTTGCGGTTGATCTCCCCTTCAAACACATGCCACAAATTGATCTCTGGCTTGGAGTTGGACCAATGCGGAAGCTTAACCGGCGTGGGGCTTGAGCGCGTGTTACTGGACGCTTTGGGTTTGGGATCGTCGCGCCAAGCTTCCGCTAGCTCGCCGCTGCTGTCGCTGCTGTCGCTAATGCTAGCACCACTTGAGTTTTGAGTCTGATGTTGACTCTGCGGGGTGCTTTGCCCTGATAGGGCTTCTAGATCAATCCCAAACTTATCAAGGTTAACGCCCAATGCGATAAGAACGACCGCGATGATCGGAACCAGTTTTTTGTACTTTTGCAATGCAATCTCCTAGGCCTAGCGCCCATTGTATAAGCGCTGAGAAGCTAGGGATACCCAGGGACGCATTAGTAATCGAAACCGGCTTAGGGCGTCTGGCGCGAATAGCACCCATAGCCGACCGACAGGGTTAGCTCGGCTCGCGCGCAGCCCCAGGTTCTCGACGTAAACTGCTCGCCTGCTTCACCCATTCATCTCGAGCGATACGGCCCTTGAAGGCATCCAATTGCTCATCAATGAACAGTATGTCGCCAGCATCCCAAGAAGCGACCTGCCAAAAGTAAAAGACCCCATTTTTGTTTAGCAGGCCTTCCAGCTTGGGGCCAACGCCCAAAATCTTTTTCAGATCATCTTTCTTGCCATGCACCGCTGAGGTAAACAGCTTTAGCTTTTCGGGCTTTTTCAGGGGTGCTGCGGTTGGGGCTGGTGCGCTAGCCACCGGCGGCGCCGCTATGGGCGCTGGCTTGCTGTCTAACCTAGCCAACAACTCCTCGATACGCGACAGACGATTCTGCACCGGACCCAGATCGGTTGCTGGCGTTGCTTTGGGGATATCCAGCGCCTTTATCGCCGCTTCAAGTGACACAACCCGCTCGTTGAGCGGCGTCAAGTTCGTCGCCGCAGGCGGCTGGGGAAATTTCAACGCCTTGATAGCTGCCTCTAACGCAGCAACCCGATTCGTCACTGGCGACAAATTCACAGCCTCCGGTGTCGGAATCTTAATCTGCTTAACCGCCTGATCCACCGCGTTCACGCGGGTGGTTAAGGGTTGCAGATCAACCGCCGCTGCGGGTGCGGGTGCGGGAATCTTGATGGCTTGCACCGCCTTCTCTACTGAATCGATACGACCTTGCAATGGCGCCAGATTCACCGGCTCAGGCTTAGGCAAACTTTTGATGGCACTATCCAGGGCATTGATGCGAGCCGTTAGCGGCTGCAAATCCACCGGCGCGCTTGGCGCTGGAATCTTAATGCCCTGAACCGCTTTTTCTATGGCATCAATGCGACCCTGCAAGGGGGCAAGATTGACCGGCTCAGGCTTGGGCATATTTTTGATGGCGCCATCAATGGAATTCATGCGTGCGGTTAGCGGCTGCATATCCACCGGTACCGGGGGCAAAGGAATCTTGATGGCCTGCACCGCCTTTTCTACCGCATCCACTTGCGCCTGTAGCGGTGCAAGGTTCACCGGTTGTGGCTTGGGTAACGCTTTTATTGCCCCATCGATGGCGTTCACCCGCTCTACCAATGGCTTGATATCAACCGATTCTGCTGGCGCTGGAATCTTGATGTTTTGCACCGCCTTCTCTACCGCATCAATACGGCTTTGAATCGGCATTAGATTCACGGGCTCAGGTTGTGGAATCTTGATGCCATTCACCGAGTCCTCAATAGCACCCATGCGGATTTGCAATTCGGATAGATCCACCGGCTCCGGAATCGGAATCAGCTGGATGGCTTTTTCCATGCCTTCAATTCGTTGGTTGATACCCGATAGGTCAACGGGTTCAGGTTTGGGTATCGCCGCCAAACTCTGTTTCAGCGAACCTAGATCACTTTGCAAAGGACTTAGATTTACCGTTGCAGGGGCTGGGATCGCATCTATACGCGACTCCATGGAATCGAGCCGTTGGAACAAACCGGATAGATCGACATCACCAGCCGCCGATAACGCATCAACACGTTCTCGCAAGCTGGACAGACCACGCTCGAGCCCGCTCATATCCGGTGCGACGGGCGCTGGTATGGCCGAGATCGCGGACTGGATCACCGGGTTAATACTTTTGTCTTGATCATCCAAACGATTCCACAATCGCCCCCACTCCTGCTGGGAGTTGGCGCGGGTAAGACTCTCGTAGCTTTCCGAGACGTCAACAAATCGACGACGGGACCACCAGTAGCCAAGAACAAAGCTCAACAATCCGGTAAGCAGGAACAGCAGGGTATATTTTGCTAAGAGATAGCTCATTTGAATTCTCCGTTAAGCTTCATTTTTTGCTGCGATATGGATAACAATACGACGGTTTTGTGCACGACCTGCGGCATCATCGTTGCTAGCAATGGGTTGGCTTTCGCCATAACCGATGGCGCTAAGACGGTTACCCGTGACACCAAGCCGATTCAAACCCGCTTGCACCGCGTCAGCCCGTGCTTGGCTGAGCGCTAAATTGCTTTGCTCACCACCCACGCTGTCGGTATGCCCTTCGATCACTAGATTGCCAGGACATTGATTGGCGATGCTTGCTAAGGATTCCAGCAGGCTTTGACTCGAAGCATCTATATCTGCACTACCGGTCGCAAAGTTGATGGTGCTGTTACTGAGCGCCGCGGAAAACTCTTCGTTGCAAGTATCCACAGTCTTCGCAACGTCCAGGGTTAGCGTACCTAGTGTTGGCGCATTGGCTGCGGCGTTAAACTGAGTTCTAGCCGCAGCTTCCTGCTCAGCTAGCACCAAACCCCGCGCATCAAACTGGCCATTACGCCAGGTAGCGCTGCCGCGTTCAAAAGTTGAGACGGTTTGCACCGCACGCCGTGCAGCACGCCCCCATTGATCCGTTGCCAGCTCATCCGTCACCCGCAGGTCATCTTCAACACGGACGTAACGCTCGCCAGCCGCCTCTAGAAGCTGGGCTTTCATCTCAACGCTGGGGGCTTCACCACTAAGTCGTGCACTTTCACCTTCAACGGCTACCATGAAATCATGATAGCGACCTGTAGGCGTAGGCTCTGCTATGGGCTCCACTATGGGTTCAGTAACGGTTTCAACCGCTCGCGCCTTCAGGTCGACATGCGTGGGACAGATCAATTCGCCAGCCCAAGTGTCGCATTGAGTAGCCCGCGCAACGGACCGCGCATGCCCTAGCTCATTGCTGTTCACTGGTAGATCCAGGTCAACCGTTTGACCGGCAGCGGTAATAGAGGCACCAGGAAATCCGCTAGCGTTCAGGGTTGAAGCCACGGTTGTTGCCACGTCCTCTTCTATGGCGGGCGCGGTGACAAAGGCACCCCACAAAAACAACAAAGGTAAACAGATCAGCGGTATAAGACCCCAAGGCCACCATTGAATTGGACCTTCGCGTCTACGCCAGTAGCGGCGCGTGGACGTCACCCTTGTGACGTTGGTCGTTGCAGTCGTCGACGTATCAGACATTGCCCCTCCAGCCAAACAAGAAATGTATCTTGCGCCTGATTGACCAACTCAGCGTACGACAAACATCGCACCCAAAACCACTGGCGGGCAATCCGACAACAAAAACACTAACACGGACGCAAACACTCGATCGTAAAATACTTGTTAGCTTTCTTAACTTAGCGCCAGCTATTTTATTGACTAAGAGATGTAGAAGGAGAACTCGCTTAGTGGGTGACACCCTGAGCGGAGGCTTTATTAGAGTAGTGAGCAGCCAGCTGAACGCGTGCCGGTTTTTCTGGCGCTGTTGTTGTCGGAGTACTTTTTGCAGGGGCCGATTCGGCAATGACTTCCGGTGTTGTCACTGGTGTTGGCTTGGGTTTAACAACCGGTTTGGGTCGCGGTTGATCTAAAGAGGCAATAAAGCCCCGGATCTGCTGCTCATCCGGTTCGCCCGGGATCAGCAAAGCCTTGCACTTGCTCAGGTTGCGAGCATCAAAACACTGGGACTGTACAACCGCAGCACGTTGCTGGCGGGCTTGTTGCAGACCTGCTTGCGCGGCGCTACGCTCTAAGGCGCTGCCGCGAACACGCTTTAAGTCTGTCATTGCCGCTTGCCAATTGCCTCGAGCCAATTGCGCCTGACCTCGGGCCAAATAGAGACGATCCTCCTCAACCTTCGAACCCGCAGGCACCAATTGCAGCAACTGTTGGGAAACCTCCCGATTGTTGGGATCAAGAATCTGCACAATCAACAATGACTCCAGCGCTGCATCTTTATCACCCTGCTGTAGATACAGCTTTGTTCTGTGCAAGTGTAGCTTCGCTTCGTCTTGAGTGCCGGGCAAGATCGCTCGGTTGCAACGATCCAGCTCGGTGTGGCGCAAGCAATGTTCAACCATGGTTTTGCGCGAGTCTTCAGCCGCGTCGTGCCAAGACAAAAAGTTAGGGTCACCCGGACGGATGTTTAGGGCACGGCGAAAGGCCAGCACTGCTCGCGCGGGTTGCTTGCTGAGCAGCAGCTTTTCACCGTGCGCCGCGTGGAGATCTGCATCTTTTGGAAACGCAATCAAGGCTTGCTCACAAGCCAAAATGGTGGGGTATATGGGGTTACCGCGTATGTGCCTGCGAGTACAGGTGTTGCGATCCTCTGCATGTTCTGCGCGTAGCTCCGCAGAGCCTGGGCGTTGCCCGGAGGTGCGTTCAACAGCATCCACAGACTTTTGCAGACGCGCGCAGTTGGCTTCGCTGCGTCCACAGAGCTGCAACCCGTGGTCCAGCGTTATCAACGCCATCATGGGGGCGCCGCGCCTGAGGTGTGCATCACAAAGCGCAAAGCGTACCGATAGGTTGTAGGGGTCCGCATCCAGCGTATCGCTGCAGGCCGCCACCGGGTTATCGTTGCTGAGACACTGATGCGCTTTTTTTGAGTCGAAGCAGACCTCTGCGGCCATGCTTGCCATGGGTAACACCCCAAGTATCCACAAGAACCCAAACAAGGTAGGTCTACCCGGTCTATTGCGCGCTTTACGCTTGTGCCTGTATTGCCCGTTCATGGCGCTGTCCTCACTACTCTAAAGCCAAAGGTGTTTGCCCGGTAATCCGGTGCAAATCGATTACGAAAAGCCAAGCGTTGCTCAGCCGGTGCGGTGGAATAGGAGCCGCCACGCAGTACCCGTTGCTTACAGTCAACACCACGGCTTCTGGCGGTTGCGGGTGAGCCGTTGACGTCCGCTTGCCGATAGTTATCCACCCAACAGTCTTGGGTCCACTCAAACAGGTTGCCCTGCATATCAAACAGCTGGAAGTCGTTGGCAACACCGTGGCGCACGGGCGCGGTATGCAGGTAACCATCAGAGCAAGGGTAAGTCTCCCAACCCGAATACTGCTGCGCGGCGGTGGCATCTGCTACGTTGGCATGCCGGCAAGCCTTGGCAGGATCCTGCCAGTGTCGTGCGTTTTGCTGCCCTGCTCGAGCGGCGTACTCCCACTCGGCTTCGCTCGGCAAACGATAGTGCGCACCGCTAACCTTAGATAACCAAGCCACGTAACCCTGCGCATCCTGCCAGGAAACACAGGTAACCGGATGGCTACCCGTTTGTTTGAACCCTGGGTTTTGCCAACTCAAGGTCTTGTCGATTTGCCACTGAGATTCTCGGGTTCGACAACCATCCAGCTGCGGACGCTCCGCTTCTACAAACTCACGAAACTGACGCACGGTAATCTCGGCTTCGCTCATGGCTAAATTGTCACCAATGCTCACCTCATAGCGCGGCCCTTCGCTGTCTCGTCGGTCTAGCTCGTTGGCAGGCGAGCCGATCAGACTCTTGCCCGCTGCTAAAGCAACCACCTTGGGACAACCGTCGCAGTCGGCAAATCGGTTGGCTGTGGGGGGGATAACATCCGCAGTCCCAGCAACCTCAGCGACTTCGCGCAGTTGCAGCCACCAGTACCCAAATACAACAGAACCAATACCCAGGCCTAGCACA
>CALHVX010000187.1 GCA_938036875.1 uncultured Pseudomonadales bacterium
TTCGCGACATTTGGATGTTCCTATGGTGATAACGTTGTCTTTAGTTGACTTATTGAATCGTAGATTTATTAATTTACTTACATTTTCGATACTTTTACTCACATACAGCTTGTGTTGACTTGGTTATCTTTGGCTCTGCGATTGCCACCTCTTCTAGGTGGCCTGCTTGGGGGTAAACTATGTTCAACACACAAAGTCGTTTTAAAGCGACGAAATCTATTGCTTTTGTCGGTTTGCTGGCGGCCAGTTCCGTTGTCAACGCATTGGCAATCCGGTCTGGCTTTGACAGCACGACAGCACCAACCAATGATGATGGCTCAGTCAACAACGTGACCGCTGGGTTTGACCTGAACTTTTTCGGTACCACTTACGATAACTTTTCGTTAAACACGAACGGCAACATCACGTTTGACAATAGTTTAAGTACTTTCACACCATTTGATCTGCAAGCCACAAGCCGCGTTATTATCGCACCGTTTTTTGCGGATGTTGATACTCGCGTTGCTAGTCCAATCACCTACGGCACTGGTAGTGTTGACGGTCGAGATGCTTTTGGCATCAATTGGGTTGATGTGGGTTTCTTTAATCGGAATGCGACTCCAACGAACTCTTTCCAGTTGGTTCTGGTTGACCGTTCCGACACCGGTGCGGCGAACTTCGACTTCGAGTTCAACTTCGACAATGTGGAATGGGAGACGGGTGAGGCAAGCAATGGCAATTCTCAGGGTCTCGGTGGTAGCTCTGCGCGAGTTGGTTACTCCAATGGTACAAGCACCAACTTTGAGTTGGCTGGCTCTGCGATCAATGGGGCCTTGTTGAACGGTGGTCCAAATGCGTTGATCTCGAACTCTCTTAACAGTTCCGAGTTAGGTCGCTATCGCTTCACCGTACGTAATGGTGTGGTTGTGGTACCGCCGGTAGTGCCACCCGTAAATCCGCCTGTTACGCCTCCGGTTGGAGTGCCCGGCCCAGAGAGCTTGGGTCTAATGTTGATGGGTCTAGGTTTGCTTGCACGCACTAGAGCTCGCCGTAAGTAGTATTGGTACTTGAGTATGCAGGCGACTCCGCCTGCATACTCTTCTTGCTCAACCGCCTCTTGTCCTAAGGGGCGCTGGAAGCGCCAGCTTCCACTATTATTTGTTTTTCCTTTTTGCTTCCCCTAGTTGCACTTCCCTGTCTTTGTTGTTCGCGAGCCCTGGGTGCATCGAACTGCTGGTCGATTTGCTTAGGTGGGTGTTTAATAGACGAGTCGAAAGCTCAAGGTAACCAGAGGCTCTAAGGTAGATGAAGACGCTAAATCCCGGTTTGATGCAAGACTTCTCGTTGACCATACCCAGCCTGTTAGAACATGCCGCCACCAACCATGGTGGCACGGAAGTTGTGGCGCGTTTGCTGGATGGGACGCTGTTCCGCTACGACTATACGCAGCTTGCCGATCGAACAAGGCAGGCAGCCCAGGCGCTGATGAACCTAGGTGTTAAGTACGGCGATGTGGTTGGTACCTTGTCTTGGAATAACCATTGGCACATGGAGTGCTTTTACGCAATTTCGGGTATTGGATCTGTTTGCCACACCATCAATCCTCGACTTTTCGAAGATCAAATTCGGTACATCATCAATCACGCTAACGACAAGGTGCTGATGATTGATCAGGATTTTGTTGGCTTGGTCGAATCGCTGGTTGATCAGTTGCCGAATGTTGAAACCTTTGTGATTCTTGGTGCTAAAGGGTGTGTGCCGGAGCCATCGAAACTTCCGAATGTACACTATTACGAAGCGTTGATTGCGCAGGAGCCAACGGGTTTCGAATGGCCAGAGCTTGATGAGCGCAGCGCGTCAGGACTTTGCTATACCTCCGGTACAACGGGTAACCCTAAAGGGGTGCTCTATTCTCATCGTTCAACCGTTCTGCATTCTATGGCCATTGCGCAACCGGACAACCTGTCGTTGTCTGCCACGGATTGTGTTATGCCAGCAGCACCGCTTTACCATGCGCAAAGCTGGGGGTTGCCCTATGCAGCCTGCATGGTGGGCGCAAAATTCATTTTGCCTGGTCGCCAGCTTGATGGTCCTAGCTTGCTAAGCTTGATCCGAGATGAGGGGGTTACCGCCGTGTGTGGCGTGCCAACCATTTGGACTAGCGTGTTGGAGCACGCAGAAAAAGAAAATCTGGATCTCGGCAAGCTACAGCGCCTACTTATTGGTGGCACAGCGTTGCCGACAACAATGCGGGATCGTTTTCGGGACAAAGGGGTGGCAGCGGTACAGATTTGGGGTATGACCGAAACTAGCCCCCTAGGAACCATTGGCAAACCAAACCGTGCGGTTGCCAACATGTCTGATGTCGATCGTGACCAGCAATTACTCAAGCAGGGCCGGCTTCCATACGGCGTACAAATGAAGGTGGTGTTAGAAGACGGCTCCACAGCGCCGCGTGATGGCGCCAGCTCGGGTGACATATGGGTCAAGGGGCCTTGGATTGCCAGCGAGTATTTGCACGGTGACGGTGGTGCTCTTGTTGATGCAGACGGTTTTTTTCCTACCGGTGACGTTGGCCACATAGATGAACTTGGTTACATGAAGATTACTGATCGCTCAAAAGATGTGATCAAGTCTGGTGGTGAATGGATCAGCTCAATTGATATTGAGGACATTGCCGGTCGGCATCCCGCGGTGAGCATGGCGGCGGTAGTGGCGGCCGCACATTCGAAGTGGGATGAGCGGCCCCTGCTATTGGTTACCCTCATCGAGGGGCAGACGTTAGATAGCCAAGAAATGTTGGATTTCTTGGAGGGTAAAATTGCGAAGTGGTGGATGCCGGATGCGGTTATTGTGATTGACGAGATGCCCATGACGGCCACTGGAAAAATTCGTAAGCTTACGTTGCGCGAAGCTTATTGGGAGCATTTGAGCTAGGTGAGCTTCTGAGCCCATGGGTGGCTTATAATTTCTTGATTCCAGATTAGGTAGGCCAAACGTTTGCAACGACCGTTTCCAGCATATCAAGGTGATGAACCCTATGTCTTTGTGAGCTATGCACACAAAGATGCAGCACTGGTGTACCCGTTGCTTACCAGTTTGCATGAGGCTGGCGTTAAGCTTTGGTATGACGAGGGCATTGAGCCCGGTAGCCAATGGCGAGACGAGTTGGCCGGTGCTATAGATCGTTGTTCAAGCCTGTTGTTTTTTGCTTCAGCGACTAGCGTTGCGAGTAGTAACTGCAAAAAAGAGATCGGCTATGCTTTGGATAGAGGCAAGCGGGTATCAGTTGCCTACCTGGAAGAGGCGAAGCTGCCTCAAGGCTTAGAGTTCGGCTTGGGGGATATGCAGGCTATCCGAGCATCACACTACGATCCCCAGCAGTTTGCAAACAAGTTGCAGGTGTTGGTGCAAGCGAACAATATCAATGTCGCCTCGACTAAAAGCTCACCTGGATCAACCAAACGACCAAAGCTGAAACGCTTGTCGGTTTTGCTTGTGAGTCTTTGTTTGCTTGCTGCGGCAGGCTTTCTCTTTCAGAAATTTGGTGCTTGGGATGGAGAAGAGCAAAGTATCCCATCTGGACCGCCCGTTATCGCCCTAGCCGAATTTCGCAACTTAACAGATAACGCGGCTAACGATTGGCTAGGCGATGGCTTGACCCATTTGGTTCGTGACAAGTTGTCGTTGTCGCGTCATTTGCAGGTGGTTTCTGATGCACGATGGTCTGGCGTAAAGCTGGATGCTGGTAACAAAGACCTTTTGGCTACAGCTAGGCGCTCGGGTGTAGGGTATCTGGTGTCAGGAGAGATATTGGGATCGCCCCAGGGGCTAGTCTTGAGTACGCGAACCACCCATCTAGACACGGGTGTTGATATTGCTTCCCGCTCATTTCGAGGGCTCACCCCGGAAACCCTAATCAATCAAGCGGAGCAGTTAGCGTCGGCGGTTTTGCAAGGGCTCAAGATTCCTCGCGAGGCCCAGGTAGATTCGTTGGCTGCCGATTTTAAAGTGACCAACCTGAGTGCGTACGAGGCGTACATTGCTGGCTTGCAGTACTACAATGCTTTTTCTTACAAAGAAGCGGAAGCGGCGATGCAAGCGGCGCTTCAGTTAGAGCCCACTTATGTTATGGCCGCCTATCGCGCAGCAAACATTCAGGCATCGGCAGGTCGTTTAGCCGAAGCTCGTGAGACGCTGCTGTCGTTGCCAGAGAATGCGAGTAAAACACCCAGGGAATCCGCTTATATCGAAGGGCTTGAAGCCCTGTTGGCTGAGGATAATGCCCAGGCCATCAAGATCTATCTACAATTGTTGCAACAGTATCCTTACGAGATTGAGGCGCAACAGTTTCTGGCTGAGGCCTACTACCGAAATTACGAAGATGAGAAAGGTATCGAAGTGCTGGAGGCTCTGTCGCGTCAAGAGCCAGAAAATTTGCATGTATGGGCTTCGTTGGGGTTTATGCTTTCCTCTGTTGAGCGTTTGGATGAGGCCCGCGATGCACTGACCCGCTATCAACAGCTTGCGCCTACACTTCCGAACGCTTGGGAATTGTTGGGTTCTTTGGAAATGAAGGTTGGGAATGTTGAGCAGGCTGAAGCTCACTTCGCCAAGGCTATCTCAATCGATCCCAATTTCAGCAGGGCACAGCAAGGTCAGGCGCGCTTAGAGATAACGAATGGAGAATTTACGCTAGCACAGCCGCGTCTTGAAGCGATCGTGGCTGACGAGGCAAAGCCTGCGCGCGAGCGCGTGGAAGCCGCCTTTGATCTCGTTGCATTACACCAAGCCCGTGCTAACTATTCTGAAGTCTCGGAACCTCTGGCCTTAGTGGAGCCTTTGCTTGAGGAGTGGGTCACGCTTGCTCGTTCCGAAGAGGGTTTGGCTGCGCTCCGAATGGGTGACGTTGAGGCAGCTGAGGCGAAATTTCGTAAGGCGCTAGAATATGAGTTTCCCGGTTATCGACCCACCCGGTTTCTGTTTTGCCTTGGCTTGGCTCAGATTTCGAACCGCGATTTTGAGTTGCTGACGGCTACTTTGCGTGAGCTGGCAAACCTTCCTGTTGATGAGGCTGGAGGCAATCTAGAAAAAAAGGCCATAGCCTATTTACTGGGTCTTAGTGCCTTACAACAGGGTAACTATGCTGAAGCGTTGCAGAACTTTCGCATAGCGACAGATGAGAGTGGCTTCGAATACCGGATTTACCGCAACGGTCTTGCTGAAACCTTGTTTCGCATGGGGGAGCTTGATGACGCTCTAGTAGAAGCCGACCGCGCCGGTGCTTCGGCCTTGGCATCTTGGTCAGGAGAGCCACGTTTGGATCTAGAGGTTGATCGCCGTATGGCCCAAGCGATGGCGATTATGATACTCAAAGCCAAAGGGGAGCACGCGCAGGTCATAGAACGTCAAGAGAGGTTTCGTAGCCGTTGGGGATCAACGGCTGACACGGCATCCGTAATCTTTCGTTTAAAGGGGTAATAGATTTAGCATCCGCCTGGCCTATCCCCCCTTAAGCGAATAAAGAATGACCTACAAGAAGCGTCGTCGGATGGAGCGAGATGTTCCATCACCTTCCTGGGAGCCACATTGCGGCCAGTTCTTGGGTGCTGCACCATCTAGATCCGCCTCAAAAACGGCCTCTGCTGCTGGACAATCTAAGTCCGAGGTTACCTCGATTGTCTCTCGCTGCATTAATCGTAGCTTCTTATGCGCTTGGTTTGAGAGCAGCGTGTAACCCATTAGCTCGACGTCGGCTGCCGTGAACTTGCCGTTACCATCCATATCTTCGATCACGGCAGGGGCAGTGCCTGCCACCAGGACGGCTCTTACGCTCACGATATACTCATCAAGCATGGTGGTCTTAACTAGGTTAAAAGCGTCCGAAAGGTTGTTAGGTGCATAACCCAAATTCAGGAATTCTATTGGACCTCCATCCACTCTTCGAGCAGCGTCATAGTTGGGGTTATCCAGATCTACGTCATACACGGCAATGGGTTCTAGTACGCCACGCTCCACCCGCATATGCGCGACAATAGAGGTTACCCCATTTTTGTCAGAGAACTCGGATCCAACATTGCTGAGTAACCCTGCCGAGTTCTTGATACGACGAGCTTCACCGCTGTCGGGAGATGGGATTGGGTTGAAGTCTAGGTCATAGAACCGAGCTCCACCGATATCGATCATCACAACCAATCCAGGTAAATCATCATCTACGCCGTAACCGTAGCAGTCTGGAGTTTGTGCACCCGTTCGAACGCCTGCGGCGGAGTCCCCAAAGGGCCCAGTGAGATAAACTTTGTTGCTATTGGCAAATCCAACACCGCTCAACACTTCCGCAAGTGGTGTGTCTTGAAGGGTGACAGCCTGGTCCGGTCGACACTCATCCATGTTATCCACAAGCTCTCGTTCGTCATTTCTGTCGCTACGAAACTTAACGTAAGTTTCATCTGGGCCAGAGCAGGTGTTATCGAAGGGTTCTGCGCCCGGTGCTATATCGGATAAATCAAGGCAATCATCAGGGTCCGCTAGAATGAGGGCTTCGAAATGGCCCGAAGTGAAGCGCCGTTTGGTGTCCAGATAGCCAACCCAATCTGATGTGGAAAGTCTGAATCCAAGGTTCCAGCCAGACTCCAAAAGCAGTCCGGATTTGTTGGCTTTAGGTTCCTGAATCTTGAGTTTTATGGGTGGTTCAGAGTTTGAGTAGTCTGCCCATGAGCTACCACATAAGAAGCTCAGGCAAAGTAAGAGCGTAGTTCGTTGCATAGTATCGTTTTCCTAGTCTGTGGATTTCTTCCTTCGTTAGGCTAACAAAACCCAGGCGTCAGCTTGTGTCTTGTAGATGACACAAAGGCCAATTGTTGTTGGGAGGGGGCGGGCAGCAAGAGATGCTACCCGCCTCTATAGGTTAGTAGGCGCTATCTTTTAGGTGTCTGTGCACCGTTCATGGCGCTACTGAAGGTTGAACCCTAGCTCCAAACCCCACTGTCGTGGTGCACCATACTGGGTGAAATTCCACAGCGCGCCAACAGAGTTTGCTGAGACACGATACTCTTCGTTGGTCAAATTCTTGCCAAACAACGTCAGGTGATAGCGCTCATCAGGACTGAAGTAGGTGATGTTGGCATTCACTAGCGTGCGATCTTCCATCTGGGTATTGGTTGGATGGCGCGCGACACCGGCTGCAGCCGCATTCGGATCGAAGGGGCTAGTCTCAGCCTCGTCTTGATAATGCAATCCTGCCGTTACCTGAATGTTGCCTCCGTTAGATAGTGACACATCGTAGTTACCTTCTAAGCCGAATTGGTATTCAGCTGCGAAGGGCACGGATAAACTTGTCAGATCCAATGCCGGTATAGCGTCGGTAGGGTCCGTATCGAATTCAAACTTATCGTACTCAGCATCTAGCCAACCAAAGGATGTCTTTAAGCTGAAGTTTTCATTGATGATCCAGGTAGCCTCCAACTCCAAACCCATAGCATGAGATTCGCCAGCGTTTAGGGTGATGGTTTCTTGTCCTGGGTCACCGTTTTGCTGGGTGAACGCAAACACTTGGTTACGCTGCAGATCTTCAAACTCGGTGTAGAAGAAAGCCGCGTTCAAGCGCAAACGACTGTCTAGCAGATCGGTTTTGATACCAATTTCGTAGTTCGTATTGGTTTCTGGATCGAAGCTGAGGCAAGTCACCAATTGTGAGCAAGTCTCCGAGTAGCCCCCAGCTAAGAAGCCGGTTGCAACGCTAAGGTACATCAAGGTGTCTTCGTTGGTTTTGTAGTCTAGAACAACACGCCACGTGGTTTCTGACCACTCCTCTTTATCGTCCGCGATAAACCCATATTGTGATGCTGGTAAAGCTGAGCGTCTTGGATCGATTTGATCCCCCGTAATACCAGCTCGGCTTACCGCGTTTGAGCGTAGATCGGCAACACAGTTGGTCGCGGGATCAAAGGGTAGGGCAGCATCTGCGAGAACGGCATCCAGCGCTTCGGTGAACTGGGTGCAAGGTGCACCAGGTCCGGTGGGTTTGTAGAACTCCTTTTCGTCTTTCGTGTGCCGAATACCTAGAGTTAAGCTGAATTGATCGGTAATGTCATAAGTACCGTCGAGATAGAATGCTAGTGACTCTCGATCCTGCTTGACCTGACCGTTGTTAGGATCGCCAGTAATGCCGCGTAGGTCTAGGTTGGTGAATCCGCGTGCGTCCAGAAACGACCCGGTGTCCGCATTGAAAGATGGGATGATGGATGAAAGGCCAACCGTGGCATATGAGCGAAAGTCTAGATCGTCTGAGTTGTAGATACCGCCGGCCACAAAATTCAGCGGACCATCCAGGTTGGATACGATGCGAAATTCTTGTTGGAATTGTTCGCGTTCTAGGTTACGCGTTGCATCGAACAGAGACAAAAATGCTTCGCCGGTGTAAGTACTGGGCAAGGTTTCTTCTTGCTCGCGATAGCCGGTGATGGACTTGATGGAAAATTTGTCGAAGTCCAGTCGTTGGTTTAAGTAAAAACCATCAATATCCACCTGGTGGCCATCGCGCATGTTGATGCCAGCACCTTGTTGGGTTTGGCCGGTGCTGAACGGGTCGCTGTGTCCTGCAGTTTGAATGCCCGGAAAGCCTAAAGCATCAAACAAGAAGCCTTCTCCGCCGGGTGTCTCGTTCACCCCAGGAGGGCTATCGGAGCGATCACGAACCAACTCCCAAAGAAAATAGGCTTCGTAGCGATCATTGGGCTGCCATAGTAGTTTGGTCTTGGCAGCGGCTACATCTTTGCCACCTAGCCGTGAGCCATCACCGCGTGTTCGAGTATCCAGCTCAGGGGGCAGGTTTGGGTTGGCAGGATCAAGCCCAAAAGCGGCAAGAATCGGTGCGTTTGGAAAGACCGCCGTGTCTTTGTCGTTGGTGTAGAACCCTTCTTCTTTGGTCAGTGATCCGGCAAAGCGCAAACCAAGTTTGCCTTCAATCAAAGGGATGTCGATACCCACTTGCGCTTTACCCGTCTGCGCGCCGCCGGTATAGCCGCCGCCGACCAATCTGACATCGGCCCCGTACTCTTCTAAGTCTGGCCGTTTAGAGGTGATGGAGATAACACCACCGGTACTGTTCTTGCCGAACAGGGTGCCTTGGGGGCCGCGGTAGATTTCTACTTGCTCCAAGTCAAAGAGCTCAACGAATTGGGTTTGCACATGGCTCAACGCAAATTCATCGATCAAGATTCCTACGCTTGGATCTTGCGTTGTCAGAATTGAGATGGAGCCGGTACCTCGAATACCGCCTGCCAGCGCATTAAAGCCAGTTTGCAGCGTGAGGTTAACGTTGGGTGACAAATCACCAATGGCACGAATGTCGTTACCAAACGTTTTGCCGATGTCGTTGGCGGTGATGGTGGATATTGCTATGGGTGTATCTTGTTGCGAGGTATTGCGTTTGGTGCCGGTGACTATGATCTCTTCAAGTATGCGTTCTTCTTCAGCAACCGCAGGTTGCGGCGCTCCGATTGTTGCCAATAGCGCGAAGAGGATACCGGCTAGAGCAACCTTTGGAGCCTTTGCCTTGTGCGCTTTTCCCTGATGAACTTTGACCTGCTGAACTTTGCCCTTATGAACAATGGGGTAGGCAAAACCCCGGTGACTGCCCAGAATCTGATCCTGCATTACTCTCCCCTTTTTAAGCCGCGCCGAGTACAGCGCACCCCAAGAGAGTGCTACGAAAGTTTTAATAATGCAACGGGCTCTAAAGTCGAATTACGTCAAATATGCTGCATTTGTTAGCGTATAACGCTGCTTAGCCAGCTTTTTGAGTGCCTATTTGAGGTGTTGACGCTGATCGCGCCGATCAAACGCGGCGCGAATTCTTGCCAACCTGCTCGCGCTGATGGGGTAACGCCAAAGGATAATGACGGCCACCCCATAAAATATCCAAGGTGGAACAACATAGATATAGGATAGTGCTTGCAGTTCGGCTGGTCCGTTACCACCTTGCGCGTCGAACCCAAAATACTCGAGTAGTTGCAGGGATACGAGCAAGGCTAACGCCATGACTAACTTTTGGCCTAGCGACCAAACGGCAATGTAGGACCCGGCAACGTTTTCACCTGAACGACGCGATGCGATCTCGACAACGTCTGCTTTCATCGACATAGACAGCGCACCGAAGTTGCCACCAGCGATGCCATAGAATGCCAAGATGACAAAAAACCAAACCAGATCCCCCGCCTCCAAAACAAGAAAGCAGGGCGTTACCAAGACAAACAAAATGCCACCTGCCATCCAGGTTTCTTTTTTGCCAAAACGTTCTGCTACTTTTATCCAGATAGGCAAAGCCAAGACGTTGGCAAAGTAGTAGCCCAACAAGATAAGTTGGGTTTGCTCTTCTGCCTCAACAACGTAAGTGGCGAACAACATGAAGGTGGCTGAGCCCCATCCGGTGCCGAGCGACATGAGCATAAATGCAAAGAACAGCTGCAGAAAAGAACCGTTGCTCCACATCAGCTTAGCGTGCTTTAAAATGGGGGTGTGAACAGGTCCGTAGCGGTCGGGTTCTGGAACGCGCCACAAGGTGATCGTCATCAATACTGGCAACACGACTAAGACCATACCGCCAACGATAGCTAAACCTTCGCTAGGTAGGTTGCCGTAACCGAAAAAATGTCCGCTTAATACGGGGATAGTGAGGACACTGACGTTACCTAAGAATCCGAAAAATTGTCGCCAGCCAGTGATGCGCGTGCGCTCGTTGTAGTCGTTGGACAGTTCTGCGCCCCAGGCGTAGTAGGGGATGTTGATCATGGTCCAGCCTAACCACAACATGATTGTCCACACCAGCAAGTAGGTGTTGGTGACGTCTGTGGGCGGATTGAACAGTAAGAAAGCGGACACCATGAGTAGCAACGAGCCACCGGCCAACCAGGGTTTACGCCGACCATAACGGGTTTGGGTTTTGTCGCTGAGGTAGCCAATCAGCGGGTCGGTAATCACATCCGAAAAGCGGGCGACAAACAAGATTGTACCCACGTCCCCCAGGCTTAAACCAAAGTCCTTGGAGTAAACAAAAGGCAGGTACAAGATTACCGGAATACTAGCAAGGTACACGGCGTATTCCGGCAGTCCGTACTGGATGAGCGTGCTACGGCTGAGCGGCTTGCTCATGGAGTGGAGATCTCCATCGATTTAACTGGTGGCTATGGACCACCAGTGATTTTGATGGTGTGGCCCGTCATCCAGCTAGAGGCCGCAGATGCAAGGTACACGCAAGCGGGTGCAATATCTTCTGGTGTCCCGGTTCGGCCCAATGGAATTTGAAAACGTTCACCAAGCTCGGGGATGTCCTTTTCTTCGAGCTTCAAAAATTCTAAGAACACTTCGGTTGGTATTGGCCCTGGGGCTACCCCATTGACGCGAATACCTAAGGCCGCCAGCTCTGCTGCAAGGGTTTGCGTGAGGTTGTCTACTCCGCTTTTTGCTACCGCGTAAGGCCCGTTAAATGGAGATGCACGGCCCGCTGCCACGGATGAGATGTTGATGATGGTGCCGCCGCCGTTGTCTTTCATGATATTGGCCGCCGCTTGAGCGCCAGTCCAAACCGCTTTTAGGTTGAGGTTTAGCTGAAAGTCCCATTGGCGTTCCGGCATTTCCAAAAAAGTACGTGGCACTCGGTCATCGGCGCCACCAGCGTTGCTTATCCAGCAAGTTAAGCCACCCATGTCGGTAAACGCTTGCTGTGCTAGAGCTTGAACCTGTTCTATCTCCATCACATCGCAGGTAACGGGCAAAGCACGACGGCCCAGTGCTCGAATTTTTTCTGCTACCGCTTCCACCTCTGCGGTACGCCTTGCTGCAAGCACAATATCTGCCCCAGCTTCTGCCATACCCAACGCAATGCCTTCGCCGATACCACGACCACCACCGGTAACCACAACTACCTGTCCGTCAAGTTTGAATTGATCAAGAATGCTCATCTGTTCCCCCTGCAACCTAAGAGCCTCCATTCAAGCACTCTCGTGGCAGATCAGCAATACAGGTAACTATGTTGGTTTGCTAGTAAACTAACTCAGCAGATACAAATAGATAGCTGCAACGCCCATACAAGAGAGCAGTACGAAGGTACCTTGTGCACCGATCAAGCGCGGGTAGTTGGCGCCCGGATTGCGGCTCATACCCCAAGCGTGCAACAGGCGGCATAAGACCAAAACGCAGCCAAAGCTATGGATTGCAATGCTTGGTAATCCGCTAAGCTCCAACAGCAGTAGCAGGAGCAAGGCTAGTGGAACGTTCTCAACGAAGTTCGCTTGCACACGAAGCGTTGCGTCAGCGCGCCAGTCCGGCTCTTTAGCACCGCGTAGCCGTACGTATAACACTAGGTTGGCCAGTAACACGGCAAGCAACGCCAGCACACCCGCGTAGAGCAGTGTCACCATCAGATTAGCATCCCAATGAGGCAGGCCAGAATTCCACCGCTACTCAGTAGCAAACCGATCCAGCCGTATTGGTCTATCCAAAAAAGTCCAAAGGCTGCTGGACTGCCTTTTTCGGCGGTTGGTACCGGCCCCCGCCGCAATTGTCTAGGAAGCGGAGCAACCCATAAGATCTGGGCGCCGAGCCACAGCGCGCCAAGGCCGATAATGACAAACCAATCTGAGGTGATGAGCATGAAGTGAATCGTTTCCCTTTTGCGTAAGTGTTAGGGCCTAGCGCTTGCCCAGGACCGCGCTTCAGCGCTGGCTACCCAATGTAAGGCGTTGCTGAGCATGCGTTGGTAGGCTGGGTTTTCGTAAGCTGGTGGGCCATCACCAACATCAGAAACCACCACCGGACTGTTTTGCGCGGAGTGTGCCCAAACGATTAGGTCACTGCCTGGCGGATGATCCCACGCGGCTTGTTCTTCCGCGGGTGCCAGAGGCGGTGGGGTAAAGTTGCTGGCAACGAAGTCATAGTCACCGCGGAGCAACGGCACGACGTTGGCCTCGAAGTCGCTGGTCTTCAGATAGATTTCATCGGTGATCTCGAAACCTTCTTCGATACCGGCGAGTACGGGGTGTTGACCTGCTGGCTTGAGTCTTAAGGTAGGGTTGGGGTGCGGGCCATGTCCGCCACGATAGCCAGAGCCAGGAACCACTGTGCCGTTGAGCTCGCCTTGCTTCAACATGAAGGATGAACCGGTGATACGGCGCCACAACGGCCAATGCGGCCAGGACACGGTGGCGTGATTTAGCAATACCATACCGGTGCCTTTAGCAACCAACGCTTCGATCGCTCGTCTGTAGGCGTCGCTTGGTTGGCCTTGGTCATCGGCATTGTCGTGGGTTAACCCAACACCTGGAATACCACTCATGTCGTAAAACAAGATGGCGTCGTAAGCGGCCGCGTGCTCCGGTTGCAACACCGCTTGAGCCGCCGGTTGCTCAACCAAGGTGGCGTTGATGTTGGGCAAGGCTTCTAACATCGCCAAAAATGCGTTGTGGTCGTAGTCGTGACCTTTGCTGACAACCAAGACGTTGATGGAGTTACTCATACAAATTCCGTTTGTTGAATTGTTATGACTCGGCTGGCCCTTGCTGAGCGCAGCAGTTGATGCTGGCACGCTGCGGCATAAAACCTGCCCGGCAGCCTAAGCTACCCGCAGACTTAGCGTTAGTGCAAGTGCTCCTGCTCAACGAGATCGCCAATTGGGTGCTTTGTCGGTAGGCTAGAGGTATCGAATGGGAGTGGAAAAGTATGCATAAGGGATATCGCGGTACCTATGGCACTTGTGCCCTTAGGGGCTTTAGAGGTTTGGCGTTGTTGATCTCAATGGCGGCATTGCTGAGTTTGGCGGGCTGTAACCAAACGGGGGTACCTCAAGCAGAACCCGCCCTACAAGCTCAAAAAGCGCCCGCAAACGATAATAGTATGCAGGCAATTAAAGAAGCACGTTTAGCGCGTGAAGCGCTCCCTGGTAAAACCCACTATCAGCGCGCTTGCGCTAGTTGTCATGAAGGCCAGGTGAAGAAAGCGCCGCATCGAGAGATGTTGGGCTTGATGACGCCGGAAGCCATTCTCGGCACGCTCACCGGTGGCTTAATGCAGATGCAAGGCGCGGTGTTAAGCAAAGACCAACAGCAAGAAGTTGCCGAGTACCTTGGCGGTCGCGCCTTGGGTGATGCCCAATCTGCCGATTTGCCTAAGTGCGATGCAGGCCAACAGCTCGATTTAGCAACGCCCATTGCGGCAAAGAACTGGGGTTTGAATCTATCCAATGACCGCGCCGTGAGCGCTGGGCAGGCAGGGGTAGATAGCAGTAGTGTGGCCAGCCTAGAGCCCGCTTGGGCATTGGCCTTTCCTGGGGCTAATCGCGCTCGTTCCCAGCCCTTGCTGGCTGGCGGGTTGATGTTTGTTGGTAGTCACGGCGGCAGTGTTTACGCGTTGGATCAAGCCACTGGGTGCCAGGTGTGGCGTTACGAGGCGGCGGCTGAAGTGCGTACCGGGTTTGCGTTGAGCCAATGGGAACCAAATGATCAAACAAAGCCCGGATTGTATTTCGGGGATGTGCTAGGCAACGTCTATCGGCTAGATGCCAGCACTGGCCAAGTATCCTTTCGAGTGCGGGCGGATGAACATCCCAACGCTACGATTACTGCTACACCCTCGTTGCTCGACGATACCCTGTATGTGCCTGTCTCTTCTTTGGAGGTAAGCCTAGCGGTGGATCCAACTTATCCTTGCTGCACCTTTCGAGGCTCTGTGGTGGCGTTGAACGCCATAACTGGTGAGGAGCGTTGGAAGACTTATACCATCGAAGAAACCCCAACCGAGCAAAGTAAAAATAGTGCTGGCACACCCATGATGGGCCCTTCGGGTGCCGTGGTTTGGAATAGCCCATCCATCGATGCTGCGCGGGGGCAACTCTATGTTGGTACGGGTGAAAACATGTCTTCGCCGGCGACGCTTACCAGCGATGCCATCATGGCTTTAGATTTACAAACGGGGGCCGTGCGTTGGTCTTTTCAAGCGACGGCAAATGATGTTTGGAATACGGCTTGCGATACGGATCAGCCAGCGAGTTGCCCGCCAGAGAACGGCCCCGATTTCGATTTTGGCGCGGCAACCATTTTAGCCGCAGGAACGGATGGTCGTGAGTTGGTCATTGCGGGACAGAAATCTGGCTTTGTACATGCGCTAGATCCAGACAGCGGCAAGCTAGTTTGGCAGACCCGGGTAGGTCGCGGTGGTATTCAAGGTGGCATTCACTTTGGGATGGCGGCAGCGGATGGTCAGTTGTTTGTGCCGATCACCGATATGGCGGACGGTCGTGAGTACGACAATCCCGCGCGTCCTGGGGTACATGCATTAGACATCAGTAGCGGTAAATTACAGTGGTATACCCCGGCGCCCGACGTTTGCGCGGGGCGTGCCTATTGTCATCCAGGCTTTTCCCAAGCGATTTCAACGGCGGGTGGTTTAGTTTATGCCGGTGGAATGGATGGTGTGCTGCGAGTCTATCGAGCCCAAGACGGCAAGCAGCTATTCGAGTTGGATGCGACCAAAGACTTCGCAAGCCTCACCGGTGAGCCAGCCAGCGGGGGTTCGTTTGGCGGCGCTGCCGGGCCCATTGTGTCTAACGGGCGTGTCTACGTTAGCTCTGGCTACGGCATCTACAACCACATGGCGGGTAACCTGTTGCTAGCGCTAGAGGTAGATAAATAGCGGAAGCTTAAATGTTGATTCGCACGCCCTGGTTTTATGGGTGGAACGTGTTGGTGGTGGCGATGCTGTTTCAGGCCGTCAGCTTTGGCATCGGTGTTTATTGTTTTACCTTTTGGGTAGAACCTTTTGTTGCCGAATTTGAGGTTGGCCGTGGGCGCGTGCTGTTGGTCTTTGTGACCTTGCAACTAACCTTAGGTTTTATGTCGCCGCTGGCGGGTAGGGCGATGGACCAGTTCAATCTGCGTTGGCTGGTTATGGCGGGTGCGCTTTGTCTGGCTGCATCCCTTGCGCTCACTAGCCTCGCTAGTCACTTGTGGCAGATACAAGTGCTCTTTGCCAGCTTGATGGTCGCGGGTATGTTGCTCTCCGGGCCACTTGCTGCGCAAACCTTGATGGCACGTTGGTTTACCCACAATCGAGGGCTAGCGCTTGGTTTGTCCACTGTGGGTACGTCGATTGGTGGTTTTCTATTGCCGTTAGTGTTTACCAGTTTGCTTGGGGCGCTGGGTTGGCGTGGTACGAGTTTGTGGTTGGCGTTGTTGGTTGTGGTGTTGATTGTGCCTGCGGTTTGGTTGGTGATTCGTAGCTCTCCGGAGGCCGCTGGCTTACCGCCCCAGGCTGCAAGCGTAAATCAAGTGGCGGAGCTGCCGGATCAAATTTGGACCATGCCTGAGTTGCTAGGCTGCAAAACGTTTTGGCTCATCGTTTGTGCATTTTTGCCGCTCGCAACAGCCTTTGGCGGGGCGCAGCAAAATCTAGGTCCCTTTGCCGCAGATCTATCCATTGCGCCTGCTCAGGCGGCCTGGCTCGTGTCCATACTGTCGCTCAGCATGATTGTGGCTAAGGTGTTTTTTGGCGCAATGGCTGACCGTATCGACCATCGCTGGTTGTTTATGATGGCGTTGTTTGCCTGTCTGCTTGGGTTGATGCAGTTATCTATTGGTATGAGCTACGCACGCTTGCTCTTTGTTGCTTGTTTGTTGGGGGCCGCAGCTGGTGGTTTTTTGCCGTTACTGGCCACCATCGTAAGCACGCGTTTTGGCACGGTTGCTTTTGGACGAGTGATGGGCTTGATCGGCCCCTTTACAATGCTGGCAGCCATAGGGCCCTGGTTGACCGCGCAAGTTCGAGATCAGGCGGGCAGCTACGATGCCGCTTGGCCTTTACTAATGGCGGTGTTGATTCCTGCAGCGCTTGCCATCCTGTTTCTGCCAGACGCAGCTGCAACGCGAGCAAAGCACTTACAGCTTAAGGGCTAGTCTGTGCCGAACGCGATTGCCTCGACGTACCAGCCCGCGCCGACAACCGCCATAGAGTTGTTGTTGGGTTGACGCTTGTCCCACCCATTCGGATCGGCCTGATACTTGGCCAGCGCAGCTTCAGCAGCTTCAGCGTCTTCGCCGATGAACTCATAGATGGTGAGATACTGAGCTGGCGCGTCGCCAAGAAAACCTTTGACTGCTTGAAAACTGCGCACAGAACTAATTTGCGGACAGTTATAGGTGTCTTCTATGTGATTTCCTAGATACCACTGGTTGAAAGCGGTTACCGCGTCCTCTCCCGTGGGCTCTACTAGACCCATCAAAATTAGCTTTTTCCCCTGGTCTGCCATGTTTCTGCGCCTCTAGCTGCCATTGTAGTGTTGTTGTGTGTTGCTCAAGATCGAACCTTACGGAATCCTGGGCAAAAAAAAAGCCCGCATGTAGCGGGCTTCTCGATTTAGCGTGCGTTTTGCCTGAACTAGTGCGTTCGGCGACGACGCATGCCAAGGGCAGCTAGACCCATGCCTAACAGAGCCAGTGTACCAGGCTCTGGAACAGGATTAGGCGTCATGCCTGCTGACCAATAGCTGATGTGAGAGACATCTGGTTGACGACCGCCATTGTTCAGGATGTCGTTGGTATTCCAAGTACCCGTCATCGAGCTGGGGTTGATCGCAAACAAGTTAAACGAGTTTGCGGCCTTTACCGTGATGTAGGAGGCGAACCCAGGGATACTGAAGGTACCACTTTGGCCGCTAACAGCGTCGCCATAACCGTCATCGCTTTTTCCCATTAGGGAGATATCTACTGCCACACCAGTTGCGGTGAAAATAGCCGCTTCTACGGTAGCTTCGGGGTCGCCGCCGCCGGCATTAGATGCGGTTAGCGTGCCACCGGTGCTTACATTCAAAGTATCACCAGAGTCAACGCGGCAATCGAGACCGCCCCCTGATGCGCAGGTGATTGGTACAGCGTACGCGCTGGTGCTAAGCACACAGATAACGGTTGCCGCGGTTGTTACAAGCCAGTTTTTCATCCTTAATCCTCTCTTGGCTAGTTTTATTAACGTCTGTTGAGACGATGTGGAAATCTAAGCCGACAATGCATCTTCTTTAGATGCTCTGCAAACATTGTTTTGTAACTGAAATGTGAATCTGATCTCAGTCTAGCTTTAGTGCAATTTAATTGCAAGTAGTAGACGAATCGCTTTAATTTTCGACTTCAATCTCCGTTTTGCCTTCTGAGTTGATGTCCAGGTTGCCCTTGCGGTGCTTATTTGGCCTGCGGCCGCTGAGTTCCACTATTGCCCCTTGTTTGGACACCTGTAGCGCTCTATGGTCCTCAGCGGAGAACAAACATGCCGAACATCAAGAGTGCTGTGATAGAAGCCCCCGAATCTGTTGGTCGGCTGTCGAGATGGACGCTCGCGTCCTATGGCGCCCCTGCAATGCCGTTGTCGATGGTCACCCTGCCTTTGGCCGTATATCTGCCGGCCGTCTATGCAGATAGTGATGGCTTTGGTTTAGGTCTTGGCTTCGTCGGTTTAATGCTGGTGTTCTCTCGCGTGTTCGATGGTTTAACTGACCCATTGATTGGTTTCCTGTCTGATCGAACTCGGTCTAGGTGGGGGCGACGTAAACCCTTTGTGGTGTTGGGTACACCTATCTACATCATTGGCATTTTATTGTTGTGGATCCCACCTTTTGAATTTAGCGAGATCACTTTTGCGGGGTATGAATTCAACAACGGTTATCCCTACCTACTGGCGGTGCTCATACTGGTTTATGTAGGGGCAACCATCAAAGACGTACCTTACTCCGCTTGGGGTGCTGAGCTATCCACCAACTACAACGACCGCACCTTGGTGATGAGTTGGAAAGAAGGCTTTACCGTAACTGGGTCGCTAATTGGTGCGTTCACTCCGGCGGTAATCTTTTTCTTTGGCTACACCAAACCGGTTGAGGTGGTGTTTTTTCTCGCTATTGCCGTGGCCTTTGTTATGCCGGTGTTGGTGGCTAATGCGGTTGCCAACGTACCTGAGTACCCAGTGTTGGAGACGCGTAAAGAACGTCTGCCACTACGCGAGACGTTTCACTATGTTTGGCAGAACAAGCCGTATCGACGGTTAATCATCATCTTTTTGTTTTCAACTATAGGTTCCGCCATGACCAATGCGCTGAGCTTCTTTTTTGTGAAGCATGTGCTGATGGCTGGAGCGCTTTACGGTTTCTACTTGGCGCCGTACTTTATCTCGCAAATTGTGGCTATCCCTTTGTGGTTCAAAATTTCTAGGCGCATTGGCAAACATCGCGCCACTATGATTGCCATTGGCTGGTACGCTCTTTGGTCCTGTTTGATTCCGCTGATAGCCATTGCCCCTTACGAGTGGTTTACCGCGTTTGAAGTAACCGAGCTTTTAACCTTTTTGCCGGCGGAGTCCTATATGTCCGCCGTTGCCTATTTTGAGGGTATCCCTACCGGCAAGTTTGCCTTCTTCATTTTGGTTATGTGTCTAAAGGGTTCCTCTATTGGTGCTCTTAGTGCTCTGCCTTATGCCATGGCTGCCGATGTGGTGGATGTGGATTCAGCGCAAACGGGTAAAAAGCAGGGGGGCGCTTACTTTTCTATCTGGCTAATGACCCGCAAGCTGGCCTACGCACTAGGGTTGTTTGTGGGCACTAGTGTTGCCGTTTGGGTCGGCTTCAACTCGCTCGCGGAACCCGGCAGCGGTGAAAATAGTGAAACCGCGCTGCTCTGGTTGGCCTGCTTGTACTCGGTGATACCGGCCTTGTTCAAGTTTGTGGCGATGCCGTTTCTTTGGAATTATCCACTCACAGAGGACAAAGTGGCTGAGCTGCAGAAAACCATTGAGGAGAACTCGGCGTTACCCGATGCCAAATCAGGTAATGCCCCTTCCGTGCCCGCTTAACATTGCAAAGAGTAGTCGCACATTCTCCTCACATCCGCTTACAACGCCCTGAGTGTGGAACAAGCTGGGGCAATATAAGTAAAAAACTTAACCACTTGTTTACATAGTTGACGATGGGACGAATCGCAGTTGCCCCATACTACGGCCAATCTTTTTTGGTACCGAACTTATGCGAGCTTTAGTTGCGCTAGCGTTAGCCGCCTCCAGTGTTTTGGCAGTTGCTGACCCCATACAATTCGAAGACAAATCCGATCGACTTGGCTTCACTCGTGGTACTGAAACCTGGGGGTTGGCCTGGGGCAACCTTAACAACGATGGTTGGCCGGATATATACAACTCTGGACACCGAGACTTTCCGCGTATCTATCGGAACACGGGCGATGGTGATTTTGATGATGTCACCATGGTCTACGATGTGGCCATGGGTGGGTATCACATCAGTGATACGCAACACGACGTGCATGGTACCGCGATGGCGGACTACGACAACGATGGTGATGACGACATCATCACGGGTGATGAAAACGAGTTGTTCATCAACAACGCAGAGAGCGGCGGTTTCTTTACCCCAACAACCATTCCAAGCAATCAAAACTACGCCATGTGGAACAACACCGATGGCGACCGCGAGCTAGAAAGTGACCGAGATTGTCCGCAAGGCCAGTATCTGTTGCTGTTTGATCTAAACGTGGATGGCACCATGGACTATGTGTGTGGCGATGAAGGGACTTTTCCGCGCGAAGATGCGCTTGGCCTTATCCCAACCATGAACCAAAGCAACGATGCGGCGCTTGGAGATTTCAACAACGATTTACGAACCGATTTGGTTGTCACCCGTGGTGTGCTGCGCCCGGTTGGTGCCACGCGTATTAATGCAAACCGTATCGAGGCTTGGTTTCGCGGTGGAAGTAGCAGCCGCCCATCATTTACATTCTCTGCCCAAGGGCAGGTGACCTTTACCCTGGATGGCCAAGGTGGCGGCGCATTCCGAGACTCCATTGTGTTGGATCTAGATACCAACGGTACTACTAGCGGTAGTGGTCGTGGTGTTAGCGTTTCTTATGATAGCGGTACAGGTCTGTGGTTGGTTAGAGATACGTCTAACAGTCAGGCCTATGTGCAGATTGATGCGCAGAACCCGGTTAGTGAACCACTCATGGCCGGGCTTGAGCTGGGCGATCAAGAGCTGGCGGCCGCGCACGGCGTCAACACCACTAGCGGCATTCAGTGGGTCTACAATACGGGCTTAGATATTCCCATGTATTGCGTCAGCGTTGTGGCTGCTGACTTTGACAACGACATGGACGTGGACTTGTACATGGCGTGCCGCCAAGGCGTGACCAATCTAGGCAACCGATATTTTGATAACCAAGGTGATGGCACCTTTGTCGAGGTATCCAATCATGGCGGTGAAGGGCCGGTAGGTTCTGGTCTTGAATTTGGCATTGCGGATTCTGTGGTTACCGCAGATTACGATGTTGACGGTTTTATTGATCTGACCATCACCAACGGCCTGCTATTTTACCCGGTCAGCTTAGGCGGCCCAGATGTGCTGTTGCGTAACAAGGGGAATGCCAACCATTGGATTGAGATTGATCTGTTAGGGACCATCTCGCCGAATGCGGCTATTGGCGCCAAAGTCTATGTCACCGCTGGTGGGGTGACGCAGTTACGTGAGCAATCTGGCTCGTATCATCGTTGGTCGCAAAATCACGCGCGCATTCATTTTGGTCTGGCTGCGAACACCACGGTGACCGAAGTTCGGATCGAGTGGCCTTCAGGTCAGGTGGATGTGTACAACAGCATTGCAGCGGATCAGCTTTACGTCGCTACGGAGCAGACCAGTTTTGTACCCAAGGTCTTGGGTCCTGTAGTTCACGAGACGGTTGCTAGCGGTCAAGAGTGCGGCGTTCCTCCTTATACCTCGACGTTAGGGCCTGCCATTCAGATTTGGCGTACCTGTGGTACCGATGACTGGAGCATTCGTGCCCAGGGTGGGTTGGAACGTATGACCCCCGGACAGATTCATCAGGCGGTAGGTCAACTGGTCGCCAACGGCAATATTCCCTCTTTGACCTCAATTCAGTTCAATGGAACGGATGTTGTGACCACTGCGCCGGCATCAACCATCGAATTCGATTTTTCGGTTGCCCAAAGCGTAGGCAACAACAAAGGCTTTAATTTCAGCACTAGCGGCTTGAGCAGCGCTTGTTTGGACTTAAGTGGCGATAGCTTTGAAGCCATCTATATTGGTAGCGCAGGTAAGAAAATTGATCTGCCTTTTGACCTGTTAGGCTTGGGTGATTGCCCAACCGACCCAGACGCTGATGATGATGGTTTGCCAGATACAACGGAAACCAACGCGGATGCCGACTTTGACGGCTTAGCTAACCTGTTAGATCTAGATAGCGACAACGACACCATTGCTGACGTGGTTGAGGCGGGCTTGATCGATGCCGATGGAAACTTTTTGGTTGATGACGTGGCATCGCAACAAGGCACCGTCACCAACCCGCCAGATAGCGATGGTGATGGCA
>CALHVX010000188.1 GCA_938036875.1 uncultured Pseudomonadales bacterium
TGGGTCTTTAGATGAGTTCACCGATCAACTGCCAACGGTTGGTGCGGTGCTGTTGGTTACGGCTTCCTACAACGGTACACCAACCGATGATGCCAAAGAATTTATGGCGTGGATCGAAGGATCGGACCAAGACTTAAGCGCCGTGAACTTCGCTGTGTTTGGTGTGGGCAACCGAGATTGGGCAACCACATATCAACGTATTCCACGCATGATAGAAGAGCGTTTGCTGGCGCTGGGCGCCACCCAAGTGGCCGAACGCGGTGAAGCCGATGCGCGGGGAGACTTCTTTGGGGACATTGACCGCTACACCCAACGCGTTTGGCCCGAGCTTACCCAAGCATTAGGTCTTGAGGCTGCTGCCCCAGAGGACTTAGGTGAACGTTTTGCGATCGACTGGGTGGGTGGAGACCGCTTGGATGCCACCCTCCGTGATTATCACGACTTAAGCGAAATGCAGATTTTGGTTAACGATGAGATGGTGGACACCAGCAGCGAGTACGGCGATAGCAAACGTCACCTGCGCATCGCGCTACCGGAAGGCGTGCGTTACAAAACCGGCGATCACCTGCTGGTAATGCCTCAGAATTCAGAGGATCTAGTGCGCCGTGTCGCCCAGCGTTTTGATATAGACCTAGCGGCCAGTTTGCGGCTTACGCAAAAACATGGTGTGGCCGGTGCGCTACCCGTTGACCAAGTGGTGTCGGTGCAAACCTTGCTGAGCCAGTTTCTTGAGTTGGGAGATCCCGCCACGGTCCGTCAGGTGAAGCTGCTGGCAGAGCATGCCACCTGCCCACCGGATGTGGAGAAGTTGCTAGCGTTGGCGGAGCCAGATCGCTATCAACCCCAAGTGTTGGCGCTACGGGTTTCGATGTTAGATTTGCTGGAACGTTATCCGAGCATTGAGCTGTCCTTTGCTGCGTTTATCGATCAACTGGCAGATCTGCACCCGCGTTATTACTCCATCGCATCCTCCCACTTAAGCTCACCAGATGCTGTCGATATTGCGGTTAGCCTGGTTTCTGGACCGGCGCTAAGCGGCCAGGGTGAGTATTTGGGCGCTTGCAGTTCAACACTGGCGGGTAGGCGCAGCGGTGAGTCTGTCTTGGCACGGGTCAGACCGGTTGATTCCGGCTTTGTGCCACCAACAGACTTAACCCAGCCCATCATCATGATTGGGCCCGGTACCGGGGTAGCACCCTTTCGAGGTTTTGTGCAGGACCGGTTAGCACACCAAGCCGATGGCAAAACCTTGGGCGATGCGTTGCTGTTCTTTGGTTGCCGCCACCCCAGCGTTGATCAACTCTACGCGCAAGAGTTTGCGCAAGCAGAAAGTGCGGGTGCCGTGCGCTGTATCAACGCCTACTCCAGGATGGACGGGCATCCGTTCCGTTATGTTCAAGATGCGGTGACCGCTCATGCGGAGCAAGTCTGGTCGCTATGGGAGCAAGGTGCGCTGATCTATGTCTGTGGTGATGCGCAAAACATGCTCATGGGTGTGCGTCGTGCCTTGGAGCAAATCTACGTTGATGCACACCCAGATCAGTCGATCTCAGCGGAGCAGGCAAAAACCTGGCTCAGCTCCATGGAGGTGGAAGGGCGATTTTTGATTGACGCTTGGGGCTAGTGCCTCAAACCACTTCGGCCGCTATTTTTTCAGCGGCCATAATGGTGGGAGCGTTCAAATTGCCGTTGGTAATGTGCGGAAATATCGAAGCATCCACCACTCGCAACCCCGTGATGCCGCGCACGCGACATTGTGGGTCAACCACGGCCAACTCATCTTCTCCCATTTTGCAGGTGCCGCAAGGGTGGTAAGCACTTTGGGCATTGGCCGCCACAAACGCATCTAAGGCTTGGTCGGATTGCGCACCTGCGCCCGGTTGAATCTCATGACCGCGATAGGCGTCTAGTACCGGTTGCGCAAAGATATCGCGCGCTTGCCGGATAGCGCTGCGGAACACCTGCCAATCTTCGGGTTGGCTCATGTAGTTGAACTCAATCTTGGGCGCGGCGCTTGGGTTGTCACTAGTGGCGCGAACGTAGCCGCGACTGCCGGACAGCATTGGACCGACATGAACCTGAAAGCCGTGCTCACCTGCAAAGCTGGATCCGTCGTATGACATCGCCACCGGCAAGAAATGAAATTGAATGTCTGGCCAAGGTTGCTGGGGGTTGCTGCGTATAAAGCCGCCCACCTCAAAGTGATTGGTGGCGCCAAGCCCTGTGCGTTTGGTTAACCATTCCACACCAATGGCCATCTTGCCCAGCGGCCCCAGGTAACGCTGCAGTGATATAGGCGCGGTGCACGCTTGCTGCAGATAAATCTCTAGATGATCCATCAGGTTTTCACCCACGCCGGGCAGTTCATGCGTGACCGCTATACCGGCTTGTTGCAGGTGTTCACCTGCGCCAATGCCAGAGCGTTGCAAGATAGCGGGGGAGCCGATAGCACCGCTGCATAGGTAGATCTGTGCGTTAGCGGTGTAGCGTTGGGTTTGTTTGCTGCTACCGATGCTGGCGATCACCGCTTGGGCTGCACCCTTATCTATCTCCAGCTTGTGAACCAAGGTTTGGGTTTGCACCTGTAGATTGGGTCGAGCTAGAGCTGGTTTTAGATACCCTTGGTCGGTGCTGCAGCGAAAGCCATTGCCAACCGTCATGGGCAATGGCCCAAAGCCCTCTTGTTGTGCGCCGTTGAGATCAGGGCTGATTGGATAACCGGCCTGGGCGCAGGCCTCTAAGAACACGGAGTACAGCGGGTTGCGCATCTCGCCATTGCGGGTGGCCAGTGGACCGTGGTTGCCGCGGTAGGTATCTCCGGGTTGGTATTGGGCAAAGTTCTCGGCCTGCCGAAAGTGGGGGAGTACCTCGTCATACGACCAACCTTGAGCGCCCATATCGGCCCATCGATCAAAATCTTGGGCATGCCCGCGGACATAGACCATGCCGTTTATGGCGGATGAGCCGCCCAGGCCTTTACCACGGGGACAATGCAGTTGGCGGTTATTGAGCCGAGGTTGCGGTTCGCTGTGATAGCCCCAGTCAAATTTGGGGCTGTTCATAGGCTTATAGAACGCACTGGGCATGCGCACATACAGATTGCGGTGGGTGGCACTACCGGCTTCTAGCAGCAGTACCCGGTGGGTCGGATCTTCGCTTAAGCGAGCGGCTAACACACAGCCGGCGGAGCCTGCGCCGATGATGATGCTGTCCCAGTTTGCCTGGGCTGAATTCGTGCTGTTCTTCATCTGTATAGCCTAAAGGTTCCTGGCGTAAATGGTATGCTGCGCGGCAATGTTGACCCTAACGAATTTACGCCTGACCGCAGAAATGCAGCCGCTGCCCCAAGTGCAGTTTGCAGCGGGTCAAATTCACGTGGTTTTGGGTCGCAACCGCTCTGGAAAAACCGCCTTGTGTCGGCTGTTGGCCGGATTGCCAAGCTCCGCTAGCGCCCAGATACAAATGGGGGATGCCGATTGGACCCAGCTTGCGCCGCGGCATCGGTCGGT
>CALHVX010000189.1 GCA_938036875.1 uncultured Pseudomonadales bacterium
ATCATGTTGACCACACCAGCAACCGCATCGGAGCCATACAACGCGGAGGTACCATCTTTAACAATCTCGATCCGCTCGATGGCAATGTTGGGAATTAACGCGTTGATGTTGGTGGATGCGTTGCCTCGGCCGTTGTAGAAAGAAGGAACCTGCCGCTTGCCGTTAACAAGAGGCAACGTTGCACCGGCACCAAGGTTACGTAAGTTAATGTTGGCCCGACCGTCGGCGCCTTCACCCTGGAAGGTGGCTGCTCGGGTTTGACTGCCTGAGGACCACGGCAGCGAGGCGACAACCTCGGCAAAATCCGCAGCACCAAGATCTTCGATATCAGCAGAGGTAACAACAGATAAGGGGGATGGAGAATCTTGGGCACTGCGTTTCAGGAATGAACCTGTCACGACAATTTCTTCGATTTCTTCCTCACCTTCAGCGACAGCGTTGGGCATTGTGAATGCCAGCAACGTACTCAGAACTAGAAAACCTATGGTGTGCTTAGGCCCAAAATGACCTTGCCTCTCCAACAGAGTTTTGCTCAATGGAATCTCCCCTTTCCTGAAAATCGATTTTTTTAAGTTCTACGTGGTCTTTCTTCCTTTCTTTTAAGTTTGCTTCGAATGCCATCAACCAACTGCGTCGATGCGATAGCCTCTATTCTTTTTGCTTTTTGCTTTTTGCTTTTTGCTTTTTTACTTTTCGTGTTCGGCAAGCAGGCAAGCAACTGGTTCTCCCCAAGCTTTTGCACTGCAACCACGCGCTCAACAAACGACTAGATACCTCTGACGAGTTGCTTTATCGCGTTGCCTGACTAAATCAGCACGCTAATGCGATGTCAAGCATTGGTAAACAAGCGACCAGACATCTTGAAAGCTCTGAAAGGAATAAGTTCGCAGATTGATAGACCCAAAGTCGCTAAGAACATTGGAGCGAATTCCAACGACCTCTAAACGACCCCTAAGACGACATATAGGACGACATATAGGAAGAAATAATAGATGCATGAATTGCCCGCTACTCAAAGCGGCATCAATACCCGGACTACTCCCGGAGCAAGTCGATTTTGTGCGAACCAATCACCCACAAACCCCGACCTAGCGCTAGATTGAGAGATCACGCAAGTAGTAATTGCGCACAACCCGTTTAATGTTGTTCGCGTTGTAACGGAACTCTGCCTCCTTGCCAGCAAAAGGTTGATAAAGGTAACGCTCTTCGTTTGGATAATGTTGCGCCCGCGCATCCGCCGCAACAGGCAGCAATGCAGAACGCCAATAGATACGCTCCTCGTCATAAACCTCGGACGCATCCTGACCGAGTGCACCGCTGGCCCCTAACACCGAAGAGCGTCTGTGAAACCCAAAGGTCAGCGATACCCGAGTCTGCGCCGAGGTGTTAGCAAAGGATCCGTGCAACATCTGACGATTCACAACGGTCACATCACCCGGTTGGCATTCTAGCGGTACCGCATCCGGCAATTGCTCTGAACCCTGGTTCGCCGCCACTAGCGCTTTGATATCTATCCGCCCCAGCTTATGGGTTCCCGGCACAACCCACAGGGAGTTTTGCGGTGTACATTCAAAGAGCTGCACCTGAAAGTTAAACCCGTGTATACCTTCATCCCAGTTGTCCGAATCCCAATGAGTCACGCCGTCTTGATGCCATGATACTGAACCACCCAATCCCGCCTGCTTAACGAAGGTTGCATCGTTGTACGGCACAAAATCTTCACCATTAATACCGGCCGCAATCGCCATCAGATGTGGATGCCCGTACAACCTGAGCCCAGCCTCCATGGTTTCGCACATAGCACTAAGAATATGGACCGTTTCTGCGGGTGATCTTTGGTCAGGTTCAGGCTGCAACATCTTGGTGGGGTGCCGACCACCTAACGCTCGAGTACCGCCAAATGGGTCAGACAGAGGCTTGATGAACACATAGGGACTGCGCGCCATATTTTGGCCAAACGCGGGTCGACCTTGAGCGTCATGTAACGCTCCTTGCCCAGTGGGTGCGCGCTGCAACAAATGATCAACACCATCTCGCAACTCAGAAATTTCTTCGGCATGAATCAAACCTTCAAAAACATAAAACCCATGCCGCCAATACGCCGCCAGGATATCTGGGTGCAACTCACCGGCGTCGGTAAAACGCACCGGCCCACGATTGTTAAGACCCTGAGCCCTAACCGACCCTGCAGCTGCATATGTCGCTAAGCCGGCCGCATGATCCAGCGCCGTGAGAGCGGGGGTATCGACAGAATTATTGGTCATGTTTTCACCTGCAATCTCGAATCGTTGTTGTCAGAAAAGTGGAAAACAGTAGTAGTATCCTTGGCAAAATAATAAGGCGAACCAAGTTTGCAGAACATAACACATAGCTATTCAAGCGCCCGACCCAAAGACTATTGCATAACCCTGGTGCTCACTTGGTTCAGCTTGTTGGCTATTGGTTGTACCGGCAAACTGGATTCGGATAGCTCTTGGGGTAGCACGGCAGAGGAAGCCCGTTTGCCTTTGGCATTGACGGCATTACCTTCAGCTTTATCACAAACCGAAAAGCTGGGCACCGCAAATGGTCATGCATTAGCACAAGCACCAAACCTCGCTGCTGCGCAACGAGTTGGCCGCCAGTTGTGGGAGCAAGCGGCGGCTCAAAATCAACAAGGATTGGTTGACGACCGTCCCTTGTATTGGCAACGCTTGGCCAGCAAACAGCAATTTCGACACCTTTGTTTGTCGTCAAAGTGCCGCGCAAAGCTCGCCGCTTTCGAGTTGAGTTCAAGAGGTGCGCAAAGCATAGAGTTCACTAACGCCAACGCCTTACGGGTACTAGTCACTGGCTTTGATCCCTTCGCCCTAGATAGAGACATAACACAAAGCAATCCCTCTGGTGTCTTAGCCTTACAACTCGACAACCAGCTCTTAACCAACCAAGCCACTGGCCAGATGGCGCAAATACAAAGCGTGATTTTTCCAGTGCGCTTTAGCGACTTCGATGACGGTCTGGTAGAGCAGGTACTAACCCCATTGCTGACAAGCAAGGCGGTAGATGTGGTGATCACGCTCAGCATGGGGCGTGATGGCTTTGATTTGGAACGCTTCCCAGGTAAGCGACGCGCCACCACGGCAACAGACAACCTTAACCGACAGACTGGCGCATCCGCTGACAACCCCCTAGTACCACTACTCGAAGGTAGGCCTATCGACGGCCCGGAGTTTGTGGAGTTTTCGCTACCCGCACAGGCGTTGGCGCAAACTCAAAGCCCCTATGCTGTGACCGATAACCGGCGCATACGAACCCTGCAGGATGGCGAGATAACGGCAACCTCGCTTAAGTCGCTTGCGGGAACCATAGCGGTCGCCGGCAGTGGCGGCACCTATCTCAGCAACGAAATTTCTTATCGCAGCATTGCGCTTAGCCAACGCCTAAACCTATCGCTCCCAATAGGACATATACACTTACCTAGCCTGGTGGGTTACGACAGAGAAACCTTGCTTAGCATCAGCAACCAGCTGCAGGCCATGCTACGTCAAGCGATACCCGCACTAAGTGACAACCGGCACTAGCTGGCCACGCTCGAACCCTACCCGCCCGGCTTTCACCATACCCCTGCGCACACCCGGTTGCGGCGCCAACACAAACAGGTCGCCGTTGTTACCCGTAAACTGCCGCTTTATCCCAGCCTGTTTGGCTACCTCTGCATTAGCTTCCATGTGTGCAGCCTCACCATGGACAGGAATCGCAATGCTCGGCTGCACCCAGGTATACATGTCCGCCAGCTCAGCAGCACTGGGATGCCCTGACGCATGAATGGGTTTGTTCACTTGGGCATCACCTATCACTATGACGCCCAGCCGCTCAAATCTTTCAATCATTGCGGTTACAGCCAGCTCGTTGCCGGGAATGGTGCGGGAGCTGAACAGCACCGTATCACCAGGCTCCAACTCCATCGCGGGATGATTGTTTGATGCCAGCCTCGACAAAGCCGCACGCGCCTCTCCCTGACTACCAGTGGCTACAGCAAACACTTCGTTACGCGGCAAGTAACCTAAGTGGTCGGCCTCAACAAAACCTAAGTTTTCACCCCAAATGCCAGCCGACCGAGCCGCCCCGTAGTAGTTGTGCAACGAGCGCCCGATAAGTGCGGGATAGCGACCACAACTGTGTGCAATGGCGGCCAAAGTACGAAGTCTAGCAACGTTGCTACCAAAACACCCCACAATCACGCGTCCGGGCGCTTGCTGAACCAGCTCCAGCAAACCTTCATGCAACGCCCCTTCACTAACGGACCGCTCGGTCTCCAAGGCATTAGTGGAATCGCAGATCATGGCTGTGGGCACTTCTTTTTGTAACGCTGCAAAGCGTGACGGTTGGAATGCCTCGCCAACCACCGGATCCAGATCTAACTTCCAGTCTCCAGTGTGAAACACACTGCCAACATCTGTACGAATCATGAGCGCGTTAGACTCCGGCGTGGAGTGCGTGAGCCCCAACCACTCGATATCAAAACCGTCTATTTGATGACGCATACCCGCATACGCGCTACGCACATCCACCTTGTTGAGCAGGCCAGCTTCCGCCAGCTTGTTACGCAACAATGCCTCAGCAAAAGGTGTGACATAGACCGGGCACTGTAACAGTGGCCACAAGTGCGCTACGGCCCCTATGTGATCTTCATGCCCATGGGTAACCAACAACGCACTGAGTTTGTCTCGATGCTCGACAATAAAGGCAGGGTCCGCCATCTGCACTTGTGGACCGTCCTCGCCGGGTTTGGAGAAGGTTACCCCGCAATCGACCATAAGCCAGCGATCGTTGTGCCCAAAGAGGTTGAGGTTCATACCAATCTCCCCGCAGCCCCCTAGAGGTAAAAACCAAAGGTCTTTTTCACCAGGAATCAAGTTGGGTACTGCATTATTGAGTTACACCTAATAAAGAGGAATTGTCCGCCATCTTTTCAGCAATCATGATGGCAGTGAGGTTGGTATTGGCACAGGGCACGCTGGGCATGATAGAGGCATCGACAACAAATAGGTTAACCTCTCCCAATACTTGGCAATCCGGGTTCACCACCGAGGTTATTGCGGTTTCAGCGCCCATGCGACAGGTGCTACAGGCATGTTGAGTATCAGCCACATGGCGTAACGCCCAACGGTTGAAGTCCACAAAGGTTTGCAGATCTTCAACCTTGGTGCCTTTGCCATCTAGCACCACCTGCCTAGCAACCGCTTTTATGGGCTCTGAAGCCAACATGGCCTGCAGCCGTTGCCACCCGTCAAAGAGCCTTAGTTGGTCACTGGTGTGAGACAACATGTTTTCTTCTACCCTCGGCTGGACCCATGGATCTGCCGATTCCAAGGTGACCTGACCGCGAGATTCACACTCGTTAACCCACACGCAAAGCAAACCCGCGGTTGTTGAACCAAAGTTTTTGCCCACCCGATGGCCAATGCTGTCACCTAACCGATTCATGGCAACCATCATCATGTCGCCATCGTGCGCACCTTGGAGGTTTGAGTTGTAGCGTACGCAACAGTTGGTATGCCTAAAGTCCGCTGGCACCGCCAAGCTTTCATCAATGGGTAACAATACATTGACCACAGGATGATCTTGGAAACCTTGACCCACCGGCAAGTTGCTGCGTACTTCAATACCTAAGGCGTCTAACGCAGCGGCAGGACCGATGCCCGAGCGCATCAAGATCGCGGGGCTATGCACGGCTCCGGCAGACAAGACCACCGTATTCCCATAGAAAAGAGTTGGCTGTGTTGCTCCATCGACAAAAGTGCGAACGCCTATCGCACGCTCACCCTCAAAGAGAACTTTGTCGACATGCACATCGCCGCGCACATGAAGATTGTTGGAGGTACGCCGCGGCTCCAAGTAGCCATCGTTCACACTCACCCGGCGCTGTTCACGACTATTGATGGCATAGGGCGAAACGCCAAGCGCGCCTGGTGCGTTGTGATCCGGATGCCAGGGGTAACCGGCATCTAGGGCGGCTTCGGCCAAGGCTAGGTCAACGGGTCCCCAAAGGCTTGTTGGCGCTCGGTAGATCGGGATGGGGCCGGTATCACCGTGCCAAGCTTGATCACCATAGCGTTCATCACTTTCCAACCGGTTAAAGTAAGGCAAAACATCATCCCAAGCCCAACCGGTTGCACCCGCGGCCGACCAACCATCGTAATCCGCGGGCACACCGCGTATGGCAATCTGGCCATTGATGGACGAACTGCCGCCTGCACCTCGACCACGCCAGTAGGTGTAGGAGGATTGCTCAGCGGTGCGACGGGCATTCAGCCTGTCCCATCGGTAATCGCTGTATTGTGGCTCGCTGATAATGGGGTTGGGGTTTGGCGTGGACATGGCCAACGGCGCATCCGCGCTACGGAAGTCAGGTCCAGCCTCCAACAACAGCACCGAGCGCCCGGCATCCGCCAAACGGGCCGCTAGGGTGGCACCGGATGAGCCCGCACCGACAATAAGAAACTCGTATTCCATTACAGCGACCTGACTTATGGCGTCAGCCACAACCCCTGCGCATCTGCGGTCTCAAAGTTAAGCTGCCCTTCTAAACCCGCCTCTCGATGCACCGATATCTCGCGCATCTTGTCCATTTGCATCATGTTCAACATTGCCCCTCGACTCGGATACATGGCAATGGCCACTTTGTCCCACAGCTGTGCTACCTCACCCAGCATAAGCCGTTCAACCCGGGCGCTAAACATGGGTCCACCACCCACGGCGACCAACAGCTTGGCGACTTCCTGACCGTAGAGGTTATAGGCTTGCTCACCGGTTAAGTCGCTTTGACGACCATCGCTGTACTCTGCCTTAGGCTTGAACTTGAGCAAGTTCACCATATAGATAGGCCCCTTTGGCCCGGGCTCTGCAAAGCCAGCCATCTGCTCGGCGTTCGGGTTAACACTGTTTTTCACTTCCATGGCGATCTCTCCGGGTTATGCAATGTGGCTGGCCTAACCCACCTTTGACCATATGGATATAAGCAGCCGTTCTTAGGCTAGGCGCTAACCCTTATCACAACGCAAGCAACCGTACTAACAGCCTAATGTAAGCCAGATGATAGCGGGTTCCTTAATGACGGGCATTACCGGGTGTGGAACAATGCGCGCTGCAAAAATACACCCAAACTAATGAAGGAATCTCCAATGCGCGAAGCCGTTATTGTCTCCACTGCTCGTACCCCTATCGGTAAGGCCTACCGAGGTGCGTTCAACAACACCACCGCTCAAGCCATGGGCGGCCACGTCATCAAGCATGCGGTAGAACGTGCTGGGCTTGAAGGTGGCGAAGTAGAAGATGTGGTGATGGGCGCCGCTATCCAAATGGGTACCGCTTTTCAAAACCCGGCTCGCCAGGCGCTGTTACACGCCGGTTTGCCGGATACCGTTGCGGGTCAGAGCATCGACCGCCAATGCTCTTCGGGCATGATGGCTATCTCTATTGCAGCCAAGCAGATTATCTCCGACGGCATGGACGTCGCTATCGGTGGCGGCGTGGAATCTATCTCCATGAACCAAAACGGCAACATCTTCGCCATTCCAGACCCTAAGCTCATGGCTGAAGTGCCCGCGCTCTATATGTCGATGTTGGAAACCGCTGAAGTGGTCGGCCATCGCTACAACATGAGCCGGGAAGCACAAGACGAATACTCCGCTGAATCTCAAGCTCGCACACACGCAGCCCAACAGGCTGGCGCCTTTGATGACGAGATTGTGCCCATGGCTTCTGTCATGAAGCTCCAAGACAAAGAGACCGGCAAAGTGTCTGAAATTGAAATGTTGCTGGAGAAAGACGAGGGTAACCGTCCTGGTACTACCGCCGCTAGCTTAGCGGGTCTAAAGCCCGTCTTCCAAGGTGGCTCTGTCATCAAAGAAGGCAAGCACATCACCGCTGGTAACGCCTCACAACTGTCTGACGGCGCATCCGCTTGCGTGTTGATGGAAGCCAAGACTGCTGAGAAGCGTGGCTTGACCCCGCTTGGCGCGTACCGTGGTATTGCGGTCGCCGGTACCAACCCAGACGAGATGGGTATTGGTCCAGTCTTTGCTGTACCTAAGCTGCTAGAAAAGAACGGTCTGAAGATGGACGACATCGGCTTGTGGGAACTTAACGAAGCCTTTGCTGTGCAGGTGCTTTACTCAAGAGACACCCTGGGTATTCCTAACGATCGTCTAAACGTAAACGGCGGCGCCATATCTATTGGTCACCCCTACGGCATGTCCGGCTCAAGAATGGTGGCTCACGCACTGATCGAAGGTAAGCGACGCGGCGTGAAGTACGTGGTTTGCACCATGTGCATCGGTGGCGGCATGGGCGCAGCTGGCTTGTTTGAGGTGCTGTAGCGGCAACGCGCTAGCCACAAGCTAAAAAATTGAGCCACTTTCCTTTTCGGTTAGTGGCTCTTTTTTTGCCTGGTGTTTCTCGCAAGCGACCTTTGCTTTCTAAACGTCCTCACCTAAGGCTCTTGCTCGGTCTAACCTAGAGGCTTCATCTTTAGGCAAATGTTTCTGCGCAAGATACACAAAGATCAAAGCGGGAAGAAAGGTAACCATCGACACACCTATGGCCCATCGCAACGAATCCGCAGAGTTCATACCACCCGACCCAAAGAAGTCTGATAGCTCACCCATAAAGTACGGACCCAATGCTAAGCCTAAAAAAGTATTGAGCAGAATATAGTAAGCGCCTGCGGTAGCG
>CALHVX010000190.1 GCA_938036875.1 uncultured Pseudomonadales bacterium
TAAGATGACTAAATCGGAACTCATCGAACGCATTGCCGCAGAGCAAAATCAACTGTCGCCAAAGGATGTTGAGCTGGCAGTGAAGACCATGATCGAACAAATGTCAGAAACTCTAGCCCAAGGCAATCGCATTGAAATTCGTGGCTTTGGTAGCTTTTCTTTGCATTACCGGGCTCCACGTATTGGGCGTAACCCGAAGACCGGCGAATCCGTTGGTTTGGCGGGAAAATACGTTCCGCACTTTAAGCCGGGCAAAGAGCTCCGCGACCGAGTGAACCTGTCGTTAGAAGCGGAGCTACAGGCCCAGAAACAGGCTGGTGCTGATGGCGAACCTGCTAGCTAGGTGCAATGACTAACGCCTTAACATTTGAATGCTTGATACACCAATAGAAGAAAGAGACACAACATGAAGTGGTTCTCACGATTATTTTGGCTGCTACTATTGATTGCAGCCTTTGGTTTGGCCCTACTAACGGTCAACCAGCAGCAAGTACATTTAACCTTTTTAGATTGGAAGACGCCTGAGCTTAGCGTGTTCTGGTGGTTGTTGATGGCATTTGCGTTGGGGCTGTCCTTAGGTTTGCTCCCAGCGATGATCAACTCGGCCAAGCACGTCATGCAGCGCGGTCGGTTGAAGAAAGAGATCAAAGTGCGCGACAAAGAGATCGCGCAGCTTCGTGAGGTTAAATCTAGCGAGGAGCAGTTAGCGGCGGAACAACAGGCCTCCGTCGACAGCGCCTAGTGCTCGGTCGTGCCTAGCAACGTACTGCTTTACGTAGTTTTAGTTCTAGCGCTAGCCATCGGCTTTGCGCTAGGGCGAATCATGCAGCGCCGCGCAACCCGTCGATCTGGCAGGCTAGATCCGGGCTTCTATCAAAGCATCAACTACCTTCTTAACGATGAACAAGATCTCGCGGTGGACTCACTGATCGAGCAATTGGGCATTGATGAATCCACCTTTGATACTTACCTTGCGTTAGGCGCCTTGGTGCGTCGCCGGGGCGAGGTGGACAAAGCCATCAACATCCACCAAAACTTGTTGGCGCGTCCCGACCTAAGTCCAACCAAACGCGCTCAAGCAGAGCTAGAGCTTGCCAACGATTATTTGGGTGCGGGCTTGCTTGGTCGCGCGGAGCAATTGTTGGTTGAGATGTTGGCGCGCATCGGTAGCGCGCGCGACGAGATCTCTCGCAAAGCGAAACAGCAAGCCCAAGTCTTGTTGGTGGGTTTGTACGAGCGAGAAAGCGATTGGGCAAACGCGCTCAAAGTCGTTAAACCTTTGCTGAAGTTGGCGCCAGCCTACCCGGTGCTGGCTGGGCATTTTTGTTGTGAGTTGGCTCTTGAGCAATTAGCGCAGGCGCCGCCCGCGCTTGCGGGGGCCAAACAAGCCTTAGCAGAAGGTCGAAAGTTAGCACCGGACAGCGCGCGGGTAGCACTGGTGTCAGGAAGGCTTGAACTTGCAGGGCTTAGCGAAGGTGATGCTAAAAACAAATCGGCCTGCAAAGCGGCCCTCAAATATTTTAACCGTGCCTTGGCGCTTGATGCGGACCTTGCCTTGGATTTGCTGCCTTATGTTCAGCGCGCTTGTGAACTGCTGGGTGACAACGCGCCGCTTGCCAAATTTGCAAGCTCAACCTTAGACTCGCTGGCAGACGGCGCCGAGAGCAACACGGGGATGCCGGTTCAGTTGCTGCTTGCCCAAGCCGAGCTGCTGCGTAGTTCAGATGGGGACGCGGCAGCGCATGCCATGCTGTTGTCTGCGCTGGGGCAGGTCACGAGCGTTAAACAACTTAGCGCATTGTTGGCACATCTAGATGTAGAAACCTTGTCCACCGCATTACCTGCTGGACTGCACGAAACCTTGGTGCAGCATTTGGGTGATCTAGCGGAATCGATCCGGGATTTTCGTTGCAGCAATTGCGGCTTTAGCTCCTCCACCCGACATTGGCGTTGTCCGAGTTGCCAGCAATGGGGCGAAGGTCGTGCTGTCGTTTAGGTATTGGTTACCCTCGCACGTTAACCAATGCATTTGGCTGACATGGTCGACCCTTTGGCCAAGCTACATTGGTTGCTCCAACTTATAGGAGCATTGATTTATGCAGCAACTAACTCAACAGCCAACTCAACAACCAACCCAGCAACGCCCCCAATCTAGCCTTGGGCAGTCCCGTCTTAAGCAACACCGACAGAAGAAATCCATCCTGCACTGGTTCAGCTCGCTAGCAGCTGGTGCTTTATGTCTGCTGGCATTGGGTTCTGCTTCGGTTATGGCCAATTTGCCGGAAGCTGAAGCAGATGCGTTGGTCCCGGTAAACATCAACACCGCCAGCGCCGAAGTGCTCGCTGAACGTTTGGTAGGCATTGGCTTAAGCCGGGCCCAGGCCATTGTTGCTTATCGGGATGCCAACGGTAACTTCCAAGATGCTTACGAATTGGTTGCCGTCCGAGGTGTTGGTGAAGCCACGGTAGCAAACAACGAAGCGGTTATTCGTTTGCGTGATTAACGCAATCGGTAGCGATGTGGCGTCTGTGTTGATCATGCGCCACCCCTGCACAGTTGTGTGAATCGCTCCGAGCAGTAGCGCCAAGCTTTTGCTTGGCGTCTCTGCTACGCTTCGCCCATGGCGACCCAGTACAATACTAGCGCAGGTACAACGGTAAACAGCCGTGCAAACATCCGTGGGAATGCTGACCTAAACGCTGGTGCAGCAGTTTAATGGCGTTGCGCATTGTGCATGTGGTTCCGGGCCTGGGCATGGGTGGTGCGGAAGTCAATTTGGTCCGCCTGTTGGAGGCTTGTGCTGAGGGGTTCGAACATCAAGTGATCGATCTTGGTGCTGGTGGTCCTTTGCTCGCTTCGTTACAAGCCTTGGGCGTTTCGGTGACCTCGCTTAACTTAAACCGGCGGCCCGTCCGGGGTTTGCTGGCTTTGCGGCGCACGCTCAAAGACTTTCGTCCTGACATTGTTCAAGGTTGGCTGTACAAAGGCAATTTACTAGCGAGTGTCGCGGGTGCGCTGTTGCAACCAAAGCGCGTGTTGCCCCGTTGGTGGGCACAGCCCCAAAACTTGGTGCCGGTCCTTTGGTCGGTGCGACACAGTTTGCATGCCTGGGATTCGGAGCGTCCTCAGCTACGTTTGCTTGTCCGTTTGTTGGCACAGCGACCCTTTGCCCCTAGCTTGGTCATCTACAACGCCCGTAGCAGTCAACAAGCCCACGCCGACTTAGGTTATGCCCGCTATCCTAGTCGGCTGCTGGGTAATTTTGTTTCCAACGACCGCTTTTACCCAGATACGTCATTACGTGAGCAACAACGCCGCGCTATGGCTCTAGCAGAGGATACGCTGCTCATTGGTTTTGTCGGCCGGCTGCACAAGCTGAAAAACCTGCCGGGCTTTCTGGCAACGGCCCAACGGCTCCACGCCCAGCTTCCCAATGCCCGCTTTGTGCTTGCCGGCCAAGAGTTAGATGCCAACAACGCGCCGTTGCAAGCACAACTGGCGGCGCTTGGCTTAACCTCAGTCACCCAGTTACTTGGCTCGGTTACGCAACCGGCGGCGTTATATAACGCGCTGGATCTTTTGATCAGCCCAAGTTTGAGCGAGGCAAACTCCAATGTGTTGCTCGAAGCCGCGGCCTGCGGCTGTGCTTGCGTTGCAACCCAAGTGGGTTCGGCTGCTGATGTATTGGCCCCCCAGCAGTGTGTTGCCGGTGCGCCAGATACCCAGGTCAGTAGCATTCAAGCCTTAGGTAACCGGTTGGCCGAAGCAGCGTTGCCTTTGTTGCAAGACCCAGGGCTGCGCCGTGCACTTGCACAAGCCAGCCGCCAGCAAGTGTTAGTGCAATTTGATGCGGCTGCGGTAGCGGCTGCTTACCAACAGCTTTACCAAGCGACCGCTGCTAACGAGCTAGAGTTGATAGCAGCCTAATGCCAGCAGCCAAAAAAATAATCTTTGTTGTCAACGAGGCGCAGTTTTTGTTGTCGCATCGTCGAGCATTGCTAGAAGAGGCGGCCGCCCAAGGCATGGAGGTGTTGGTGGCCTGCGCGGCGCAATCCGGCGAAGAGGTGCTGACCGAACTGGGCTTTGAGTTTCAAACCATTCCGCTTTCGCGCAGTGGCTTTAATCCGTTGGAAGAGATGCGCACCTACTTAGCCTTACGCCGTCTATATGCGCAGCAGCAGCCCGACGTGGTTCATCATGTCACCATTAAGCCGGTGATTTACGGCACCACAGCCGCCCGCCGGGGCAAAGTGCATGCGGTGGTTAATGCGGTGCCGGGTATGGGTTTTGTGTTTACCCGCCGAGGTTTGTGGTCGGCGTTGCGGCGCTCGGTGGTAAACCTGCTGTATCGGGTTGCTTTGTCCCACGACAACATGCGAGTTATTTTTCAAAACTCGGAAGATATGCGCGGCTTTATTGATCATGCCATTGTCGATCGAAGCCAGGCGGTACTCATCCGTGGTTCGGGTGTGGATCTAAACGACTTTGAGCCCGTGCCTGAGCCACCAGAGCCGGTGGTGTTCTTGTTGGTTGGGCGGATGCTCCAACACAAGGGCGTGCGTGAGTTTGTTGCCGCTGCCCAACAATTGCGCGAACGTTTTCCAGATTGGCGGTTCCAGTTGGTTGGTGACATAGATGAAGGTAACCCCAGCAGCTTGGGGCGCTTAGAGCTATTGGAATGGCACGACGCGCAAATTATTGAATGGCTTGGACGTCGGGATGACGTGGCCGATTGCCTGGCAAAATGCCACGTGGTGGTGTTGCCATCGTATCGCGAAGGTTTGCCCAAGAGTTTGCTGGAAGCCTCTGCAGTCGGGCGGCCCATGATTGCCACCTCGGTTCCCGGGTGTCGAGAAGTAGTGCGCCCGCATGTCAACGGATTGCTGGTGCCGGCGCGTGACGCAGAGCAGTTGGCAGAGGCCATGGCAATCTTGGGTCAAGATGCGAAAACTCGGCGACGCTATGGCTTGGCCGCTCGCGAACGTGCGGAAGCGGTGTTTTCTATTGAAGATGTGGTACGCCACACCTTCTTGTTGTATCGGCAGCTGCTGAGCGATTTGTCTTAGGGTGAGCGACGGTGGATGAATTAGACGACAGCCTGTCCGACGCTGAATCGACGTCAGCGTTATCCAGTGGTCGACCACTTAAGGTCTTTGTCTCTGGTGCCAGTGGTTTTATCGGCCAGCATCTAGTGCCCGCACTGCAAGCGCAGGGCGTTTCCATAGTCACCGGTTTGGCGTGGCAGGCGAGTAATATTGCTCATCAGCTTTCAGCAGCGCAGATTACCGCAGTGATTCACCTAGCGGGTATGGCGCATGGGCAAGTGGCGGCCGCCGAGCAACAGCAATTGCACCAAGTGAATGCTGTAGGCACGGATCGATTATTTGCCGCCTGCCAGCAAGCGGGCGTGCAGCGTTTTATCTGGCTCAGTAGTATCAAAGCGATTGCTGAGCGCGCCAGCGAGCCGTTGCAGGTGGATCATGTACCCCAGCCCGAAGATGCCTATGCGCGAAGCAAAGCGGCGGGGGAACGGTTGTTAAACGAGCGTTTGCTAACAAGCAAAGCCACCCGCTTGATCGTTGTGCGTCCACCCCTGGTTTACGGCCCCGGCGTTGGGGCAAATTTTTTCCAGCTAATGCACTGGGCAGGGCGTGGAATCCCCTTGCCGTTGGCTGGTGCTAAGGCGCTGCGAAGCATGGTGGGTATAGATAACTTAGTGAGTTTTTTGCACCGCTGTTTGGACGCACCCACCGGCACCTATCACCTGAGTGACGGGGATGATCAAAGTGTGGCGCGGTTGCTGCGGTCTTGCGCAGCGCTCATGCAGCGACCCAGCCGTTTGTTTGCGGTTCCGGATGCGTTGTTGCTGGGCTTGGGTCAAATCACCGGCCGGCGCGCTCAGGTAGAACGCCTGCTGCAACCCTTGCGGGTGGATATCACCCAGTCTTGCGCGCGGCTGGCTTGGCAGCCACCGTTTTCCGTTGAGCAACAGCTAGAGGGCACAGTGCAGTGGTACTTGACGAAGGGATAACGCTGCTGTTGGTTGGTTTTTTTGTCACCGGCGTTGGTGAGCTGCTGGTACTTAAAGCGGCGCACAGCTGGCAGATCTATGCACACGCCAATGAACGTAGCTCCCATGAGCATCCGACCCCGAGCATTGGCGGGTTGGCCTTTGTGTTGCCGGTGTTGGTGTTGCTGGGTTATCTGGCTGCCGTTGGCTACGGCAACCTGTTGGGCCTAGCCTGCGGTTGTGCGCTGGTGGCCGCGGTTAGCCTTTGGGATGACTTAGCCGAGCTCAGCCCCAAAGTGCGCCTGCCTATTCATCTGGTCTCGGTGGCGCTGGCGTTACTTAGCTTGAGCCCGTTGCAGGGTGAGCCGCTGAGTTGGTGGTGGTTGCTGTTGTTTGGGCTGGCCATGGCTTGGCATCTAAATCTGTTCAACTTTATGGACGGGATCGACGGTTACGCAGGTAGCCAGTGTTTACTTTTTGCCTTGGGTAGCTTGCTTATCACGTCAGGTGGCGCGGGTTGGAGCGGCGCAGTGCTGCATTTATTGGTGGGGTCGAGCATTGGTTTTTTAGTCTACAACTGGCCGCCCGCTCGCATTTTTATGGGGGATGTTGGGAGTAGCTTTTTAGGCCTGCTCATTGGGGTGTTGGTTGCGCAGATGGCGCTTACCGGGGTGCTGCCGCTCATCGCTAGTTTGATACTGTTGGCGGGGTTTTGGTTTGACGCCTCCTACACGCTTTGTGTCAGAATCCTGACTAGGCAGCGTTTTACTCAAGCCCATCGTAGCCATCTGTATCAGCGGCTCACCGACCAGCACAGCCATCGCTGGGTGACCCTGTCTTTTTGGGCCTTTGGCGTGTTTTGGTTGTTGCCCCTGGCTTGGTTGAGCAAAGAAAGGCCAGACTATGCAGGATTATTGCTGACATTTGCGCTCATACCTCTACTATATGCGTGTTGGCGCACCCGGGCAGGCCAACTGCAGCCTGAGTTGGGGCACGACGAGCAACGCTAAATAAGGCATCTTTTGGTCGCTGTTGAGCTGACAGTAATCGGATGCGAACTAACCTAATAATGGGCTGTCTGCAAAAGGGGCGGTCTATCCAAGCAGGGAGCCTGCTGAAAGGATTCGAATGGCACAGAGTAACTGGGCGTGAGCATGACAGAAAGCTTAGTAGGTGCGATGGACCAGTTGTCGCGTCGTAAAAAGCAGGTAATTGCCGCTGGCGCAGACATCATTGTTCTGCCCGTTGCGTTATGGACGGCCATCGCCTTGCGCTTGGGTGAGTGGAACCCCGAGGTCAGCCAGTTCTGGCCAGCCTTTGTGGTTAGTGCCTTGATATGCATCCCGGTGTTTGCCGGCTTAGGCCTCTATCGTCAAGTGGTGCGCCACATGGGCAACCATGCGCTGTGGGCGGTTGTCAAAGGTGCCACCATTGCTGCCATTGCTATTGCTGCCGTGGCTTACATGGTGCCTTTGCGCGGCTTTCCACGTTCCGTGCCCGTTATCTTCTGGATGTTGTCACTGCTGTATATCGGTGGTACCCGTTTCGCCATTCGCGCTTACTTCCAGTGGCTCGAAGCCCGATTGTCGCCGCGTGAAGCGGTCCTGATCTATGGGGCCGGGCGCAAAGGGGCAGAGCTTGCGAGTTGGCTGCAGCAGCAGGGTACTTATGTGCCCGTGGCTTTTGTCGACGATGATCGCGCCGCGCAAAAACGGCTGATCAATGGCTTGTATGTTTACTCGCGCCGCAAGTTGCCCAAGGTGCTGCGTGAGCAAAACGTAAGCCAAGTGTTTGTCGCCGTGAACTCAAGCCCGGATGAGCGTCGCCAGATCATCGAGTTTTTAGAGCCCTTAGACGTGGGTGTGCGCTTGATTCCTGACGTGGCGGATCTCACCGCAGGCCGCGCGGCGTTGCACAACTTGCGTGATGTGGCGATAGAAGATTTGCTAGGTCGAGATCAGGTAGAGCCGTTGCCGCATTTGCTGCGTGGCTCAGTGGCTAACCGCGCCGTGTTGGTCACCGGTGCCGGTGGTTCTATAGGTAGCGAGTTGTGCCGACAAATTGTCGGCCAGCAGCCAAGCGAGCTGGTGATCTTGGACCAGTCGGAATACGGTCTATTCCAAATATTAGGTGAGCTTGAGCAGTTGGTGAAGCAAGAGAAGCTTGCCACGGTCATTACCAGTGCTTTGGGTTCGGTGACTAACCTAACCTTTATGCGTCGCACTTTAAGTAAGTACAACATTGATACGGTGTACCACGCCGCTGCCTACAAGCACGTTGACTTGGTGGAACGTAATCCTATCGAAGGCTTAAAGAACAATACCTTTGGTACCCTGCATGCTGCGCAAGCGGCGTTAGATTGTGGTGTGCGTGACTTTATTTTGATTTCTACCGACAAGGCCGTACGCACCACTAGCGTGATGGGGGCTTCCAAGCGTCTCGCCGAGATGATCTTGCAGGCCTTGCAGGGCACCAACGATGTTACACGCTTTTCCATGGTGCGCTTTGGCAATGTATTGGGCTCCTCCGGCTCCGTGGTTCCGCTGTTTTTAGATCAGATCGAACGCGGTGGACCGGTCACGGTGACCCACCCAGAGGTCACGCGCTACTTTATGACCATCCCTGAAGCGGCCCAGTTGGTGTTGCAAGCGGCGAGCATGGCAGAAGGTGGTGATGTGTTCTTGCTGGATATGGGGCAACCCATTCGCATTATGGATCTAGCACGACGCATGATTCGTCTGAAAGGCCGCACCATTGCCACAGACGAGCTTAACGAAGGTGGTGAGGGCGGTAGCATTGCCATTGAGATTACCGGTTTGAAGCCCGGTGAAAAGCTGCATGAAGAGCTGTTGGTGGGTGATGCGGTCAGTGGTACCGATCACCGCAAGATCATGCGAGCAGAAGAGGGTTACGTCCCTTGGTCTGAACTGCGTGGTGCGCTCAATACGCTAGAGCAAGCCTGTGATGCTTACGACTACAACGCCATCAAGTCCTTTGTGGGTGGGTTGGTTGAAGGCTCCGATATTGAATCGCAACTGGGCGGCTTTCGTGCGGTGGCTGAGGTTGTTGAGCTCAACCCAGGTGATCGCAGCGCTTAAGGTGGCGCGTTAAGGTTGGTACGCGGCCACTTGATCCATGGTTTGTTGCACTGCCCGCACCGCATCCGCGCCTTGGGTCGGGTCGCTGTGGCTCACACCGCAGGGTGCGCCCAAACAATCGGTTAGTGGAGAGCTGAGTCGCGGTACCCGGGTTGCGGCGTAATGAGAGGGGTCGGCCATCACCGTGGCAAAGCCGCCGTCTACCCCGTAACCACGGCCATAGTCGAAGCTGCCGGCAGAATCCCCTTCTTCACGTGAGTGCCCCAGCCCGAGGTTGTGCCCCAGCTCGTGCAATAAGGTGTAGTCCGAGCAGTTGGGTGAGACCACCGAGTAGCCGAAGTCGCCGGAGTTGCTGAGATCGCCGTTGCTTAAATAACCGCCGATCCAAGCGATGCCGCACCGTCCGTCATTAGCGTATGGGCGCATAAAGACCACAAGGTCTGCTTCAGCCGCTTCGCGCATGCTGGCCACGTTGACTAGGGTGAGGTGCGTGCCGCTGGTGAGATCGTTGAGTGCGGTTTCGATATCTAGCCCATCTGGGTAAGCCACATCCTCAATCTGCGCCACGGTGAGTGCTAGGTTCACGCCGCTGTCGGTGAGTACCCGGTTGCTGAAGTTAACCAAGTGCGTGATGCGCAGTTCCGGATCCGCGTACAAGGTAGACACTCCCGAGCTCTTCAGCACCAGGAGCTTGATCTCGGTGGTGGATGGGTCGAGACCCGTGCTCAGCGGGTTTGTGCCGGGGTTGCTCGACGCCGTAGTGGTTGGGCTCGAGCTGGGTGATGTGCCCGGTGTTGCACTTGGTGTTGTGGTGGTTTGGGTGGTAGTTGGCGTGCTGGTTGGGGTGGCAGCCGTGCTCGGGTCGGCATCCGCAGAGCCGCCACCACCGCCACCGCCGCAACCGCTGAGCAGCAGCGCTAGGCTCGCTAACCCAAGCAAACGAGGGGCGCGAGCGGTGATCCATTGGTGTTGCCTGGTTAAGGTGGCATTGAACATTTGAAGCGACTTCTTGTTGCTGTGGGTTGAGTTTGGTTGAAGTGGTTCGTGGCTACTGAACAACCGGCGTTCGGTAATCCTTGAGCTGGGGTAGGTTACGTTGCTCCAGCGCCTGCTCGTTGATCAGCCGGGTGCTGTTGCCGTTGTTCTCTAGGCGCAGCGAGCCGTAGCGGCTGGGCAGAGAGGCGAAGAACCCAGGCCCTGAGCGGGTGATGGTGCCGGGCAAACCATCCACACTAACGTCCAGGCGCTCACCGGTGTTGTGGTTGTGCGCCGCCACTAAGGCCACGCGTAACTCGCCGTTGGGGCTATCGATATAGATAACCCGGTCGCGCTTTAGCTGCTCCAGCTGCGCGTGTCCAAAGGGAAAGGCTTCCACGGTGATGGCGTCTGAGTCGGCTGGGGGTAAGTCGCAGGCTAGGGCTTGGTTGGGCGTTAGCAGGCTGCCAACACAGCTGGCAAGCGCCCAGAATGCCCGTTCGCGTTGGCGGAGCGATGTCCAGAAACGAAGGTAAAGCACTGCTCTAAATCCCTAATAAACTTGATCTTATTTGAGTCTAGATAGCCTTTGGCCTGGCGGCCGGAACTTGGTAAGCTCTAGTTCACAAGATTCAGACAAACCGTTACAGGGTGGTTTGGTTCGCAAAGATGCCTGATCCACAAAGGTGCAAAGAACCAGGCCCAGCAGCTGAGCCAAGTCGGGCTAAAACCCGCTTGGTTTGTCCAGAAGTAAGACTGGGGGAAGTATGACGCGACGTGAAGAGACCGCTTTGGTACGGCTTTGGCAGCAATGGTCCAAAGACAAACCGTATACAAATCAAACGGTTGTAAGCTTTTTCTTTGATGCGGCTCACAAGCATCCTATGTTCAATCGCTACAATGCCTTTGAGGTGTTTGACAGCATCACCAACGCGATGCCGGATCCTGCCAACTAGCAGCCACCGATTCTCAGCCAGCTAGATTACCTATGCCCAGACTCACCACACCACTGAGCCAACGCTGCGGTATCGACCACCCGGTCTTTGGTTTTGCCCACAGTGTTGAGGTGGTTGCCGCTATTTGTCTGGCCGGCGGTTATGGGGTCTATGGGGCTACCCGCCGCTTTCCAGATGAAATTCGTGAAGAGCTAGCCGAGATTCGGCGCCTAGTGGGTGATCGCCCTTTTGGGGTTGATCTGGTCCTGCCGCCCGGCATGCCACCAGAAAACTCGCGAGAAGAGATTGAAGCCCAACTGCCCGAAGCGCACAAAGCCTTTGTAGCGCAACTGATCGAGAAGTACAAAGTGCCCGCGGCTACCGAGCCCGGCATGCGCACCCGGTTTATTCGCTCGGCTGAGATTGAGCAAGCCCAAATCCAAGCGGTGCTAGATTCTGACGTCAACATGTTCGCCTGCGGTATCGGCGCGCCGGCTGAGGTCATCCGCGAAGCCAAGGCTCGGGGTATGCTCACCTTGGCCTTGATCGGCAGCCCGCACCACGTACCTAAGGTGCGAGCCGCTGGCGTCGAGATCATTGTGGCCCAGGGTTACGACGCTGGCGCTCACACGGGACCCATTGGCACTTACTCATTGGTCCCACAGATTGTGGATGCGGCCGGAGATATTCCGGTGCTAGTGGCGGGTGGTGTGGCCACGGGTCGACATGTCGCGGCGGCGTTAGCCATGGGCGCTGAAGGGGTTTGGTTGGGTACTGCCTGGCTGTTGACCCACGAGCACACCAGCCACATGCATCCGGTCAATATTGAAAAGCTGAAAGCGGCCGGCAGTGCAGATACAGTCATCACCCGATCCGAGTCCGGCAAAACCTTTCGCCAGGTGCGGACCCATTGGAGCAGCGAGTGGGAGGCAGAAAATGCCCCGGCGCCGCTCAAGATGCCGCTGCAAGATGTGTTGGTTGGAGATCTGTTGGGTGCCATCGAAGAGCACGATATAGAGCCCCTTATTCATTCCGGTGCAGGACAA